>CAVKOU010000028.1:0-31344 GCA_963658085.1 bacterium
CTCTATAGCTCTTACACAATGTGGAGATTTCTATGGCTTCCTCTAGAAATTCTTCTTCCTCCAGTTCTTTTTCACGAAGTTGGATACAGGTAGCTCCACCTTTCAATGCTGATTCCACCTGTTCATATAGGCTTTGCTTTCCTACCCAACTTCTATCTGTCACTGCATAAAGCAGCATTGTTTTTTTATCGCACTTCATAGTTTGCACCTTCCTCCAACATTTTAGATGTCATATTATATACTGCGTCAATTATATAGTTTCTATATGTCGCATTTCCGTCCATTTCTGTAAGTCTTTCATAAGCAATTTCACCGGCATAGCCCATGGTACAAACCGCTGCCGCTGTTGCCTCCAGGGGATGCTTCGGATTTGCTGTTACGAATGCGGCCGTCAGAGCGGAAAGCTGACATCCCGTTCCTGTTACGGAGGACATCATAGGATGTCCGTTGTAAATGCAGTAGGCCTTTTTATCATCCGCCACGATATCGATGGCACCGGTAACAGCAATGACTGCTCTGGTCTCCTTAGCAAATGTTTTTATAAAATCTACCATTTCATCCAGGTTTTCCTCTGTCACCTGATCTGCTACATCCGCATCTACTCCCTTGGTCGTTCCACTACCTAGAGCCAGAGTTTTTATCTCGGAAATATTTCCTCGAACTACAGTAAAGTTGATTTCTTCCAGGAGCTTTACTGCTGTGTCTGTCCGAAGCCCGGAGGCTCCTACTCCCACCGGATCTAACACCACGGGATGATTTAATTCATTGGACTTTTTACCCGCAATGAGCATGGAATCAATGGTTCGCTTATTGAGGGTACCGATGTTAATATTAAGGCCAGCGCAGATACTGGTGATTTCTGCAACCTCTTCCTTATCATCTGCCATAATGGGAGAAGCTCCACAGGCAAGAAGTATATTGGCGCAGTCATTCACTGTCACGTAGTTAGTGATATTATGGATCAGTGGGCAACTCTCACGTACATTTTTTAACATATTTTGAAACACTTTCATTTCTCCTTTCATGAGTGAATTCATATACAATACGTATGAGCATATTCTTTCACGACGACTTCTTCAAAAAAACAGGAGCCATCTTTCCTGATGACTCCTGTAAAAAATCTTTTTCTATGACTTCCTACGACGGCATTATCCGCATCAGGTTTAGGGTCGAAGTTGCATTACTTCCTCTCAGCCTGCCTATACAAGCTCCCCTGTATTTATATGTTTATGTTTTTTATGTTTTTTATATATTTATGTTTTTATGTTTCAACAAATTTATTGTACAACTATATTCTTATTTTTGCAATTTCAGAAACACCTTCCGGATGTTTTAGAAGTAAACTCTTTCACAGTCCGGATGTTCTCCGCTCCATCCTGCCTGTGGCATGGTGCGAAGTCTCCACATGTCTTCTTCGGAAATTGTAATATCATCCAGGATCATATTCTCTTGCATTCTCTCAAAATTGGAAGATTTTGGCAGGATAATGATACCTTCCTGATGCAAGAAGACCAGGCACAGGTGAGGAATACTCACCTTGTATTTTTCTGCTAATTCTTTTAAGATCACATCTTCTTTTAATCTGCCACGGCCGATAGGACTCCATGCCTCCAATGCAATTCCATGATTTCTACAGTAATCGCAGGCTACCGTCTGCATATATCCCGGATGTAACTCTAATTGATTTACCGCCGGCACTACCGATGCATGCTCTAACAGATTTTCCAAATGATGAGGCAGGAAGTTAGATACTCCAATGGATCTTATTTTTCCTTCTTTTTGAAGTTCCTCTAAGGCTCTCCAGCTTTCTGCATCCAGTTCCTTCCAATCCTCAAATCCAGCCTTTCCATAGTCGGCTCTTGGCCAGTGAAGTAAGTACAGATCCAGATAATCAGTTCCCAGGCGCTTTAGTGTTTTTTCGAATTCAGCCTTTGCACTTTCATATCCAAGAAGATTGCGATTTAGCTTTGAAGTAAGGAAAAATTCTTCTCTCGGAATACCGCTTTCTTTCACAGCTCTCCCCACCTCTTCCTCATTCTCATATAACTGAGCAGTATCTAAAGAGCGATATCCAGCCTTAATCGCATCTAAGATCACTTCATATCCTGATCCATCTGTTGACTTGTATGTTCCAAAGCCAATCTCCGGAATCTTATTTCCATCATTTAAAATCACGGTTTTCATCTTGAAATCTCCTTTCCTATTACGTCACATCTGTATTTAACATCCAACTCTCAAAGGAGCAGATATTTTCGTCCACAGATATAAAATCTTCTAGTTTCTTAGAAAATTCTTCAATTGCATCTCGATGATTCACATTGGGATATCGGTTTCTTATAGCATAACAGATTCTAGGGGGCGGTGGTGTCTTTAATTTATAAAATGTTAGTAACATCAACCCTACTTTTATACCTTTAACCTCAAATGGCTTATCCGGCAGATTCAATAAGAATCTACCGGATAAGCCATTATTTTTTTATTTTCGATTTTAAAATGCCGCTTTATAAATCTCTAATACCTGTTCTTCTGTCAATGGAATATAGTTATTCTTCAGCAATCTCTGCTGTGTCTTTATTACATCCCCCGCAAATACAGGCAAGTCGCTTTCTTTTACTCCGAAATTCTTAAGAGGCTCCTTCTTTAATACAGAATCCATCAGCTCATACAAAGCAGGAAGGGCATCACCTGATGCGGTTTCCAAACTCTCTGCAATCAGATCCTCCAGATCATTGATTCGTCCCTCCGGCTGAATCTCTTTGTATTTTTCCATAACATCTTTAAACATTAACTGGTTGGACTGTCCGTGCGGAATGTGATAAACAGATCCTAATGGATAAGCACAAGCATGTACTGCCGCGCATCCTGCATAACCAAATCCGATTCCTGCCCAGTTAGATGCCTTCAAAAAGTCTGCCGCATAGGCTTTCCATGCATCTTCTCCGCCAGCTTCTACTGCAAGCTTCCAGCTCTTGATGATTGTCTTCAAAGCCTCTGCTGAGAAGATTCTGGAAATACTGCATCCGTTAGGGCTTAAGAATGACTCTACCGCATGAACCATGGCATCAATAGAAGAGGTTGCAAATACCTTATACGGAAGGGAATCCAGCATATTTGTAATCATAATCGCTTTGTCTGCCAACATAGCATCGGCAGCTAATCCCATCTTTACGCCCTTGCTGATACGGTTGATAACGGAAATGTTGGTAACTTCGCTTCCGGTTCCGCAAGTTGTAGGAATGATTACCAGCGGGTGCACTTTTTTAAGTTCACTTACATGATCATACAGATCATCCACCTTATCTTCTTTTCCTGCAACAGCTACTACCTTTGCAATATCTACCACAGTACCACCACCGATAGCGATAATACGGTCAAATTCTTTTTCTCTAAGGGCGTCCAGGATTGCATCTACCATCTCATCGGTAGGCTCTCCCTTTCCATACTTTTCACGGAACAATGTCTGCACATCAAGTGAAAGTGGTTCCACATATTTGTCATAGGTATGCTTTCCACAGAGAACTAAATCCTTTGGTCCTAATTCTGCCTGTGCCGCATATTCTTCAAATGTATTATATTCTTCGATTTCTGTTTTAATTGCAAATGCTTTCATCAGCACTTAAGCTCCCTTCTCCTGATTTTCATCCGAAAGTTCAAAGCGATGCTCGATCACACTTTCAATAAACTTTGCAGTTTCTTCCCATCCAAGGAGACTGCTATTTACCAAAAGGTCACGGGTATGTCTGTCACCACGCTTCTTACCGGTAATATACTCATGTCTTGCATGCTGAGATTTTTCTTTATGCTCCCAAATTTCCTCGGCCTTCTTCTGGTTTACACCCTTTCGCTTCATAACAGCTGCAATCTCATCCTTTTTCGGTGCATAGATAAATACATTCATTACATCTTCTGTACCTTTTAGAATATAATCACTGCTTCGTCCAACGATGACACAGGAATTCTTTGCAAATTTTCTGATAGTCTCAAACTGAGCATCGATAACACGGTTGGAAAGATTTGCATAACGCACTCCATAGGTAGTGTCAAAGGCATATCTGACGCCGATCTTTGAATCTGCTTCCTCAACCAAATCTTTATCTACGCCGATTTCCTGAACAACCTTGTCTACAAGGTCTCTGTCATAATATTCGATGCCAAAATAGTCAGCGATCATCTTGGCAATCTCCGGACCACCGCTTCCGTATTCACATCCTACAGTAACAACAAAGTGTCTGCCCGGATATTTTGCATTCGGAAGTACCACAGCCTCGTCTTCAGAATCTTTTGTCTCATCTACAATAAAGATATCACGGCCAAATTCTGAACCATATTTTTTCTTTGAGTAAGCATAGAAAAATACTCCAAGAGCCAACCAGATTCCTACTACGATCCACTCCTGCCATACTAAGGCTGCGGAGAAGGATGCCGGGATAATGTATAAGAGTGCCATAAATCCTGCCATGGCCACAGCCATTACTCCAACAAAGGTTCCATTTTTTACTTTATAAGGTCTGTCCATATCCGGTCTCTTCTTTCTTAAAATACAGAAAGAGATAGATACAAACATATAGGCAACGACACATCCAAAGGAGGCTGCATCTACCAACCATACCAGAACGCCTCTTCCGAAGAAAGGTGCTGCAACACAAGCGATTCCACAGAGAATGATGGCTGCTTCCGGTGTTTTATTTTTTCCGAGTTTTCCAAATACTTCCGGAATCATCAAAGACTCACCCATAGAGTAAAGGGCACGGCTTCCTCCTAATAAGAAGGAGTTCCAAGAAGTAATGATTCCACATAATCCGCCGATGATCAGAACCTTGCCCATCAAAGGAGAATTAAATGCCACTTCAATCGCTTTGGCTGAAACCAAACCATTCTGAGAATTCATCTCCTGTGCAATGGCACTCTGTGGCATGATGTAGCATACTGCAAATACAATCAGCAGATACCATGCAACTGCAAGGAAAATAGAAAGAAGCATAATCTTTCCGATTTTCTTATAAGGAACGTTAATTTCCTCAGCCGCCTGAGGAATAACGTCAAATCCAATAAAAAGGAAAGGTGTCATACAAGCAACTTTAAAGACGCTTCCCACGGTATTTCCTGCACCGCTCTCCCACATCTGTCCTGTAATATTACTTGAATCCCCATTTACAGCAGATCCAACGATTAGTAGGATTCCGGCAATAGCAATAATTGCTGTCAATACGGTCTGAAGTGTTGCAGCGGTTTTTGCACCCTTCATATTTACGTAAGTGATGAGGATGGATACTCCCACACCAAGCAAGATAGTGGTAAGATAAATATCTCTTCCGGCAATCGTATACAAGTAAACCTGATTAAAGTTCGGGAACAGATAAGTAATAACCGTTGGCAACGCGGTTGCCTCAAAAGCTGCCGTAGCCACATACCCAAGAATGATCATCCAGGTACATACAAAGGATCCTGTAGGTCCCATGGCTCTGTAACTAAATATATGTTCTCCACCACACTGAGGCATTGCTGAGGTAAGCTCTGCATAGGTAAGACCTACGAAGAATACCATAACTCCACCAATGAGCATAGCCAACATACTTCCTGCAAAACCTGCGGTAGTGATCCAGTCTCCGGAGTTAATAACCCAGCCCCAACCGATCATAGCTCCAAAGGCAATTACAAGTATGTCCCAGGAACCCATTACTTTGTCAAATTTCGATTTTTGCTCCATACGCACTCTCTCCTTTATTTATGCCCTTAGGCTTCAATAGCTTCTTTCAGTGCCTCTTCATAGATTTCCAGTCCTTTTTCCATCTGCTCATCAGTCATAGTCAGTGGAGCAAGGAAACGGATAGTATTTCCTGCGCTACCGCAGTTCTCAAGAAGAAGTCCCTTCTGCATAGCGATCTGAACAAATTTTGCTGCGATTTCTGTAGCCGGCTCCTTGGTCTCTCTGTCTTTTACAAGTTCTACACCGATCATAGCTCCAAGACCTCTTACATCTCCGATTACAGGATATTTTTCCTGGAGTTCCTTGAAACGATTAATTACAACTTCTCCGATATGTCTAGCCTTTCCTGCATAATCATCTCTCTGCATAATATCTGCAACAGCAAGTGCAGCTGCACAAGATACCGGATTTCCACAATAAGTACCACCGATGGTTCCTGCAGGAGCTGCATCCATGATCTCTGCTCTTGCTGTGATAGCTGAAATCGGAAGACCTGCTCCAAGAGATTTTGCTGTTGCAATAATATCCGGTGCTGCACCAGCCTCTGCCCAATACTCAGATGCGTAATATCTTCCGGATCTGCAGTTACCACACTGAACCTCATCTGCGATTAAGAGGATTCCCTTCTCATCACAGATCTTGCGAACTGCTTTTACCCACTCGATTGGAGCTGGGATGAATCCACCTTCACCTTCTACCGGCTCAACGATGATACAAGCGATTTCATTTGCCGGAGCTCCCTCATCAAATACACGGTTCAGCTCATTGATGTAGTACTGAATTGCTTCTTCCTCTGTATATCCCTTTGGTGCTCTATACAAATATGGATAAGGTGCACGGTAAATTCCTGCCGGGAAAGGTCCCATTCCCTGCGCGTATGCCTTCTTAGCTGTAAGAGCCATAGTTAAGTTTGTTCTTCCGTGGAAAGCTCCTGTGAAGCAGATCACTCCGTTTCTCTTTGTATAAGCCTTAGCAATCTTAATTGCATTCTCATCACACTCTGCTCCTGAGTTTGCAAAATAAGTTTTCTTAACATCACCCTTGCATGGCATGATCTCATTTAATTTTTCTGCCAATGCTACATATCCATCATGTACATATACATTAAAGATGGTATGGAAATATTTCTCTGTCTGTGCTTTTACTTTCTCAATAACTTCCGGATGAGAGTAACCGATGTTCAGTACACCAACACCTCCGACCCAGTCAAGAATCTTATTTCCGTCAAGGTCTTCAAACATTGCACCTGCACCCTGCTTGATACAGATTGGATATGTCTTTCCACAAAGAGCCTGTGGAATGGCTGCATTTCTTCTGTCAAGAAGTTCTTGGGACTTTGGTCCCGGTACCTGTGCTGTTACGATTTCCGGTAATGCTGTTGCTAATTCTGCTGTTGTCATGGAATGATCCTCCTTTGTTTTTAAGCATAACAAAAGGTGCCAGATACGAGATCTGACACCTTTGTCGTTATTTATGGATTTGTTGTTTTTTGATTTAGCTAGATTATAGCATTCTCGGCCACAAAATCAATGTGCCAAAGAACCTATTTTTTTGTGCACCGTGCACAATCGCCTATCGATCCCGGTATTTCATAATGGAAAATGCCAGCTTAAGAGCCAGGCATTTATCCAGATCTTCAAAGTCACAATCTAAGAGTTCCCCTATCTTTTTCATACGGTAATTCAGGGTATTTCGGTGGATAAACATATCCTCTGCAGTCCGTTTAGAATTGCAATTGTGGACCAGATAATTCTCCAAAGTTTCACATAGATTTCCCCCATTTAGCTCATCGTATCGCAATAGATTCCCCAACTGGGTTTTCACATAGGCATCTAGAATCCTGTCATCATCCACATGGGAGATCAGGGTATAGATTCCCTGATCCCTGTAAAAGAAAATCCTTCCGGGCATATGGGTGGTGACTGCTGCCCGGATTGCGGCGGAAGCTTCATTTCTGCTGCGTTTCACCTCATCCAGATAAACAGCAGGATTTCCTACACCAACCTTTAAATTCGTGTCAAGTTCTCTCTCTACCCGCTCGATAATCTGACCAAGGATTTCCTGAATCTCCTGATTCGAAAGCCTGGAGACCGTTATCAAAGTCAAGAAGGAACCTGCTTGTGGCAAAATCAAAATTTCCTCATTGATAAAGAAAGAAAACTCTGTATGAATGATCCGGCTGACACTTTGTTCCAGAGCCTGAAAGTCTTCTTTTTCCAGTCCTTCCTTGCTATATTCAAAAGCAAATTCCGCTACACAGAAGCTTCCTTCCAAATCGATTTTCAAACGTCTCGCCTGTGCCATGACCCGGTCTCTGCTGATATGCTCCGCATCTAACATCGACGCAAAAAGCTGTTCGGCACCGTTGCGGTCATTCTCCTCAAGCACCAGTCTCCTGCACATAATCTGAGAAAGGTCAATTAATGGGAACATTTCCGGAAGCTCGAATAAGGGCAATGCCTTTTCATCGCAATATGCTAAAAGTTCTGCAGGAATTTGCCCCTCATTAATTCCCAGAGCTGCAATCCCATGTTCCCACATTTGGCAAATGAGGGGCATCAGTTTCTCGCTGTCCTTTGTGACACTTTCGTTGGTCAGCACCACAAATTCCCCGCCATGAATATAATCTTCAATTCGATATTCCCGTTTCACACACTGCAAGCAGTCTGCGAAATAAATCCAGCGTACAGAATTTTTTAGTCCGCCTTCTCCTGCTTTTAATTTCAGCACTTTCTGAAACTCTGGCATTTCTATGATATCTTTACAATTCATAATTCGGCGATTTCCTTTAATTTTTTCAAAAGCAACTTACAGTTCAATACTATCTATAATATTCTTCAGGGCATCGGCACTTTCCTTAAGCTTCAATGCTTCCTCCCCATTTAGGTTAATCGGCATATCGGACTCCACACCGTCAGCACCTACGATTACAGGCATACTGAGAGAAATTCCTTCGATGTCGTAAATACCATGGATCATATGAGAAACCGGCAGGATGGACTTTTCATCTCTCATAATAGCCTGACAGATTCTCTTAACAGACATAGCAATTCCATAATAAGTGGCATGTTTTCTATTGATAATCTCATAGGCACTATTCTTAACTGCATCTGCAATTTCCTTTGCATCTTCCTTGTGCTTGTAATGTCCACGCATCTCACACATTTCACCTAACGGAACACCGGATACATTGGCTGAGGACCATACTACAACCTCACTGTCTCCATGCTCTCCAACAATAAATGCATGAACGCTTCGACTGTCAACCTCCAAATGCTCACCAAGCTTATATCTAAGTCTTGCAGTATCAAGCACAGTTCCTGAACCAATGACACGATTCTCCGGAAGGCCGGATAACTTTACAGCCACCTGAGTAAGGATATCTACCGGATTCGATACTACCAGTAAAATACCTGCGAAATTTCTCTTTGCAATCTCAGGAATAATCGATTTAAAAATGGCCACATTCTTATGAACCAGATCCAGTCTGGTCTCTCCCGGTTTTTGACCGGCCCCTGCGGAAATAATAACAATAGCCGCATCTGCCACGTCATCATAAGTTCCTGCGTAAATCTTCATAGGGCTGGCAAAAGGGATTCCATGGCTGATATCCATAGCCTCACCCTCAGCCTTTTTCTCATCGGCATCGATCAGCGCAATCTCCGTAAACATTCCACTTTGCATCAGGGCAAACACCGATGCAGAACCAACGAAACCGCAGCCCACCATAACCGCTTTCTTAGAATTAATTGTTTGATTTTTCATATTAGCCTCCTTCAAACTCCTTTTTCTAAAACTCCTTTTTCAGATTGATTATAACAGAAAAAAAGAATACCCACATAGAAAATCCCTATTTTCAAACATTCCCTGTCATCCCTTATAATCATTAAAAAGAGAAAGGATGGAACGGTTTATGTTAATCTATGATTTTACAGATCGAAAGGATCAAACACTTTATGAATTTCTCTATACTTCTTTAAAAAAAGATATTTTAAACGGACGACTCATCCAGGGCACAAAGCTTCCATCGAAACGCGAATTCGCCAAGGACAATCAGATCAGCGTACGGACGGTCATGAATGCCTACGAGCAGCTTTTAGCAGAAGGCTTTATTCATTCAAAAGAAAAGAAAGGCTATTTTGTTGCTAAAGTATATGAGGATGATGTAAAACAGAAAAAAAAGTCAACAAACAAGCGTGTATGTCAGGAAAAAGAATATATCGTAGACTTTACCGCCCACAAGCTGGTGTGCGATAAATTTCCCATATCTATATGGAAGAAAACCCTGCGGGAGGTTTTGACGGAGTATGACGGGGAACTCTTAGAAAAAGCAGATTACAGAGGAATCAAGTCTCTTAGAAAGGCCATCGCTGATTATCTATATCGAAGTCGGGGAATGAATGTAGACGAGGAATGCGTAGTCATTGGAGCAGGCATCGAATATCTCTTTGGACGGCTCTATAAAATTCTGCCAAAAGATGCCATGTATGCCATGGAAAATCCCGGTTATCAAAGGATTCGCCATATTTATGAGGATTATTCTCTCAAATGGAACTGTATTGCTATGGATGAAGATGGAATAAAGATTAAAGATTTAGAAGATAGCGGGGCAAAGATCATTCACACCTCCCCGGAGCATCATTTTCCCTTAGGTGTTACCATGTCCAAAGGACGTCGGGAGGAGTTGTTAACCTGGGCAAATAAAGAACCCGACCGCTACATCATCGAAGACGACTACGACTGCGAATATCGCTACGATGCCAGATTAGCTCCTGCCATTCAATGCGGAGACACAAACGGCAGAGTCATCTATCTAAACTCCTTCAGCAAAAGCCTGGTACCCTCCATCCGCATCAGCTATATGGTACTTCCAAAAGAATTAATGGAAAAATATAAGAAAATCGCAAGTGTCTACTCCAATTCCGTATGTAGCATGGAACAGTATGCTTTAGCGAAATTCATAGAAGACGGACATTTCGAACGCCACATGCGAAGAATGAAGAAATATTGCAAAGAACAGGGAGCCAGACTCCTAAAAGCCTTAGAAGAATCCCCCGTATTCTCCAAAGCCCAGATCCACGGAGGAAAAAGCGGCACCCACTTCCTAGTAAAAATCGAAACAAAGATCAGCGATGAATCATTAATCGCAGAAGCAAAAAAAAGCGGAGTCAACATCCGATGTCTCTCCGAATACTGCAGAGAAAACAAAGAAGCCTACCAGCACATCCTCGTCTTTCGCTACACCGACGCCACAAACGAAGAAATCAAAGAAGCCATCCGCCTTTTAGAGGAAATATTAGTAGAATAAGTAAGACAACACGTTCCTCTTATCTATTACATTGACCGATGAGACATAAACTTTTGGCGTATACAGCGAAGCAGGGAGCGAGATAGGTTTGTCACAAACGATTGCGAGGCTTCCGTCAGGAGGTGCACGCTAGTAGCGAGGGCGGGTGCTTGTCTGAGCCCCGCTTTTTGGGGCGAGTTTGCACAGGAGCCCGAGCGGATCAGCGCGTGCAGCGAGTAGGAAACGCAGCTGTTTGTGACAGACCTATCTCGCTCCATGCGCCGCGTCCCTCGCACCAATCCTCTCGGGCAATACCCCACATCTATTTATTCAACATTCTTCGTCGCTACAATATCCACTCCCGTCCCGGCAACATTTTCAAGAACCACATCTCCAATATGCACCGGAGCCGGAACTTCAATTTCCTTCAACGCTTTCACACAATCAAAAATCTTTTCCTTCGGAATGTCTTCCTTCGTCTTCACCGATACCATATCGATGCTTCCCCCGGACACCCGAACTGTAGAAGTTACGATTCTTGTTGGATTCGTCACTTCTTTTCTCGCATAAACATCTCCGCGTTTACAGGTATTTCCTGTAACACTTACGACTTCATTTCCATTCATTACAACTGTAAGAGGGCAGCCCATGGGACAGCCGATACAGGTTAAATTTCTCTCTTCCATTGTCTAGGCCTCCTCAATCTTTACTGTAATGGTTTTAAGATCAGGATATTTTAAAAGCTGATCTTTTGTTAACTTAATCTCTTCCATTTCCCCAGGCGCAACTACCGGTCGTTTTCTGTGGATCACTCTCTCATCATCAAAATAAGCGCTGATGTAGCAGTTCTTATAGACGCCGCCTACACGGAAACGTACCGTAAGATTCTCATCCATCCGGTCTACATTAATGCTTCCAGGCACCGTATAACGAACCCCGTCCACCGGATTCATCTGAATCTCTTTTCCATCAGATCTGGATGCATCCTCCTGTTTTACGTACTGCGCTGCATTTTTTCCTGCAGTTCTTGCTTCCTCTGATACGAAGTCAACCAGATCATGAACATGAAGTACATTTCCACAGGCAAACACGCCTTCGATACTGGTCTCCAGGCTTTCATTTACCTTCGGTCCTGAAGTAACCGGATTCATGTCCACGCCCATGCCCCTGGAAATCTCATTTTCCGGAATCAGTCCTACAGAAAGAAGCAAGGTATCGCAGCTATATTCTTCCTCAGTTCCGGGAATCGGTTTTCCGTGGCTGTCTACCTGTGCCAGGGTAATGCCCTCAAGTCTCTCTTTTCCTTTAATATCTACTACAGTATGACTAAGCTTCAACGGAATACCATAGTCATCCAGACACTGCACAATATTTCTCTTTAATCCTCCGGAATAAGGCATCAGCTCCGCAACTACCTTTACCTTTGCCCCTTCAAAGGTCATACGTCTCGCCATAATCAGACCGATATCACCGGAACCTAAGATCACAACTTCCCGTCCGGGCATGTAGCCTTCGATATTTACCAGACGTTGGGCGGTACCGGCTGAGTAAATTCCTGCCGGACGATATCCCGGGATATTAAGGGCTCCTCTGGACCTTTCTCTACATCCCATAGCCAGAACTATGGCCTTTGCCCGGATCTCGAAAAGTCCCTCCTGACGGTTCATAGCCGTAACCACCTTCTGTGGACTAATATCCATAACCATGGTATTTAACTTATATTCAATATCTAACTCTTTTACCTGATCGATAAATCTTCCTGCATATTCCGGTCCTGTAAGCTCTTCCTTAAAGGTATGAAGTCCAAAACCGTTGTGGATACACTGATTCAAAATGCCCCCGAGTTCCTTATCTCTCTCCAGGATCAGGACACTGTCCACTCCGCTTTTTTTCGCCGAAATTGCAGCCGCAAGTCCTGCCGGTCCTCCTCCAATGACAACAATATCATAAGCTCTCATGATGCAATGCCTCCCTTTTTATAACGAATCCTTGTTAATACCTGTGACAATTTTTGAATCTCCACCGGATTTTGTAATCTCAAACATGCTTACCTTACGTTCTCTCGCCAGGATTTCCATGGTCTTCGGAGAACAGAATCCCGCCTGACAGCGTCCCATTCCCGCTCTGGTCCTGCGTTTTACCCCATCCAGAGATTTTGCTCCAAGAGGGCGGTTGATGGCATCCATGATTTCTCCCTCGGTAACCATTTCGCAACGGCAGACAATGGTTCCATATTCCGGTTTCTCTTTAATAAGTTCCATCCGCTCTTCTTTACTCAGCGTATTTGGATCTAAAACCCCTTTTCTTGTGGCTACAAAATCTTCCTTTTCTTCCAGATTCATTTTCTCTTTCAAGATTCCTGCCACCATTTCTCCAATGGCCGGTGCACTGGTAAGTCCCGGAGATTCGATTCCTGCACAGTCAATAAATCCTTTCGCATCCTCCAATTCCCCGATCAAAAATTCATGTCCATCCTCATGGGCACGAAGTCCGGCAAAAGAAGTAATCACCTGGCGCATCGGAAGATTTTTTACATTCATCCCAGCTCCTTTGATCACCTGATCCAAGCCCTCTCTTGTGGTATTGGTACCTTCTTTATCTATGGTATCAATTGCTGTAGGTCCAAGGATCAGATTGCCGTGAACCGTAGGTGCAACTAAAATTCCTTTTCCGTATTTTCCAGGAAGTGCGAAAATGGTTTTGCTTACATGACTTCCTGCACTTTTATCTAACAGACAATAATCTCCTCTTCTCGGAGTAATATGAATCTTATTCTCGCTGACCATATTGTGAAGCTTGTCTGCATAAACCCCTGCTGCATTTACTACATACCGGGTCTTAAAAACTCCCTGATTTGTATGGATCTCCCAGCCTTCATCCACAGGCTTAAGATCTGTAACTTCTGTATCAAATTTAAATTCTACGCCATTTACATTGGCATTTTCAGCCATTGCGATATTCAGATTAAACGGACATACAATTCCGGCGGTAGGTGCATAGAGAGCACCACATGCCTCGTCGGAAATATTCGGTTCCATCTCTCTTAATTCTTCCTGATTAAGGATCTTTAATTCCTTAACTCCATTTGCGACTCCTCTGTCATACAGTGTCTGAAGCTTTGGCATATCCTCCTCACTTAAGCACACTACCAGGGAGCCGTTTTTCTTAAATGGGAAATCCAAATCTTTGGAAAGCTTTTCCATCATTTGATTTCCCCTGACATTTAATTTAGCCATCAGCGATCCTTCTGCCGCGTCATAACCGGCATGAACAATTGCGCTGTTTGCTTTGGAAGTGCCGCAACATACATCCTCTTCTTTTTCGATTACACATGCCTTCACTTTATAACGAGACAGCTCTCTTGCTGTAGCCGCGCCAGATACACCGGCCCCGATAATTATTACATCATACATTTCCAGATCACTCCTTTAATCACTGATATTCTTTGAAAAAAGAGCCTGCCAAATAAACGCATTCTCCTATGCGATTATCCAGTCAGGCTCTCTCATCTCATGCCACTACTATTTTTAGTTCTAAATAATTACCACGGAATTGCTCCATATAACAATACCGCAACAATTGCTCCGATAATTGGTCCAATGATCGGTACGATCAGACCATATCCAAAGTTTGAATCACCCTTTCCCTTGATCGGAAGAACTGCATGTGCAAGTCTTGGACCAAGATCTCTTGCCGGGTTGATTGCATAACCGGTAAGTCCACCCAGGGACATACCAATCGAAACGATGATAGCGAATACGAATAATTTGTCAATACCTGTAGAGAGCCCTGTCACATTTCCAATACCCTTGATTGCAAATACAAGGAAAAATGTTCCAACTGCCTCGCTGAAAATATTCTGTCCCATGTTTGCAATAGAAGGTGCTGTACAGAATACGCCAAGTTTTGTTGCCGGATCTTCTGTGGCATCAAACTGTCCTTTGAAAAGTAAATAAACAATACATGCACCTACAAATGCTCCCGCAATCTGTGCGATTACATATCCGGGAACCATCGACCATGCAAAGCTTCCTTCAATTGCAAGTGCGATCGTAAGTGCCGGGTTAAAGGAAGCTCCCGAAGCTTCCCCGAAAACAAATGCCGGAAGTAAAACTGCAAGACCCCAGGCAAGTGTGATCTGAATAGATCCGGCACCTTTCATACCGGACTTATTAAGGCTCACGTTTGCTACTACTCCGTCTCCAAGAATAATAAGCATCATAGTTCCAATAAACTCTGCTATATAAGGTAACATATAAAGTCCCCCTTTTCTATTTTCACTTTTCTATGTTTACTTTTCTGTGTTCACTATTCTTTTTTCTATTTTTTCTATTCTTTTTTCATTTCCCTTTGATTAACAAATTCTAGTCTTCTTTTGCCCATCCATAAGCATACTTAACAGCTTTATTCCATCCTTTGATTCGTTTCTGTCTGTCCTCATCGGAAATCTTTGGCTCAAAGGTCTGATCGATGGCCCAGTTTTTAATAACATCCTCTTTGCTTGTCCAATATCCAACAGCAAGTCCTGCAAGATAAGCAGCTCCCATTGCTGTGGTCTCTACGCACTGTGGACGATTTACCGGTGCATTGATAATATCTGACTGTGTCTGCATCAGGAAATCGTTGGCACTTGCTCCACCGTCTACCTTAAGGGCTGCAAGGTCGATGCCGGAATCTGCTTTCATAGCCTCCAAAACATCATTTACCTGATATGCCAGAGATTCCAAAGTTGCACGGATAATATGATATTTGTTTACTCCACGAGTGATTCCTACGATCGTTCCTCTTGCATACTGATCCCAATGTGGTGCTCCAAGTCCGGTAAATGCAGGTACTACATAGCATCCGTTGGTATCTTTTACTTTCTTAGCCATGTATTCTGAATCCGGAGCCGAATCAATAATACGAAGTTCATCTCTCAACCACTGAATCGCAGCTCCTGCTACGAAAATAGAACCTTCCAGTGCATAATTTACTTTTCCGTCTAATCCCCATGCAATTGTAGTTACCAGACCATTCTTTGAGAAAATCGGTTTTTCACCGGTATTCATAAGTAAGAAACATCCGGTTCCATAGGTATTCTTTGCCTCGCCCGGATTGAAACAGGTCTGCCCAAAGAGGGCTGACTGCTGATCTCCAGCTGCTCCTGCAATCGGAATCGGTCCACCAAGGTAAGAAGGATCTGCCTCTCCATATACACAGCTTGAAGGCTTAGCCTCCGGCAGCATACATTTTGGAATATTTAACTCTGCAAGAATCTCATCATCCCATTCCAGAGTATTGATGTTAAATAACATGGTACGGGAAGCATTGGAATAATCTGTTACATGAACAGCCCCCTTTGTAAGCTTCCAGATCAACCATGTCTCAACAGTACCGAATAACAGCTGTCCATTTTCTGCTTTTTCTCTTGCTCCCGGCACATTATCAAGAAGCCATTTCACCTTGGTTCCTGAGAAGTAAGCATCGATGACAAGTCCTGTCTTCTCTCTGAATTTGTCTGTAAGTCCTTTTTCTTTCAGACTGTCACAGTATTCAGAAGTTCTGCGGCACTGCCATACGATTGCATGATGGATTGGATCACCGGTCTCCTTATCCCATACAATGGTTGTCTCTCTCTGGTTGGTAATACCGATAGCTGCAATATCAGAGGCCTCCGCACCGATCATATTCATAGCCTCAACTGCAACTCCAAGCATACTTGCCCAGATCTCATCTGCATCATGCTCTACCCAACCCGGTTGTGGGAAATATTGGGTAAATTCGCGCTGTGCAACACTGCACATCTCCCCTTTCTCATTAAACAAGATACATCTGTTGCTGGTTGTACCTGCATCCAGGGCCATTACATACTTTGCCATACCTTTTTTCCTCCTTTAAAATAAATTATGTTTTGTTTTATAGTAAAGTGAATATTCCCCATTCACTTCGCCACATAGTTACATCTTCGTTACATCTTCCAAACGTCATGATTCGTAGAAGAAACTGCCATAGCTCCTGCCGATAAAGCCGCCATCAAAGATTCTTTATCTGAGATTAAGCCCCCCGCAATAATAGGAGTCTTGGACTTCTTACAGACCTTTTCGATAACCTTTGGCATCACTCCGGGAAGTACCTCGATAAAATCAGGCTTCACTGAATATTGCTGTTGTTTAATATTCTCATATGCCATGGAATCCAGCAGGAAATATCTGAGGATCGTAAACATTTGAAGTTCCTTTCCTCTTTTTACCAAAGATGCTTTTGTAGAAATAATTCCGTCTGCCTCAGTATTCTTTTTTATAAAATCTACCACGATCTCTTTGCTGCTAAGACCATTGATAAGGTCCACATGCACCATGGCGATCTTCCCGGATTCCTTAATCTTCTGCACAATTTCACGAATGGAACAGACATCTCCGAATAAAATAAAAACCACCCGGATATCCTCCAGAGAACAGACAATCTCAAGATCTTCCATATTCTTGACAGCTGCAATGATTGGATTTTCCTCCACTGCTTCATAAAAACTACTCATTTCTAACCCCTTTTAACCGCTGTGAAATAAATAAAAAAAGAGCGTCTCAATGACAGCCTATCGGCTACCAAAATCATTCGCTCTCCTATCACGGCTTCTCTCTTTAATTACTTTCTTAACTTAAACACATACTAACACATTGCACAATTATTTGCAATTGTTTTTTTAGAAATTATACTCTTTGTACAATTTTTAACAATTTGCTTCTCAAATTTTATATATACAACTACACGTAAGAAACATTTTTTCTGACGCAAAAAGACCCGGCAACTAATTGTGTTACCAGGTCTTTTTCCATCCATTTAAGAGCAAGTTAACGCATCTGCTTTTTTCTTGTCATGAAGGATTCAAATCGCACATGCTTATCCAATTTCTCACCAATTATTCCAATCACTTTTCCCATAGTAAATGCAGCAATAATAGTTCCGATTCCCAACCCCTCCAAATGACCAAGAACGCAATAGGTCATTAGACCTGTTACCACAAGGCAAACAACATCAAATCCAATCTTTATCTTTGCATATTTTATTTTTGTAATATCTTCCTGCTCTCTGGGAAACAGATCCGTTGGAACGATCGGCAATTTGCAACGATTGGCCAGAGCGATTCCAAGGCATATTAAGAAATAGCTGATTATGAAGTAAATCACACGGTAACCCAACGCAGTTGGAAGAATATTGATCCACATTCTATGCACATCTATCATCACGCTAAATGCAAATCCTACAACAAAACTAAAAAGATACTGAAGAACAAATCTCTTTCGCATGATCATCAACGTCAGTATCAAAAGTCCCTGGAAGATATAGGTCCAGGTTCCGAGGGAGATTTTTGTAAATACTCTTGAAAAGGCATAGGGGACACTGGAAATTGCCGAAATTCCAGATCCCGAATATAACATTAGCACCACTCCCAAACTATTCATTACTATTACCCATAACAGCGCCAGCTCCCCGCTAAGAACCGGCAACTCTTTTTTGCCTTGCATTTCATTTTCCGCAGTCACGTTCTAATTCCTCCATTATATATGCCATTCTCGCAAATTCTAAGCTTAACTTTATATATTGTACGTCTAATGAAGATGCAAAGCAATGCTTTTAACAATGCTAATTTCGGATTTCATCCGCCACTTCTTTTGCTTCCTTTACAAGGGCTTCTATTTTTTCAAATTCTCCCTTTTGAATCATATCTCCTTTCACCATCCAGCTACCTCCACAACAAAGAATCTTATCACAAGACAAATATGCTTCCAGATTCTTAAGGTTGATTCCACCTGTTGGCATAAAACGGATATTGTTATAAGGAGCTGCCATTGATTTTATCATAGGAACGCCTCCTGCCTGTTCAGCCGGGAAGAATTTTACTATTTTTAATCCGCGTTTTACAGCCTGTGCCACCTCGGAAGGGGTAATACATCCAGGAAATACCGGTATATTTTTTCCAAGACAATAATCCACGATCTCAGGATCAAAACCGGGGCTTACGATAAATTTTGCTCCGGATTCTACTGCAATGTCTACCTGTTCTGTGGTAAGCACTGTTCCAGCCCCCACCAACATCTCTGGGTACTCCCGGGACATTAGCTCGATACATTTCGCTGCTGCTTCTGTTCGAAATGTCACCTCTGCACAGGGAAGTCCTCCCTGAACCAATGCTCTTGCCAAGGGAAGCGCATCCTCTTTTTTCTCCAAAACCACAACCGGCACAACGCCAAACGCTTCAAACTGTTCTTCTATCGTTTTCATGATTTATCCTCTTTATCTTTTAATATCAAAATTCATCTGCATCACATGGCGGATCAAAGATACATCATCTGTAATATTTCCATCTCCATGAAGAGTATGTTTGATGGCACTGCTGGCAACACCGAAATTCACAATATCTTCCGGTGTATAGCTCTGCATCAATGCATAGATAATTCCACTGACAAATGCGTCTCCTCCGCCTACCCGGTCCAAAATATGAAAGGTTAGCTTCCTGCTCTCGTAAGTTTCTCCCCGATACCACAGATAGGCCTTCAAACTATTTTCACTGCAACTCTTAGAATACCGAACATGCCTTGCAATACATTTTATATTTGGATATTTTTTTACAAAGGCTTCAAAAACCATTGCCTGCTGTTCCAGGTCCGGCTGAAATGGGATTCCATCTTTGATGTCTCCTGCACTGTGATCTTCTTCATTTTTCCATAAATGATAGGGCTCAATTCCCATAAGTACATCTATGTATGGAAGACATTCGGTACAAAAATCTCTGGCTTCCTCCCAGCTCCACATGGTACTGCGGAAATTCCCGTCAAAACTCACGGTCATTTTCTTCTCTCTCGCCAGTTTCAGACAATCCAGAATCATTTTTTTATGTCTGACTCCAAGAGCAGGGGTAATCCCACTCAAATGTAGCCATGTATATCCATCTAACAGCTGCTCCAGATCGATCTGTGAAAAATCATATTCATCAAAGGCACTGTGTTTCCTGTCATAGATTACTTTACTGGGACGAATTCCATATCCGGTTTCCAGATAATAGGTCCCAAGTCTATGACTGGGAGTCTCCTCTGGTGTACTAAAAACAACGGATGTACAATCTACATCATTGCTCCTTAGCATTCGCACTGCACTTTTTCCTAGACTGTTATCCGGCACAACGCTAAAATAGGAACTATCGATCCCAAGATTTGCCAAAGAAAGTGCCACATTTGCCTCACTGCCTCCATATCTTGCCTCAAAGCAGTCAGCAGTTCGTATTTTCTCGCAATCCGGAGGAGTCAGACGCAGCATAATCTCTCCCAAAGTTATAAATTTATGTTTTTTTATTTTTTGCTGTTCCATAATTCATTCCTTTTCCGGCTAAAATTCCAGATATGCACCCTTCATAGGACTGGCAGCATGCTGACTGAACAGTCTGAGCACTCCCTTTTTATATTTGGGTTCTCTCGGCTTCCAGTTTGCACGTCGCTCCTTTAATATTTCGTCGATTTCTTCCGGTGTTTTTCTTTCACCGGCAATTCCGATAATATTAAGCTTCCGTTCCATTACATCGATTTCAATGAGGTCTCCTTCTTCCACCAAGGCGATAGGTCCTCCATCTACAGCCTCCGGACTACAATGGCCAATCACGGGACCTGTAGATGCACCTGAAAATCTTCCATCTGTGATCAATGCAATACTTTTTCCTAATTCTTTATCACTGCTGATCGCCTCAGATGTATAGAACATTTCCGGCATACCACTTCCCTTCGGACCTTCGTAACGGATAAATACCGCATCGCCTTTTTTTACTTTGTGCTTCAAAACCGCATCCAGGCACTCTTCTTCGCTGTCAAATGGTCTTGCCCGAAGAACAGATTTAAACATTTCTTTTGGGCAGGCGGTATGTTTGATCACAGCGCCTTCAGGTGCAAGATTTCCTCTTAATACCGCAATGCTTCCGTCCGTTCCGATCGCCTTTTCATAAGGACGAATGATATCTTCTTTAGAAATCTGAATCCCATATCTTTTTCCAAATTCCTGAAGCCATTTATCACATTTCTCATAGAATCCGTTCTTTTTCAGATCATCTAGATTTTCTCCAAGAGTTTTTCCGGTAACTGTCATCACGTTAAGGTGCAGATGTTGTTTGATTTCTTCCATGATAGCCGGCACTCCACCGGCATAATAGAAGCACTCTGCCGGCCATTTTCCTGCCGGACGCACATCCAGAAGATATCTGGCATTTCTATGAAGACGGTCAAAAGTATCTCCGGTAATTTCTATTCCAAACTCATGGGCAATTGCCGGAATATGTAAGAGACAGTTTGTACTTCCGGAAATTGCGGCATGCACAAGTATGGCATTTTCAAAGCTTTCCATCGTTACAATATCGCCAGGACACATATTTTCTGTCTGGGCCAATTTTACCGATTGCCTTCCGGCCTCTCTCGCATATGCAAGAAGATCCGGGCTGGTAGCCGGCATCAGTGCACTTCCGGGGAGTGCAAGTCCCAAAGCTTCTGCCATGATCTGCATGGTGGATGCCGTTCCAATAAAGGAGCAGGCGCCACAGCTCGGGCAGGCATTACATTTTGCCCAATCAAGTTTCGACTCATCAATTTCCCCACGCTCATATTTTGCGCTGTACATTCCAAGCTGCTCTAAGGTAAGCATCTCAGGACCCGCATTCATGGTTCCTCCCGGTACGACAACCGCCGGAATATTTACCCTTGCAAGACCCATGAGATTTCCAGGCATTCCTTTATCACAGCTTGATAAATAAACCCCTGCATCAAATGGTGTTGCATTCGCATGGATTTCGATCATATTTGCGATCATTTCCCGACTTGCCAAACTATAATTGATTCCGTCCGTCCCCTGACTTTCACCATCACAAATGTCTGTGCAGAAGTAGCGAGCACCAAAGCCTCCGGCTTCTTCTACTCCTTTTCTTACTTCCTCTACTAAAATATTTAAATGACCACTTCCCGGATGACTGTCTCCATAGGTGCTCTCAATCATAACTTGAGGCTTTCCAAGATCTTCTTTCTTCCATCCGGTTCCAATTCTTAAAGGGTCAAGTTCCGGAGCCAATTTACGCATTTCCTGACTTTTTAAATTCATGATTTACTTCCTCCCGATATTAAGATAAATGTAACTGTCTTCCTCAATAGAACTATTTTCACAAGTAACTATTTTCACAAGTATCTATTTATGAAACTACAAACCATACGATGGTAGCACCGATAATTCCAACCATCCCTACTAAAGTTTCCATAATGGTCCATGTCTTTAAATTGGTCTTTTCATCTACTTCAAATAAAGATTTATGCAGCCAAAAACCTGAATCATTCACATGGCTGAAAGCAGTTCCTCCCGCTGCAATTGCAATGGTAAGGGTTGCCAGCTGTAATTGAGAAAGTCCTGAAACCATAGGCATTGAGGCAATAATACCTGCCGCCATTGTCATGGATACTGTAGCAGATCCCACGGAAACTCTGACTGCCGCCGCAACTAAGAAAGCTACCAACACCATCGGTAATGGCAATCCTCCGACAAAATTTCCAAAGAGTTCTCCAATACCTGAATTTTGAAGCACAAATCGAAGCATTCCACCTCCTGAAATTAACAGAATAATATTTCCACAGGAATGTAAGGAATTTGTCATAATCGTTGTGATTTCTTTCAAATCAAATCCTGCCGGTAATCCAAGGAATAGCATCGCACAAATGGTAGACAGCAACAGTGCTATAATCGGGGTTCCCAAAAATTCCAATAAGGACTGTGCCGGTTTCATAAATGGGATCACAGAGGATAAGGTATTCAATATAATCAAAATCAACGGAAGAAGGATGATACATACGATCAGCCAAAAATTAGGTCTTTTTCCCGCATTTTTTTCCTGTGCTTCTTTTTCATTTTCCAAATAGGATGCCGGCACATCACAGTGATATTTATTTCCCACAAATCTTCCAAATACAGGTCCTGCCAGAATCATGGCCGGAATTCCGATAATAATACCAAGGATAATTACGTAACTAAGCTCTACATTTAACATCTCCGCTACAAGCACCGGACCTGGTGTTGGCGGTACAAAAGCATGGCCGATTGCAAGGCCTGCTAACAATGGAATGGAATAGCAGAATACAGACTTTCCTGTTTTTCTTGCGATACCGAATGCAACCGGAATCAGGATCAAAAGTCCAGATTCAAAGAACACCGGCATACCAACAATCAAACCGGTAATACCAAGAGCCCACGGTGCTCTTTTCTCACCAAATACCTTAAGCAGGGTATCGGCAATTACCTCAACTCCACCAGATACCTGTAAAATTGCTCCGAACATGGAACCAAGACCAATAAGAATCGCTATGGTCTGCAAAGTAGTACCAACACCCTCTGCCAAGGTGTCTGTAATCATATCAAAGGGCATTCCTGCCACCAGACCTATGATTAGTGCTGATGACATAATCGCAATAAAGGGCTGCACCTTAACCTTGATAATCAAAAACAACAATACCGCAAATCCCAGAAGTGCACCTATGATCAGCCTTTCCGGAGAAGCAACAAAGTCACTCATAATAAATCCTCCTAATGAACGTATTTTCGTAAACAGTTATGATATTTTCAGGCGCCTTGTTTGATC
Source organism: bacterium (assembly GCA_963658085.1). Lineage (GTDB taxonomy): Bacteria > Bacillota > Clostridia > Lachnospirales > Lachnospiraceae > CAKRJP01. The sequence continues at coordinate 23,626 of CAVKOU010000028.1, forward strand.
ATGGCATCACTATAACAACGGATTTTTTTACATTCAATACATATGATGTATATAATTATTTTTTTGCAAAATACAAAAAAAGACGGGGATATTTTTCAATCCACCGTCTATTTTTTGTATATTTTTACTATATTCTTTTTTTAAACGTTTTTACAACCCCTAATACATCAGACGTATTCTACGTATTTTTTCTTTTTTCCAAAAGCTCCATAATTACCTGTCGATTGTAGGTCAAATGCATACTCATGGCACATTTTGCACCTACCGGATCTTTATGCTCCATCGAAGTTACAATTGCCCTGTGAGTTTCTAAAGTTTCCTGCATCAGACTTCTGTAAGTTATGTTAGCAAAGGTCACAACAGAGGTATTAATCACCGGAAGAAGACGTTCCACCACCATATTTCCACTGAGCTTCGCAAGATAACTGTGAAATTCGATGTCCTTATGAATATGATTATGCCCTTGTTTATACAGCATCTCCACCTCATCACATAAGGTTTTTAAATGAACAATTTCTTCCTTCGTCGCCTTTCTACAGGCCCAGGTGACAATTTCCGGTTCGATCATTAAGCGAACATCAAAAAGATCCAATGCCAGCTGATAGCGATCCGTGATCTGACCAAATCCTAAGACATCATTTTCCATATAAACAGTATTAATGACATAGGTTCCATCCCCTCTGCGTACTTCCAGGACGCCTCTGCTGACCAGTCCCTTCACCGCTTCACGAACGGTACTTCTCCCCACCCCAAATATTTCTGTAAGTTCAAATTCATTCGGAATCTTCGAGCCGATCATCAGCTGATTGTCCAAAATATATTTCATCAGCTGATCTTCCGTCTGCTGACCAAGCGTTTTCTTTATCTGTATTTTTTTCTGATTCATTGCCTTATTTACCTTAATGTAAGATTTACATCCGTCTACTGAATTATAGCAAATAAACAAAAGACAGGTCTTTTTATATGTCAAAACAAATCCAGCATATTATCCAAATAAACTTCTTCCCTGACCTGCAATTGATATTCCGGCTTGGTCATATAATACAACAAAAATTCCAGGATCAGGGCACTCCCCAGTCCCCTCCCCTCGATCTTGTAGTTGGAAAATCCCATGGGAAGATAGATGTTTTGAATATCTTCCACACTGATAAATCCCGGATTTTTCATAGCTTTGGAAAACCGATATCCTTCCCCCACTCTGGGAGAAGTGCAGTGAAAATCTGTTTGTTCTCCCAAATTTCTACAGCTGACTGCTTCGTAGCATTTCTTTCTGTCCTTGCAGCCATAATAGCAGCATTCATTGCACAAGAATTCAACCTTATCCTTTTGAACCGCCGTCAACACTTTTAAGGATTCATAAGATTTATTCAATCGAAAATCCGGCACAACATAGCGAAAGTCCTCTCTGTTAAGCTCTTTTTCAAATTCATGGAAATCAGTCAAGACTTTTGTAGTAGAAGAAACAAAATAGAGTCCCGGATATTCCTTTTTTAAATATTGCAAAAGCAGTTCTGAATGAAGGATCACTCCATTTTCAGACTTTGCACTTTCAGAGAACATCGTACACAGAGCATTGCACTTTTCATCTTTCAAATGTTCTTTACGCAACAAGGAATTACTAAAGGTCAAACGTGCTGAAATTCCATATTCCTTTAATAACTTAAGAACTTCTCTCTCATCATAATCCTCCGTAGATACTCGACCGCCACCCCACAGGCAATCTGGCGGGGCACCATAGATAGATGCAATCTCACACCAGTCATAAAAATATTCTCGATGCTCCCTATACAAGGGCAGAAAGATCTTATATAATTCGTAAAATTCAAACAAACCGGGAAGGTGATAATAAGCTATTTTCTTCTTATTCATTTCCTTATTTATTCTAATGTAAGAAGCAGTGCCATCTTAAATTTCTTCGTTGCCTTTACAGAGTGTAATCCTCCCTTGGCAAAATGGAAGTTCTCTCCGGCTTTAATAGGATGCTCTTTTCCTTCATAACCAATCACACCCTCTCCGTCTAAAGCAAATATAATAGCCTCTCCGGGAGCTGCATGCTCTGATAATCCGGTGCCCGCATCAAAGGCCATAACAACAAACTTCATCTTGTCATTGTGCACCACATCCATATTTACAATCTGACCGTCTCCATAAGGTACAAGTTCTGCTAGTTTAAATACTTCTCCTGCTTTAATTGCTTCGTTCATAATATCATCCTTTCTTACAGCTATCTCTGTATATACTGTGCCTTCTGATGTCCGCATACCCATAGGTATGTCGGTAAAGGTCACTATGCTGTCACCTGTCTTTAGTTTTCTTAGGAATCCGTCTTTTCCGTAGACTTCCATACTTCCCTCAGCAACTATGAGGAATTTATAGTAAGGAAACATCTCTGCACTGATATCCGTATTCTTTGCCAAAGAAAAATAGGTAATATAATTATCTCCTTCATGGATTTCCTTGGAAATCGTGCATCCCGGCACTGCCGGATTCTCTTTTGCTATAGAAAATACTTCTCCTGCTTTTTCCTTCATATAACCACCACCTTCGTGCGTTTTTATCCGTCTGTCGTAATTATAGCAGACAAAATCGATACGATGCGTGGTTATAACCACATTCTATACAAATCAAATTCAAATCGAGATTTACAAAATCACGATTTGGCATTTTGAAACTCTAAATCTCCACAAACTCCGCTTCATTCCCATGCTTTTTTATAAGCTCCATCAAATCCTTTGCCGCAAGCCATATCGTAGCCGTGTTCTCATTGGGATGAATACCGATTTTATTTCCATCAAACTCCGCGTCCAGGAAAAAATACACCCGTTTTTCCTCATCGTTCAGAATTCCTAACGGAGAAACGGAGCCAGGCTGCAATCCCATGATTTCAAGCAGATCTTCGGAGGAAGCAAAAGAAAGGTTCCGAAGTCCATGCTGCTTGCGGAATTCTTTTAAATTCACACGTTTATCTCCCTTTACGGTAATCAGATAATAATTTTTCTTCTTATCATCCCGAACAAATAAATTCTTTGCATCCCACTCCGGATAAGGAAGTTCCACTGCATCCAGTTCTTCCATATTAAACACGGCCCGGTGCTCTGTGATCTCATAAGGAATGTTTTGTTCTGTTAAATACTGATAAACTTCCGTTTTCTTCATATCTGGCCCTCCTACTACTTCTCTAAACTATACATTTCAAGCGAACATTCAGCACTTTGTTTCCAAAAACAGTTTTTCATAGCTCTGAATAGTTACTATTCTAATATTTATTTCTAGTTTTTTCTAGCTTTTTCCATCTTTCCCCAGTTAATTTTCCGGTAAATTTTCTACTAATTTCCCCCTGACACAAAATCTCATTTTGTCATTTTCAACAAAAATGTAAGTTGATTTTTGTTGAATGTTTTTGACCGAAAATGATTGAAAATTGCCGTTTTCAGCCGTATAATCAAGGCATCAGATGACCGAACATGAATGTTTTTGATTGATAAGTTATACAAACGGTCAGGAGGGGACAATGCTTTCAGAAGAAAGACAATTAATGATTTTAGAAATCGTAGAAAGCAAAGGTTCTGTTGAAGGAACCGAACTGATGGAGGCCCTGGACGCATCCGAGTCCACAATCCGCAGAGATCTAAACGCTATGGATAAGGCAGGGCTTTTGATTAAGGTTCATGGCGGCGCCATCGCAAAGAAGAAGCAAAGCTATGACACGACAGATCGGGATCTTGCGCACAAGCGAACCGATCACGCAGAGGAGAAGAAAAAGATTGCAGCTTATGCAGCCACACTCATTACCGACGAAGATTTCGTCTATATCGATGCAGGAACCACCACAGAGTTGATGATTGATTCCATCCAATGTGAACATGCGATCTTTGTGACAAATGCCATTAACAATGCAAGATTACTTTCCAATCGAGGTTTTAAAACCATTCTCGTAGGCGGAGAATTCAAGTCCATCACAGAAGCCCTTGTAGGGGAAGAGGCCATTGCAAATATTGAGAAATACAATTTTACCAAAGGCTTTTTCGGCACCAATGGTATTACCAAGAAGAATGGATTCACCACTCCCGAGATGCGGGAGGCCATGATTAAGAAAAGCGCGATGCTTTCATCAAAGGATGTATTCGTTCTGGCAGACAACAGTAAATTTGGCAAAATCTCACCGGTATCCTTTGGAAGGATTCAATCTGCGAAGATCATCACCGATGAGTGCCCAAAAGAATTTGAAGATTTAGACAACATTATGATTGCAAAATAGAAAGGAGGACCAATGGTTTACACAGTTACTTTTAATCCATCCCTGGACTACATTGTGGATGTGCCGAATTTCAAGGAAGGCATGACCAATCGTACCACCAAGGAACTTATTTATCCCGGAGGAAAGGGGATCAATGTTTCCATTGTTCTTGGCAATCTTGGAATTGATTCTGTAGCCCTTGGCTTTGCGGCCGGTTTTACGGGAGAAGAAATAAAACGTCTCATGGCAGAGTCTGGAGTAAAAAACGACTTTATCACCTGTGACGATGGAATTTCCAGAATCAACTTCAAAATCCGCAACATCGACGGAACAGAGATCAATGGAATGGGACCGACGATCAGTCAGGAAGATATCCAAAAGCTTTATGAGAAGCTAGATACACTGCAAGACGGAGACACCTTGATCTTGGCTGGCAGCATTCCATCCAGCATGCCAGAAACCATGTATATGGATATTCTGGAACACTTATCCGGGAAGAATCTCAATATTGTTGTAGATGCAACCAAGGATTTATTGATGAATGTTCTTAAGTATCATCCGTTCCTTATTAAGCCAAACAATCACGAACTGGGGGAGATTTTCGGCAAGGAATTAAAAACCGATGAAGAGCTGATCACCTACGCCAAAAAGCTACAGGAACTTGGCGCAAGAAATATTTTAGTATCTATGGCCGGAGACGGAGCTCTACTTTTGGCAGAAAACGGAGAAGTTTATCGTTCAGAGACTCCGAAAGGAAAACTTATTAATGCCGTAGGTGCCGGTGATTCTATGGTAGCTGGTTTCGTTGCCGGATATCAGAAAACCGGAAGCTATGAGGATGCCTTTTACATGGGCGTATGTACCGGTTCCGCATCTGCATTTTCAGAAAAATTGGCAACAGAAGCCGAAGTAAAAGCATTGCTTACCCAGATGGGAAGATAAGCATTTTTATAGTTACATTTATATTTATTTAATAGAAGCAGGTAATAAATCATAAAAATACAAGGAGGAGAACAATGAGAGTAAAAGATCTGCTTTCTGCAGTATCCATCGACTTGCATGGGACTGCCGCAACAAAGGAAGAGGCTATCAAAAAATTAGTTGATTTGATGGTCAAAAGAGGGAACATTTCCGACAGAGATGTATACGAAAAAGGTGTCTTTTTAAGAGAAGAGGAAGGCTCCACAGGAATCGGTGAAGGCATTGCCATTCCACACTGTAAATCAGACACTGTTACAGCACCGGGACTTGCTGCAATGTTGGTACCGGATGGAGTTGAATTTGACTCCTTAGACGGAGAGCCGGCCAATTTATTTTTCCTGATCGCAGCTCCTAATACCAAGGAAAATGTACATCTGGATGTATTAAGCCGCCTTTCCATGCTCTTAATGGACGAAAAATTCCAGAGTGATCTTAGAAATGCAGCGACTCCGGAAGAATTTTTAGCAGTTATCGATGCAGCTGAGAACGCAAAAGAGGAAGCCGAAGAAGAGAAGGCTGTGAAAGCTGCAGAAACTACAGGCTATGATGTTATCGCAGTAACCGCATGCCCTACCGGTATCGCTCATACTTATATGGCAGCCGAGGCCATTGAGAAATCCGGTGAAAAGCTTGGCATCAAGGTAAAAGTAGAGACCAGAGGTTCCGGCGGAGCAAAAAATGTTCTGACTGAAGAAGATATTAAGAACGCCAAGGGTGTTATCATTGCATGCGATACTAAGGTTCCTATGGAAAGATTTGCCGGAAAGCATCTTTTAGAAGTTAAAGTTGCCGACGGAATCAAGAAAAGTGACGAATTAGTTACAAAAGCAGCCGCTGCAGATGCTCCGATCTATTCACCATCCGCAACAGAAAGCAACAGCGAGGATACAAAGAGCGCTTCCGGCAGCATCGGACATCAGGCATATACCCACCTTATGAGTGGCGTATCCCACATGCTTCCATTCGTTATCGGTGGTGGTATTTTAACAGCCCTTGCCTTTTTGGTTGATACCCTGATGGGTTATGGTTCCATCGGTTCCGCCTTTGGTTGTGCATCACCGATTTCCGCTTTCTTAAAGTATAATGGTGGCCTTGCAATGGGCGTTATGGTTCCGGTACTTGCTGGTTATATCGCATATTCCATCGCCGACAGGCCCGGTCTTGCAGTTGGTTTCCTGGGTGGTCTCCTTGCCGCAAATGGTAACGCATTAGTTTCTTCCTACGACTGGGGCAGCTTAAACGGTTTCGAGAGTTTTGTACAGCGTTTTGCCTTCGTAGCAGATAACGGCGGAAATACCGTATCCGGATTCCTTGGTGGTATCGCAGCCGGATTCTTAGCAGGATTTGTAATTCTCTTCTTAAAGAAGATTACAGCGAATTTACCGGATTCTTTAGCAGGAATCAAACCAATCCTGATTTACCCATTGGTTGGTATGTTCATCGTTGCTATCATCATGACCTTTATCCTGAATCCGATTATCGGTTTGATCAATACAGGACTCAGCTCTATGCTTACCAGCCTTTCCGATACCGGTATGATCTGGCTTCTCGGAATGATCGTTGCCGGAATGATGGCCATCGATATGGGTGGCCCGATCAACAAAGCCGCTTATGTATTCGGAACCGGAATGCTTGCTACAGCTGCAGATTATGTAGCAGCAGGTGCAGCTCAGACAGATCCGAAGGTACAGGCTTGCTACATCGCAATGGCAGCAGTTATGATCGGTGGTATGGTTCCTCCAATGGGAATCGCCCTTGCATGTATTTTCTTCCCGAAGAAATTTACAGCAGCTGAGAGAGAGACAAAGATCACAAACATTATCATGGGTTGCTCCTTCATTACAGAGGGTGCCATTCCATTTGCAGCAGCAGATCCAGGACATGTAATTCCTTGTACACTGGTAGGTTCCGCAGTAGCCGGACTTTTATCCGCAGCCTTTGGTTGTACTCTGATGTCTCCACACGGTGGAATCTTCGTATTCGCAACCGTTGGAAAACCGTTGATGTACATCCTTGCTTGGGTCGTTGGTTCTATCATCACCTGTGTAATGCTTGGAGTTATCAAAAAAGATGCTGAGTAATCGATTTATTTAGTCTATAATAAAAAAGAAACAATTTAACAATATAAAGCAATTGAAAAATCAAAAAGTGAGGTATTTGAAAATGAAAGAAATTAAGTATGTAATCACAGATCCTGAAGGAATCCACGCAAGACCGGCCAACTTCCTTGTTAAAAAAGCTGCAGGATTTTCTTGTAAAGTTACAATCGCTAAAGATGGCCGCGAAGTTGATGCAAAGAGAATCATCGGTGTAATGAGCCTTGCAGTAAAGAAGGATCAGGAAATCACCATCAAGTGCGACGGTGAAGATGAAGATACCGCAATCGCTGAACTTGAGGCATACCTTAAGGAAAACTTATAAACCATAGTCATTAATTCCCTATCTAACCTATAAAGAAGCCTCCGATTCATGAAACTCATGAGTCGGAGGCTTTAAGTTTT
>CAVKOU010000029.1:0-29508 GCA_963658085.1 bacterium
CCATATGAACATCTTTTGCTGTCTCTGTTTTCGGAATACGGATGGCATCACATCCACCGGCTACACATACACGAACATCTTCCTGCCAGTAAGGAGTATCCAGAGCATTGATACGAACAATACGCTCTACTCCACGGTAATCAATTTCCTGTAATGCATGATAAAGAGAAAATCTTGCAGCATCCTTCTGGTTCTGTGCTACCGCATCCTCAAGATCCAGCATGATAGAATCCGGCTTATAGATATAAGGATCTTTAATAAGTCCCGGCTTCTGTGCATTTAAAAACATCATGGTTCTTCTAAGTCTTTTCTTATTTGGATTCATTATCGAATAGCACCTCCCCATGGCAAATTCTCTGTCTGCTCTACAGAACGATATACAGCGCCTTCTACTCTCGCCTTCAAAGTACAATCAAGAGCACCTTTGTCCACAACGGTGATCTTAACATCCTTTACTTCCAAACGATCTAAAGTATCCATGATCACCTTTTTGATCTGGTTTCCGAACTGATGAATAACTGCACTTTCTAATGACAGCTCCACGGATCCGTTTCCCGGTTCAACAGTTACCTGGCAGTCACTTGATTCCAAAGTTCCCGCAATTGCAGGTTTCTTAATCTCCATAATAACCCTCCTTCATCACACACCGTGATTCCTAATGTTCTTTATGGTTTTATCATAGGAGGCGAAACTTAAAGTACATCATGGTTTTTCTTAATATTTGTTAAGACGTTGGGTGTGGAACGCATATCACTTAATGCGACAGTCTCTTTTTGATTTTTGCAATAACCCTACTCCGATAGATATCGTATAATATAACAGAAAATAAAAAATTAAAATAAAATTTAAAAAATAAAGAAATAGAGAAAAAACAAACAGAAAAAGAAGGAGAAACCCCATGGGAAATGAAAGTAGCAAAACAAACGCAACCAAGACAAATCCGTCATTAAATGGATCTAATTCATCTTTGCTAAATCCATCGCACATAGCAGCACCGATCCCAAATAACAGTATGAATAATATCATGCCGCCGAACCAAATTATTAATCAAAATCATCAAAATTCCAACCATAATTTTGGGGGCCATAGGGAACAGATTGCCCCTCAGGAGGAGTTGACAGAAGACGAGAAAAAGAAAAACTTGGAAAAACAGGTGGAAGATCTTGAAAAGGATATTTCCTATTTAGGAAGTGCATATAATATGAAATTTAATCTGCCCAAGGAGAAGTCTGAGACGAGTGCGAATTTTGTGGCAAGATATAAGAACCGTAATTCTTTAGTAAAAACAATGACTCGCAGAATCCGTTTTGTGAAGCAGAAATTAAATAAAGGGATTTCCGGAGAAGATATCAGTAAGATCGAAAATATGATAAAAGAGACCCAAAATAACAATCAACAGATTTGTGATGAAGATTCTAAGCTGGCTGCATGGAAGTTCTATACGAATAATATAAAAGAGATTGACGATACTATGGATGCCATTTTGAAAGATACACAACGAAATGATTCACCGCATTACAATCATATTGTTGATTCTATAAAAAAATATAGAGAAAATCCTACGCAGGAAAATATGAAGGTGCTTCAAAATTATCTTGAGATTTATATAGACATAAGAACGCGACATGGGCGAAAAAAAGATAAGGATTTTAGAAAAAAAGGTAGGATCCGTATTCAAAGAATGAAGTTTCTTGCTGAGAATTTAGGTCTTATCGATGAATTTGATAAGTATAAAGAAAAAAATATGAATCTAAAGGACTGTAGTATTCAATATGAGGATACCGCGACTAAAGCGGCTCTTACAGCAAGGCAACGAAGATATGAGGAGTTCCTTGAGATAAATAGACAATTCAAGGTTCTAAAAGACGCTTCGGAAATTCTCATTACGGAAAGAATGCTAACTCCGGAATATGTTAAAAATAATATGAAGGAGATGAAGGGGTATGTAGAGACTATCAAGAAAGCAAGGAATTTTAAAGATGAATGGAAAGAAAAGCATCAGCAAGGGGATCAAGAAAATGAACGTGGTATTTTAGAAAGAAAGCTCTTTGCGGCATATTCAGAAAACGTAAAACAGGTATTGGAAACCAATGTTGGTTTGGAAGCTTTTGTAAAGGCGTGTGAAACGGAAAATATAAATCAGATTGAAGAAACACGTAGTGCTATAACATCAAAGCTCCTTATAAAAGATAAGAAAGTGGAGGATCTTTATAAAGAATACAAAAAAAACTATTTGAATCGACTGGTCAGAAGTGGTCAAGTGAATTATATAGTAGGAGCATATGATAATACAGTACCGAAACACGAAGTGAAGGACTCAGATCGCTTAGCTAGTATTTTGGAAGGATTTTCGATGAATGATGATGGAGAATTTGAAACTGATAGAGATCGTGAAATTTTTGAAAATAATTTGGATTTTGTGGATCTACTATATCATGGATCGTTGGAGCAACTTGCCCCAAAAGTCAAGAAATACTTCGAGGAACAATCAGAGTATAAAGTAACAAAGGAAATGACGACAAAGGATTATATTTTTTCTCATCTTTCTGAACTGGATCTGTACGAATCTAGAAATACGTTTAAAGAGAATATTTGGAATATAAGAGAGGGGCTAAAAGATTTTCTAAAAACAATAATGGGTAATAATTATCAAACCGAGATATCTAAGAATGACCTTTTACATATGACAGCGTATTTAGCAGCATTTACTAAGTCCTTAGGATTTAAATTTAGCAAAATGATGCTTTTGGATAAATCTTATCAAGGCGATCTAGAAGAAATTGAAGAAAAGAAGCAGGAGGCGCTGGAACAGGTTCTTGAAGAGATTGAGAATAGAGATAAAAAGAATAAGAAACAAAAGAAGATGTAACCCGAGACCGCTTCTAGTTTTGTGTAAACAATAAAAACTAATATAAGATTTGTGAACAGTTACAAATGGGCAGAGCCGATTTCCCAGGTTCTGCCCATATCTGCATTATACAGGAGTTTTGGGACAGGTCAACAAAATCTGCCTAAAACAAGCTGGTTTTACAGGATGCGTCCAGTCAGGCATTCTGACAGCCCATTTTTTACTCTTCTTCGTCTGATATAAGTTCTGCCAGCTCGCCCTGTAAGAGCTCCAGTTCCTTTCCAAGGTCCTGCACTTTTTTGAAGTTGAAGATTCCTGATTTTACTAGTTTGTCATTTTTGTATGCTATTTCTTTTTTCAAATATTCAATTCTTTCTTCCTTGTCGAACTTCATTGCTGTCTCCTGTCCTTCACTTTGTTCGTCCATAATGCTGGCTTCTGTTTGTGTAGCTTCTGCTTCCGGAGTTTCGCCTTCTAGGATTTCCTGATAAGGTTTTCTGGTTTCTGGGTTGCGGTATTCGTGCTTCTCATAGTAACCGATTAGTTTTCCGTTGTCTCTTAGGGCTACCATGTATCCGTCTTTGTTTTGTTTTGGATTGTGGAAGGTATGGATAATGTTGTGGCTCTCATCTGCCGCAAACCATGACACTACCTGATAGATACTTTCTCTGGACTGGGCATTGTGACAATTTAACAGGCTCTGTCCCAACAGCTTCTTCCCTCCCCATTTTTCATAATTCTTGATAGCCGCCGGATTCATGTAGACAATCTCGTGATGCAGATTGCAGACTACAACAGCACAGGTATCCTGGTCAATAATACTCTTCAGATATGGATATAATTCTCTATGATTCATAAACACACACTCCTTTTATAACGCTGTTTACCGAAAATCGAAAGTCGGAACTACTTGATAGATTATAAAAATAATCCTAACCATTCAGAACCTCATTCGCAAAAGCTCAGTCTTTGATCAAACGTACATATAATGTAGCACAAAATTGCTCCCCTGCCCATTCTTTTTCGCACACTAAAGAGCAAGAGAATCCTGCCTCTCTTCCCCTCCTGATGCATGTCGCATTGCACGGATGATGCTATGTTGTAAAAACGATTCCGAGGATTCCGTAGGGAGTTGCACGCTAGCAGCGAAGGCGGGTACTTGTCTGAGCCACCCCGTCTTTCAGGGTGGCGAGTTGTACAGGAGCCTGAGCGGATCAGCGCGTGCAGCGAGTAGGAACCGCAAGGTGTTTTTACAACATAGCATCATCCGTGCAATTCAAGATATCATACAAAAAAGAGAACCCCAAGCAGGATTCTCTCTCTCTCTTTCTTTCTATCTAACTAACTGAAACTCTAACTAAGCCATATCCGGAGCAGTCGCCTGCTCTTTTGCTTCATTTCTTCTAAAAATTGTACGGAAAATCAATCGTACGAATGGTCCGCAGTAAAACATCTGATAGCAAATTGCCATCGGGAAATTCATTCCAAAGGTTTGTACCCATGTTCCAAAAGATGGATTCTCTTTAAAGAGGCATGTTGCTACTAAGCTCATGATCGGGCACATAATGCAGCAGATGCAAATGGAGATTGCATAGGTGATAAACTGTGGGCGATCTGTCGGGCGCATTACGGTGAATGCTAACATTCCCGCAATCTTTCCGACTACGAAGAACTCTAGGATAAATGCTACCGGCACCATAATCGGAAGCTCATGTAGTGCTGCTAAAAATGTCACTCCGCTGATGGATCCTGTGTTCAGTGCTACATTGTAAACCACCATTCCGTAAACCATGATTGTGGCCATGATAATTGTAAAAATTACGTCTTCAAATTTGTTTTTTGGCATAATAAAATCCTCCCTTTGTTTTGTTAGCGAATTCATGTGTTGTTCGTTATCATCCAAAGGGAGGATGTGTCGTTTCCAATTAGACCATATTCAGTTCCCCGAGATTTTATCACAAAATTTCCGAAAAAATCAACCTCTTTTTTCCATGTATCTTCATAGATACATGACAGGATTTACTTTCTTAATTTAAGGAAATCTCGTCGATCAGATCCAGTTCTTCTTTAGTGAAGTCAGCGCTGCTTACAGCTTTTACGTTGTCTAAGATCTGCTGTGGTTTGGACGCTCCGATGAGAACGCTTGTTACCTCTTCTTTTTGAAGAAGCCATGCAAGTGCCATTTCCGCTAAGGTTTCCCCGCGCTGTTTTGCCAGGTCATTGAGCTTACTGATCTGCTCCAATCTATGAGCATCCAGGACATTTTCTTTCAGGAATCGTCCATCGGTGCGGATACGACTATCCTCCGGAATTCCATGCAGATAACGATCTGTCAGCTGTCCCTGGGCTAATGGGCTGAAGGTGATAAGGCCTTTTCCCAGTTTTGCAGTTGTTTCTAGTAATCCGTTCTTTTCTACGGTTCGATCAAAAATGGAGTAGCGATTCTGATTGATAACAAAAGGAACCTTTAAATCCTTAAGGATGGCGGTTGCCTTCTCAAGGGTTGGGCCATCGTAGTTTGAAAGTCCTGCATAGAGAGCTTTTCCGCCGGCTACGGCACTGGCTAATGCTCCCATGGTCTCCTCCAGCGGGGTATCAGGATCCATGCGATGATGATAGAAAATATCCACATACTCCAATCCCATGCGTTTCAAGCTCTGATCAAGGCTTGCTAATAAATACTTTCTGCTGCCCCAGTTTCCGTAAGGGCCTTCCCACATATCATAACCGGCCTTTGTGGTGATGATAAGCTCATCCCGGTATACACCTAAATCTTCTTTTAGAATCCGGCCGAAATTCTTCTCTGCACTTCCCGGCTCCGGACCATAGTTGTTCGCCAGATCAAACTGGGTGATTCCGTTGTCAAATGCAGTAAAGCAAATGTCCTTCATGGTCTCAAACTTTGCGGTATCTCCAAAATTGTGCCACAATCCAAGAGAAACCTTTGGAAGCATCAAACCGCTGTTTCCGCAGTGCTTGTACTCCATCTTCCCGTACCTGTCCTTGTCTGCAATATACATATTTTTTACCTCCTTCTATATAGATATTGCGAAACCCAAAGCACTCCTGTCATGCCCAGATTTCGCAATCATCTTTCTATTCCGTCAGAGCGTCCGCAATGGAACGGTCCGTCGAGAATGTATCCATATTGTAAAGGAACAACACATCTGTAATTCCCTTATTCTCTGTCAGATTCTGTGTATTTTCATAGTAGTATCTGGGATCGATCATGATAATCTCACTGTAGTAAGGGATCAAAAATGGCACAAAGCAGTTAGCATAGGAATCCTTTACTACCAATAGCTTAGAACTGTTTTCAGCTGTAGTCTTAATATCTACCATTCCGTGATTTCCTCCAAAGAATACCTGATACTGATCCTTTTCTTTTAGTGCCTCTCTGTGGTAGACACTGGTGCTCTTCTTATTGTTGTCTGTATCGGTCACGATATATTGCACCTTAGATTTCTTCGGTGCGTAAACCTCGATGGTATCCGCTGCCCCGTGATATCCGCTGGTGGAAGCCAGGGTTCCTGAAAATGTATTGGTCACCTGATAAATGTCATAGGAAGTAATGGGATCGCTGATACCAAGTTCCTCCGCTGCCGCCTCAAATCCCAAGCAGGCACCCTTGCTGGTCCAGTGGTGATCCGTCTTATAATAGATGCCCTCTGTGGCATGCTTCTTTAAAGTAGAAGTGATATCAATACAGTTTACATCATCTGACAACTGCTCTTTAATCTGCTTTAGCTGCTGACTCTGATCCTTAACCGGAGCTCCTGCCGGCATGTAATCCTCTAAAATATAAGCCGCATTGGGAACCAACATCACATTCACATTGACACCGGAATTCTTCTTGGCATATTTATTGATAGCCTTAAGATTCTTGGCTACATTCTTCTCATCCGGCTCTGACTGCTTCTGCATCAGATATTTCTTTTTCCCGAGATAAACACCGTTGAATTCTTTTTTTCCAAGCAGCATATCGGAGTGAACCTTCACATTTACCCAGAAGTCTCTTCCGATAAATTGATCTGAAGTATAGCTTTCGATATTCTCCATGAATTTCTTGGAGGTAATACTGTCCCAGGTAAGCTCCGGCTTCTGAGTCAGGATTCGGTTCTCCTCTTTAGAAAAGCTCACATCCGGGGCAATGATCCCTGCCACCGAAAGCAAGAGGATGGATACCGCAAACCAAATTCCAAGGGTAGAATTCATCTGCTTTAATTTTGTTATTCTTAAACGTTTCAAACGTTCTTTTCTATCCATGTTACTTATGCCTCCCGTTGCCTAAAATCTGAAATATAGGAAAGGATTGTAGGTCGCATTTACAAGATATGCAACACTCACTGCAAAGATGAGTACATACACTCCAACATACAAGATTGCACCAAAATTTTTACGGGTATATACGTATGCCATAAAGGTCTTATAAAGTTTCGGTGTGCTGCAAAGAATCGCAATGATGGCCAAAATAAATGTAGTCTTCAGGTAGTAGAATCCTAAAGAGTCCACAACCCCTGCACCCGCTCCAAACATACTTCCGATGAAGGAAATAGCACGAGGAAGACTTGGAGCCGCAAAGAGAACCCAACCGATCATAACCAGTACCATAGCGTAGACATGTTGAAGAGCTCCCGGCAATTTATCCAATATATTTTTGAAAATATACTTTTCGAAAATCAACAGGATTCCATAGTAAAGACCCCAGGCGATAAAATTCCATGCAGCTCCGTGCCAAAGTCCGGTAAGGCACCAAACAATCATCAGATTGCGAATGGCCTTCGGTGTACTGACCCGGTTACCACCCAGAGGAATATATACATACTCTTTAAACCAACTGCTGAGGGACATGTGCCATCTGCGCCAGAATTCCGTAATACTCTTGGAAATGTATGGATAATCAAAGTTCTTGATAAAGTCAAATCCTAACATCTTTCCAAGACCGATGGCCATATCGGAGTAGCCACCAAAATCAAAGTAGATTTGCATAGTATAAGCGAAGGCTCCGATCCAGGCCGTAAGTGCCGATGTATCCGAAGCATTCATAGCTAAGATCGCATCGCACACCAATCCCATGTTGTTAGCAATCAATACTTTCTTTCCAAGTCCTGTCAGGAAGTAAACCACTCCCTCGGAAAATTTGCTCCAGCAGATTTCACGTTTGGAAAGCTGTTTCTCCACATCAGAATAGCGGACAATAGGTCCTGCGATGAGCTGTGGGAACATGGTCACGTAAGATCCGAAAGTAATAATATTTCTTTGGGCCGCCAGACTTCCCTTATATACATCGATGACATAGGACAATGTCTGGAAGGTATAGAAAGAAATACCGATAGGCAGTGCAAGCTCATGATAAGGAATCTTGATAGGCAGGATTACGTTTAAGTTGCTTATAAAAAATCCATAATATTTATAGAATCCTAACACCAACAAGTTTACCACAAGCGTAACTATAAAAGCCCACTTTGCCTGCCTCATCTTCCCCTGTCTTCGATAAGTTTCAATCTCCAGTCCACTGATATAATTAATCACAATATTGAGGATCATAAGAAATACATATACCGGCTCTCCCCATGCATAGAAGATCAAACTCACCACTAACAGCACGAAGTTCTTAAGCTTAAAAGGCACTAAATAGTATAAGATCAGGGTGATAGGCAAAAATACGAATATAAAAAATATACTACTAAAAATCATTTTCTCTTCTTGCCCCTTTCCTACAGACTATTCAAGAATGCAGTCTGCATCTTATCCGCATTCTCTCCTACTGCGTATAGAATATAATTGCCTTTCACCAGCAATACATGATCTTTTAAAAGCTTCGTCTGCTCCACCCCATAGCCATCAAAACTTTTCTGCTGGGTTTTCAGACGCTCATTGATAGCATCCTCCACCGAAGATGCCTGATCTGTATTTGCAAGTTTCACGATCAAAATCTCATTGACGTCCATATTGTCCTTGGGCGCATAGAGAACCACGCCCTTATAGTCTTGTGGATCCAGTCCGTAAAAACGCTTCACATTTCGATTAGGCGCTTGCTCCACATCCTCGAATCCTGAAGCCTTGTATACCGCCTGAGCTACTGTATCGATCCTGGCATTACTGGTGGCATCTCCCCTAAGATCCATGATCACAAAAACCAGCAGTCCCAATACCAATACCATTTTTATGTAGGTCAAACTATTATAAGACCGAAGCTTTTCGGCCATTGACTGTTTTTTCATAACCTTACCTCTGTTACTTTATTACTCTATTTATTCGTCTTATTTTCTTTATCGCTTTATAGCATTACTGCTTTATTATTTACTTGATTATTGCTTCATTGCCGCCAACATGCATGCACACCAATACTTATAGAATTCCTTCTGCAAGTGCAGCCCGTCCTGCTGATATAAATCTGTATGAGCTTTTGCAACTTCTGTGCAATCAATAAAAGTCCATCCATCCTTCTCACACATTTTTTCCAGAGCCTCATTATACTCATCAATTCGTGGATAATTAGGATCCGCATCTAATCCCTCCCCTGTGGCAGGAAGGATGGAACTGATATAAATGGTAGTATCCGGCAGACCCTCTTTTAACGTATTGACCTGCTCCTCATAGGCTGTAGCATAGTCATCCCCGGTGGCATAAATACCTAATCCTACGTCATTAAGTCCATAGCACAGAAAGATCTCCGTAGGCTGCAATGCCTTCAGCTGATCCAGGTATTCCACTGCATCCGTGATCTTTCCTCCGGATTTCGCAAAGACATGGTCCTCCGGCATAAGTTCATAGCTTGAAAATCCCACAGAACGAGAGTCTCCAAGCACATACTCCTCTGCCATGGCTGCCCAGATGGCCGATTCATCTTCGTCAGCCTGTTCAAGACCTACCGAGGCAGTGGCTGACTTGATCTTCTTTTGAACCTTGTTTACATCTTGTTCTTCCAAACTCTTTAAATAGGCCACTCCCTTGGCATTCTGCTGCTTTTCATGTTTCATCTTAAACTGTTCCCTAAGTACGATAGCTAAGATCGCTACCAAAAGCACCGCCACCACTAAAATAATTAGTTTTATATCCCTTTTTCTCTTTTGTACTTCACTTTTATTTCTCTTATTTTTTTTATTCCTTGTATCTTCGTTCATAGAAATTCCCTCAAAAATTCTACATTTCTCCCTATACAGTCTCCTTTTCATAATAGCACAAAAAAAATCACAAAAAAATCACAAATAGAAAAAAAACAGAGATTTCTCGTATTTCTAAGAAATCTCTGTTTTTTTACTTGTTTCTATGATGTTTCCATCATCTGAGAATCAATTGTTTTTTAATCCAACGAGAAAACACTTCCTAATTTTTGTTTCCAATCAGTAAATCTCCACCATCTGAATTTCAAGCCCATAATCGCACGGGTTATATCATCATCTTGAATCCACTCATCAAGCTTTTGCTGCAAGTCCTTTCCTTTGTATCCTTGCTTTTGCAACTCTTTTTCTTTCTTTTCGATTTCACGCTTTACCGTCACCTGAGCATCAGAGTCTCGATTATCATTCATAACATTTGTAACATAGCCTGCGAATTTTTTATATCGACCCATGACCTCTTTAGAGTGCGCAATTCCCGTCTCTCTTTGTTGATCTTGAATCTCTTTTGATGCCAAGACCTCTGTATACTGTTTTACAAGTGCTTGTAATTCCACCTTTAATGCTTCCGGCGAGTCATAAGGTTCTCCCTTCTGCTTATGTTCTTCAATCATCTGATCTATATATTCAAGGTTATCCATGAACGTATCCAACTGATTTAGCACCTGAAAATCCGCTCTCCTTTTAGCAAGTTTTTCTTCACTAAGTGGCTGTTCTCCTCGTTTTGACATCTCTCTTTCTACAAGTGCCTTCGTAGAATTATATATTTTTTCATCGATAGCGCCCTGCATGTAGTACAGTTCGATTGTTCCCATAAAATCATAGTACTCTGCGATGCATGCATATTTTTCAGTAGTTCCATTTCCACTTGACAAATCTCTAAATTTCTGCGCCACCTCCTGTGCTTTCTTAAAGCTATAATTTTCAAACCATCGGATACACTTCTGTTTCAAATGTAGAAATTGCACATTACTAGCATATTCTTCCCTCGATTCGGCATATTCTATTTTAGGAATGCTATTAAACACACGCAAATATGCTCTTTCTTTCTGTTCATCGGAAAGGTTTGATTTATCAGCTCTGATCATCCTATTAACTGTTTTTACCTGCTCTTTTAATCTCTTATTATCCTGAGTACGATCTATATATCCTTCCATTTGTTCTGAAAGTTTCTGCAAAGAAGGATAATAAGATTTCCAAGCATCGTAAAAAGATTCACTAAATTTTGTATACTTCTTAGCTAGCTTTTGATCGTCGTCCATCTTATGTATCTTATCATGAAGGATCATGTAAGTTGTTTCCACTGTTCGATTGAGATCTTCAACGTGACTCTTAAATGTCCCTGGTGTGTAATTAAGATTTCTCGTCGTCTTTGCATCAATCTTTGCTTCTGTTTTCTCATCTACTTTCTCTTTTTCTTTTTTTATTTCGGCATGAAGTTTGTCCCTATCCTCTGTACGGAATTCCTTGTTTGTCATAATCATAGCCATTCGTTTCAGATCCATAAGCTGTTCAAGCAAAGGTTCTGCTTCATCTAATGCCTCTTGATCCATATATGTTTCTTCATACAAATTATTTATAAGTTCATCCAAGGAATAAGTTTCTGTTCCCCACCATACATGTCCAAAAAGAGAATCCTTAAGATAGAAGTCATTTCTCACCTTCATATCTTTGTAGCCTTTTTGGTTATACTTGACACCCAGATCCTTGATTTCTTTATTGATCTTAAGATCATCACCTGAACCCAATCGTATATTTGCCAGATTTCTCATGGTTGTCGCAAAATCAAAATCTCTCTGTTTCACAACCTTGTCTGTAGCATAGATTCCCTTTATTTTATCGATCTTTAAGGTTTCTACACTATCTCTGATCACCGAATCTTCTTCCTTAAAATTGTAAAGGGCCATGACGTCTTTTGTATTTTTGTCAATCTTCTGTACTATTTTTTTCAGCTTTTTACTATTTCCGCTTTCATATCCCGAATCCCATTTGTAGAGCAAGCGTAAGAACTCTGAGGCCTTATCGTAAGCATTGGTAAACCCTAGATAATAGTAGTTCATACGTTCTCCTTCCATGCTAAGGGAAGAATCCACATTCTTCATATGTGTCTCAAGAGCTGTCAAGTAATCGCCAGCCATATTATTCATTGCCTCGTGAAGCATTTCTTTTTCTTTTTCTTTAAGCCCTTTTAAAGTATCCTCATACTCTGCCCCAAACTCCAGTTGTTTGCGAAGTTCAGCTGCCATCTCCGGCTGAGTCTCTCCTAATTTCTTAACTCCACCAAGCTTCTTACTTTCGACTTCCACATCAAGAATAAATTCCAGGCACTCTTTAATTTGCTTACTAGATTGAGCATGTTTTGCTGATATCTTCCCCTCCTTATCCTTACTACTTTCCATATGATCCTGTAGCTTTTTCATTCTCGCGTCCGCCTGATCTTTGATGTCAAGAGCATCGTAATCCTCATAAACCATTGCATCAATCGCGCTATAGGCCAAAAGTTTTCTTAGATTGTCTCTTTGTGCAGAATAGTACTCCATCATATCGGTAGCTTCAAAATCCACCTCCGGTTCCCTTCCTGTTATATACATCCACACGGTTTTTTTCTGTCCATTTTTTGTTTTCAGATCTGCAAATGTATCAAGATAAAAATTCAGCTCTTCTGTTGCATCCTTAAGAGCAGGCCTAAGCTCTTGATCGAGTCTTTTGTCATCTTGAAGAAAATCATTGTTATCCAACAAGGTTCTTACTCGTGCAAGTCGTTTATCCAGATTGCGTCTTGCTTCTTTCATAACAGCTGTTTTTACGACTTTGTTTTTATCATCCTTAAACACATCGTCGTTCACTCTTTTTTCGATCAATAAAATATGTGTCTTGAATTCACTAAACTTTTTATCTTTATCTTCCTTTTCTTCTTTTGACAGCTTTTCCTGATTCGCCAGCTTCCCAGCACCTTTTAAGAACATTTTATACTTGTAAACCAAAAACAGCATATCAGCCTCACGCTCTCTTGTTTCGCCATATTTATCTTTGTAAGCATATGTTCCCGTACTGTCTGTAGCATATTTTTTTACCCGTTCTCTGTCTTCGTCCATTTCAGACAGTAGTTTCTCATATTCCTTTTGAGAAACATAATTTTCGGATAATACCTTAATCTCTTTTAGAATTTTCTGCGCCTCTATCGGATTATGTTCACTGGAATACTTCTCTATAAATTCTTGACATTCAGCCCATACTTCAAAACGCTCCATCTCACTCATCTGCGAAAGATCTTGTTTATAGCACTTTCTCTTAAGAGTCTTAGCCTCCTTCCAAACTTCTTTCACCTTATCATTTTTTAATTGCGTCTCCAAAGACTTTAAATCCTTATAAAAATTCGCTCCATAACCTGCATTTACAAAGAGGTCCTTCTGCTTTTGAAGTAACATTCTTCCAAACAACCCCTCGTTACTACTGTAAAACTCTTCTAGGGTAAGCTTCTTCTTATTTTCATCTGCTGTCTCATATCTTTTCTTTAATTCCGCAAGCTTATCTTCATTCGCCTTTGCAATATTTTCATCGGCAGCCAGCGCCTGCAGCTCACTGCTCACTTTTGTTTTTTCCGTTCTACACTCGTCAATTTCTTTGACAATGTTCTTGACCTTGCTTGACTTATCCAAAGCATCTTTTACCTCTCCGGTGTCTTTAAGTTCTGCATTAAGTCCATAGTAAGTTTTTAAAGCACCAAACAAGTTTTTCATTGCGTTCAAGCGCCTAATTCCTCTTCCTGATCGAAGCCATGCACCACGAGTTCCTTTTTTGGTAATGTAGGAACGTACTAATACAAACAATTCCTTATAGGCTTTATTTCTCACTTCCGCCATGAAGAGATAATCAACATCCTCTTTCTTTGTTATATTTAAATATGGATTCTCCCCATCTCCTATGCTCTCAACTTTATAATCTCCTATTTCATTCGCGATTTTCTTAGCTTTAAATTCATCACTTGTATATTTCTTAATATCCGGATCAGTATAATCTCCCATCTCAATTGCCATGATGAGATTAAGCTGAGCAGAAACCGCCCTAAACTCTTCGGTTGCCTTTCCATCTTCAACACTACGCACTCCATCAATGGCAGCTTTAAGTTCCGCACTTTCCAGGGATGCTTTAAGCTTTTCTTCACGTTTCTTGTAAGCGTCCTCTGCCTCTTTTGCTCGTTTCTGTTTTTCTAATCCAGTCTGCTGATACATTCTGACATACGTCTCCCAACCAGCTTCCTCCTGCATTTTAGAGATATCTTCCCCGCCAATCAAATTCTTTACGTTCTGACAACTGTTATGTATCGTGCCCATGAGAATATAGAGTCTGCTAATTGCTGCATTATTAGCAAGTTCTTCGAATCCAAGGGATCTTCCGATAGCTGCCAATACCTGTAGTTGGGTTCCCAGCTGCGTTTGACTCAAGAAATATATCTCATTTTCAGTGGAATTCTTCGTTCCCTCAAGGCTCCTTGTATACTTATCCTGAACCTCCAGAAAATTATCCACTAGGTTCTTAGCCTTATCTGCAAACCAATTTTTCAACTCCTCTTGATTCGTTTTTTTCAAAACCTGTACCATACGATCATTAAGGCTTGACTTATTCAAAATGTTAGTTGGTACATCTGTATAGCCGAAACTGTCTCTAATTATGTCTGCGCCTTTCATTCCTGCGTTATCGAAAGTTTTCTGTGTCAACGCAAAATTATATACCGTCGACATAATTTGCTCGACAGGATAATCGCCAATCGGAAGATTCTCTACAACTTGGTTGTCCTTCATTAATGTTTGATAGAGATTTCTCTCCTTATCTCCATAGTCAATCTCTGTCAAAGGTGCCGTAATCTTCTTCTTTGTCTCATCATCGAGATTTTTAAACAGAGCTTCTGCAGTTGTTCCCATAGCCTTCCGAATCTTATGGGATACAAATTCATACTGCGCCTTTACTTTTCCAACATAGTAAGAAGTTCCCTCAACAGAAGCATATCTATCAAAATAGACCTTACACTCATCACGGAATTTTTCGTAATACTTCTCTATCTCTACAATTTTTTTCGTAGCATCAACATTCTTATAACTCTTAGACTCCGGCATATTTTTTAAGATCAAGCTTCCTTCATAATATGCCAATATTTCCTTTTTCTCTTCAAAAACTCGATCTACATAATCTGATTTTATATCATAGGCTGTATCAACAAGCTTTCTTGCCTGAGTTCTCTCCAAGAGAATTTCCCCATTTTTTACTTTTCTCTGAATACTGGAAATCAATCCACTATACTCACGAAG
Source organism: bacterium (assembly GCA_963658085.1). Taxonomy (GTDB): domain Bacteria; phylum Bacillota; class Clostridia; order Lachnospirales; family Lachnospiraceae; genus CAKRJP01. The sequence continues at coordinate 15,276 of CAVKOU010000029.1, forward strand.
AGTGTCAAAAACTACTTTTCCCTCTGCAATTAATTCATCTTCTGTTTTTTGCTTATCCTCCGTCGGATCCGCCTGATCCCTAAGCTTCTTAAGCTTTGCTTTATAACTTTGGATTTCTTCTGCAAGGTTTTTTTCCTCCTCATTCATTGTAGAATTCTGGAGTTTCTCGCTACAATTTCTTAAGTTTTCTCTAACCTCCTTTACATCATTATAATACCGGAGCCCGAAATCCTTTTCTGCCATCTTTTCCATCAAGGCTTTATAGACTTCCGCTCCTTCTCGAAGCTTTGTAATCGCGCCATACAAACTCACATAGACAGTCAGCTGTTCATTTTTATTAAGTGTTTCCTGAATTTCCTTATCTTTGATAGAGTCATTTAAATAATCTTCCCAATTAGAAAGCTTTAAACCATTTTTCGTTAGAGTCTCCGTCACTTTCTGTTCCAGGAAAGTAAATGCCCTTTTCTCACATTCTTCAATCTTTTTAAGCCCTTTTTCTGTAAGATCGATCTTTGGATCACGTGTAATCTCCACAAGGTTATTTGTTATTTCAGCTAACTCTACTGCGCCACTCATCAATTTATCGTCATCAGCATATCTCATGTTTTGTGTTAATGGAATTCCAAGTTTGTAAACAGCAGAAAACAATGCCTTGATTTTTTCATATTCATTCTTCTCTTCTTTGACCTTATCTACGGTATTCTTCTTCTTTATAAGATTATCAATATAATCGCACATATTCTGCATCTGCTTCACAGCTACGGACTGTGTAAAATCACTAATATCCAGATTTCTGAATACGTCTTCATGTGCATCCTCCAAAACCAGTTCTTTTACATCGCCAAATCTATAGATTGTAGCATCCAGGGACTTTTGCAATGCAGCACTAAGAGCCTTCATGTTTCTCTCGTTTTTTTCTATATCATATTTAGCTAAACAGAACTTTATTATTTCCTCCTGCATACACAACGTTATATTTCCGTTATAATCGCGTAAATTTTCAAAAGATGCACTCGCAAAATCCAAGCATCCCTTTGCAGGAGCTTCCAAAGCTTTTTTCAACTCTTCAGCTGTCGCATTATTAAAATTCAATAATGCCTTTCGCTCCTCAGAATTCTCGTTTATTTGAGGAACATATTTTTTTCCATCTAAATAATTAACGTTGCATTTCTCCTTAATTTTCGCTGGATCCCATTCAAATTCCTTTTTTGTTTTATCGCCTAATTTATAAGTAATTACCTGTTTGGAATCCAACAAAGAATTGTTTTGCACACCGCTATTGACTCCGTTAATTTCATTCCCTTTTTCACGCATCTTTTTATAAATATTAAAAACATGCTCGTACTGCCTCTCAATTGTAGTAGAATCTTCTGCTTCTTTATAATCCTTTCGCTCCTTAATTTTCTTTGGAGAAAAATTTCTCTCTTTGGAAAATTTCGTAGACTCGGCAAAAGCTTCAATCTGCTTAATTCCTCCTACACGGACTGTTTTTTTTATGTTATTTGGATCTTTTTGTTTTTTTCCATAATATAAATCTTGATACTGATTGCTCCACAATGCTGACAAAACTGCAGCATCCACTTGTATCTCCTCTTCCAGTTTACGAAGATTTTCTTTTGCCTCCTTGGAAGGTGCATTATATCCAGTATGCAACATGTCATTTTCTCTCTGATATGCCTTCCCAAGAAGCTTCGCACACTGTTCATCAGCCTTTTTTAGAATGTTTTGGATTTTCTCACTATCCTGAATATTCATTTCCAAATTTTTTGCTTCTTTAATTACATTTCTCTCTTTTTTATCTAGTATATACTCTGTGAATCCCTTAGAATCATTCACATCTTCCGGCATAGATTTTTTTAATGTAATATCTTTGTACTTATGATCCAGACGCTTTAATGTCTCAATAGCTGTGGTTACCTCCCGTCCCACATAACTATCCGCACTCATATTATTGCCTGGTTGCAAATCATCCTTGGCCTCATCCGCCTTCCTTCTTGCTTCACGACGGATTTCTTGTAAAACACTAAATTCATCCGTAATGGAGCCTTGAAAGAAACGCTCCTTTACCTCCGTCTTCTTTACCGCATTCATCTGATTTTCCTGAGTACTTCTGCTCATAGATACCTTGTTCTGATTTTGTTGCGTAATATTCTGCTGTCCTGTCTGTTTAGTTACATCTTTCTGTTTAGTTGCTTCTTTCTGTAGTGTTGTTTGACCGCACATGTTATTATCCTTTCTTGACTCTTTTTTTGCTTGTTTTATAGTTCTAATTCTTTTTATTAGTTGTTGTAATTAGATATACGATTGATTTTTTCAAAGGGCTACTTTTTATTGAATGAATATTGAATTCTTTTTATTTTGGAGGATTGCAGACCTTGCATGGTTCTAATCCCCTGGCCTTTGCATCCTCTAAGGTAACCTCGATATCACTCTTAAGGGTTCTGCATCCCGCATTGTGATATTTGGATCCTGTATTGGTGATGTGAACCTTCACCGTGGCATCGCTTGTTTGGGCAGTTGTTTCTGTCTCCTGAGCTGCAGGCTGTGTAGTTGCCTGCGAAGCAGAAGCTGCTGCTTCTGTTGCCATTCCTGAAGATCCGCTATTGCCCTCGTTACTGGAAGTCTCTGCGGTTCCAGCGGATTTGGAACTGTTTCCCGTCGCGTAGTCGATGGTTATTCCCGGCTGTACATTGTAACAGAATACATTAAATGAGATTCCAGCGCCGTTGTCCTCTACGGATTTTGCTTCCATGAGGACGCCGCTTGCCACCAGATTACTTCCCTTAAACAATGGGGTTACACGGTACAGCACGTGGTGGTTTGTTTCTTTTACGTAGTCTGCCACCATATTTTCAAAGGGCAGCATCCCTTCGATATTCAGATACCTGGTACCTGTGATGAGATTCTTCTTGTTGGCATTCTCTGCTGTCAACTGGTATCCGATCAGGTGACAACGATTGTATAAATATTTTCCGTCTACATTGTCATACTTTACAGTATGCCACCCTGTCGGCTTTATAGAACCGATCTTTCCTCTTTTGGCTGTGGGCATAGTATCCTGTCCCACATTGGCATAGGCCACGCCACATCGTCCCAGGGAATCCAACATACTATAGCTTTCAAAGGACTCCGTGGTGAGATCCGAGTCCGAGAAGAAGGGGAGGTTATTATTTATGGTCACGTAGGCATTTCCCGAATATTCCGGAATACTGCCCAGATTTACAACGCTCTCGCCCTGACTGTTGTAGGCATTCTCCTCTGCCAGGCAGGAGACACTCCCCAATGGGGTAGTACAAAGACTTAGTATACAAAGGATTCCAGCTAAGGCTGCATATAATTTCTTAAATTTCTGACTTTTTTTCATTTGCAAATCCACTCATCTATCGTAATTTTTTCATGGGAAGAGCCTGAGAATTCCCAGGTATTCCTCGCCTCATACTCTTTTAAAATCTTCAATGGAAACTTCACATCCGATGGATATCTTCGATTCCATTTGCACAAATAAATTCGCCTGACCTCCGGAAGATATTCTTTAAAGTCTCCATCTTCCACAAAGCAGTAGGCATCTTTATCTTTTGTTGCCTTCCTTAAATAATCCTCCGCCACCATAATCTTCGGGGCTGGCTTACACTTATCAAACAACTCCTTGGAATAAGGAGCAATCCATATGGGGTTCTCCGAGACAAATCCGGAAATCCACTGCATCAACACGGCATCTCTGCTGACTCTTCGATGATTAAAAAGGATTCCTCCCTCGTCATCGATACACAAAATCATGTTCATAAAATTTCCCTTCCCACATAGTATTTCTCTGTAAAATTTCTCATTTTAACACTTGAGCATATTGTAACACAAAAAATACCCCTTCAGAATCATTTTCTTGATTCCGAAGGAGTATTTTACTTATTTTTTCGTTTATCAACATACATGGCCTGATCGGCCTGCAAAATTGCTTTTTCTAAGTCATCCTCATTCTCTGCTTCTGCTATGCCATAGGCGGCTCCAATTGCAATATTCTGCAGTTGGATCTTCTCTTCCACCCGGCGAATCCGGTTCACGATTTTCTCCCCCTGTGCCTTGTTGCATTCCTGCAGCAAAAGCAAAAATTCATCTCCCCCAAAGCGGATCAGGCGGTCCTGCTCCCGCAGGTGGGATTGAATATTATTGACGATAGTTTTTATAAGGATATCCCCCTCTTGATGACCGAAATTGTCATTGTAATATTTCAGATGATTAATATCGATCATAACGGCTACTACCGGATACTTCAGATCCTCTTTGTATTTTCCGGTCTCATAGTAGGTGCGGTTGTAGGCCTGTGTCATCTCATCCGTGACACTGTATTTTTCCATCTTCTTATATAAACGGGTGGACTCTGTCACATCTTTTACGATTCCTGTGATGCCAATGATCTCCCCCTTCTCATCCACCACCGGATTTTTTTTGATCTCATAGAAGAAGGTTCCCTGTGGAAAGGTCATCTCCTGAATATATTTTACAGGCTCCCTTGTCCGGATGATTTCCATGTCTTCCTGGTAGAATTTCTCTCCCAGTTCTTTATCTACTTGAACCTCTTTGTCTGTCTTTCCATAAATCGTAAAATCAGGTTCCCCACCACCTGATAGCATCTGACAGGTGTGAGTGGCCATAACATATCTTCCTTCTGTATCCTTAAAGAATATATTCTCGTCGATTGCATTTAGTACTGATTGTAATTTCATTTCATCCAACTCCATAGCACACCTCCTACGAGTTACAACATCTTCACTTTTCCCTCAATGAACTTTGCCTCTGCATGCTTCTCATCCAGGCATCGCATTTTATCACAGCGCTCAATAAGTTCATCTATGTTTTCTTTTCCCACGGCATTGTTGTAAATTCCACCGGCGGAGAAAGACAATGGAAGGTCTACTTTCTTCCCCTCCTCCTCAAAAGCATTTTTCAGATTATAAATATAATTTTCCAACTGGATGGGTTCCATAAACCAAAAATAAAAACTATTCTCTGACACCCGGTAGATATCTACCTTCTCCTTAGTATGATCAGCGATTACCGTGACTGCCTTTCGGTATATTTCATCTGTGAAAAATACGCCGTATTTTCTTTTGAGATATTCCACATGATCAACACTGACAGACACTAAAGCCTGCAGCTTTTTCATGTCGACCTTGTCTTTTTCTGTTTCAAATCGATTCCTGTTAAAGGCTCCGGTAACAAGATCCTTGAAAGTCAACTCGGTCATTTCCTCTTCTTTTCTCTGCAGATATTCCATATGATACTGTCGCTTTAAATTCTTATCCCGCATATAAACGAAGAAGATCGTGATCAATATGAAAGCACCGATTCCTAAGATTATTAACAGAAGCTGCACTTCCACTTGTTCTGTAAATTTATAACTTTTATAAAAGGTCAGGGCAAGGTCTCCCGCGGTCCCCCGGATATTTTCGTCGTAAAGCTTGTAGGTATAAGTGTAGGTTCCACCCTTTAAATTTGTATAACTGATATCACTTGTTCTTAAATTATCTATAAGAATCTCATCATCATCCACACCTTCTAAAGCATAGCCTGCATAGAAATTTCTATAGATATAATTGATCACTCGCACATCGACGCTTACTCGTTTTGCCTCTGAGGATATAGTAATCTTCTCTTTATCTATATCAACTGCTTCTCCGTCTTCCTCCAAAGAGTTAACGTAAAGCCGTACCGGCGTATCTATAATTTTACTATTTATATCGATACTGACAGCGCCTGTTGTTCCACACATGTAAAGCGTGTTATTCTGCAAAGTATTTTTTGCATTTGCCGTAAAATCAATCGGCAATCCATTGTTTTTACTCAGATAAATATAAGATGTTTCGTCATTGAGAAGATCTGACTCTTTTATTTTAAAGAATCCATTTCCCGCCAACACAACAGCATTTCCATCCTCTGTCAGAATCAGATCCAGGCTATTGGATACAGAAAGCCCTTCGGCACATTGAATCTCTCCATTCTCTTTCACGAAGCATAAACCTTCTCCGGTTACGATCCATACGCCTTTTAAATCCACAGATGGAACCACCTTCAACACCACATCTGACATAAGGCCTTTCTTTTTGGTGTAAATGTTCATTACTGATCCGTCTTGGATTTCATAAGCTCCATATCCGTCTGTAGATACATAGACCTTCCCATCATAGCCTTCCTTAACATCCAGAATTCTGGTCTCATTTAAGATACTGTTATCTGTATATTTGGTAATTCCCCCCGAGGTATCTCTTAAATAGATCCCCTCCTCGGTACCAATAAGAATCTCCCCATTCTTTCTTTCCCATATACAACGGGTTTTATTCGTTCCCAGATCACTGTTGTCTGTATTGATACTGGTTATGGTTCCTTCGGTATCCATAAGCCTTATGCCATTCTCATGACTGACTACCCAAATTGTTCCCTGAGCATCCAGATACAATTGGCGGATTCGCAGGCCCTTACAGGCATCTGTCAGAGAATCTTCCACTTTGTTCTTTCCCTCAAAACAGGAAAGGCCATCCTCACAGCCCACATAAATCTTATTCTGATAAGGTTGAATAGAATTTACCGTCTGATGAATCCCCCAATAATTTCCCAGATCAGAAAAATAATTTTGATATAAATGCAGGATTCCCTGTCTGGAAGACACAAACCAAAAGCTTCCCTGGTAGTCCACACAACCGTCCTCCACAGAGCTCTGGAAAGTGGTACTGATTTTGGTAATCTTATCGTCTTTTAGGATTCCGATTCCACTGTCACTGCAGACCCAATAGTTTTCATTGTCCAGTGCATAAATGCTATTAAAAGAATCAAGGCCGTTCCCAGAGATGGTCTTTAATACCTTTCCCTTGGCCGAGATCTTCAACAAGCTGTCTTTCGAGGTTCCTATATAGCATTCATTCTCATTGATAGCAAAAAAGCATCGTGGGGTTCCATCGTTCTCTGTCTCTAACTTAAGCTGCCTGGTTTGCTCCTCCTCTATAAGAAACACCTCTCCGGTTTTCATAATGGCGATGATGTTTCCCTCTGAAATCTCCCCTATATCCCTAACGGCCAAATTGGAGCAATCTATATATTTTTTCACCTTGCAGTCATTCTTTCTATCGATAGAAAAGAGACCCGACTTGGTTCCCACCCAAAGAATACCCTCTTGATCCACATACAAATCGTTGATCACCGATGTTCCCTGGTCTTCACTTTCCAGCTCGATCTCCTCAAAGTCTTTTCCATCGAAGCGGTAAACACCGTCTCCATTGGTTCCGATCCAGAAATTTCCATCTGAATCCTGAAGGACATCGTTCACCGGCAGAGACCTTCCATCTACCTCATATTTTTTAAAATCAGTGCCATCGTATCGATAAAGTCCCGTATAACTTCCAAACCAAAGGAATCCATCGGTATCGGAGTAAACACAATTTGCGGTGGTTCCATCTAATCCATTCTTGGAGTCAAATATTTCAGAAAGATAGTCTCTCTCGTATTCTTCCGTGATGTCCTCACCGGCATATACCTTTATTCCCTGTAAACAGACAGTAAAGAATAATATGAAAACAAATACCATTCCTTTTACGTGTCTTTTCATGCTTTCTACTCCTACCAAAAACTGATTTCAATGTTTTTATTCTTTTCCGAATAAAATTGCCAACCGAAAGGTGCCCTCCTCCCGGATCACAGAGACATAACCTCCGTATTTTTCTGCACATTCCTGTATGCTGGTCATACCGATACCATGCTCGATGGGATTTTTCTTTGAGGATTTTAAAGATTCTTTTTCTTCTCCAACCTCCACGGTATTTTTTACATAGATCAAAATGTCATTGAGATTTTTCCCGGCTTTGATATTGATACGTCGAGGGCCATCCTTAATCTTTTCACAGGCCTCAATGGCATTCATAATGGCATTGCCAAAGATTACGGTAATGTCTTCTTTATCCATAAAATCAAGACATCCCTCGGAAATCACCGCATCAAAAGTAATATTTCTCGCTTTCGCCTTCATCTGTCCGTCAAACAAAAGAATATCTAAAGCAGTACAGCCCGTATGATAAAACTGTTTTGCCTGATCAAGCTTCTCCTTCATGGAATCCCAGGAAGTCCCTGCGTGTTCCGGATTCTCTTCATTTCCTGCCTCCATGATCATAAGCTTGTTTTTCATGTCATGGTACATCTTTCGAATCTGCAAGTGTTCTTCTTCCATATTCAGATAATATTCATAAGCATTCATATTCATTTCGGCACGCTTACTCTTCTCTGTTCGCTCTTTAATGCGAAAGACAATTACGTAAAAGACACCGTAATTAAGGATCAATCCTGCCACTAATAAGATCTTGCCATAGATATAATGATCAAACAGGCCTTCCTCCACACCTATATAAAACCATGCCATATCACCAATTTCCTTAATCATCAGCAGGTACATAAGGATCCTTCGAAAAGCCTCGAAAGATTTGTCCGTATATTGAAAGAAAAGAATCAGCTGTTGAATCAGGGCCATTGCCACAGAACAGGCCAGCTGTACTTCAAAATCAACAGTCCCTGTAAACTTCAGATCTGCCAGATCATTTGTATAGTACAAAAAGATAACCGTAAATTCCGAAACGCCCATGATTGCCAGGCTAAAAATCCCACAAACAAAATTTCTCAAATGGTCTTCTTTTCGTCTGCCATACTGCCATAGAATTCCAAAAAACTCTGCCACAAGACAGACAATCAAATAAATTCTAAGAAAGGCCACGCAAAAGGTGACTCCAAGGGATGCAGCCACCACACAGACTGTTTTCTTCCTGCTCCAGGTATCAACACTCTCCTGTGCTTTTTCTCTTCCATTAACAATCAGAAACATTCCCAGCATATCCAAAGCAAATGAAAAGAAAGCAACAAAAAGATTCATAGCACTCATAAGATCTTACTCCAGAATCCGATATATGCTTCTTTAAATTCATTTAACCGATATTTGCTGATAGGCACTTCATATCCTCCTTCGAGAGTGATAGTCTGGGAATTATACTTTTTAATTTTCTTCATGTTGATGATGTAGCTTCTGTGCACCTGAAAGAAATGTCTATCCTCCAAAAGGTCTGTCAAATATTTCATGGTACCTCTCCATCGATAGGTCTGATCTTTACAATAAATCCATATCTTATCTCGCATTCCCTCAATGTAAATGATGTCAGAACACTTAATACGAAAGGTCTCATTCTGAAACTGGAAGGTCAGCACATCTTGTGTTTCCTCGAATTTACGGCCGATGGCATCTAGGGTTTCCTTTAGTTCCTGACACTCTACCGGTTTTACCAGATACCGGAAAGCATCCACCTTGAAGCTCTCAAACACAAACTCACTGTAGGCCGTCATAAATACAATCAGCACCTCCTTATTCCGTTCCCGAATAAGTTTTGCCACTTCCAGTCCATTCTTTCCCGGCATATCCACATCCAGAAAAAGCACATCTATGGAATCAAGATCCCACGCAAGCACCTCTTCTCCGTTGTAAAATACCCGGATATCAAACTCCATACCCTGGGAGGAATAATAACTTTCTACTTTATTTTTTATGAGATCACATATCTTTTTTTCATCATCACAAATTGCAATTCTCATAACTAGCCTCCAACCTCACTATAATTATATCAAGTAACTATTCAAGAAACGACATTATCGGTCAAATAGCCAAATTCACAGGCTAAATGGACATTAAAAAATCCCTGTTCTTTTCTTAGGGAATTTATATAAAGATAACACAAAAAAAGCCCAAGGAACAGATGGTCCCTTGGGTAATTTTACTTTATTTTATTTACATAATTCTTCGGCCATCTGATCCAGCTCTTCCATGTTCTGTGCACTGACAGAAGACATGATCTTCACACCGGAATCAAGCCAGGTAATATTCTTACTCTTTTCAAATTCTGCTTTGATCACTCTGGCTGCCGTCGGAGCCCAGCTACCATTCTCGATAATACCAATGGTACGATTCTGATAATTTCTCTCTGTTAAATGATCAATAAAAGTTCTCATGAATGGGAACACATCTCCATTGTAGGTAATGGTTGCCAGCACCAGTTTTCCATAACGGAAGGAATCTTCCACAGCCTCTGCCATATCATCCCTTGCAAGGTCAAAGACGGAAACCTTTGGACATCCCTTAGAAATCAGCTTGGCTGCTAAAAGTTCCACTGCCTTCTTTGTATTTCCATAAACAGAAGAGTAAGCGATCACCACACCCTCGCTCTCCACTTTATAAGAAGACCAAATGTCATACTTCTCAATGTAATGTCCAAGATTCTCAGTCAGCACCGGTCCATGAAGTGGACAGATGGTCTGGATATCCAAGGTTGCTGCCACCTTTAAAAGATTCTGCACCTGTGGACCATACTTACCAACGATACCGATATAGTAGCGGCGAGCCTCACAATCCCAGTCTTCCTCTACATCCAGAGCACCAAACTTACCAAAGCCATCAGCGGAGAATAATACCTTATCTGTGCTATCATAAGTCACCATAACCTCCGGCCAGTGAACCATCGGTGCAAATACGAAGGTCAGCACATGTTTTCCTAACGTCAGGCTGTCACCATTGGCAACCACAAGCTTACGATCCCCCAGATCCATGCTCCGAAAGAAATTCCCCATCATGGTAAAGGTCTTAGCATTAGCAACCACAGTTGCCTCAGGATAAGTATTCACGAAATTCTCAATATTGGCAGCATGATCCGGCTCCATATGCTGCACTACCAGATAATCCGGCTTCGCGCCATTCAATACCTCAGCCACGTTTCCAAGCCACTCATCGGTAAAATTGCCATCCACTGTATCCATAACAGCAATCTTCTCATCCATGATCACATAAGAATTATAAGACATTCCATTGGGTACTACATACTGCCCCTCGAACAGATCCACCTGATGATCATTTACGCCAACATAATAAATATCGTTACCAATTTTCATACTCAAAAACCTCCTATCAAATTTATTTTAATGTGTTCTACATTCTAACACACCCAGAGATATTCTTCTCTATTTAATTGTTTTTTAATTATTTTATTTTCCAGTATCCTTTTCGATCGGATCCAATCCGCTCAATAATATCTTTTTCACGCAATGACTTTAGGTAGTTCCCTATTGTTTTCCTGCTTACTCTCATTTTTTCTGCCAACACTGGCATTGTAAATCCCGGATCCTCATAGAGTAAATTCAACAGTTTTCGCTCTTGATCAGTCACCTTTTCAGTCACCTTTTCAGTCACCTTTTCAGTCACCTTTTCAGTCACCTTTTCAGTCACCTTTTCAGTCACCTTTTCAGTCACCTTTTCAGTCACCCTAACAATCCGCCCCTCAGGTGCTGTGAATTTAATCATTATATCACTTGGATTAATCATATATTCAGGCAACGGAACCCCTTCTTCTTCACAAGCATTACTTATTTTCTCAATTCCACGTCCCCAACTTTCTATGAACCCGGCATAATAAAATACATTTGCAATATTCGGATTATATGGCTTTGATGCATGTTTTCTCATCAGATTGTCTAATGTCCAGTTTTCTGGCAAGCATCCATCATTAGCTATGTACAATTTATCTTCATATACACTAATCTGTATCGGAATCCCTGATTGATATTGCTTGTGGCAGATTGCATTTACAAGTGCTTCTCTTAAAGCCAACTCAGGAACAAAATATCTCTCAATTCTCTGCATACCTTCGTAGGTTATCTTCGCACGCATATATTTTAGACAAATCAGTTCTATCGCTTTATCCACCTGTTCAAGAATAGATCCGTGAATCTCATCCTGATACAAAAGATCCGCATCTGTTTTAAAATAGCCAACTTTAATGTATGCTCCCACCTGATATTTTTCCGGGTCATTACTGAATAACAGCATCGCCGCATTTGTCAAGTACTGACCATTTGTCATATGGAGTTTATCCATAAGATCTTCTTTTGTTTCTTCCAACAGACTCGTCTCCATGCGGCCTTTCTTTGCTGCAAGGCTCTTGAATTTTGCAACAGCAGCATCATCTATATCGCTCATTGTAAATGCAGGAATAGGCATATTATCCCAAGTAACACCTCGTTTTCTCATTAAGAAAGCTTCTAAAGCTGGCCCTGTTAATATCTGCTTTGTACTTCCACTTCGGTAATAGTAAACACCTCTGCAGGAAATTCCAATTGGATATGCCGGCACATCTATTTCCAGATATTCCTTATTCCCCTCTGTCAGACGATTAACACTAACAACAATTCCCATTGCGTCTCTTACCTTATTTGGTACATCTTCAAGAAGTTTTTTTAAGTTTTCAATACCGACAACACGTCCGTCATCAGCACAACCAATATAGATTTTTCCACCTTGCGCATTTGCAAAACCACAAATCCATTTGAGGTATTCGTCTTTCCAAGATTCTTTCCATTCAACATTTTGTTGTTCTGGCATAGATTATCAATTTCCTCCTTTCTTATCTTCTATAGCATCTGTATTTATAAGCTTACCTAGTTTCTTGTATTTTAGCAACAACAATCACTCTAGAGATCGTAACCAGTCATCAACAAAGAAAAAGGAATCGGTTCACCCCAACCGATCCCTTTTACAAAAACTTTTAAAACTTTACGAGGAATAACAATATTTTTGATAACTATAATAATTTTTATAGGGTAATAACTCCTAAAATTAATCCTGCGATCAAGCAGATAATACTAATACCCCAGATCCAGAAGAAGGAATTCTTAATGTGATCCTTAATCTCAACACCTGCAAGACCAATTCCAAGGAAGGTAGCAGGTACAACCGGGCTGATAAATGTTGCACAGTTACGGCATACAACCATAACAACGGCAATGTGTGAAGCCTCAACTCCAAACTCTCCGGCAATACTGATAATGATAGGCATCAAACCGAAGAAGAAGGAATCTGTATCGAATAACAGTGTAAGCGGTACAGAAAGCACTCCGATAATGATTGGAAGGAATCTTCCCATAGAATGAGGAATCAATCCAGCCAGCAAAGTAGCCATCTGCATCATAATCTCAGACTGTTCCATAACTCCCAAGAAAACTCCGGCACACAGGATTGTAGAAGCCATTGTAATAGCAGGACCAGCGTGAGATTTAATAATCTTACCCTGAAGCTTTGCTCCCGGATAGTTCACAAATAATGCGATAACACAACCTACCATAAATACAAAGTAAGCAGGTACATTTACAACGATAAGGCATGCGATTACTACTAATGTAAGAATTACGTTAAAGATGAAATTCTTTGGTCTTAAGAGCTCACTATTGTTTTCACCGGACTCTTCTGCCTCTTCTGTCATCTCAAGAGCAGCCTTCTTCATAACTTCCTCTGTTCCGGCTCCTCTACGCTTCTCAACATTTCCCCAGAAGAATGCAGTTGCAAGCGCAATAACGATACCTACGATCTGCATTGGAAGAATCTTTAACCATAACTCGTTAGGCTCAACTCCAAGAACAGTTGCGGCTCTCATGGTCGGTCCGCCCCATGGCAAAAGGTTCATAACGCCCATCGCAGATACACAAATCAGCATCAAAGTGGTAGGTCTCATACCAAGTCTCTTATATACCGGAAGCATAGCTGGTACGGTAATTAAGAAAGTTGCAGCTCCTGCACCATCCAAGTGTGCGATCATAGCGATAATACAGGTCATCATGGCAACACCCACAACATTGCTTCCGACCTTTTTCATAAGCTTACCTATGATCTTGTCAAACATTCCCGCATCGGTCATAACACCGAAGAATAACAGCGAGAAGATAAACAGGGCAGCGGTTCCATGAACGCCTTCTACACCAGCCTTGATGAAGTCACCCATTTCACTGATTGTAAATGTCTTTGTTACCACGAGAATCGCTGTGGTCACTGTTGATACACCGACGAATGCCAGTGCTGGAACTGTAACGTTCCGAAGAAGCAGAACAATAATTGATATAACTGTTGCAAATCCTAAAATCGCAAGCATTGTGTCATTCATTTCTTCTTCCATCCTTTCCTTTGTTATTTTGTTTTCCCCTTGTTGGTTATAAGTATAAAAAAAGAACCTTACAGCCTTTAGATTTTTATCTTACAGTCTGTTAAGGTTCGCCTTTAAAATTATTAAGAAACTGTACTTTTTTTCAAACACTTTCAACTCGTTGAGTACGTTTACATTAAGCGTCAAAAGCTAGAGATTACTCAAATTGTATAAGATTCATCAATCCTTCATAACTA
>CAVKOU010000030.1:0-28463 GCA_963658085.1 bacterium
GGCAAGCCCCGGAGCATGATAGGTGATCTGAATGGTATGATCTCCTTCTGAAAGTTTACATCCTAAAAATGCGGTGTTCACTTTTTCGATAGTTATTTTTTCCCCATCCACTTGAATATCAAAGAATTTATCATAAGGGATGGTTGTAATAAAATATCCGTCATTTTGCATTGTGATAGTTCCGGAGATTACGTTTCCTTTCGTTGCTTTCCGGTTTAATTTAAACTCGGATTGGTACAGCGAAGTGTCAGGAAGTGTCCCGATATAACTTTCCACATCCGTAATCTGATAATGACCTTTTCCAAAAGTGACCTTCACAGAATTTTGTTCCGCCGTTATTGGAACTGCATAAGTAAAGGTAGTATTCGCATTATAATAAATGTGATTTCTTGCACTTAATTTATTGCGTTCACCATTTACCCAGATGGTCAGGTCGTGGTTTGGATGCAGATTTTTTACATGAAATCTTAAAAATAAAACCTGTTCCTGTGATGCGGTATTTTGTGAGTTGCTTTGCTGTCTTCCGGAGTTGTTTTCGGAATCAAAACACAGATTGACAGAATGTGTTTTCCTGGACTTTATCTGATATCCGTTCTTTATTTCTGATAACCATCTATGGGGGTTAGAACCCGTAGTATCATTGCTTTTTTGAGATAGATACAGCTTGATATCTCGGATATCTGCACTGGCAGCAGAGTCATCATCCGTGTTTGGGTCTAAGATATTTTGATCTCCTGTATTTTTATTAAAAGCAACTTGGTTTACGATATTGCTTCCTGTGTCCTTTGCAGCATTGTCCTCCTTGACGATTCCGTAGGATAACAATGCTGTCTGATTATAAGGAAATTCAAGTTTTTTATAGTCTTTTTCGGACAGTAACTGATCCGTACCGTAGGCGATGGGGGAGGCCGACGGATTTTGATACACTTTGAAATCCCCGTAGTCTTTGTAGAGGGTATATCCATTTAAAGTCTTTGTCGATACGATATATTTCTCTCCCATAAACCGTTGATAAACCGGATTTTGTGAAGCGGATTGCATCAGATAATTGCGGTAAGGTTGCTCTATGTCGAAAATCTTTTGTCGAAATTTCTGATAATCCGTGTTGTAGGAGGAACTATAAATAGACGAAATATTCTGCCGGATATCCCAGATTCTGTTTAAGTCGGCGGCATTTTCGCCGGAGGTACCCAGTTGTGAGATGCGATAATAGCCGGTGTCTGTATCAAGAATATCGGAAATTGCCTGGCCGATGGAAGAATCGGTTACCTTTGCATAAAAATCTGTAGTTGTCACATTTCCCTTTTGACTTGCATAGATGCTTCCGAAGATGGCTAAAAAAAGGATTATAGGGAAGGTCAACAGAAAACTGCGACTTGACGCCTTTGAAATCCATAAAAGAAGATATACAACAAGGGTAATTACAGCATCCAGTAAAATAAATTTCCAGTTTTTTTCCAGCAGCTTGTTTTCGTGACGCAACAGGACGATGCAACAAATAGTCAGCAGATACGGAATGATACCGAACTTGGTGAAACCAAAAGATTCATCCAGAGATTTTAAATAATTTGCGATCATATAACAAAGCAGCGGCAAAAATGGAATGAATGCTTTATAGCGCAGGTAAAGTCCGCCATTTAACAGATAGAGGAAAAATGGAATGGTCAGTACAAGTAAAACACTCCATGAGAGAAAACGTTCACTCCATTTGCGGTAGGCCAAGGATGCAAAAAGTACAGTCACAAGAAATGTTCCGAATCCAAGGCCATAGGGAGAGTATAAAAATCCCGAGAGATGGAGGCGGGGAAGTAGTAAGTTTAAGACCGTATATGTTCCTTTTGCAGAGGAAGTGCTATCAGCAGTACTTCGCCCAAATAAGGCATAAGCCGTTGGTATAAGGAGTATGCCACTTAGACAGATTGCAATGATAAAAGATGTTAAAAAATGCATTCCGTCAATCAAAAAGTTTCGGAAAGTAAGCTTCTGATGAGAGTATTCTAATGCCTGCCCGTAGCGGTAGATTCCGTATAATACTAAAACTAACATGCCTCCGATACTGAAATAAAAACTGGTCATGATCATCAGGAAAAGAGTGACGATCAGAGGGAATTGTTTGGAAAAAGGAAGCATTCGGTGCATTTTAAGAAAAGAAGCTTCCTCAAAGATATCCCGGAAATAGTGATCGACACTTAGGAAACCCAGAATCAGAAATGGCATATAATTTATGAACATGATCTGACTGAAGGACTGATGGATCACTGGCCCTGTCAGTAAAAATACAAATGCCGTAAAAAAACTGATCTTTACCGAAAAATCCCTGGTGCGAAGCCAATGATATAAAAGTAGTGCGGAACTAAGCAGACAGCAAAAGGACATTCCCATTACATAGTCTGACATTTTTACAAAAGGAAGGGCATAGGAAGGCAAAAATAAAGGATTGAACAGTCCGTAGTATGCAAAATTATAGATGTTTTGTCCTCCACCGAGATTGGCGGCAAATTCCGGAAACAATTTGCCGGTTTCGTAAAACTGCTGTCTGAAATAATCCGGAAAAACGCTGTGCTGGCTGATCCAGTCAACTTTTGATCCGAAGATTCCGTATTTTGTGCAGAATAGATAGCAGAAAAATAGGGTAAGCAATATTAGTAATAAATAAGGGAGGAAGGTGACTTCCTTATGTTTTTGTATGTATTTCATGGAATCTCTCCTTTATGCTTGCATTTGTGTTATATCTATATACAAGAGGGTACGTTCTCACACAAAATCAGATTTTAACACCAAATTCACAAGAAAAAACAAAAAAATTCTTAATAAATAATAAATATTTTTGATTGAATGAAAAACTTATATGTATAATGAGAAGGTACACTACGGAGAGTATCATCGCGAAATAAGAAAGGAGCATTTATTATGGCAACAATTAATACAGGCATAGTAGTACATGCTCTGATAAGAGATTGGTTGAGTAAAGAATGACAATGAAAATATGCAAATGGAAGAAACGAATGAGAACGAATAGAGAAATGTACGAAATACTTTCTGTCGTGCAGCAGGACTATAATGTTCAGAAAATGAAAAGATATATTCAGCACGGGAGAGTTTCTACCTATGAGCACTGTGAAAACGTGGCAAGGCTAAGTTATAAGATAGATCGGATGTTTTCTCTGCGGTCGGATCTGCGAGTGCTTTTGTTAGGTGCGATGCTTCATGATTTTTATCTTTATGACTGGCATAAAAAAGATGATGGAAGTCACCGTTTTCATGGGTTCAGACATGCGAAGATCGCAAGCATGAATGCGAAAAGATATTATAAGGTGAACGATAGAATCAGCCATGTGATCTACTGCCATATGTGGCCCCTGAATCCGGAACGGATTCCAATGTCAAGAGAGGCATGGATTGTTTGTTTTGCAGATAAAGCCATGTCCTTTTATGAGACGTGCTTTATGAGATAAATACATGGGATATGTATAAGGCGAATGCATGAAATTAATGCACCAAATAAATAATAAGAGGATGATGACTGACCATGGTCTCCTTTATAAAAGCAAGAAAAACCACAATAAAAACCAGGAAATGAAAGTTGGTGCGTGAAATAACATAATAAAATAAAGTTGTTAACATATTGGTTTGACAAACAAAAATTAGCCAAGTATAATCACAGGCATATTAAAGGCGACGGAGCATAACAAAAAGTTATGTTCCGTTTTTTGTTTAGAAAGTTCAAATGCAAAGAGGCATAGCTACAGAAAGTTGTAGCTATGCCTTTTCGCATTTCACCTTCTTTGCAAAGTACGTATAGGGAGGGATTCTTGTGAAAAAGTATATTGCGAAAAGAGTCTTTGTTTCGATTGTTACGATTCTGATCATTCTATTGCTTCTCTTTTGCATGCTTCAGTTTATGCCGGGTTCACCATTCAATGATGAAAAGCTGTCGGAGGCTCAGGTACAGGTGCTGAATCAGAAATATGGATTGGATCAGCCCATAGTCGTTCAGTTTGTAAATTATGTTAAAAATGTCTTGCAGGGGGACTTTGGCGTATCCTACAGTATTTCGAAAAATACGGATATTTCCAAACTTTTGAATACAAGACTTCCCGTTAGTTTCCGAATTGGAGGTCAGGCAGTGGTGTTAGGAGCGATTGTTGGAATTCTTCTTGGAATCGCCGCAGCCTTAAAAAGCGGAACCTGGATTGATTCTATTTGTACGATTATTTCGGTATTGGGTGTCAGTCTTCCGTCGTATGTATTTGCGCTGGCTATGGCATATTTCCTGGGATATCGGGCGAATGTGTTCCCATTGCTTTACAATTCGGCAGAGACCTTTGCATCCTCGGTGATGCCAACCATCGCTCTTGCAATGTTTTCTGTTGCTACGGTGGCCAGGTTTACAAGGACAGAACTCCTTGAGGTGTTGGACAGTGATTACATGCTTCTTGCAGAGAGTAAAGGAATCACAGGAAGAACACTGATTGTTCGACATGCGCTGCGTAATGCACTGATTCCGATTATTACGGTCCTTGCACCGTTGGTGGTAGATTTAATGATCGGTTCTCTGGTTATTGAAAAGATTTTCTCTATACCGGGAATCGGAAGTTTGATGGTAACGGCAATACAGTCCAATGATTACAATGTGACCATAACCATTGCATTTATCTATAGTGCGATGTACATCGTTCTGATGCTGGTAGTGGATATTCTTTATGGTGTGATCGATCCGAGAATCAGACTTGCAAAAGAATAGGAGGCGACAGAAGATGTGGAGAAATAAAAATATACAACCAGTAAATGTTGCCATGGCAGCAGTGCCGGTTACAGATGTTGAAGAATATTTAAAAGGGATTCAGTTTCGGGAGGATGATTTTGAATTTCAGCATATGAACGAAGACCTGATTGATACAAACTTTGCCAGTCAGAGCTTCTGGAAGGATGCCTTCGTAAGATTTAAGAAAAACAAAGGTGCTGTAATTAGTTTCTTTTGCATTCTTTTGATTATTCTTTTGGCCATTGTTGGGCCGCATATGACATCTTATACCTATGCGACTCAGGATATAAAAAATCAGAATTTGGCTCCGAGGGTTCCCGGACTTGAAAAGCTGGGAATTCTGGATGGTAGTGAGACGGTAAAAGTCTCCGGTGTGGCAAAGCAGATCAATAAATATATAAGTGACAAGAAAACAGATGTGTACTACTGGTTTGGAAGCGATTCTCTTGGACGAGACATTTGGACAAGAACATGGACCGGAACCAGAATTAGTTTGTATATTGCAGTAGTTGCAGTGCTGGTGGATATGCTTTTTGGTCTCAGCTATGGACTGATCTCGGGATACTTTGGTGGAAAAGTGGACATGGTTATGCAGAGAATTGTGGAAATCGTAAACAGTATCCCTACATTGGTAGTAGTTACTCTGATGATGCTGGTGTTAAGCCCTGGCCTTACATCCATTACCGTGGCTTTGATTGTTACCGGATGGATCGGAATGAGTAGAATTGCAAGAGCGGAAATGCTGAAATTAAAGGAACGGGAATTTGTATTGGCATCAAGAACTTTGGGAGCAGGAAGTTTCCGAATTATCTTTAGTGAAATTTTTCCGAATATTTTTGGGCCGGTGATTACACAGACCATGTTTTCTATTCCCCATGCGATTTTTACAGAAGCCTTTTTGGCTTTTATCGGACTTGGAGTTCCCAGTCCATTGGCATCCCTTGGAACTATGATTTCTGACGGATATAAGAATTTTACAACCCATCCGTATCAGATCATTTATCCTTTGATTGTTATGTCTCTTCTGATGCTTAGCTTTACGCTTTTGGCAGACGGTCTTAGAGAAGCGTTAGATCCAAAGATGAAAGAAATGTAGGAGGGATGAAAAATGGCTGAACGTGAAAAAATATTAGAGGTTCGAGATCTCTCTATATCATTTAAAACAACAGCAGGAAATGTGAATGCTATCCGCGGTGTGAACTTAGATTTATACCGAGGGGAGACGGTTGCTATTGTTGGAGAGTCAGGTTCCGGAAAGTCGGTGACGGCAAAAGCGGCTATGGGAATCCTGGCAAAAAACGGACAGATTAACAGTGGATCCATCAAATTTACTTATACAAGAGAAGATGGAGAAAAAGTCAGTTGCGATATCCTAAAAATGAAGAAGAAAGAAATTCGTGAACATATCAACGGAAAAAGAATTGCAATGGTCTTTCAGGATCCAATGACTTCTCTAAACCCTCTGATGACTATTGGAAAACAGATTATGGAAGGCATGATCTGGCACTATAAGACACCGAAGGAAGAGGCCTATAAAAAGGCGGTGGAATTGCTTGAGTTGGTAGGAATTACAGATGCCGAAAAGAGGATGAAAAATTATCCTCATCAGCTTTCCGGAGGAATGCGCCAGAGAGTGGTGATCGCAATTGCCCTGGCCTGTAATCCGGAACTGTTAATCTGTGATGAACCAACAACTGCATTGGACGTAACGATTCAGGCAAAAATCTTGGAGTTGATTCGAAGTATTCAGGAGAAGACAGGAATTTCTGTTATTTACATCACCCATGATCTGGGAGTTGTCGCAAAGGTCGCGGATTATGTAAACGTTATGTATGCAGGGAAAATTGTTGAAAAGGGAAGTATTGATGAAATATTTTATGATCCGAAACATCCGTATACCTGGGGACTGTTATCAGCAATGCCGGATCTGAATACTGCAGACAGCAGACTTTTCACTATACCGGGAAGCCCGCCTAACTTACAAAAGCCGGTACAGGGAGATGCATTTGCACCTCGAAATAAATATGCTCTTAAGATTGACTCGCGGGTAGAACCACCAATGTTTAAAATCAGTGATTCGCATTTTGCAGCCACGTGGCTGCTGCATCCTAAGGCGCCGAAGGTAGAGATGCCGGAGGAATTAAAGAAAAGGATCACTCGGATGAAGGAGGAAGCGGCAGTATGACAGAGGTAAAAAGAGAGCCACTTCTGAAAGTAGAAGGGCTGAAACAATATTTTAAGGTAAATAAAAAGTTTACCGTAAAAGCTGTAGATGATGTGAGCTTCGAGATTTATCCGGGAGAGACCTATGGGCTCGTAGGAGAATCCGGATCTGGAAAATCAACCATTGGAAGATCCTGTATAAGACTTTATAAACCTACCGATGGAAAGATCACATTTGAAGGCATGGACTGTTCCGGAAGAATGTCCAAGGCAGATGAGAAAAGGCTAAGAGTGGACATGCAGATGATCTTTCAGGATCCTATGGAATGCTTGAATCCAAGAAAAAAAGTATCGGATATCATCGGCCAGGGATTGGATATTCACCATATGTATCAAAATACGGATGAAAGAAATGAAAAAATTGCTGAAATCTTAAAAAAGGTTGGACTTACTCCGGAGCATGCAACCAGATATCCCCATCAATTTTCCGGAGGCCAGCGTCAGAGAGTAGGAATCGCAAGAGCTTTGGTGATGAATCCGAAACTGATCGTTGCGGATGAATGCATCTCCGCTCTTGACGTATCGATTCAGGCACAGGTGGTGAATCTGATGAAGGATATTCAGCAGGAAACCCAGACGGCATATTTGTTTATCGCCCACGACCTTTCTATGGTCAAATACATTTCCGATAGAATCGGAGTTCTTCATCTTGGACATTTGGTAGAGACGGGAACTACAGAGGAGATTTTTGAAAATCCGATTCATCCTTATACCAAGAGTTTGATTTCAGCAATCCCCCAGCCAAATCCACAGGTGGAGAAGAATCGGACATCCCTGCATTATGATTATGAAACTAGTGGCATCGATTATAACAAAGGGATCTTAAGAAAAGTAGAAGGAACACATTTTGTTCGGTCTACGGAGGAAGAATTTGATTCCTGGACATTACATTGATATCAGACTTTCTTGTAAGGCTGTAGAATAATAGGCCATTGGAAATAAGAAAGTTTCGATAAATATATTTTTGGAGGTAAGATTATGAAGAATTGGAAAAAAGTAGCAGCAATGGCTGTGACGGCATCCATGTGTATCACTACACTGGCCGGATGCGGTGGCAGTTCCGGTAGCGAAGAATCGGCAGACAGTACTGCATCGGGAAGTGCATCAGATAATACACTTCGTTATCAGATTGGTGTAGCCATCGACTCTCTGAATCCACAGCTTGCCAATGACGGAACCTCATTTTCCGTTCTGGCGCAGTGTATGGAAGGTTTATACACAAAGGATGAGGATGGAAATGCGATCCTTGCAGTGGCCGATAGTGTAGATAAATCAGAAGATGGACTTACTTATACCTTTAAGCTTCGTGATGATGCAAAATGGTCCGATGGATCTGATGTGACAGCATCTGATTTTGTATATGCATGGCAGACCCTTGCGGATCCGAATACAGGAAGCGAGTATCAGTTCTTTGTACAGACCGCTTGCCTGTTAAATGCAGATGATGTTGTGGCAGGCAATAAACCGGTGACAGATCTTGGTGTAGAGGCAGTGGATGATAAGACTTTAAAAGTTACTCTTTCTTCTCCTTGTGCTGTATTTGAAAGCCTAATGACCTTCCCTAGTTTCTATCCTGTAAAACAGGAATTAGCTGAGGAATCAGGAGATGATTTTGCAACATCGGCAGATACAATCCTTTGCAATGGTGCATTTGAGATTACAGACTACGAACCGTCGGCAATGACTATCAAGGCAGAGAAAAATGATGATTATTATGATGCCGGTGAAGTGAAGCTGGACGGTGTGGAATGGCAGGTGATTTTGGATAACCAGACTGCAGCTATGTCCTATGAATCGGGAGATCTTGATGTTGTAACCCTTACCGGAGATCTGATTGAGCAGTATCAGGATGATGCTAGCTTTAGCACATCTCAGGATGGATATATGTGGTTTGTTTCTCCGAATACAGAAGTGGCAGAGCTTGCAAATGAGAATATTCGACTGGCTCTGGCAAAATCATTTGACAAAGAAGCGGTAACAGATACTCTTTTGAAGGATGGATCGACTGTAGCTGATTACATTGTGGCAGAGAATCTTGCGGTAAGCCCGGATGGTACAGAGTTCCGTGAGCAGGTGGGAACCTATGATAACTGGACCTATGATGTAGATGCGGCAAAAGAATATTGGAGCAAGGGACTTTCTGAACTTGGAATTGATTCTCTGGAACTTGAACTTGTGGTAGAAGACAGTGACTCTGCACAGCAGGTAGCTCAGTTCTTACAAAATGAATGGCAGACAAATCTGGAAGGACTTACAATTTCCATTAAGGTAGAACCTAAGAAAGCACGTTTGGAAGATATGCAGAATGGCAACTATCAGCTGGGTCTTACCAGATGGGGACCAGACTATGCAGATCCAATGACAGATCTTGACTGCTTTGTAACAGGAAGCGCAACAAACTATGGACGTTATAGCAATACTGAATATGATGATACCATTGAATCTGCAAAATATGGAGAGCTTGCATTGGATGTAGAAGCAAGATGGGATGCGTTGGTTGATTGTGAGAAGATGCTGGCAGATGACTGCGTAGTACTTCCAATCTATCAGCAATCCATTGCTCGAATGATCAGCCCTAATGTCAGTGGAATAAACTTCTATAGTACAGGAGCTAATTATTCATTTAAGTACGCGGAGAAAAAATAGATTTCTTTCAGTAAAAGATGATTGAGAAATAGAGGCATAGCTACAGAAAGTTGTAGCTATGCCTCTTAGCGTTTCGATGCTATAATAAATTCATTAGCTCCTAATGCCGTGGTGAAAGAGTGGCTGAAGCTTCAGGAGTTGAGATCCTTTTTTTAGAATGCAAAGTAACAAAAAATAGTTTAGAGATTAGTGGGAGGAGGAAGTTGTGAAATACGATTTGACAGTAGATAAGAAACTTTTTGAAACCTACCTGGATATTCGCTTGGGAGTTCTTCGATTCCGGGCTGATGTAAAAGAAGCAGATCCTAGGTTTTGGAATTATATGAAAAATGAGATTGAACCGGAAGTAAGAGAAGAGATTTCAGGAAAAGAATGGAGTCAGATTCCCGGTGTCAGAGGAAGTCGTGCGGTTTATAAGGCTTTTGGAAGAAATCCGGGAAGATATAGAGTTTCTTCGGAGGCGCTTCTTCGAAGAGTTCGTCGGGGAGATGAGCTATATCATATTAATTCTGTTGTAGATGTAAATAATTTGATTTCTATTACCAGCGGATTGTCTGTCGGATCCTATGATCTGGGTCATGTACAAGGTGCCATTACTCTGCGAAAGGCTGAGGAGGGAGAAGGCTATACCGGTATTGGAAAAGATTTTTTGGATATGGAAAATATGCTGGTGCTTGCAGATGAGAAAGGAATCTTTGGAAGTACTATGTCGGATTCTACCAGAGCCATGGTAACAGAAGAGACCAAGGATGTGTTGGTTGTTATTTATTGCTTTGAAAAAGATATGGATCTTCCGGCAATTCTGGAGAGGGCCAAAGAGAGTTTTGAAAAATTTGCAGATGTCCGGGGTATGGAAACCTGGATGCTGTAAAATAAAAGTCTTTTCATATAAAGAAGGGAGAACTTTATGAAAACTAAATTTAAAATCGTGGGGATACTTGTCGTTGCCTTGGTAATTATTGTGGGAGGAATAGCTGTATACAGAGGGTTGTCTACACCTGAAGATAGTACACCCTGGGAGACTACTCTTGCAGATGCGGCGGAGATGACCACTCAGAAACTGACAATCTCCGATGTATTTGAAACTACAAAAGGAAATATTCCGTTGATTACCAAGAATAAATTCCTGGTGCAATACAAGACTACGGTTACTGCAGGATTTGATGTAGATAAAGCAGATGTTAAGGAAAAAGCGGACGAGATCGTTGTAACTATCCCACACTGTACCATAAACGAAGACTCTATCAAGATAAAATCCAGTGATCTGATGATTTATGATACCAATTTTGCACTTCTAAGTGCGGATGAAGATGCTGTGCTTGAAATTGTTGCAGAGGCAGAAGAGCATGCGAAGGAAACAGCGAACTCTGAGGAATATGGTTTGCTTACTAACGCAGATGAGAATGCGAAGAGAGTAATGCAGGGGATGTTTGAAAATAATGCGGATGGGAAAACGGTGGTAGTAAAATTCTCTAATGACTAAGAAATCCGTAAACTTTTAATCCCCAATAATGTGTGGAGGGAAATTGTGAGTATACATAAAATAAAAACTGTCATTTTTGACATTGATAATACGTTATACAGCTATGATGAGAATCATATTTATGGAATGAAGGCTTTGGAGGATTATTGCAAAAATGCCTTGGGCATCTCCAAAGAGGAGATGGATCAGTATTATAAGAAGGCAGGGAAAATCGTGATCGATCGAATCGGCAGTGATGCGGCAGCGATCCACAGTCGTCTCCTTCGCGCCCAGTGTATGTTGGAATTGATGAACAAGCCGCTGTTTCCCCATGCCCTTCATATGTACCATGCTTATTGGGATACCTTGATCCGACTGTCTCAGCCGACAAAGGGATCTTTGGAGTTTGTAAAGGCACTGAAAGAGCGAGGAATCCGTATCGGAATCGGAACAGACATGACGGCCTATGTTCAATATAAGAAATTGATAGACCTGGGCATTGCTCCTTACGTGGATTTTATTGTGACCAGTGAGGAAGCTGGAGTGGAGAAACCACATCCTCATTTCTTTGAACTCTGTGTGGAGAAAGGAAATGCAAGGCCTGAGGAATGTGCATTTATTGGGGATAATCTGAAAAAAGACGTGGAAGGTGCCTGCATGAGTGGGCTTAAGGGAATCTGGTATACCAAGGAAGAGGAGCCGGAAGGAACTAATGATCATCCTTGTATACGATCATTTGTAGATGTTGATATTGATTATTTCCTGGAAAACATATAATTAAATGAATCTTTTCTGATCATAAAACATAAAAAATAAGAAGATCTGAAGTGGAGTCGAAAGAGAGAAGCTTTGGATCTTCTTTTTTGCCTGAAAATCTCTTGTAAAAATAAACAAAAACAATACAGTGCATTTATGCATTATATCGAAAATATCGAAAGGTTCATATAATTAAACAACGGTCATATAAATTTCTTGCTATAGTTCATAAAGAGTGATATAACACATATAAAGAAACAAATAAATCACGAAATAACAAAGTTATATGAACTATTTAAAGGAGGACTCAAATGAGCAAAATTAGCGAAATGACAAGAGAAAGCTGGATCAACAGTACCTTCCCTGAGTGGGGAACATGGCTGGTGGAGGACATCGAGAATGAAGTTGTTGCTCCCGGAAACGTAGCTATGTGGTGGCTTGGATGTACAGGTGTTTGGTTCAAAACACCGGCAGATACCAACATTACCATCGACTTGTGGTGTGGAAACGGAAAGCGTACTCACGGAGATGGAAAGATGAAAGTCGGACATCAGATGGCAAATATGTGCGGAGGAAGAGCAATGCAGCCAAATCTTCGTAACGTACCATTTGTAATCGATCCATTTGCATTTAAGAAAGTTGATGCAGTGCTTGCAACTCATTATCATCAGGATCATATGTCAGCTGAGTGGGCAGCTCATGTAATCCAGAGCGGAATGACAACAACAGATGAGAACGGAAATGAGATTCCGGTACCATTTATCGGACCAAAGAAATCTGTTGAGTTGTGGGAGAAATGGGGAGTTCCTGCAGAGCGTTGTATTACAGTAAAGCCTGGTGATACAATTAAAATCAAAGACATTGAGATCGTTGCACTTGATTCCTTCGACAGAACCTGTATTGTAACTACAGATAAGACAGGACCGGACAGAGAAGAACTTACAGGTGTCTGCCCAACAGATATGGATGATAAGGCAGTTAACTATTTGGTTAAGACTCCGGGTGGAAACATCTATCACTCAGGAGATTCACACTTCTCTATTTACTTTGCAAAACATGGTAAGGATTATGACATTGATGTAGCATTCGGATCCTTTGGTGAGAATCCGATCGGTATGCAGGATAAGATGACATCTATCGATATCCTTCGTATGGCAGAGAACTTGAAGTGTAAGGTAGTTGTTCCGATTCACTGGGATGTATGGACAAACTTCCAGGCAGACTGTGATGAAATCAAAGTTCTGTATGATTTCAAGAAAGATCGTAACGAATATAAATTCCATCCATTCTTCTGGCAGGTGGGTGGTAAGTATACCTATCCGGCAGACAAGGATAAGATCTACTATCACCACAGAAGAGGATTTGAGGATTGCTTCGAGGCTCCACAGAACATTCCGTTCCGTTCATGCCTGTAAGATTAGTCGAATAAATAATAGGAGAGAGCCATGTTAAAGGAATTCGTTGAGAGTAAACATTATAAATTTGCAGAGAGCGCTGCAGACTGGCAGGATGCCATCCGAATGAGCTGTGAATCATTGGAGGCTGACGGTACAGTTGAGGCAAATTATAAAGAAGATATTATTAAATGTGTTGAAAAATATGGCCCATATATCGTAATTATTCCTGGGGTGGCAATGCCACACTCCCAGGAAAATGCGGTAGGAGTTCATAAAACAGCCATTGGATTTATGAAATTGGAGCAGCCGGTAAGTTTTGATCCGGAAGATCCGGAAAAGGATGCATCCTTGTTCTTTACCCTTGCATCCTGTAATCCGGAACAGCATCTTAATAATATGTCCAGATTAGCCGAAATGTTGTCTAACGAGGATTTGATCGAAGATCTGAAACAAACAAAAGGACCTGAAGATTTGTTGAGACTTCAGGAAAAGTATCTGTAAAAGGAATTCAGAGCGAAGGGGAAACAAGATGAATATTTTGATGAATGTATGGTCGTATTTTGCGACAAATATTTTAGAACAGCCAGCATTCATGATCGGTTTGATCGTAATGATTGGTTATATCTTATTAAAGAAACCATGGTATGATGTACTTGCAGGTGTAATTAAGGCTATCGTTGGATACCTGATTTTGACCGTTGGTTCTTCTGGACTGGTAAGTAACTTCCGTCCGGTTCTTGTAGGATTAAAAGATGTCTTTCAAATAGACGCTATGGTTATTGATCCGTACTTTGGACAAAATGCCGTAACCGCAGGTGTAGAAGAAGTTTTCGGAAAAGGTTTCGGAGATGCAATGATCCTTCTTCTCATCGCATTTATTGTAAACATTTTATTGGTTCGTTTTAGTAAAGTAACAAAGCTTCGTGCGCTGTTCACCACAGGTCATGTACAGGTTCAGCAGGCTGCAACCGCTTACTGGTTGATTATGTTCGCATTGCCGGGACTTCTTACACACAATGTGGCACTGATTATCGTAATGGCAGTTATTCTTGGTGCTTACTGGGCAGTTGGTGCAAACCTTCTGATCAAACCATGTCAGGAGGTTACAGACGGTGCAGGATTTACCCTGGCTCATCAGCAGATGTTTGGTGTAGCATTCAATTACTGGTTGGCAGGTAAACTTTTTGGTAAGAAAAAAGATGGTAAAGAAGTTAAGAAGATCGATGACGTAGAGCTTCCGGGATTCATGTCTATCTTTAATGAAAATATGGTATGTACATCAATCTTGATGCTGATTTTCTTCGGAGCAATCCTTTGCATCCTTGGTAAGGATTATTTGGTAGCGCAGGGATTCCTTGCAGAGGACGCATCCATGCTCTTCTACGTGATTCAGACCTGTTTATACTTTTCTGTATACCTGGCAATTCTTCAGCTCGGTGTTCGTACTTTCGTAACAGAGCTGACAGCATCCTTCCAGGGTATTGCAGATAAGCTTCTCCCAGGTTCCGTTCCCGGAGTTGACTGTGCTGTTATTTTCGGATTTGGTTCAGCAAATGCTGTTCCTCTTGGATTCCTTGCAGGTTTCCTTGGACAGATCATCGCTATTGCATTGCTGATCGTTCTTAAGAGCCCAACACTTGTAATCTGCGGATTCGTACCGGTATTCTTTGATAATGCGACCATCGCTATCTTTGCAAATGAAAAAGGTGGTGTGAAAGCGGCTCTTATTCTTCCATTCCTTTCAGGATTGGCCCAGGTATTTGGTTCAGCACTGATCGCCGGATGGGTTGGAATGGCAGCTTACGGCGGATACCTTGGTATGTGGGACTGGGCAGTTGTATGGCCGGTAATGACAGTGGTTATGAAGTACTTAAGCTATGCAGGTGTAGCTGTAGTAGCTATCGCACTTCTTGCAATTCCACAGATTGAGTACAGAAAAAATAAAGAAGGATACTTCCTTATGACTGAAGATTACGAAGCATATAAGGAATTAAAAGCAAAACAGAACGCATAAGATTAATATAATAAGTTTAATATCACAAGAAACATAGTGAACACAGGAAAAGGGAGTCAGGAGACTGGCAGAAAGTGAGGATGTAAAAATGGCAAAAGAAAATATGAGTTTTTTAGTATGTTGTGCAAACGGAGCCGGATCTAGTTTGATGATGAAGATGACTATGCAGAAGGTTCTTGATAAGGTTGGTCTAAAGCCTGGAAAGATTCATCACTGTGCATTATCAGAAGGAAAAACTGCAGCTGCTCAGTATGATGTAGTATTCTGTGCTCAGAACTTTGCAAATATGTTCAAAGATGCAGAGAAGAAGGGCACTCAGGTAATCGGACTGAGAAATATCATGTCTGCACAGGAAATTGAACAGAAAATGAAAGAACATGGCATTATCGATTAATAAAATTGTTTCGGCATAATTAAAAATCCGGGGTGCTCCGCAGAGGGAGCGGAGCACCCTTTTTTAAAGAAAATCGCTTAAAATGCCTGGGCTTATTTTTTTTAACCTTTTTTACGATAAATAATCAAAAAAATAATGACAAAGTTCATAAAAAGTAGGATAATAAGGATGAACTAACATGCTGAAATAGTATTGTCAAAGAGAAAATGAGGTTATCAAGAAGATGAAAAGAGAAAAGGCATATGTGGACAGCAGAAGACAGCAGGTATTTGAACTGCTGAACGAGAAGCCGGAGATTAAGGCAGATGAGCTGGCAGAACTTCTGGGGGTATCGGTGGTAACCATCCGAAGAGATATGAGAGTCCTAGAAGAAGAGAAGAAGATCAAAAGATTCTACGGCGGAGCTGCTGTAACGGATAAAAAAGAGACACAGGTAGATGAAATAACCCTGTATAGAGAACTGATCGCCCGCTATGCGGCTACATTTATAGAATCCGGGGATACCATTTTTATCAACACCAGCAGCAATGCACTGGAGTTAATAAAATATGTGCAGAGCGAGAATGTTACTGTGATTACCAATAATGGTAAGGCTATTAACCATGAAAAGGCAAGTGGTGTAAATATTATACTTACCGGTGGGGAACTGAGATATCCGAAGGAAGCCATGGTAGGAGATTTTGCGGTGCAGAATCTTCAGAATATATTTGCAAGAAAAACCTTTGTCGGATGTTCCGGTATCAGCGCATCCAATGGTATGACCACAGAGATCATCAATGAAGTAAATGTAAATCAGCTGATGATCGAGCATGCGGCTCAGGAAGTTTATATTCTGGCAGATCATACAAAGATCGGGAAGAACAGTAGCTTCACAAGCTGTGGGATAGAAAAGATTCAGCATCTCATTACAGACGAGCTGGCACCGGAAGAAGAATTAGGAAAGCTTCGGGCATGTGGCGTGCAGATCCATATTGTAAAAAAGAGTGATTTTGGAAAATAAATAAGATTTTTAAATTATGCCGAATGCTGTAAGGCAGGAGGAAGACAGCATGAAGGCATATTCATTAGGACTATATGAAAAGTCCATGCCATCTGATCTTACCTGGAGGGAAAAGCTTCAGGCAGCGAAAGAGGCTGGATATGATTATATAGAACTTAGTATTGATGCTACCGAAGAGAAAATCAAACGTTTAGATATGACAAGGGAAGAGAGATTTGATCTTGTTAAGGCAATGTATGAGATTGACTTGCCGATTCGCACCATGTGCGTCAGCGCATTGACAAAATATTCTCTGGGAAATGACAAACCGGAATATTGCGAGAGAGGAATGGAGATTTTGGAAAAATCCATCCAGCTTGCAGATGATCTTGGAGTTCGAGTGGTTATGATTCCGGGGTATGATGTATATTATGAACCATCTTCTGTGGAGACTAAGAGAAGATTTCTTGAGAATCTGAAGAAAGGCGCGAAGATGGCAGAACGTGCAGGTGTGATCCTTGGCCTTGAGACCATGGAAAATGAATTTATGAACACAGTGGAAAAGGCTATGAAATACGTAGTGCTTTGTGATTCCAATTATTTGAAGGTATATCCGGATATTGGAAATCTTACCAATGCGGCTGTGCAGTATAAGTCCGATGTTTTGGAAGACATGGAGCTTGGAAGAGGAAATATCACCTCTCTTCATTTGAAGGAAACTGTTCCTGGAAAATATAGAGAGATTCCTTATGGAACGGGACATGTAGATTTCGAGGCGGCAATTGAAAAGGCCTGGGATCTTGGAATCCGCAGATATGTGACGGAATTCTGGTACAAAGGAAATGAGGATTGGAAAGAAGATCTTAAATTTGCCATTCATATGATGTCAGAAATTTTAGATAAACAGACGGAAGGAAATGAGAAAGCATCATGAAAATCGAAAAAAAAGTAATTTCTAATTTAACAAAATGTTATTCAATCGCACCATTACATTATCAGGGAGCTGATCACATCCTTGTGGCAGCAGAGAAGGTAGATAAATGTCTCCTGTTTGATACCGAAGGGAATCAGGAGGATGTTGTTTGGGAGGAACCGGGCGGAGTTATGACTATGGTTCAGGTTCCCGGAACGGATGGACAGTTTCTTGCAACACACAAATTTTATTCTCCTAACGATTCTAAGGAAGCAAAAATCGTAAAAGTAACTCCAATCGAACAAGGAAACTGGGAAGTAAAGACTTTGGTAGATCTTCCGTTTGTACACCGTTTTGATATATTGGAAAGAAATGGCGTGAGATATCTTATCGCCTGCGCATTGAAATCCGATCATGAGTATAAGGATGACTGGAGATTTCCGGGTAAGGTATATGCAGCAGTTCTTCCGGAAGATTTAAGTAACTTTGATGAGGAGCATCAGTTAGAGCTTAAAGTGATCAAAGATGGCATGCTGAAAAATCACGGTTATTATAAGGTAGAGGATGAAGGCGTGCAGACAAGCGTTATCTCCTGTGACGGAGGTGTGTTCCAGTTTATTCCACCTGCTGATGCAGAGGGAGAATGGGAAATCCGTACCCTTACAACAGATGCAGCCAGTGATGCTGTTTTAGTTGATTTTGATGAGGATGGCGAGAAAGAGCTGGCAGTTATCGCACCATTCCATGGAGACAAGGTTCGCTTCTACAAGAAGAAAGACGGAGCATTCCGGATGGTTTATGAATTTGGGGAGAGCCGAGATTTCCTTCATTCTATTTTTGGAGGTAGCCTCTGCGGAAAGCCTGCATTTGTGACAGGTCACAGAAAAGCAGAAAGAGACTTGATGGCATTTACCTATAATAAAGAAAAAGAAACTTATGAGATGGAATATATTGACCGTGACTGCGGATCAGCAAACGTATATCACTATGTAAAAGACGGAAAGGATATGCTTGTATCTACAAACCGTGAAATTGACGAAGTTGCACTTTATACCATCACAGAGTAATGGAGAAAAAAGATGTTAGAAGAATTAAAAAAAGAAGTATATGAAGCAAATATGGATCTTCCGAAATATGGTCTTGTTACATTTACTTGGGGAAATGTAAGTGCTATCGACAGAGAAACAGGATATTTTGTAATTAAACCAAGTGGTGTGGATTATGAAAAGCTGTCTCCGGAAGATATGGTTGTCATGGATCTGAATGGAAATAAGATCGAAGGAAAGTATAATCCTTCTTCTGATACAGCTACTCATTTGGAACTTTATAAGGCATTTCCGAATATCGGTGGAGTGGTACATACTCACTCCTCATGGGCAACTAGCTGGGCCCAGGCGGGAAGAGCCATTCCATGTTATGGAACTACTCATGCAGATTATATTTACGGAGAAGTTCCATGTGCCAGATGTCTGGAAGGCAAGGAATTCGATGAGTATGAAAAAAATACCGGCCTTCTAATCGTTGATCTGTTTAAAGATAAAGATTACGAGGCGGTACCGGCAGTTCTGTGTAAGAATCACGGACCATTTGCATGGGGAAAAGATGCTCATGAAGCAGTGCACAATGCAGTGGTTCTGGAAGAGGTCGCTAAGATGGCAGCTCGTTGCGAAATGATTAATCCGGAAGTAAAGCCGGCACCACAGGAGCTTCAGGATAAGCATTATTTCAGAAAACACGGTGCAAATTCATACTACGGACAAAACTAAGAATAATACTAAGATAAAACGAATAAAGAGATTAAACCAATAAAGAGATAAAACCAAGAGTGGAAGGAATCGAAGAATATGAAAACTTTTAACTATACAATCAAAGATGAATTAGGACTTCACGCAAGACCGGCTGGCCTTCTTGTAAAAGAGGCAAAGAAGTTTGAAAGCAAGATTACTCTTACCAAAGATGGGAAATCAGTATCTGCAACACAGCTTATGATGATCATGGCAATGGGAATCAAGAAAGATGCTGAGGTTGTAGTGAACGTGGAAGGTGCAGATGAAGAAGAGGCATGTGCTGCAATCGAGAAGTTCTTTGAGGAGAATCTGTAAGAAAAATTCATCACAGGAATTATTATCTGCAATAAAAACTGATAATAAGAACTAAGAACTGACAATAAAAATCGACAATAAAATCGACAAAAAATCGATAATAGGGATCGATAATAGTAGGAATCGGCAATAGTAGGAATCATGGGTTGTGGACGAAAAAACGGCACATGAAAAAAGGACAGGTTGGATGCGACCTGTCCTTTTTGTCTGCTGATCTTTCACTTAATGATCTTTCGCTTAATGATCTTTCACTTAATGATCTTTCGTTTAATGTTTTTTGCTTTTTATTTACTGACTTTTTTTAATATCATGGTCCGCATACCGACAAAGGCCAGGCCGCAGAAAATGATCACTACCCCAAGAAGCGTATCGTTTAAAGTTAATTCAAAAAAGCTCTCCCCCTCTATCAGGCGGTAAAATCCATCTACACTCCACATCAAAGATGCTCCCAGGTACATGAGTGCCAAATATTCCAGTGAGAATTTTTTAGCCATCTTAGGAGACTGAAAATAGATGATCGTTGTGATGATGGCGGCGATAAATGTAAGAATCAAGCACATTGCTTAGCCCTCCTTAACTGCGGTTGATAGAAAGCCCTGCTTTTTCTCCAGGTGATAACAGACGGCAGAACCTACGACCCAGGCGATGGTTACAACTACGGCCATAGTTGTGCCTACAGTGGCAATCTCTCCGAACATTTCTAAGGTTCCGTCAGGCGTCTGGACAGCGGTGAGGAACGGAAACCAAGGAACAATTTCTCCGTGCCAAATATGTTCGATCAAAAGTAAGAAGCAACCACCCCATAACAGATTGCTTAAAACACGAAGCCTGGTCATTAAGTACTCAGAAAATGTTAGCTTACTGGAAAGTCTGTTAGAAAGTTCGTGTGAAAGATTATCAGTTTGGCGAACTGGGGTAGAATCCCCAGAAGTCTCATGGGAAATCTCTTTTGCCTCATCAACATGTGATCTTTCGTGTTTTTCGTGAGTGTGTCTGACGGCTGAGACTACGATGGCCTCGGCAGCCGGAGCTATAAAACATGCCATATAAAAACCTCCTCTAGATATAAAACTAACTTGAACTTAGCACAATAAAATTACACCGTCAAGTAGAAGTTGAGACTAACTATTTGGAACTGGCTATACCAGATGACAAAACAAAAATAAATCTTATTTTTGAAAAAATAATAGACTTATTGGTTGAATATGTATAAAAAGAGTTGGAGTAATTGACATGATTTGTGCAAAAGAATATAATGATAAAAAAATAACAAAAACTGGAACAACCAATAAAGGAGCGTGCAAGATGGGGGAATTCAGAACCATTGAAATTAAGCAGAGCGTATTCGCTGATAACGATAAGAGAGCGGATGAGGTGAGAAAAGAATTAAAAGAGAAAAAGGTATTTCTTTTAAATCTAATGTCCTCACCGGGGTCCGGTAAGACAACAACCTTAACCAGAACCATCGAAATTTTAAAAGACAAAATTAAGATTGGAGTCATGGAAGCAGATATTGATTCTGATGTGGATGCAAAAACCATTTCTGATCTGGGTGTGAAAGCTATTCAGCTGCATACCGGTGGTATGTGTCATTTGGATGCGGATATGACAGCCCAGGGGCTGGAAGGCATCGGAACCGGAGACTTGGATTTGGCGGTTCTTGAAAACGTAGGAAATTTAGTATGTCCTGCAGAGTTTGACACCGGAGCTGTGAAGAATGCCATGATTTTAAGTGTGCCGGAGGGCGATGACAAACCATTAAAGTATCCATTGATGTTTTCTATCTGCGATGTGGTTTTGATCAATAAGACAGATGTACTTCCTTATTTTGATTTTGATATGGAAAAATGCAGGAAAAATATTTTGATGCGCAATCCAAATGCAAAGATTATCCCGATCTGTGCAAAGACCGGAGAGGGCGTGGATGTATGGTGCGACTGGTTATTCGAAGAGGTTAAACATTGGCAAGAGTAAAGCTGACAAAGGACTAAGAAGGGTCCGGTAGAAGGAGTGAGGTTATGGCTGAAGAGAGAGAACTGATTTTAAAGTTAGGGCAGAAGATCACAGACAGGATCGGACACAAGGTAACAACAGAGGATCCGGAGTATTGGGGACTTGCCGGGATTGTAACGGATGAGATGGCGGAAGTGGCGCTGAAGATGAAAGTGCGAAAGCCTATGACATTTCCGCAGCTTTTGAAAGCAACAAAAAAGGATGCGAAAACATTGCAGAAGTTGCTGGATGACATGAGCGTGATCGGGCTTTTGGAATATAACTGGGAGAATCCAAGGCATGAAAAACAGTATGTGCTTCCTATGTATGTGCCGGGGAGTGCTGAATTTTTCAATATGAATGAGGAGAGATTAAAAGAGCATCCGGAACTGGGATTGTTTTTTGAGCGGATGTCCAGACTTCCTTTGGAGAAAGTAACTCCTATGGTGCCACCGGGAGGAGCGGGAATCGGAATGCATGTTATTCCGGTAGAAAAGGCCATCGAGATGGAGAATCAGTCTGTGGATATTGAGCACATTTCCCATTGGCTGAAAAAATACGAGGGAAAATATGCCGCAAGTCCATGTTCCTGCAGGCTTTCCAGAAAAACCTATGGAGAGGGATGTGCAGACGACCCGGCGGATTGGTGTATCGCTGTGGGAGATATGGCGGACTATGTAGTAGAGACTCAAAAAGGTGGCAGATATGTTACCTATGATGAAGTGATGGAGATCCTGAAACGTGCAGAAGATAACGGATTTGTTCATCAGATTACCAATATTGACGGAAAGAATAAGATCTTTGCTATTTGTAATTGTAATGTCAATGTCTGTTATGCCCTTCGTACATCTCAGTTATTTAACACACCGAATATGTCCCGCTCTGCTTATGTGGCAAGAGTATCCAAGAAAGATTGTGTGGCCTGCGGACGTTGCGTGGAATATTGTCCGGCCGGGGCAGTGAAATTGGGACAAAAGCTATGTACCAAAGATGGAGAAGTTGAGTATCCAAAGCAGGAACTTCCGGACGCGGCAAAATGGGGACCGGAAAAATGGGATGAGGACTACAGAGATAAGAATCGGATAAACTGTTATGACACAGGAACGGCGCCTTGTAAGACTGCCTGTCCGGCCCACATTGCGGTGCAGGGATATTTGAAAAAGGCGGCACAGGGTCAATATAAGGAAGCTCTTGCCTTGATCAAAAAGGAAAATCCATTCCCGGCAGTTTGCGGAAGAATCTGTAACAGACGTTGTGAGGATGCCTGTACCAGAGGTACCATTGATCAGGCTGTTGCTATTGATGAGGTAAAGAAGTTTATCGCCCAACAGGATCTGGATGCAGAAACCAGATACATTCCGCCGATCATTCCACCTACCACGGGAAGATTGTTTGAAGAAAAGATTGCAATCATCGGAGCAGGACCGGCAGGACTTAGTTGTGCCTTCTATCTGGCAGAAAAAGGATATAAGCCTGTGGTCTTTGAGAAGAATCAAAAACCGGGCGGAATGCTCAGATATGGAATTCCTTCTTTTAAATTAGAAAAGGAGGTCATCGATGCGGAGATTGATGTCATGCGGCAGATGGGTGTAGAGATCCGGTGCGGCGTGGAAGTTGGAAAAGACATTACCTTAGAGGAACTTCGAAAAGAAGGATATAAGGCATTTTATATAGCTATCGGCTGCCAGGGTGGAAGACTTCCGGGAATCCCGGGTGAAACTGCAGAGGGAACCATGTCCGCAGTGGAACTTCTTAAGACAGTCAGTGAAGATGAGAACTATCCGATTTCCGGAAATGTAGTAGTTATCGGCGGTGGAAATGTGGCCATTGACGTAGCAAGAACCAGTACCAGATGTGGGGCAGATTCCGTTCAGATGTATTGTTTGGAAAGTCGCGAGAATATGCCGGCATCGGTGGAGGAAATCGAAGAAGCGGAAGAAGAAACTGTTCAGATTCATTGTGGATGGGGACCGAAGGAAGTTCTGGTAAAAGATGGAAAAGTATGCGGAATTATTTTGAAAAAATGCCTGTCCGTATTAGATGAAAATGGACGATTTGCCCCGGTTTATGATGAACAGGAAACAAAAGAAGTTCCTTGTGAACATGTATATTTCAGCGTGGGACAGAGCATTTCCTGGGGAGATCTTTTAAAAGACTCTAAGGTGGAGCTTGGACGAGGAAATGGTGCGGTGGCAGATTCCTTAACCTACCAGACAAAAGAGCCGGATATCTTTGTAGGTGGTGACGTATATACGGGACCGAAATTTGCCATAGATGCTATCGCAGCAGGAAAAGAAGGAGCTATTTCTATTCATCGTTTTGTACAGCCGGACAGCAGCTTGACGATAGGAAGAAACCGCCGTGAATTTATAGAACTTGATAAAGACAATCTAAGTATTTCAGAATATGACAATGGTTCCAGACAGGTTCCCGGTATGGACAAGACCATGGATGCAAAGCACTCCTTTAGGGATGCGCATCTGACGTTCACTGAAGAACAGGTAAAGGCAGAGACAGCGAGATGTCTTGGATGCGGAGCTTCTGTTGTAGATGAGAATAAATGTATCGGCTGTGGAATCTGTACCACAAAGTGTGAGTTCGATGCCATCCATTTATACCGTGAGAATCCGGATTGCAGCAATATGGTGAAGTCAGAAGATAAGATGAAAGCAATCCTGCCTTATGCGGCAAAGAGAGCCATTAAGATCAAATTTGGCAAGAAAGAGAAGTAGATTTACTATGCATGAACTTGGAATTGTATTTCATATTATAGATAGTCTCGAGACCGTGGCACAGGAAAATAAGCTAAAAGAGATTGCAAGTGTAACGCTGGAAGTGGGGGAAGTCTCCGGCGTTGTAGATTCCTATCTGAAAAATTGCTGGAAATGGGCGGTGAAAAAGCATGAGTTTATCAAGGATGCCGAGCTGATCACGTTAGAGATTCCGGCAGTGACGTATTGCCAAAGCTGTGAGAAAACTTATGGAACTGTGGAGTATGGAAAAATCTGTCCCTATTGTTCCGGCGAGGATACGTATCTGGTTGCGGGAAACGAATTTAATATCAAAGAAATAGAAGCGTGTTGAGGAAAAGGAGGAGTGTTTTATGTTATTTCAAATTTATGGAGAGGGTGCCGGATGGCAGCTGCTTGGTTGGCTGTTAGTATTTACAGGACTTGTGCTTGCCAATGAATTTGCAAGAAGGACGAAGACGGGAGGAATCATCTGTTTCCTTGTATTGCCGGCGATCCTGACGGTATACTTTATCGCCATTTATGCATGTGCGGCTATGGGAATGGACTGGGCACTAAATAATGATACCTATGTACATATGACCAGCTGGTTTCACTATGCGAAATTGTATGCGGCAACGGCTGGATGTATTGGATTTATGATGTTAAAATACAAATGGAGTATCGGGAAGAAAGATTGGTTTAAGGTATTTCCATTTGTGATCGTAGCGATTAATATTTTGATCGCAGTAGTCAGCGACTTCGAGTCAGGCGTACGTGGTGCCATGGCCCTGGCTGAGTATGGAGACCGCTGGTGGCTGTCATCTGAAAATGTATGGCTTTACGGCGGATGGTGGAATTGGGTAAATGGTATCGCCGGACTTTTGAACATTTTCTGCATGACAGGCTGGTGGGGAATCTATTCTTCCAAGGACAAAAAAGATATGCTTTGGCCGGATATGACATGGTGCTTTATCATTGCCTATGATCTTTGGAACTTTGAATATACCTATAATAACCTGACGACCCATACCTGGTATTGTGGACTTGCACTTTTGCTTGCTCCTACATTTGCAAATGCTCTTTGGAATAAGGGAGGATGGATCCAGAACCGTGCCAACACCCTTGCACTGTGGTGCATGTTCGCTCAAGTATTCCCATTGTTCCAGGATGCCAGCAGATTCTCAGTAATTCCGGTACTGTACGCAGATGGCGTTATGGACAGCGCAGTGCGTCCGACAGCAGCCAATCCTACCATGCAGGGAGTGATCGCAATCCTTGCTCTGGTAGCAAATGTACTTTGCCTTGCATTTATTATCAAACGTGCAAAAGAGCAGAAAAAGAATCCATATAAGAACGAAATATTTACAGATCAGAAAGATTTCCAGGTTGCAATGGCAAGAGCAGAGTAAATCCATTCTGATCGGAAAGATGAAGATGGCAGATGGAATTTCAAAAAATCAGTTCGCCCTCTCTTAGAGAGCTTTTTGTAGAGCAGGTGCAGCATATGATCCTGTCCGGGAAATTAAAAATAGGCGAGAAACTACCACCGGAGCGACAACTTGCAGAGGAGATGCAGGTGAGCCGTGCTGTGGTAAATGGAGGAATCACAGACCTCCAGAGAATGGGATTTCTGATCGTGAAACCCAGAAGCGGAACCTATGTGGCAGACTACAGAAGAACCGGAACCATCGAGACCTTGCTTTCCATTATGAAATACAACGGAGGAAGCCTAAGAAACGATGAGATTCGGTCGATCTTTGAAGTGAGGATTGCTCTGGATACCCTGGTGGCGAGGCTTTGCCTTCCAACCATCACAGAGGAAGAAATCGAGCTTCTTCATCAGATTGTAAATAAGATAAAGGAAGCCACCAAAATATCGGAGGCTATCGAGGCAGCCTTTGAATTTCAGCATGAATTTGCATTAATGTCAGGAAATGCATTGGCGCCCTTGATTATACAATCCTTTAAGACGCCAATCTTTTCCATGTGGGAGCGGTATTGTGCTTTGTATGGCTTGGAGGCTTTGTATGAGAGCAATTATAATATGTGGACCTATGTCAGAGACAGAGACGTGGAAGGTACGATAGCATACATCGAAAAATCCATGAAAAACTGTATCGATGGGGACCGGCAGATTTATTACGAGTAAAAAAAGAGTAGCATAAGAACTCGATTTGAGTTCTCTTGCTACTCTTTTAATAAAAAGTATATTTTGATATACTTAGGATAGAAATGCAGGAAAATTAGAAGGAGAAAAGAAATGCTTATATTAGTTTTTGCGATAAGTTTGGTACCGGTTATTTTAATATATCGCTGGCTGCAAAAGAGAAAAGGGGAAGATAGGGAATATAAAAAAATATGTTTGAGAGCTTTGAAACGAGGTTCATTTTTATGCGCCGCACTTGTGGCACTGCTCTCGGCTGTTTTCTATATCATAGAAAGAATATTGGTGGTATTGGGAGTTGGAACCGTGCTTATAGAGATCTATCACAATTTCATTTTACTTGCTCTGGCAGAGGAGCTTGTAAAATACTGGGCACTTAAGGGCTTAATAAAGAAAAATCCGTATCCGTATTCAAGATTAGATATTACAGTTTTTATGATGATCATAGGCTGTGGCTTTCAAATCATAGAATCAGTGGTATATATTATGGGAGCAAATGCGGGCATGATGCTGGCCAGAGGTCTTACGGTAATGCACTGCGGATATGGTTTTATCATGGGCTATTTTGTTGCAAAAGGAATGCAGACTGGGAAAAAACGATATACCATAATGGGAATTGTGATTCCATTCTTGCTTCATGGAACTTACGATTGCTGCCTGAGTGATGTTATTGGAGAGATTAATGAAAATTTTGTCTATGTGTCACTAGCATTGGCAGTTGTGGGTATTCTTACATTGATTGTTGCTATTTTGCATATTCGCAAAGTCAGAGAACTGCCAGAATATCAAAAAGTCGTATACGAAACCTAGACGACCGGAATTTTATTTATAAAACATACAAAGTGTATTTTGAGAAACAATCTCAAGTGGTTGTTATCAAATTCCCCGTGGGAAAGCTCTCGTACAAAACATGAAATATATGTTGTCAAACTGTATTTGCAATAGTATGTGTTAAAATAAATTGCATTTTCGGAGGGATTTTGTAGAATATAAATAGAAGAAAAGAGATTCGTTGAGTTTGTTGAAAAAAAGAGGAGGTTGCTAGATGCCGAAACGATTTTGTGTCACAGGGATTTGTGTTCCGGAAAAAAATTATATGGTAGATATTGGTGAGCGACTTGACAAAATTGTAGAGGAATATATCGAACAGGGAAGTTACTTTACGATAAATCGTGCACGGCAATATGGAAAGACTACGACCCTTTATTTACTGGAGCGACGGTTGCAGGAAGACTATCTAGTGTTAAATCTTAGTTTTGAAGCAGCAGATGAATATTTTCAGTCTCTTGAAAGACTGGCAGAGGGATTAGTTCTAGATATCGGGGAATGCTTAAGAGCACAGCAGGTTTCTGAAGAAATCCAGGAAATGTGGAATAGTCCGTTGTCGGAAAAATTTCCTATGCGTTCGTTAGGGGCAAAGATTTCTGCTTTGTGTAGTGCATGCCAGCAGAAAGTAGTTCTGATGATTGATGAGGTGGATAAGAGCTCGGATAATCAGATTTTTCTATCTTTTTTAGGGCTCTTAAGAGAAAAATATCTGAAATGGCAACAGGGAAAAGATCAGACCTTTCAGTCAGTTATTCTTGCAGGGGTTTATGATATTAAGACCTTGAAATTGAAATTACATCCACAGGAGGAAGCAAAATATAACAGTCCATGGAACATAGCAGTTGATTTTCTGGTAGACATGAGTTTTAGCGTAACGCAGATCAAGGGAATGTTGGAAGAATACGAAGAAGATTATCATACAGATATGCATATAAATGAAATTGTAGAATTGCTGTATGATTACACGTCTGGATATCCATATCTTGTTTCGAGAATCTGTCAGTTGATGGATGAAAGAGTAGCGGGAACAAAAGAATATCCAACCAGAACAGAGGCATGGACAAAAGAGGGAATGTTAACCGCGATTAAATTGCTT
>CAVKOU010000031.1:0-27346 GCA_963658085.1 bacterium
CCTGCACAACTCGCCACCCTAAAAAACAGGGTGGCTCAAACAAGTGCCCGCCCTCGCTGCTAAGCGTGCAGCTCCCTACGGAAGCCTCACCATTGTTTATGAATGGCACACCTCGTCCCCTGTAATGCTGTATATCGAAAAAACAAAGCATCTAACCCTTTTCCTTTTATATGCTTCGACAAGACAGATGCTGCAATCCAACAATTTGCTGTGTCGAATAAGCCCATGATATTTGGCGAGTACACAGCAAAGCAGGGAGCAAGATAGGTCTGTCACAAACGATTGCGAGGCTTCCGTCAGGAGCTACACGCTAGCAGCGAGGGTGGACACTTGTCTGAGCCGCCCGTCTTTTGGGCGGTGAGTTGTGTAGGAACCCGAGCGGATCAGCGCGTGTAGCGAGTAGGAAACGCAGCTGTTTGCGACAGACCTATCTTGCTCCCTGCGTCGCGTCCCTCTCCATCCATTATATTCTGCCTCTTCTGCGCATTACCTCTTCTAAAGAAAAAAAGAACAGAGTACACTTCTCGTATACCCTGTCCCATTTTAATTTTTCGCAATTGTGCTAGAACTTCCGTATCTCATCCTGACTATCATCCGTAGAATTATCAATCCTTCTGATTTCCACAAAGTATCCCCCGGCTCCGGCCTGCACCTTCACCTTATCTCC
The DNA here is from genome assembly GCA_963658085.1 of bacterium. GTDB lineage: Bacteria > Bacillota > Clostridia > Lachnospirales > Lachnospiraceae > CAKRJP01. The sequence continues at coordinate 668 of CAVKOU010000031.1, forward strand.
TACTTTGTGTCCTAGAATTGCCTTTCCAAGCGGTGACTCTATACTGATGAGCCCCTGCATGGAATTTCCTCGAATACTGGTAACCAGCCGATAGGTTTCCACTTCATCGTCATCTTCAAAATACAGATCTACCGTATTGTTGATTCCTACTTCATCCTCCTTGGATTCATCCGAAATCACTGTGGCATATTTTAACATTTTCTCTAAATAGCGTATGCGGCTTTCATTACGGTTTTTATCCTGCTTTGCCGCCTTATATTCAAAGTTCTCACTTAGATCCCCCTGAGCTCTGGCTTCCTTCACAGCTTCCAGTTCCCGCTTTCTGACTACGATTTTTCGATATTCGATCTCCTCTTTGATCTTTTCTACATCGCTTTTGGTCAGCTGTTCACCCATATTTACATCCCCTTTTTACTTTATTGCAATTCTCGTTTTATAGCGAACCCATCTGATTACTCTGCTGCAAGCCCCTGTTCTTTGATTACATCCACTACCTGCATAACATACTTTTCGCACAGTTCATCGCTGGCTGCTTCTACCATAACACGGATCAATGGCTCTGTACCGCTCTCTCTTACCAGGATACGTCCATCGTCTCCAAGTGCTTCTGCCACAGCCTCCACAGCCTTTGTAACAGCTTCATTTTCTGCCACAGCTTTCTTATCTGCCACACGGACATTTTTCAGTAACTGCGGGTAAATTTTTACTTCTTCCACTAATTTTGACAGAGGCATTTTCTTCTCCAAGATTACTTCCATAATCATAAGCGAAGTTAGGATACCGTCTCCTGTGGTAGCATATTTACTGAAAATAATATGACCGGACTGCTCTCCACCCAGAACAAAACCGTTCTTTACCATATTTTCGTTGACATATTTATCTCCTACAGCAGTCTTCTCATACTTCATGCCAATCTTATCACAGGCCTTATAAAGTCCTAAGTTGGACATTACGGTAGTTACAATGGTATCTCCCTTTAAATGACCGGTCTCCATGAGATATTTACCGCAAACATAGAGGATCAAATCTCCGTCTACTACATTTCCCCGATCGTCTACAGCGATACAGCGGTCCGCGTCTCCGTCATAGGCAAAGCCTACATCCAGGTGATTTTCTCTTACATAATTTTGCAAAATCTCAATATGGGTAGATCCACAGTTATTATTAATGTTAGTTCCGTTCGGCTCGCAGTTAATGGCATAGGTCTTTGCTCCCAAGGTATCGTAAATACTCTTCGCCATGTTAAAGGAGCTTCCGTTGGAGCAATCAAGTCCCACTTTTACCCCTTCAAAGGAACGGGTCGCCAGAGAAATCAAATAACCGATATAACGATTTCTTCCAGCCACATAATCGATGGTGCGTCCAATATCATCCTTGGTAGCTAATGGAATTTCTCCAATCTCACCGTCAATATAAGCCTCGATCTTCTCTTCAACCTCAGCCTCTAATTTATGTCCCTTGCCATTAATAATCTTAATTCCGTTATCGTAATACGGATTATGGCTGGCGGAGATCATGATTCCGCAGTCAAATCCTTCTGTTCTTGTAACATAAGCCACACTAGGAGTGGTAGTTACATGAAGCAAATGTGCGTTAGCTCCGGAAGCAGTAAGACCTGCTGCCAAGGCATATTCAAACATATAACTGCTGCGTCTGGTATCTTTACCGATAACAACTTTTGCCTGATGCTCCTGTCCATAGTACCATCCCAAAAAACGTCCTACCTTAAATGCATGCTCTACTGTCAGCACTACATTGGCTTCCCCACGGAAACCATCCGTTCCAAAATATTTACCCATAATTACATCCCTCTCTGATTCTAAAATATTTAGACAGTTGCAAAAGATATAAAATTCTTTCGCAACTGTCTATAAGTTTTTTAATGATGGAATAATCTGAGACCAGTGAAGCTCATAACCATTCCATATTTGTTACATACAGAAATTACATTGTCATCTCTTACTGATCCGCCTGGCTGTGCCACATATTTTACACCGCTCTTCTTTGCTCTCTCGATATTGTCCCCAAACGGGAAGAAAGCATCAGATCCTAAAGCTACATCTGTAAGTTTGTCAAGCCATGCTCTCTTTTCTTCTCTTGTGAATACCGCCGGCTTTTCTGTAAATACTCTTGGCCATGCCTCATCATTTAAAATATCCTCGTACTCATCCCCGATATAAAGGTCAATAGCATTGTCTCTGTCGGCTCTCTTGATTCCATCAACAAACGGAAGATTCATAACCTGTGGAGACTGACGAAGCCACCAGTTATCTGCCTTCTGTCCTGCCAAACGTGTACAGTGGATACGAGACTGCTGTCCTGCTCCGATACCGATGGCCTGTCCATCTTTCACATAGCATACAGAATTAGACTGGGTGTATTTTAATGTAATCATGGAAATCGCCAGGTCAATCTTTGCCTGCTCTGTCATTTCCTTATTGTCTGTTACGATATTTGCAAAGAAATCGTCATCAATCTTCAGTTCGTTTCTTCCCTGCTCAAAGCAGATGCCGTAAACTTCCTTGTGCTCTAAAGCTGCCGGAACATAGTCTGCATCGATTTGGATTACATTATAGTTTCCTTTTTTCTTCTCCTTAAGAATCTCTAAAGCCTCAGGCTCAAATCCGGGAGCGATAACACCGTCAGAAACCTCTCTCTTGATCAGTCTTGCAGTATCCACATCACATACATCAGAAAGGGCAATGAAATCTCCGAAGGAGGACATACGATCTGCACCTCTGGCTCTTGCATAAGCGCTGGCAAGTGGAGAGAGCTCTCCCAAATCATCTACCCAGTAAATCTTTGCAAGGGTCTCGCTAAGAGGAAGTCCCACGGCAGCTCCTGCCGGAGATACATGCTTAAAGGAAGTTGCTGCCGGAAGGCCTGTAGCCGCCTTTAATTCCTTTACCAGCTGCCAGCCGTTAAAGGCATCTAAGAAATTAATATATCCCGGTCTTCCGCTTAATACCTGAATCGGAAGCTCCCCACCATCGGTCATATAAATTCTGGAAGGCTTTTGATTTGGGTTACATCCATATTTTAATTCTAATTCTTTCATGCTATTCTCCTATTATTCTGTCTATATGATCCTATCTATATGATTCTTTCTATATAAAACTTTCCATACAAAACTTTCCATACGAAGCTTTCCATACGAAACTTTCCATACGAAACTTTCCATACGAAACTTTATTGATTCTTATTCACAATTTTAGTCTCATAGTTACCGGTAGCAATGTCAATATATCTTACGAATAAGGATACTTTATTATCCGGATTCAAGCTATTCCACAGAGTTTCAACAAATCCATCCATATCATCCGGAATGCTGATTACCTTAGGCTCACCCTCGAAACTTGGAAGCGGATTTCCATCACACATATAAGTATGGATAAATCTTCCTTCTCCCGCTTTCGGATTATCATAAGTGTAAGTATAACGGTTGCACTGGGAAGGATCTCCCTGATTACTCTTTAAGATAGACATAGAGAAATCATAAGTTCCATCTTCTACATGCATTACACCGGAAATGCGTGGCGTGTAGTTTGGTCCGTCCGGCTCAAACTTTCTGCTTCTTAAAGACTGTTCAAAGGTAAGTCCATCCTTTAATCCATCGTAGATGGTATCTGTCTGATCTCCGTTGGTTACGATGGTCTCATTTCCGAGAACTCGTACAGGAGCATAAATGATCAGGCTTGGATCCGTAAGTTTGGAAGGATCGAATGCCTGGGTACGGATTCCTTCTCCTTCTTCTACGAAAACGCGGTTACGGCTGTTCTCGCTTCTTCCCATAATAAAATATGCGGTTACTGCCTTACTTCCATCTGCACTTCTGCCAATAATGATTCCACGGCCCGGATAAGAGTTGCCCTGTAATTCTTTTTCGATAGATAACATCTGCATGAAAATAATCTCCTTTAAAATTTATAGTAAAATCTTTTACATCCTATTATATAAAACCCTATTGATTTTTTCCAGTACAAAATCTAGTGCTTAAGATTTAAGAAGCCCTGACTCCACTCCCGGAAGGATAATTTCGTTATATAAGTAATCCCAGAGTTTCTCAGATCCCAATCTGCTATTTTGATTTCGTTCCATGACCTGATCCACATGGACAGAATGTTCCTTCCAGCTCTTCCCCCCGGAAGCTTTATTTAACATGGCCGGTTGGAAATTATCTAAGGTCCTTGCAAACTTAGCCTCAGGAGTCTCCCAGGCTTCAAATTCATCCCATAAAGCTCTGAATTTTTCTCCCTGATCCTCAGGCAACAATCCGAAAATCCGATCTGCCGCCTTTAATTCCCGTTCTCTCTGACTCTTCTTCCCCTCCTCATCATAGGCAAAGGTATCCCCTGCATCAATCTCCACAATATCGTGGATCAAAAGCATGGTAATAGTTTTTAAAACATCGATTTTCTCATTGGAATATTCATTTAATAGCACTGCCATAATAGCCATATGCCAGGCATGTTCCGCATCATTTTCCTTCCGGCTTCCGTCAGCCAAATAGGTCTGGCGACCAATCTCTTTTTCTTTATCAATCTCTCTGCAAAAAGCTAATTGCTTCTCAAAACGTTCCTCCATGGGTGTCCTCCGCCTTTCTTATGTTCCTGTGTTCAAAAAAATAAGCAGGGCATCCACGCCCTGCTCATGCCTTGCTTCATTATAATACCATCCCTATATTTTTTCTACCATTGACGAAAACTCTCTCTTCCCTATATACTTGAAGAAGTTTTGATTTCTTATAGATTGGGGATATACGATGAATCGAAGAACAGTTTTTATTAAAGGATTTCAAGATGGCATACCCATCTGTCTGGGATATCTTGCGGTATCTTTTACTTTCGGAATTATGGCAAAGAAGGTGGGAGTCTCTATTTTCGATGCCGTCCTGATGTCTCTCGCTGCCCTTACCAGCACCGGACAATTTGCAGGATTATCACTTATGATCTCAGGAGGCGGTTGCCCGGAACTTATCGCCACAGAGTTGGTGGTAAATTTAAGATACTCTCTTATGTCCTGCTCTCTGTCCCAAAAAATAGATCCAAAGGCTCCATTTTTCCACCGTTTTTTCATTGCCTACGGCGTTACAGATGAAATCTTTGGCGTTACCATCAGCCAGGAAGGGAAAACCAGCCCCTTTTATTCCTACGGCGCTATGACAAGTTCTGTAGGAGGCTGGGTCCTCGGCACCTTCTTAGGCGCCCTCTCCGGCAGCATCCTCCCAGCCAGCATTATCAGTGCTCTGGGAGTTTCCCTATACGGAATGTTTGTAGCTATCATCATACCACCGGCCAAAGAAGATAAAATCCTGACAATACTGATTATTCTGTCCATGCTGGCAAGCCTGATTTTTACCTACGCACCATTCCTAAAGGAAATATCCTCAGGATTTCGAATGATCATCATCACATTAGTTCTAGCCGGAATTGCCGCCTGGAAATTCCCGGTAAAGGAGGAAGAATCATGAAACATTCCATTTACTTATATATATTTCTCATGGCCTTAGTGACCTACCTCATCCGGGTACTGCCACTAACACTAATCCGCAGGGAAATCAAAAGCACCTTTATCAAGTCCTTCCTGTACTATGTGCCATATGTAACCCTGGCCACCATGACCTTCCCGGCCATCCTGACCGCCACCGACAGCATCTGGTCCGGAGCCGTAGGATTTCTCGTAGCCTTAATACTGGCTTACAAAGGACGAAGCCTGATCCAGGTATCAATGCTCGCCTGCGTCAGCGTCTTCTTAGTAGAGCTGTTCTTGTGCTAACATACACGTTTCTACAGGTTCTACAAAGCCTCCATAACAAGCGCAGCAAATTCCTTACAGGTTCCGCCTCCAGCCTGCCCGGTCATGCGATCTCCCATCTTTTCATCCGCATAGGCAAGCGCTTCTTCTAACTTTACTGACTCCTCTACATATCCAATATGAGACAGCAGCATAGCTGCAGATTTCATGAGACTGGCTGGGTTTGCATGATCCTGGATACCTTCCTCCACCATTCTCGGTGCACTTCCGTGAATTGCTTCGAACAATGCATAATTGCTTCCGATATTGGCACTCCCTGCAGTTCCCACGCCTCCCTGGATCTGAGCCGCCTCATCGGTAAGGATATCTCCATACAGATTCGGAAGAAGGAATACCTGAAACTGATTACGGATGTCTGTATTCACCAGGTTAGCAGCCATAATATCAATAAACCAGGTATCGGTCTCGATCTCCGGATACTCTTCCCCTATAGACTTGCAGATCCGCAAGAACTCTCCGTCTGTCTTCTTTAAAATATTAGCTTTTGTGACAATAGAAACTCTTTTCTTTCCATTAGCCTTTGCAAATTCATATGCCGCTCTGGCAATGCGATAGGTTCCCTCTTTTGTAGTTACCTTAAAGTCTACATTAAGTTCTTCTCCAATCTTCACACCACGGCTTCCCAGAGCATACTCACCTTCTGTATTCTCTCTAAAGAAGGTCCAATCAATACCCTCCTCCGGAATAGAAACCGGGCGAACATTGGCATAAAGATCAAAGGTTCTTCTAAGAAATACATTGGCACTTTCCAGATTCTTGGTATTCATAGAAACACTCGGCGTGGTAGTTGGACCCTTCAATAAGACATCGCACTTTTTCATTTCTTCCAGAACATCGTCCGGCACAGTCTTACCCTTCTCCAAGCGATTTTCCAAGGTAAATCCATCAATCTTCTTAATCTCTACCTCTCCCTTAGAAATTGGTCCCTCTAAAATCTTATTCAGGACAGCTTCTGTTTCCTTCATGATCACCGGACCGATGCCATCTCCGTCTGCAAGACCGATTACGGTCTTCTTAGACTCATCCTTATTATTCTTAGATTCCAAAGCTGCTTCATGCATCTTTTCATTTCTGAGATACTGCTCTCTTAACAAGCCCTCAAATTGTTCTACAGCTTTCTTGATGTCGTTCTCAATTTCGTAATTCATGATGTACTGTCCCTCTTTCTTTCTTATTATTCGGATTGTATACATGTATGTTGGTATTCTAGTATCCATCTAAAGTTTTGTCAATGCTTTCTGACAAAGTCGTCAAAAAAAGCGACAAATCCAAAGTTCTACTTTAGATTCGTCGCTTTTTTTGTTTTAAACGCAATGAAACCTACTTCTTCTCTAAGAAGATTTTTCTCGTAATGAAATTGTATACCATCACAACCGCTGTAGCAAAGATCTTGCCTCCGGTATAGATCAGATTGTATCCTACATTGTCCTGTAAGAAGGCACTGTGGCTGTAGATCGGTCCTACCAGGATCCAGATAATCAAACTATTGATTATCATTCCAACCACGGATAAAAGTACGAATACGGTAAATTCTGTCTTCTTATTCAAGTCTTCTTTTCTCTCGAATACAAATTTAAAGCTTAGAATATAGTTTACCACCACGGATACTACAAAGCCAACCACAGAGGCCACCAATGAGGCAAATTCAAAATAACCGGTGGACAGGATGGCCATAAGGACGTTTAACACGATCAATCCTGTAATATAATCAATAACAAAGGAGATCACCCCAACGAATCCAAATTTTATGATCTGCTGCAATAATTTTTGCATTTTTCTTTCCCTTTCTTTAATTAAATAATTTCTATAGCAATCAATCTTTCGCTTTTCTACATTTGTTAATTTATCGAATATGCAAGCTTCTCCCCTGATGAAGTCCGCTCCATACCAGGCGAAAGATCACGGTAGTCACCGTCATCCCCGCGGCCATACTGGCTGCAAATAGTAGCGTATAGATGCCCTCTGCCGAAAATCCACTATAATTTCTCGCCATAAGATTACTCATAGCCCGGTAAAGGGCTGCTCCCGGGATCAGAGGAATGGTTGCTGATACCAAGAAGACCGTCACCGGAGATTTAAAAACTCTGGCCATAATTTCCCCATAAAGCGTAGTGATGATTGTTGCAACAAATCCACAAAAATAAGGATTTTCATTAATCAGGCCAGCTCCCAGATAAACCGCCCAGGAAAGCAGTCCTCCAAGAGCAGCATAGATTAATTTTTTCCCCCTGATATTAAATAAAATAGCAAACCCCAAAGAACCTAAGAAAGCGGTTGTCAATTGAATAAAAGCTTGCATCGTCCTACTCCTGTTCTCTTTTTATAAAACTGTTTTCTTCTTTATAAAATAAATCCAGCAACCGTAAAACCAAGGGCAATTACTAAAGCTAGCAAAATTGACTCCATAAAACGAATCAGCCCCGTAATAATATCCCCCGAGAACATATCCCGCAAAGAATTGGTCAGCGGAATTCCAGGAATCAGAAGCATGATATTTCCGATACTGATCAAATCCACATGACTTCCGATACCAAATATAACAAAGGATCTGGCCAAGAAACCTCCGGAAACAGAGGCCATCAATGCTGTAATAAGAGCATTGACAGAGCCCCTGCTTACAAAAGTCTGTATAAGCTTCAGCAAGATACCGATTACTGCAGATGCTATGGCATCTCCGGCATTTCCTCCAAAGAATACAGAAAAAGAACCGGAAATCAAAGCATATACGAACAACTGCATGGCGAAGGAGTATTTTGGCGCCCGATCAATTTGTGCAAGCTTATTACAAATCTCCGGATAAGATATCTTTTTCTCACAGATTTCTCTGGACAACTGATTCAAACGATCCAAGCGATCCAGGTCGTTGACCATCCCTGTCACCCGCCTGGTCTGGGTACATATTCCAAAATCATCCCCGTACATAGTGGTGATGATACTGGAAGTAATAGAAAATACATCCACCCGGTCTGCTCCATATGCCAGGCAAATCCGTCTGATGGTATCCTCCACTCGTCCCGCTTCTCCCCCACTGCTAAGGATTTGCTCTCCGATAGTCATAGCACAATATAAAATTTCTTCTGCTTCTGTTTTTGTCATAATAAGGGCAAGTAAATCCTTCTCTTTTATTTTGAAACCCAAGGTCTTTTCACAATCAAGTCCTATAGTATATTACCTTAGATTTCTGACTCCGTAAAGTTTAATCTGAAAACCAATACGAATTCCGTCCATTTTTGTTATTTAAAATAGCTTTTTAATCCAATATTCACTCATGGGCAACTATGTTCTTTTCTATTTCCAGTAAAACAACTGAAAAACACCTCCAAATTATTGCTATTTTCCCAGAAACATGCTATGATTCACATGTTTTTTGGCAAAGATAATTTCACATAGTTTTGTTGTTTTAAATAACATTTCACAGGGAGGATTTTATGAAAAAACTTTCTCAGGCTCTTTTAGCCAATGTCGTAAATTCGAAAAGAAAGGAAATGCATCTCACACAACAGGAGCTTTCCGAAAAAACAGGCATTAACCGAACTCTTCTAAGCCGCATCGAGAAACAAGACTACCTGCCTTTGATTCCTCAACTGGAAGCCTTAGGCGATGTTCTTGGATTTGAATTGGAGGATGTGTTCACCAAGGAAGCCGGAAGTTCTCTAAAAAGCCCAGCACCTTTAAAAATCGCTGTGGCAGGAACCGGTTACGTAGGCCTTTCCATCGCCACCTTACTGGCACAGCATAATCAGGTAACTGCCGTGGATATCATCCCTGAGAAGGTGGACATGATCAACAATAGAAAATCTCCGATCCAGGATGATTATATTGAAAAGTATCTGGCAGAAAAGGATTTAAATCTCACCGCTACTTTAGACGGAGAGTCTGCTTATAAGGATGCAGACTATGTAATTATCGCGGCGCCAACCAATTATGATAGCCAAAGAAATTATTTTGATACTTCTGCCGTAGAATCCGTGATTGAATTAGTCCTGAAGGTGAATCCAGATGCTATTATGGTTATTAAATCAACCATTCCGGTAGGATATACGGAATCCGTAAGAAAGAAATATAATACCAAAAATATCATCTTCAGTCCGGAATTTTTAAGAGAGTCAAAGGCATTATATGACAATCTCTATCCTAGCCGTATCATCGTATCAACAGACAAAAAGGACGAGAAGCTAAAAAAAGCCTCCACAGATTTTGCCGCTCTTTTACAACAAGGTGCCATCAAAGAAAATATCGACACCCTCTTTATGGGATTTACAGAGGCAGAGGCAGTAAAATTATTCGCCAACACCTACCTAGCTCTTCGCGTTTCTTATTTCAACGAGTTAGATACCTATGCTGAAATGAAGGGATTAAACACCCAGGATATCATTAACGGGGTATGTTTAGATCCAAGAATCGGAAGTCACTACAATAACCCAAGCTTCGGCTACGGCGGCTATTGTCTGCCAAAAGATACCAAGCAACTTTTGGCAAATTACAATGACGTTCCACAAAATATGATGACAGCTATCGTGGAGAGTAACCGTACAAGAAAAGACTTTATTGCAGACCAAGTACTGAAAATGGCAGGATATTACAGCTACGCCGAAGACAACACCTATGATTCCACTAAGGAAAAACAGGTTACTGTGGGTGTATACCGACTGACTATGAAATCAAATTCTGACAACTTCCGCCAGTCTTCTATCCAGGGTGTTATGAAACGAATCAAGGCAAAAGGCGCTAACGTCATCATCTTTGAACCAACCTTAAAAGATGGCGATACCTTCTTCGGGTCTCAGATCGTCAACGATTTAGATGCTTTCAAAGAGCAATCCGATGCAATCATCGCCAACCGCTATGATGCTTGTCTGGACGATGCAATAAACAAAGTATACACCAGAGATATTTTCAAAAGAGATTAAGACCATTCCAAAAAAGAGAAGATCCGGCAGTTTCCACTGCCTCATCTTCTCTTTTTACTTCCTTTTTCAAAATCAGCTCAAACTATCATTTTCTCTTCTTTTTTTGTTTTTCCTTTTTTATATTTTTGTCCCTTGTCTCAATTTGATCCACGAGCTCTTCAAATCCCTCTCGCATCCTTTCCTTGTCCCCTTCCATATCATCTATAAAATCTTCAGTAATAAGCTTCATTGTATTAAATCCAAATCCCAACACTGCAGTAAATGGCGCTAGATACTCTGTCGTTTTCGTTATGTCATTCTTAGAAAGCTCCTTTTCATAATTACCCCCAATTTTTTTATTAAGGGCATCGCGCACTCCTCCTCTTACATTGAGAATATTCTGTTTAAACAAATTTCTAGATTCTTTAAAAGCTATTTCAGTATAATGAGAAATAATATAATCCTTTGTCATCATTTTTTTGGTCACAACATACTTTGACTGTTCCTCGAAAATTTTTTCGACTTTTTGCATATAGTCATCCAACGATCCATAATATAGTTTATCCACAAAATCTAAATTTTTTTTAAAAATTTCTCGATCTTTATCAGACTCAAATTTCCCATCATCATTCATCAAATATCCTTCTAACACACCGCCCAAACGAGAGTCATCCCCATCCAACTTTTCTTTGGCTATCTCTTTATCAAATGCTCCGACTATGTATCTCACATGAATAGCTCCAACCCTTCGGTTATACATGTCTTTTTTACCTTCTTTATAAGCATCTTCCACTTTCTTATCATTTATAATGAGCTTTTTCGTTATAGCTTTACGACTTTTTTCAATCTCATCTTTATCTCCCACTTCACAGGCTTTTACAAAATCTTCCAAGCCCACATTTGTTCTAGACAGATCCGATACTCCATCCGAATATGTCTCATAAAGCTTTCGCATTAAAACGCCCTGCTCATTATCCGGATAATTATCACGATGCTTAGCATTCCAGTCATCTAGAAAACTCTGCGCCTTTTTGATAGTCTCTACATATCCCTTCATCTCCTTCATATTCTTCTTAACATATTCCGGAGTCAGCATTCTTTGCGTGATAAGAATTGTTGAAGCGTCTTTTAAAACCTTGAATTGTTTGTTTATCTCAAGAAACTCCTCATATCTTCGTTGCCTTGCTGTAAGAGCATTTTTAGTCGCTGCACCCGTATAATTAATCTTACTTTCCGCTTTCACCTCATTTTTTTCTTTATTCATCTTTAATTCATCGATATTTCTTAACCTATCAGCAAGGAGCCTCATTCTTTGAATACGAATTCTACCTTTTTCCCTAAAATCCTCGTCCTTTTTTTTGCCACGTCTAGTTCTTTTGTTTATATAAATCTTGAGATAATTTTGAAGCTCCTTCTTATTTTCCTTTGTAGGATTTTTTCTATATTTTTTTATAGAATCGACAATATCATCGTAATATTTTGAATCATTTAAATGTGTATCTTTCAAGATAGCATCCATAGTATCGTCGATCTCTTTTTTATTATTCGTATAGGACTTCCATGCTGCCAGCTCAGAATCTTCTTCGCCAATCTGTTGATTAGTTTGTTCTGTCTCTTTTACCATATTTTCGATCTTTTCGATATCTGCCCCAGAAATCCCTTTATTTAATTTCTGCTTCACAAAACGGATTCTCCGGGTCATCATTTTTACCAAAGAATTACGGTTTTTATATCTTGCCACAAAATTTGCGCTCTGCTCAGACTCCTCCTTAGGCAGACTAAATTTCATGTTATCAGCATTTCCCAAAATAGAAATTTTATTATCTAGATCGTCCAACTGCTTTTTCAATTTTTCCTTTTTCTCTTCTTCTGTCAGTTTATCCCCCTGAGGTGCATTCAGTTCCCCCTCGATGCCCAATTTTTGGTCTGTCAATGAGTCCCGCATCACAGAACTCCGAGAATTTCGGTTAATATTATCATTCTGTTCTCCCTCTCTCATTTGGTGGTTCAGGAGCGTAACATTATTCACACTGTTATTTAGGTCCTGTTCTTCCATATGCGATGTATTTCCAAAAATTGAATTAGAGCTATTTAGTGGCTGATTTCTTCTTATATTTTCTGTTTTCTCTAAATTTCCAATTTCATTTCCATTTCCATTTCCATTTCCCATAATTATCTCTCCTTCTTTTCTATTCGTCTTTCCCTTTATTTTATTTTGAAATTGTTATTTTCTATTATATTATACGATATCTATCGGAACAGGGTTATTAAAATTCAAAAAGCAGATGTCTTTTTTTGACATCTGCTTTGATTTTTGTTGAACGATGGTGGCATATGCCCCCTCCACATTTCGTTTTTTAATCCTCGAGATTCATGATATGGAAATAATCCCATTCCTCCACGATCTGTTCCAGAAACGTCCGGATCTCATCTTCCTCAGGTGGCATATCAAATTCCATATGTGTCAACCTTAGATACAACCGTCCCTCATCCGAATAAGCGGTACTGATGCTGCTCTTACGGTTATAATCCATGCACATGAAAAGCCCCTCGGTATCCTCACCGGAGAGCACCTCCATCGGAACGACTGCCTCCAGAACAAAGCTTCCTGTATCTGCATCCAAAAGATGATACTGCAGGTAGATCACCAGTTCCCGTTCATCTGGAGCAAGCCAAAGCTGAAGGGCCGGTTCGTCCTTATAGGAAACCATCATGCATTCCTGTTGCATGATATCCAGCGTCCCCTCAAGTTGCTGTAATCTCATCAGCTCAATTACGGTCTCCTCGGTAAGCTCCTGATCCTCATTCTCCGGGAGGAGAAGTTCCTGTACCTCTCTCATGGCAAAGGCCTGATCCTGATCCCAATAAGCATGACACAGGCTTGCTTCGCAGACCTTAAGCTCCTTTCTGAACAGAAGCTTCCTGCAGGCTGTATACTGCATCAGATCGCCCTTTTCCGGAATGTAGAAATAATCTGCATCCGGGAATTCATTACGGATTTCCGGAATAAACTGATTCATCAATGCCAGCAGAAGCGCCTCCATGCCCTTCTCTGCCCCGCATTCCTCTACAATAACACATCCCTTATATACCGACAGGAACAGATAGGCTAAAACCTTCTGATGATGCACGTAAATGCCGGAAAGCTCCGGAAAGGCTCTTCCGTATTCACCCTCTTTCTTCCTGTCCGGATGAGTTTTCTCCATCAGATCCAGAAGCGCCGCTCTCTCTGTTCCGCTTGCACCCAGTGCCGACCGGATACGCCCCTTCTCCACGGCATTTGTAACCTTATCATTCTCCGCAAATACAGCACATTGTTCAATATCATCCAGTGAAATCCTGTAGAAACTTTCGGATTTTTCAACGACAAAGTGCTGACTAAGCAGAAGACTCTGCCATTCCTCTTCCTGCTCCTTCAGAATCATCTCATTACAGCGGATACTGTCAAAATCGTGTTCCTTCAGATACTGCCGCAGACGACGGAAAAGCATCTTAAAGCTCTTATCATCAGAAGCTCTCACACTCAGAAGCTCCGGTTCTTCATCCTGACTGGTTACCGCCATATATCCGGAAAACTCCTCGGTATCATCTACCACTTTCTTTAACAAAAACGCGTCTGCTTTTCCATCGGACACTGCCCAGCGAATCCATTGTTGGCAATGTCCCTCCAACATTTGTGTGTGCCCCTTGTAGGCCTGTAAAAGTTGATATCTCATATTGTTATTATTCCTTTCAAAATTCATCGTGAAATAACTCCCCGTGATCGGGGGGGGGCAGTTATACTATGCTCAGATAATTCATAGTACTGCATACGTCTTTCAGTTCAAGCAAACCAGTTCCATTAGTTGCTTTCTCCATAATCATCTCTTCCGTCGTCCGTTTCGAATAGAGGTATCTCTCCAATCTTCCTTTATCCTTCTCATTCTCAGAAATAAGATATACCGGAATGTTGCCTCCATGAGGATTCTGAACTCTGAGGAATATTCTATTTTTCTTGTTGATTGTATGCGTTTCGATTGCAGTTACGGCATAGACATGGGTTGCACATATTCCCTTAGAGACCTTTTCTCCGGCAGTTCCTACTCCGTCAGAAATATCGAACTGCTTTGTTGCGAAGCTACATTTTTTTTTGGCGTTCAGACCCTTTTGTAATTGTTCGAGGACACTCTTCTCTGTTTTCGTGTAGATCTCTTCCTTATTGAATTCTTTTAGAGCGCCTGTATATGCATCCAACAGTCCCTTTATCATAGCAATCAGCTTATCTGCGTTCCGTTCGCCGATCTCCCAGCAGTCCCTGAGCAACTTGTATCCTACGTCTTCGAAAGCCTTGCGTCTGATTTCTCCTCCACTTTTAAGCTTCTTTGAACGGATCGTTTTATTTCCTTCCCAGTCATAATCCTGCAGGCTGTCGAGCACCTGATCGCTAAGCTCCTGTCCATCGCTACCTTTAAGCTGTAATATCAGATTTTCCAGATATGTACCTAGCTTTTCCATTGCATCCACATAGGTTTCCGTATCCATTGCCTGGATTTCCAATAATTTCACCTGCGAAAGAAACGCTTTCTCCAGCATTTTTTCTATGGTTTCATAACCGTCAAGCTCTTTCTTAAACTGATCCCTTAAATCTTTGGAAATCTGACACCTCGGATTTATCAGATAATTCAACGCTTTTCCATCCATCGTTGTCATCATAGGCTTATTTCTCATGTTATGCCGGTTGCAAAAATAGAACTTGGACGGACTATCCACACGGAAATCGTTCAATTTCGGAGCATTACCCGCAAACTGACCACGAAATGCCTGAACCTCATTTTTTTCATCTATCTTATAATTAGCGGATTGCTCTTCGCCTGTCAGATGCTCCATAGCTAATTGGAAGTGACCGCCCTCAATCTCCTTGTAATCAAGAGATTCGTTCGCACCTCTGATCCTGAAATTATTTATCTTATTACCTTTCGCATCGTAATTTCCCTTATAGCGCACTGCCGCATAGGCTTTTTCCATCATCTTAACCCATAGAGCACCTTCGGAGTATGAATCCTTCTTTGTATGTGTATCCAGACAGGTTCTTTCCGGAATCGTCTTGTCAATCGTGACATAATATGTGTTTTTGTATAATACCCGCTGAACGTCGGCAAATTCTTTTTTCTCTCTCACGAGATCATAAAAGCGGACGGTTACTGTCCCATCTCCATTATCCTTCATCATTTCCTTGATGGTGTCAGGATTCTTGTATACAATGCTTGCCAGTGCTGCCAGAAAATAACAGTCTCCCAGAGCGCCCTGATGAATATCCTTAAGCATAGGGTCATGTGCAAACAACGGCTCATCCTTTACCGACTTCAGTCTGTCTATATAAGGTTTGCCATCGTCTTCAAGCTGAACATCAAAGTTTTTATAGCTTTTATCATATGCTCTGACCTTCTTCGCCTCACGTTCCTCAACCAGCTCTCCCATCTGCTCCGAACGAAGATAGCCAAGAATCAGTGATGCATACCGTCTCTCCTGAAAATTCTTGGAAGTCCTCTGTATCTGACTCAGCTTTTCGATAAGCTCTTCCCTGTATCCTTGCTGTTTCTGCACATAAGATCTGATGTCATTAGATTCGTAGCTTCCCGCCATCTGCTTCACAAGCGGCAAAATCATCCCAAACTGCAGCTTTTCCTTTTCCAAAACTTCTGATTCTAAATTCTTCAGGATTTGATCACATACACCGTAAAGTCTGTCTTCCTTACGCTTGACCTGCTTTCGATCCTGTGTGTCGGACAAAATGCCTTTTTTCAACCGGAATACCGTATACTTATAAGAAGCATTCTTCGTCTTATGCACACTCTTCGCGGGTTCAAGAAATTTCTCATTGTCTTTTGGATTGTCAGTAGGATCTTCTTTCTCAAGTTCCGGTATATTCACTATTCCTACCTGTCTTTCCAGCTCACAAAGTCTCTTTTCTGCTGCTGTCAGATCTCCATTCTCTGCATCCGGATTCTTATCGTCGTCAAACAGTCGCCGATAAGATTCGTAATCCTTATTCCATGCATCGATTCTTTCTGCATTACGTGTATGCTTCGCCAACTCGTTGATATTTTCTTTACTATAGCCCAGACGGTCAAGGCTCATTCCATAATCACCAAGAACCGTGTTCACATGCTGCTCATAATAGGTCATGCGTTCATCGGCTATTTGAAAACTATTTTTCTCTTCATCGGTCAGATTTCTTTCGGAACGTCTTCTCTTTTCTTCCTTCCAGACATCAATCATAGCAAGACTATCTTCGATGCTATCCCTGATAGTTACCGGATGAAGCATCCCCTCTCTCGTCTGCTTATTGGAAAATTTATCCGTAAATTCCAGTATCTTTTTGCTCAGGTCTTCCCCGGATTCGTTCCTGTATCCATCTAAAGCTACTTTCCTTTTGTGCTGTTCTGCCCCTGTAGCAATGGTTCTGGCACCCTCATCCAGATTCTTCCGGAGTTCAATGCGTCTCAGTACGGCGTCAAGTTCAACCTTCTGCTCTTCTATTTGGGAACCGTCAAAAATACGAGCATACTGATAGTCTTTCAGAGCTCCTTCCGTGAAAATCTCCATAGTTCGGTTACTTTCCCGCAGGATACTTGCTTTTGCTTCATCACGCCATTCATCTGTGATCTCTATATTGCTTAGTCGCATAGCTTCTTCCGTAAGCTCAATCTGCTTTTCAAGCTGTTCCCTTTTAAGATTGCAAAAGGTGAGTGCTGTCTTCACGAGTTCTTTTCGATTCTTGAAAATAGCATTTTCCAGCTCTTCTACAATATACTTCTGATCCTCTTCTTTCAGCTGTCTTTCATTTTTCTCTTTTATTTCCAGCACTTTCTTCAGGTTTTCCATGAGATCCAGTTTTTTCTTTATGAGCTCTTCCTGTTTATATGCCTCATCTGCAATTCTTATTACTTCCTTCTCAAGTCTGGAAAAACGTGTCTTAAGAGCACTTTCTTTGCTTTCCTTTATACCTGCAGCTTTATTCATTCCCGGCGGAATATTCCGCATATTGCTCACAGGTTGCTGTTGCTCCACATGGATTGTGTTTGGTTTCTTTATATTTCTTTCTTTCATTTTTCCCTTAGGTGGCATAGACATCTCCTCCTTTGCATTTACTTCGGTATACGTTCAGCTTTCTATGAGCTATTTTCTTTTATGTTTTTAAATTTTTATTTTCTACTTAGATTATACGATATTTATCGGAACAAGGTTATTAAAATTCAAAAAGCAGGTGTCTTTTTTTGACATCTGCTCAGACTGTTCTTATTTTTACCGGTTTCATGATCTGAACCGGTATTATTTTCATCCTTCTACCAAATATGCATAACATGCTGCATCAAAAGACTTACCACTGTAATCCCCACCCAACAGGCAGCGCCCACCGCAATGGGTTTTCCTCCGGTTTTAATTAGTCGAATCACATTGCTGTTTAAACCAATGGCTGCCATGGCCATAATAATCATAAATTTGGATAATTCTTTAATAGGAGCAAACACTTCACTACTTACCCCAAGCTGCAGGCAAATCGTTGTAATAATAGCTGCAATGACAAAGTAAAGGATGAACATAGGAAAGGCTCTTTTCAAGCTAAATCCCGTGCTCTTATTTCCGTCTTCTCCACTTTTTTTCGCTTTTATAAGAGACAACACCAATGTAATCGGAATAATAGCCAGGGTTCTTGTAAGCTTCACCGTAACTGCCTTGTTTAGGGTCTCGCTTCCAAGATTCCACATACTATCCCAGGTGGAGGCCGCCGCTGTTACAGAAGAAGTATCATTGATGGCCGTTCCCGCAAATATACCAAAGGCATCCCCATGCACCGTATCAAATCCTATGGCTTTTCCAAGAATCGGAAAGAAAATGGCTGCCAGCACGTTGAAAAAGAAAATCACCGCAATGGACTGGGCGATCTCATCATCATCCGCATCGATGACCGGAGCCGTAGCCGCAATGGCAGAGCCTCCACAGATAGAGGAACCAACCCCAACTAATATAGATATATTTGACGGTACCTTAAGGATTTTCTTCATGATCCATGCAATCACCAGGGATGTAGTTATGGTACAGATAATGATGGGAAGTGACTGTTTTCCCGTCTGAAATACTACTCCAAGATTCATGCCAAAGCCTAAGAACACCACCGCTGCCTGAAGAATGATCTTGGAAGTCCACTTAATTCCAGATTCCATAGCCCCTTTATTTTCCCAAAACATAGCAATGACCATGCCTGCCAAAATAGCAATTACTGCGCCTCCAACCACCGGAAATATCTTTCCCAAAATCCAGGATGGAACGGCGATTCCCAGGCAGAGTAAAATCCCACTGCCTTTTTTCTTTATAAATTCCATGAAACAATACCTCTCTTTCCTTTCTTTCACGAGGGTATTGTAGCACTGGACATCAATAAGGTAAAATTATATAATAATATCGAATAATAAGTTAATATTATTGATAAAATATAGTTGAAATCATTGACAAAATATAGATAAAAATAGACAAAGCTATTTATAGAGAGGTTCCTATGCTTGATTTTCGAACAGAGACATTCCTTACGGTATGCGAGACCATGAATTTTACCGCTGCCGCAAAACAATTAAACATCACCCAGCCGGCGGTATCCCAGCATATTCATTTTTTGGAAGAACAATATCATGCTTCTCTTTTTATTTATAAAAACAAGCGGCTTTCACTCACAAAGGCCGGTGAGATTTTAAGAAAGCGCCTTCTAACCATGAAAAATGACGAGAAGGCCGTCATGGCTGAAATCAACCGTAACTTTTATGGCATCGAGACCCTTTCTATCGGAGTTACCATGACCATCGGAGAATATGCCATCGTTGACAAATTGGCAGATTTTCTAAAAAATCATCCGGAGATAAATATTCATCTACATTATGGAAATACCACTCAACTTTTACATCTGTTAGATAAGGGACAAATTTCCATGGCTATCGTAGAAGGAAACTACCCAAAGGAGAATTATTCCCATAAAAAATACAGCACAGAGGACTATATCGCTGTCTGTGCTGCATCTCATAAATTTGTAAATGAAGAACCCCGAAGCATTCACGATCTCATCTGTGAACGGCTCCTGGTACGGGAAGAAGGCTCCGGTACCAGGAACATTTTAGAGCAGAGTCTCATCGCCAGGGGGCTTCGCATTTCAGATTTTACCCACTATACCCAGGTAGAAAATATGCATTCCATTATCGGGCTTTTAAAGAAAGACTGTGGAATCTCTTTTCTCTACAAGATCGCAGTAGAGAAAGACTTAAAGTCCGGCATCCTAAAAGAAATTGTCCTGGATGATTTCAAAATGCAACATGATTTTGACATCATTTGGGAAAAACATAGTATCTATACGGATAAATATCTTTCGATCTGTCAGGAATTTCTCTGATCTTTATCTATCTGCCCGGAGATTCTCTGATCTTTATCTATCCGTCAGAAGTTTCTTTAATCTTCAATAGAAAATATCCGTCTTCTTGTTCGTTTAGGCAATGCCCTGGTTTTCAAACTGGCTATTATAAAGATCTGCATAGAAGCCTTTCTTTTTCAGCAATTCTTCGTGATTTCCCTGTTCGATGATATCTCCGTCTTTCATTACCAGGATCAGATCCGCATCCTTAATCGTAGAAAGTCTGTGGGCAATGACAAAGCTGGTTCTGCCCTTCATCAGATTGTCCATGGCCTTCTGGATCTGAATCTCGGTTCTTGTATCTACAGAGGAAGTAGCCTCATCCAAAATCAAAATCTTATTGTCTGCAAGAATAGCTCTTGCGATGGTAAGGAGCTGTTTTTGTCCCTGGGAAATATTACTGGTCTCCTCATCTAATACCATGTTATAACCACCCGGCTGCTGCATGATAAAGTTATGGACATGGGCGGCTTTGGCTGCTGCAATCACTTCTTCATCGGTAGCATCTAAGCGTCCGTAACGGATATTTTCCATAATGGTTCCGGAGAACAACCAGGTATCCTGAAGTACCATTCCGAACATCTCCCTTAAATTTCTTCGATTGAAATCCTTAATGTCATGTCCGTCTACTTTAATCTTTCCATCGTTTAAATCATAGAATCTCATAAGTAGTTTCACCATAGTGGTTTTCCCTGCTCCGGTAGGTCCTACAATGGCAATCTTTTGACCATCTTTTACATGAGCGGAGAAGTCATTGATAATAATCTTATCCGGGTTGTAACCAAATTTTACATGTTCAAATTCTACGTTTCCGGAAAGAGTTTCAATATCTGCCGGATTGGTATCCTTCTCCACTTCCTCCGGCTCTTCCAAGAATTCAAACACACGCTCAGAAGCTGCTGCCGAAGACTGCAATAAGTTTGTTACCTGAGCAATCTGCTGGATCGGCTGGGTAAAGTTACGGATATACTGGAAGAAAGACTGGATATCTCCCACCTCGATGCTTTTCTTAATAACGAAAATACCGCCAAGAAGAGCCACCATAACATAGCCTAAGTTTCCTACAAATTGCATAATAGGCATCATCATTCCTGAGAAGAATTGAGATTTCCATGCGGATTCGTAAAGCTTTTCGTTATCTTTTTCAAATTCCTCTACCACATCCTCTTCTTTATTGAAGACTCTTACTACATTGTGACCACCGAAATTTTCTTCGATCTGACCATTTACCTTTCCAAGATAGCTTTGCTGCGCCTGGAAATATTTTTGAGAATGCTTCATTACCGTTTGAATGATCAACATGGAGATTGGCAAGATCAAAACTGCTGCCAATGTCATCCATACATTAATGGAAAGCATCATAATGAATACACCAATCAGGGTGGTTACAGAGGTAATGAGCTGGGTCAAACTTTGATTCAAACTCATCTGTAAGGTATCCACATCGTTGGTGATGCGGGAGAGGATCTCTCCGTTGGTTCTGCTCTCAAAATAATTTAAAGGCAATCGATTAATTTTCTCTGAGATTTCTTTTCTTAAGTTATAGGTAACATCATTGGAAATCCCTGTCATTACAAATCCCTGAATCAGGGAAAAGCAGGCACTTGCCAGATAAAGGCCAAAGGTGCAAAGGAGGATCATTCCGATCTTCTCAAAATTAATTTCCCCTGTGCCATTAATTTTTGCTACCAATCCTGAATAAAGCTCTGTGGTAGCCTTACCCAGAATCTTTGGTCCTACAATGTTAAATACGGTTCCGGCGATTGCAAAGACAAACATCAGAGCAAACCGGAATTTATATCGTTCCATATAACGGAAAAGTTTCGCCATGGAACCTTTGAAGTCTTTCGCTTTTTCGCCGGGCATCATGCCTCGGCCCCGTCCTGCCATAGGACCTCTTCTACGTTCGCTCATGCCAATTCCTCCTCTGATAATTGAGATCTTGCGATCTGTTCATATACTTCACAATTTGCCAGAAGCTCCTTGTGGGTTCCGATTCCTGCCACATGGCCATCCTCCAATACGATGATCTGATCCGCATTCAGGATGGTACTAATTCTCTGGGCAACAATAATGGTAGTTGCATTTTGGGTATATTCCTTTAATGCTTTTCTTAGCTTACTGTCAGTCTTAAAATCTAAAGCTGAAAAACTGTCATCAAAGATAAAGATCTCCGGATTTTTTGCAACAGCTCTTGCAATAGAAAGACGTTGTTTTTGTCCACCGGAGACATTGGTTCCTCCCTGGGATACAGGCGAATTATATTTATCCGGTTTCGTAAGAATGAATTCTGTTGCCTGTGCAACCTCTGCGGCTTTCTCCACCTGAGTTTCATCAATCTCCGGTTTTCCATAGCGGATATTCGAATCGATGGTTCCCGAGAAAAGGATTCCTTTCTGCGGTACGTATCCAAGCTTATCTCGAAGCTCTTTTTGAGTCATCTTTCTGACATCCACGCCATCTACTTTTACAGCACCCTCCGTCACATCATAGAATCTGGGGATTAGATTGACCAAGGTACTCTTTCCACTTCCTGTACTTCCGATAACGGCAACCGTCTGTCCTTTTTTTGCCTTAAAGGAAATATCTGTCAGGACATTTTCTCCTGCATCCGGATAAGCGAAACTTACATGATCAAATTCAATCTCACCTTTCACATCCTCTGATGGATGAACCGGATCCTTTGGATCCTGAATAGAAACTTCTGTTTTTAGGACCTCATCGATACGGTTTGCAGCCACATTGGCTCTAGGGAGCATGATGGATATGGCAGTGATCATTAGGAATGCCATAATAATCTGCATAGCATATTGAATGAATGCCATAACATTTCCTACCTGCATGGTTCCGTTATCTACGGCATAGGAACCACTGTAAATGATCAGCACCGAGGTTCCATTCATAATCAGCATCATAACCGGCATCATAAAGGTCATACATCTATTTACAAATAAGTTTGTTTTTGTAAGATCCATATTGGCCTTTTCAAAACGTTCTTCTTCATGTTTCTCACGGCTGAAAGCACGGATTACCGGAATTCCTGTAAGGATCTCACGGGATACTAAGTTCAGACGGTCGATCAATGTCTGAAGCTTGGTAAACTTCGGCATGGCAACCTGGAACAATACGATGATAACCATAAAGATTAGTCCCACAGCTACTCCCAAAATCCATGTCATAGAAGAATCTGTCTGCAAGACCTTAATCACTCCACCGATTCCTAAAATAGGAGCATATAATACGATACGGAACATCATTGCCATGACCTGCTGCACCTGCTGTACATCATTGGTACTTCTGGTAATCAAAGATGCAGTAGAGAATTTATTATACTCATTGCTTGAAAAACTCATAACCTTACGGTAAATGCTATTTCTAAGGTCATGCCCCAATCTACCGGCTACCTTCGAAGAAATAAAGGTAATACTTACAGCAGCAAGCATGATTACCAGTGCCATCGCCAGCATCTTAAGACCTGCCATCAGGATATATTGCATCTGCATAGCATCTACATCCATTCCCAGAGCCTCATACTCGGAAGCCACAAAGGAAACTCCCGCCTGGGTCACGATAGATTCCGGCATATCTTCTAATTTTTCATCTACCTGGTCCACAATTTGCTTTATGGCTTCCTCCGGCATCTGGGAGAGCACTTCCAAAGGATCTGTTCCCTCAGGAAGTCCCATCTGAGCTACCACCTGTTTTCCCTGATCGCTATCACTGGTAAAAACAGACAGTATCATCATAGCCTTAGAGAAATCATCATTTAAGTTTTCTCTTGTCTCTTTGGAAATATCATCCTTCAACACCCAGGTATCATCCTCCTGGGTATAGTTTTCCACAACTTCGTCCTTTTGTGCATCATCCATAAACAATTTTAGACTTTGCATAGTGGAATCTCGAAGCTTCTCCGGGACACTGTCTTCGATACCCTTCTGCTGGATCCCCACGTTAATAATTTTGGAGGTAAAATCCGGCAGAGAAAGATCACAGTACGCCTGTACAAACAGGAGTGCTACGATCAAAACAATGTAGCCTGCTGATTTTTTCAGGTACTTCATCAGTTTTATCATTGCTTTTCCCTCTTTTCTTAATCTCTGTTGTCAATCTTTTGTTCATGTTGTCTGGTTACTCTACTGGTATTTGTTCTATATTGTCCAAAATCTGTTCAAAGAATCGCCTCATAAGACACAATTCTGTTTCGTTAAAATTGCTAAACATGACTTTCTCCACAGATTTGCTCTCCTCTTTGATCTCCTGAACGATTCTCTTCCCATTTTCGGTAAGATAAACCCGCATGATCCGCTGGTCCTTTTCATCCCGCTTCCTGCATACGATATCCGCTTTTTCCAAGCGCTGGATACTGACATTCACGGTAGGCGGTGTAACACCCATCTTTTCGGCAATCTCTTTCTGACTGCATCCATCATTCTCATAAACGATCATAATAATCGGCATCTGTCCATGCTGGATTCCCATCTCTCGAATGTGGTTCATGCATCTCATACCGTATCTTCGGTTGATCTCCATAAAAAGCGCGGGCATGCTCTTCTCCTGGGATTTTTTTTCA
Organism: bacterium; assembly: GCA_963658085.1. GTDB lineage: Bacteria > Bacillota > Clostridia > Lachnospirales > Lachnospiraceae > CAKRJP01. The sequence goes on from CAVKOU010000031.1 coordinate 25,374, forward strand.
TCCTCTTCCGGGAACATAATCTTGTCTCATCTCCTTTCCACGTCAAGATACTTAGTCTAGCTAAATATATAGCATATAGATTTACACAAAAAATGCAAGGGTTTTTTGTACATTTTACATTATTTTATTTTGTCTGGCTATTCATTGTATTGAATGTGGAAATTATAATATTTTGAGTAGGACGCACCGCAGGGAGTGGAATAGGTCTGTTGCAAACAAGCTACGTTTCCTACTCGCTGTACGCGCTGATCCGCTCGGGTTCCTACACAACTCACCACCCCAAAAAACGGGGTGGCTCAGACAAGTGTCCACCCTCGCTGCTAGCGTACAGCTCCTGACGGAAGCCTCGCAACCGTTTGCAACAGACCTATTCCACTCCCTGCTATGCTGTATACTCCAACAATCTACAAATCATCTCCCCACATTATACAGACTCACAATATATACCATACATAAATCCCAAAGACACCACAACAAGTTGAAGTTGTAGCTCTTGCTGCATAATAACTACGTCTTCCAATGATAAAATCTGGAGAGATGATGTTTAGCATTTTATATTCATGGTATTGGCCAAATTCATAGGTCATAACCCAGTAATGTATCGTATTAAATAAACTCATTGTGACTTATTATAACTTTTGAGTAAACAGCATAGCATAGAGCGAGATATGTCTGTCACAAATGATTGCGAGGCTTCCGTCAGGAGCTGCACGCTAGCAGCGAGGGTGGACACTTGTCTGAACCACCCCGTCTTTTGGGGTGGTGAGTTGTGTAGGAACCCGAGCGGATCAGCGCGTGCAGTGAGTAGGAAACGCAGCTTATTTGTGACAGACATATCTCGTTCCATGCGGTGCGTCCCTCTAGGCATCATGTTTTCCCCATTCAATACAATAAATTATCAAAGCAACGAATCTTCTGAACAAAAAAAGAAACATCAACAAAAGCACAAACTACTTTCATCGATGTTTCTTTAATATACTAGAGCTTCATAACCGTATAACTTACATTGTTGGACAATCCATCAATCGGACTGATCTGGTTTCCTCCGTAAGGTGACGAATGCCAGAATAAATCCTCACCGGAACTGTCTCCCCAGAAGAATCCCACATGGTGGGTTGCACTAAGCCCTTGTTTTCCACCTTCATTTTCATTCCAGATCCAGATGATATCCCCCTTCTCCAAAATTCCAGAGTCTAACATTTCCCATTTATTGCTAAAATCATAGGTCGGAATCTGGCTGGCATGAATTCTCTGCCAGCTAACCCAGCCTCCTGCACACCAGGTTATTCCCTGCATATTAGGAACTGCATTAGGATCAGCTCCTGCACTTGTCAGAACATACCATACAAACCCGGTGCAATTCATTCCCGGATATCCGTTATAAGAGGTATCTCCATTGGGAGAACGGCCATCGTTCGCATCCTCCTCATAGCGGGTTCCCAGGTAAAATCCATCGTTTACATGGGACTGAAGATTCATTACAACGGTAGCTGCTGAGATTCCAAGGACATTGGAAATCCCACGATTCGGACGATTTATAAAGGCAGTACCTGTGGAGCCCGGCGCAGACGCTCCTCTTGGAACCAGCTGAATCTGAAGAGATTCCAAACGTTTCGCAAGTCCGGCGGAACCAGCCCGTTCACCGTTCTTTGCCCAGTCAAGCCAACCATAGGTCTGAATATGTACCCGGTAATAAATATCATAGTACTTGGCGATGTCTCCCTCTAATTCGATCTGAATCGCTTCCAGACGTTTCGCCTCTCCTGTGGTTCCAGCTAAGGCTCCATCATATACCCAGTCCTGCCAACCATAGGTCTGCACATGGGTTCTGTATTTTACAGATCCTGACAAAGCGCCAAGATTCAGATTCACGGATAAAGCTTCTAATCTCTTGGATTCTCCGATAACCCCCAGATCCTCGCCCTGATAAGCCGGACCGATATCTCCATAGGTCTGCTGATGTCCACTATAAG
>CAVKOU010000032.1:0-26422 GCA_963658085.1 bacterium
TAGGAATCATCGAGGGCCGTGATGGAACTATCATGGACGTAGTAAGAGAAGTAAAGGGATTTGAATTTGCTGAATAAGCAAAGGATTTAAAATTCTGAATTAAAATTCTGAACTAAAATTCCGAAATGAAATTCTCGAATATTAATTTTGACAACTGACTTTTAACCATAGAGTTGTTGGCCATATTACAGTGAAGGTATGGCCGACAACACCATAACTCCTTCTTGGAGAACCAAAGAAGCACTTTCATCAACTCATGCATCCTAAAATAATGTGATACACAGAACCTTAACCTTAACACCGCTTCTTTCGTTCTCGGACGATTGTGTGTAGACTATCCATACAATCAAAAAATAGATGCTCATTTCCAACCCCCATGGAAATGAGCATCTTGCATCTTACGGATAGTTAAAATCGAATATAATGGTTCAGAGGTTCTTATTGTGGATCCGGTCGAAAACGGTAACCGGCACCTCTCACAGTGATGATATATCTTGGCTTCTGGGGATTGTCCTCAATCTTGTTGCGGAGGCGATTGATATAAACCATGATGGTGTTATCATCTACCGCAATAGTATTTCCCCAGACATGCTCATAAATCATCTCCTTGGTAAAGACCTGATCCGGATGAGACATGAATAAAAGGATCAATCCGTTCTCCTTAGAAGAGAGGATGATCTCCTCCCCGTTCTTATAGAATCGAAGAGAGGAATTGTCATATTTGAAGCATCCGTGCTCGATGATATTCTGGGAAGATAAGACCTGATTCTTATTGCGGCGAATCAAGGCTTTTACCTTGGCACCAACCACCAGTGGGCGGAAAGGCTTGGTAATGTAATCGTCTGCCCCTACAGAGAGACCATAAAGGGCGTCGTAGTCTTCGCTTCTTCCACTTATGATTATAATAGGCGTCTGAATTCCTCCGGCCCGCATTTTCTTAATGACCTCGAATCCCTCCATATCGTCCATCATCACGTCCATAAGGATAATGTCGTAGGTGTGATTCTGTACTTTTTTTAGGGCTTCCATACCACTCATGGCGATATCGGACTCTAAGTCATTGCTGTCCATAACCTTTGACAGCATCTTGCAGATTGCTTCATCATCATCAACGATTAAAACTTTATCTGACATAATAACCTCACTGTAGTTTCTGATTTCTGATCAAAAAATCCTATACTCAAATTAAAATTTATTATAATATAAAGTTAAAAATGTGTCAATTCGAGGAGGGCTTTGTCAATGGAGAAAGAGCTCAAAAAAATAAAAGAAGTACCCGTGAAAAAATGGATTTTTTTCCTGGGGATTTTCCTGTCCTTCCTTCTTGCCGGGGCGGTGGCCTATTTTGGTTGGTTTACCTGGGGAAAATATAGAGACGATATCATTTCCAAGCAAAAAGAAGAGATGCTGTTGATTACGGAATCCTTGTCTGATAGTCTTCAGGAGTATATCGAAAGATATGATACGGACTTAGAATATGTCGGCAATCTGATCGAAAATGTGGAGGGTCTTGAGAACCCTTTGGAAACTCAGAAAAAGCTGATGTCAGATTATACGGATCAACATGTTTCTTATGTAAAAAATTTTGTTTATTATGATAAAGATGGAAATATTTTGTGGGAGAGCAGAGACCAGTTACTAAAGACGAAGTACGATGATTTTCACCTGGACAGTGGCGTGGAGATGAAGGTGGCCATGGCTTCTGATGACCAGCTGTATTTCGTATTGGAAGATGAGCTGTCTGATGGCAAGAAGCTGCAGCTGTATCTGGATGTAAATGAATACTATAATAAAATGATCTCGGATATTCGCTTGGGAACCAATGGATATGTGGTGGTGAAAAACACCGAGGGTGTTATTTACATGCATCCGGAGAAGGATCAGATCGGACTGACCATCATCGATGGAAGAAAGAAGCTTTACGGAGACTTAGACCTTACAAGCCTGGCAGATCTTCTGGAGGATCAAAATGAACAGGAGTCAGCGGTAAATGAATACTACTCCTACTGGTGGTCCAACAAGAATCTTCCAAGAGTTCAAAAGATTGCGGCCCATACCCATGCAAATTATGGAGACGGCTATATCATTGTTTCTATTGTTATGGATTACAATGATATTTATCAGCCCATTGTGTCAGGATACATTACCATCCTGGCCACCTACGGCGGAATCGTTGTGATTGTTCTTGTGCTTGCAGCCATTGTTATGTATCAGGTAATCAGGGGAAGAAAGAATCAGCAGGAGATTGCATACTTAAAGGATTTAAACCAGGTGTTGGAGGAAACTCAGCGAGGGGAAGAAGTCATTGCCCATCAGCAGAGGCTTCAGATTATGGGAACTATGACCGGAGGAATCGCCCATGAATTTAATAACCTTCTGACTCCGATTATGGGATATTCGGAAATGCTGATAGACATGCTGCCTCCGGAATCGGATGAGGCGGATTTTGCCCAGGAGATCTTTGACGCCTCGGACAAAGCCAAGGATATTATCAAGCAGATTTCCGGACTTAGCAGAAAGAACATGGAGACGGTATATACCTTTGTGCCTCTGAAAAAAGCGTTGAAGCGTACCACAAAGATGGTTCGCTCCGTGTGTCCTTCCAATATTATGTTTATTGATAGCAATGAATTTCAGGAAGAAGGCTTCCTTGGAAATGAGACTCAGTTAAATCAGGTACTCCTTAATATCTGCGTCAATGCGTTCCATGCCATCGGAAAAGAAAAGGATGGCCTGGTTTCCCTGCGGGGGGAGATACATGCGGAGGAGGAGCTTTCGAAGGAATACCATCTGGAGCTTGGAACGGTATGGAAAGAATACCTGTGCATCTATATCGAAGATAACGGCTGTGGTATGGAGCCGGAGGTCTTAGAGCAAATCTTTAACCCATTTTTCACCACCAAGGTGGGAGGACAGGGAACCGGCCTTGGCCTTTCCGTTGCAGAGCAGATCATAAGATCCCATCAGGGACATATTTTCGTAAATAGCACTCCGGGAGTGGGAACCTGCTTTACCATTTGCCTTCCGAAAGCAAACCGGCCGGAAAATAATGTTCCGAAAAATCAGGTCGGAGAGGATGCAAATCTCAGGATCCTGGCGGTGGATGACAATGGACATGTGCTGAAGCTTCTAGAAAAACGCTTTGCAAAATTAAAGATTGATATCACTACTGTAAGCAATACAGAAGAAGCAAGAAAGGCTCTATCTGAGAGTAAGTACGAAGTGGTGCTGATCGATCAGCAGTTATCAAGAACCAGTGGTGGTGATACGGGAATTCAGTTTGCCATGGCCATCGGTTCGGCCTTCCCTGAGGTAATCAAGATCGTCATGGTGGATCAGGTGCGTAAGGAAATCATCGAGGCGAAACAGCATGGCTATATCGATGGCTATGTGGAGAAGCCGGTATCAGATTCCAGTATCTTAGAAGAAATATATAAGTGTATTCGTTAAAAAAGGACCGCACCTTTGACCTGAATCAGAGGTGCGATCCTTTTTATAATCCTTTTAAAATCATTTGCCTTGTTGTCATAATCCTTGTGGGAGCGATTTATATAATTCCCAAGGACTGTAATAACAAGAAGAATAATAAAATCGGTGTTACATATTTGACCATTACAATATAGAGTCTCTTACGACCAAACTTGGCACCGGTCTTGGTAACTTCGTTGATGACAGTTTCCGGTTTTAGGACCCAACCGATGAGGATGCAGGTGAAGATCGCTACCATCGGCATGAGGATTAAGTTACTGATGTAATCCATAAGGTCTAAAATCTGAGCTACGGTTCCGTTTGGAAGTGGAAGCTCGAAGTACAGAACATTGTATCCTAAGCAAACGATAGTACCCATGATCAGGGCATAAACAACCGTTGCGGTAACGCTTTTCTTTCTGGACAGTTTCCATTTATCCATAAGACCGGAAACTAAGGCTTCCATAATGGATACGGAAGAAGTAACAGCGGCAAAGCTTACCATTAAGAAGAACACGATACCGATGAGGACACCGATTTTACCCATGGCATCAAATACCTTTGGAAGGGAGACGAACATCAGTCCCGGTCCCGCAGACATTCCTTCGATTCCGGAAAAGGTGTAGATAGCCGGGATAATCATAAGACCGGCTAACAAAGCAACCAGGGAATCAAAGAACTCGATCTGGTTAATGGAGCTCATGAGATTTATATCATCTTTTACATAGGAACCGTAGGCAATCATAATACCCATAGCCACGCTGATGGAGTAAAAGAGCTGTCCTAAGGCATCCATAAGAAGTAAGAAGAAGCCCTTTACGGTCATGCCGTCGAAGTTAGGAATCAGGTAAACCTTTAATCCCTGTAAACCGGTTCTGGTAACGCCTGAGGCATCGGTATGATTTAAGGTCAGGGAGAAAATAGAAATACCGACGATCAGCACAATCAGGATTGGCATCAGGATACGGCTGTATTTCTCGATTCCCTTATCAACACCACTGATTACTACGAAAGCAGTGATGCCAAGGTAAATCACCATCCAGATAATGGGAGACCACTGACTGGTAATGTGAGCGGTAAAGTATCCGTCCGCCGCAGCATTTGCCCCGTCTCCTGTTAAGAAGGATGCAAGATACTTTAAAACCCAACCGCCGATGGCACAGTAGTAAGGCAGAATGATCATAGGAACGATCCAGGCTAAAAGCCCTACAAATTTAAACTTCGGATGAAGAACGCCGTAAGCGGTTAAAGGACCGTTTTTGGTTTTTCGTCCAATGGCGATCTCGGTAATGAGAAGTGTAAATCCAAAGGTCAAGGCTAAGATGATATACACCACAATAAACGTACCGCCGCCATTTTTGGCTGCTAAATAAGGAAAACGCCAAATGTTTCCAAGGCCTACAGCACTACCGGCTGCAGCCAAAACAAAACCCAGGGAGCCGGAAAAGCTGCTGCGCTTTGCTTTTTTCGAATGACTCATAAATAAAAACCCTCTCTTTCTCATAAAATCCATAGATATCTACAACAGATACATAAAATCATAGATATTAGAAACTATATATGAATTTTCTTAAAAAAACAAGAAAAAAGAGGGATTGAAACAGGAAAACCCATGGAGTAAAATTGGTTAGAGTGTGAAAGACTTAGAAGCTATAAGGAGGCACATTATGAAGAAGAAATGGTGGCACGAGAAAGTGGCCTATCAAATATATCCAAAGAGTTTTTGTGACAGCAACGGAGATGGAATCGGAGACCTTCGGGGAATCATTAGCAAGTTAGATTACCTGGAAGAGCTGGGAATCGAGTTGCTGTGGATTTCTCCGATCTATTGTTCTCCTATGGCGGACCAGGGATATGACATTTCTGATTATTATAATATTGATCCCATGTTTGGAAACATGCAGGAGATGGAAGAGCTAATCGCAGAGGCAAGAAAGCGAAATATTGGCATCATTATGGATCTGGTGGTAAATCACTGTTCCGATGAACATGAATGGTTTAAAAAGGCCTGCGCAGATCCCGATGGAAAGTATGGAAACTATTTTTATATCGAAGATGTGAAGGAGGGAGAACTTCCTACCAATATCAGAAGCTATTTCGGGGGATCTTGTTGGGAGCCACTGCCTGGTCATCCGGACAAACAGTATCTGCATTTCTTTCATAAGAAGCAACCGGATCTTAACTGGGAGAATCCTGAGGTTCGGGAAGAGATTTATAAAATGGTAAATTGGTGGCTGGATAAGGGCCTGGCAGGCTTTCGTGTGGATGCCATTATTAATGTGAAAAAAGAACTGCCCTGGAGACATTACCCGGCGGATCGGGAAGACGGTCTTACCTTTGTGGGAAATATGTTGAAAAATGTCGATTGCCACGACTTTTTGATGGAATTAAATCGGGAGACATTTGCAAAGCATGATGCCTTCAGTGTGGGAGAAGTCTTTGATGAGCATGAGGATGCTTTGGCAAACTTTATCGGAGACGATGGCTGCTTTTCTACGATCTTTGATATGGAGACGGAGGTTTGGGGCGCCAACGAAAAGGGCGCTTATGCGAGACCTGTCATGACTCCCGATGATTACAGAGATACGGTATTTAAAAGCCAGGCCAAATCCGCAGGAGTAGGTTTTATGGCGAATATTATCGAAAACCACGATCAGCCAAGGGGAGTCAGCCACTATCTTCCGGAGGGAGAAGTCTGTGATGCTTCCAAGAAAATGCTGGCTACCATTAATTTCATGGTAAAGGGGATTCCATTTATTTTCCAGGGACAGGAGATCGGAACAGAAAATGTGGATTTTACTTCCATGGATCAGATCGATGACGTTATGACTCATGATGAGTACCAGGTTGGGTTAGAGGCAGGATTATCCCAAGAGGAAGCTTTTGCGGCTGCAAAGAAAATGAGCCGTGACAATGCGAGGGTGCCTTTCTGTTGGGATGGCAACGAGAAAGCTGGCTTTACCACAGGGGAACCTTGGCTTATGACTCATCCGGACCATGAGAGGGTGAATCTGGAAAGTCAGAGAAATGTGGCGGATTCTGTTTATCAATATTATCGAAAATTAATTGCACTTAGAAAGAATCCAAAATACAAAGACACCATCGTGTGGGGAGAGCTTGTGCCACTATGGCAGGAAGAGAAAAACCTCATGGCCTTCTACCGCAAGGGAGAAGATCAAACCCTCCTTGTGATTGCAAACTTCCAAAAGGGAGAGCGAGATGTGATATTGCCTGAGGATGTGCAGGAAGTTGCGATAAATAATTATGAAAGTTTCAAATTAGAAGAAAGAAAACTTCACCTGGAAGGCTATCAGGCCTTGGTGTTGGAGGTGAACTAGAATATGAAACAAAAGGAGGATACTTCTCTTCAGAAAGGAAAAGATTTCTCACAGGGCTCCATGATAAAAAATATTCTTTCCATGGGAGTTCCTATTACCATTGCCCAGGCGGTGCAATTGCTCTACAATCTGGTAGATCGTATTTATTTAGGACACTTAAGTGAGGGAGCGGATATGGCTCTCATCGGGGTAGGTCTTGCCTTTCCTATCGTGTCCATTGTAAGTGCATTTACCATGTTATACTCCGGAGGCGGGGCACCGTTAATGTCCATTGCTAGGGGAGCCGGGGAGGAAGAGCGGGCTTCGAAGCTTATGAATGTAAGCTTCCTTTTAATGATCATATCGGGAATAGTGCTGATGGCAGTAGGATATATTTTCATGAAGCCGATTATGTATCTGTTTGGAGCTTCTGATGCTACCTATCCTACGGCAGCAGCTTATTTACAGATATATCTTATAGGAACTTTGTTTGTCATGGTAAGCTCCGGTATGAACCTGTTTATTAATTCCCAGGGATTTGGAACCATAGGAATGCTTACGGTATGCATCGGTGCCATTATGAATATTGCCTTAGATCCGATTTTTATCTTTGGACTTCATATGGGAGTTCGAGGAGCGGCTCTTGCTACCATCATCAGTCAGCTGGCAGGGTGCCTGTGGGTATTAAAATTCCTGACGGGAAAAAAGGCGGCCTATCGGCTTAAGCTTTCCCATATGAAATTAGACGATGGGAAAATGATCAAGGATATCGTACAGCTTGGGGCTTCCGGATTTATTATGAATGTAACCAATAGCCTCTCGCAGATTGTCTGCAACGCTACCCTGGCAAAATGGGGTGGTGATGTATATGTCGGTGCTATGACCATCCTAAATTCTGTCCGGGAGATCTTTAACCTGGCAGCCAACGGCGTGGCAGAGGGATCGAAACCGGTATTAGGATTTAACTACGGAGCGAAAGAGTATGGACGAGTGAAGCGTGGTATCCGGGTAACCTGCACGATGGTACTTGGCTATATGGTTGTGGCCTGGCTACTGGTACATTTCTTCCCGGAATTTTTCGTAGGGCTCTTTACCACAAATGCGCAGATTGCGGAAGTATCTGTGCCGGCGCTGCGGTTATTCTTTGCGGGATTTTTCATGATGGGATTTATGTTCTGTGGACAGTCTACCTTTGTGGGACTGGGATTTCCAAAACAGGCGATTTTCTTCAGCCTCTTAAGAAAAGTAGTCATCGTAGTACCTTTGACCATGATCTTGCCTTATTTCTTGGGCGTGGATGGTGCCTTTATTGCAGAGCCTATCAGTAACTTTATCGGAGGAACTGCAAGTTTTACGACCATGTTGCTTATCGTTATGCCGGTGCTTTCCGGGAAAAAAGACCAAGATAAAAGAAGTAACTAGTTAAGAATCAGATTTAGGAAGTGATTTATGAAAAAAACAAGACAGATACTGAAAAAAATACTCGTAAGCGGACTGGCCATTTCTATGGTTGTGGGAAGCTTTGTGATTCCGGCTTCTGCCGAGGAGGTAGATGAGGAGCTGCAGGCGGCCTACGATATAACGGTAGAGTCCAATGCGCTAAAGAACTGGCCACAAGGACCGGGAACCTACGGAGAGGGAGCCATCGTCATGGAGGTGGGAACCGGAGCTATCCTCTATGCAAAGAACATTGATGCTCACTTTTATCCTGCCAGCATTACCAAATTACTGACGGCTTTGATTGCATTTGAAAATGCAGACCTTGATGATGAGGTTCGGGTGACGGAGGAGTGTATCGATTTTCTTGAGTGGGATGATGCCAGGATCAATCTGGAAGTAGGAAATAAGTTGAGCCTTAAAAATGCGATGTATGCCCTGCTTCTGGCATCTGCCAATGATGCGGCCTATGCTATTGGACAGAGCGTTGGAGAGAATGCAGGTCACGACTATGACTGGTTCATTAAGCAGATGAACAAGCGGTGTAAGGAGCTTGGAGGAAATAATTCTCATTTTGTAAATACCAATGGACTTCACGATGACGATCACTATACCTGTGCCAGAGATATGGCATTGATCGCCAGAGAGCTTTATAAATATCCGGAAGTCTTTCCGATTATGCAGACCGTGGATTATACCATTCCAAAATCCAAAACCATCGATGAGCATTATTTCTATCAATATCATCAGATGCTGTTGCCGGCCAATGCCAACTATTATGAGTATGCCATCGGAGGAAAGACCGGTTATACCGATCAGGCTTTATCTACCCTGGTGACTATGACGGACAACGACGACATGCAGTTGGTTTGCGTGGTACTAAAGACCCACGGAGTAAATGTATATCCGGATACCAGAAATCTGTTTGACTATGCCTACGATAATTTTAAGAAGGTATCCGTAAAGGCAAAAGAGACATCAGAGTATGTAGAGGAACTTCTGGATGAAAAGAATACCGGCTATGTAGTACTTCCGGATGATGTAAAATTCAAGGATCTTGATATGAAGATCGTGCCGGATGATGAGACGGGAAAAGACAGCGACGAGGGAACCCTGGAATATTACTATGAAGATCAGTATGTGGGAAATGCCAGAGCTACTCTCACAAAATCCTATTTCAAGGATCTCAAAAAACAGACAAAACAAGAGGCGAAAGAAGCAAAGAAAGCGGCTAAGAAAAAATCCTCAGAAAAGAGCGATTCAGAAGAAACCGGTACAACAGCGACTGAAACAACCGATTCAGAAACTTCGGAAGATACAAAAGCTGTAGAAAATACAGGGACGACAGAAACTCAGACCACAGCATCCACAGAGCAGAGCCTCATGGATCGCTGGTGGGAAAATTACACCACCACAATAGGGGTAATCTTTCATCTGGATTAAGGCCTGAATCGAAACCTGAATGAAGAGAAAAATCGAAGTCTGAACAGATACTTTCATGAAAGTTTGAAAGGAAGTTTCCTCGAAAATACTTGACGTGCTCCGTTTTTTCTGACTATAATACCAACGTATATGAAAAATGCGTTGACGAAGACAGTAGAATTTATCCCAATGTCCTAGCGAGTCGGTGATGGTGAGAGGCCGGTACGAGTAAGATATATTTGAAAATCACTTCCGAGCATCGGTTTTTCCGAACGACAGATACCGAGAGATTTAGGAAAGATATCGAAGACCAAGTAGGAGCCGACGGCATTCCCCCGTTACAGGGAAGACATATGTTGGTATGTTTAGGTGGTTTATAAGCGAAGATTTATCCTCGTCCTATCATGGGACGGGGATTTTTTTAATACCAACAAAGATTTCGTTGCGAAATGCAGCGCATCTTATGAAGATTTGCTGATTTCGCGAAAAGTGTATATCAAATAAAAAAGGAGAGTAATTATGTACAAGAAAGTTTCTACAGATCTGAACTTTGTTGAGAGAGAAAAAGCAACCGAAAAGTTCTGGGAAGAAAATGACATTTTCGAAAAAAGTATGAAACAGAGAGAGGGCAACCCAAGCTACGTGTTCTATGATGGACCTCCGACAGCTAATGGTAAGCCACATATCGGTCACGTTCTTACACGTGTCATCAAGGATATGATCCCTCGTTACCGTACCATGAAAGGATATGAGGTTCCAAGAAAGGCCGGATGGGATACCCACGGACTTCCGGTAGAGCTGGAAGTAGAGAAGGCTTTAGGATTAGACGGAAAGGATCAGATCGAAGAGTATGGTCTGGAGCCTTTCATTAATAAATGTAAGGAAAGCGTTTGGAAATACAAGGGAATGTGGGAGGACTTTTCCGGCACCGTTGGTTTCTGGGCAGATATGGAGAATCCTTACGTAACTTATGACAATAACTTTATCGAGTCTGAGTGGTGGGCTTTAAAGAAGATTTGGGATAAGGGTCTTCTTTATAAAGGATTCAAGATTGTTCCTTACTGCCCTCGTTGTGGAACTCCGCTTTCCGCACAGGAAGTGGCTCAGGGATACAAGGATGTAAAGGAGCGTTCTGCCATCGTACGTTTTAAGGTAGTAGGTGAGGATGCATATTTCCTTGCATGGACCACAACACCATGGACCCTTCCTTCCAACATCGGTCTTTGCGTAAACCCAGAGGAAGAGTATGCAAAGGTAAAGGCAGCAGACGGATATACATATTACATGGCATCTGCTCTTCTTGATACCGTTCTTGGAAAATTAGCTGAGGATGGAAAGGCTGCTTACGAAGTCCTTGAGACTTACAAGGGACAGGATTTAGAGTACAAAGAGTATGAGCCTTTATACGAATGTGCAAAAGAGTGTGCAGAAAAACAGCACAAGAAATGCTTCTTCGTAACCTGCGACAGCTACGTAACACTTACCGATGGTACCGGTGTTGTACATATCGCACCGGCATTCGGTGAGGACGATGCCAAGGTAGGACGCAAATATGACTTTCCATTTGTACAGTTGGTAGATGAGAAGGGAAATATGGGAGAGACTACTCCATTTGCAGGACTCTTTGTAAAGAAGGCAGATCCGGAAGTATTAAAAGACTTAGACGGCCGTGGACTTCTCTACGATGCACCAAAGTTCGAGCATAGCTACCCACACTGTTGGAGATGTGATACTCCACTGATCTACTACGCTCGTGAGTCCTGGTTCATCCGCATGACAGAAGTAAAAGATGATCTGATTGCAAATAACAATACTATTAACTGGATTCCGGAAAGCATCGGTAAGGGACGTTTCGGCGACTGGCTTGAGAACGTTCAGGACTGGGGAATCAGCCGTAACCGTTACTGGGGAACTCCATTAAATATCTGGGAGTGTGAGTGTGGATGCCAGCATTCCATCGGAAGTATCGAAGAGTTAAAGAGCATGTCTGACAACTGCCCGGACGATATCGAGCTTCACCGTCCATACATTGACGAAGTGACCATTAAGTGTCCGGAGTGTGGAAAGCAGATGCACCGCGTACCGGAGGTTATTGACTGCTGGTTCGATTCAGGATCCATGCCATTTGCACAGCACCATTATCCATTTGAGAATAAAGAGCTGTTCGAGGCACAGTTCCCGGCACAGTTTATTTCCGAGGCGGTGGATCAGACCCGTGGATGGTTCTACTCCTTGCTTGCAATTTCAACTCTGATCTTTAACAAAGCTCCATATCAGAATGTTATCGTTCTTGGACATGTACAGGATGAAAATGGTCAGAAAATGAGTAAATCCAAGGGAAATGCGGTAGATCCATTTGATGCATTAGAGACCTACGGTGCAGACGCAATTCGTTGGTATTTCTATGTAAACAGTGCACCATGGCTTCCAAACCGTTTCCATGGTAAGGCCGTAACTGAGGGACAGAGAAAGTTCATGGGAACTTTGTGGAATACTTATGCGTTCTTCGTATTGTATGCAAATATCGATGAATTCGATGCTACAAAATATACCTTGGATTATGACAAATTATCTGTTATGGATAAGTGGCTCTTATCAAAATTGAACTCAGTTATTAAGGAAGTTGATAACGATCTTGAAAACTACAAGATCCCAGAGGCTGCAAGAGCTCTTCAGGAGTTTGTAGATGATATGAGTAACTGGTATGTAAGACGCAGCCGTGAAAGATTCTGGGCAAAGGGAATGGAGCAGGATAAGATCAATGCTTATATGACTCTCTACACAGCCTTAGTTGACATCAGCAAGGCAGCAGCTCCGATGATTCCATTTATGACAGAGGAAATTTACCAGAACTTAGTAAGAAGCATTGATGAGTCCGCACCGGAGAGTATCCACCTTTGTGACTTCCCGGTAGTAAAGGAAGAGGCGATCGATACAGAGTTAGAGTCTAACATGGACGAAGTTCTGAAGCTGGTTGTTATGGGACGTGCTTGCAGAAATACAGCAAATATCAAGAACCGTCAGCCAATCGGACAGATGTATGTAAAAGCTGACTTTGATTTACCGGAATTTTACAAAGAGATCGTTGCAGACGAGTTAAATGTAAAAGTTGTAACATTTACACAAGATGTAAGAAACTTTACTTCATATACTTTTAAACCACAATTAAAGACAGTTGGACCAAAATATGGTAAAATGTTGGGTGGAATCAAGGCTGCGTTAGAGAATTTAGACGGAAATGCAGCGATGGATGAGCTGAATGCAAGCGATGCATTGAAGCTTGATGTGAACGGACAGGAGATTACATTATTCAGAGAAGATCTCTTGATTGAGAGCGCACAGATGGAAGGATATGTATCAGAAAATGACAACGGAATCACAGTTGTACTTGACACCAACTTATCGGAAGAACTTTTAGAGGAAGGTTTTGTAAGAGAGATCATCAGTAAGGTACAGACCATGCGTAAGGAAGCTGATTTCGAGGTTATGGACAACATCCGTATCACCTATGAAGGAACTGAGAAAGCAGAGAAGGTATTTTCCGACAATGCAGACACCGTTGGATCTGAGACACTGGCCAAGGAAGTAGTAAAGGCTACTCCGGCAGGATATGTAAAAGAATGGAAGATCAATGGCGAGCAGGTAACTCTTGGAGTGGAGCGAGTATAAATCCTCATCAAACAGATTCTATTAACAGGAACCTAGGAAAGGACATGAGAAAAATACATGAGCAGCAAAATTAAAAAAGAAGTACCACAGAATACAACTAAAAATGCATCTTTTAGAAAAGAAGAGTTTAAGAAAGAAGTAAAGAGCAACGTAAGACGTTTGTTCCGTAAGGATATTTCAGAGGCGACTGATCAGGAATTATATCAGGCAGTTTCCTATGCTGTAAAAGAGGCTATCGTAGAAGACTGGATCGCAACGCAGGATCAGTATGAAAAAGAAGATCCGAAGATCGTTTACTACATGTCTATGGAGTTCTTAATGGGAAGAGCTCTCGGTAACAACCTGATCAACATGACCGCTTACAAAGAAGTAGCAGAAGCTTTAGACGAGCTTGGAATCAACTTAAACCTCATTGAGGATCAGGAGCCGGATCCGGCTCTTGGTAATGGTGGTCTTGGAAGACTTGCAGCATGCTTCTTGGATTCTCTTGCATCTTTAGGATATGCAGCTTACGGATGTGGTATTCGTTATCGCTACGGTATGTTCAAGCAGAAGATCGAAGATGGTTATCAGGTAGAGACACCGGATAACTGGTTGAAGAACGGTAACCCATTTGAGCTTCGCAGACCTGAGTATGCAAAGGAAGTTCGCTTCGGTGGAAATATCCGTGTAGAGTACGACGTAGAGACGGGTGCTATGCAGTTTAAGCAGGAAAATTATGAGTCTGTTTTGGCAGTACCTTATGATTATCCGATCGTAGGTTACAACAACCATGTGGTAAATACCCTTCGTATCTGGGATGCAGAGCCAATCGTAGACTTCCAGTTAGATTCCTTTGACAGAGGAGATTATCACAAAGCGGTAGAGCAGGAGAACTTAGCTCGTAACATCGTAGAGGTACTTTATCCAAACGATAACCATATGGCAGGTAAAGAGCTTCGTCTGAAACAGCAGTACTTCTTCGTATCTGCTTCCCTGCAGTTAGCTCTTGATAAATATAAGAAGAAACATTCAGATATCCACAAGCTTCCGGAGAAGATGACCATTCAGATGAATGATACACATCCGACAGTTGCAGTTGCAGAACTTATGAGACTGCTCTTAGATGAGGAACACTTAGGATGGGATGAAGCTTGGGAGATTACAACTAAGGTTTGCGCTTATACCAACCATACCATCATGGCAGAAGCCTTGGAGAAATGGCCAATCGACTTATTCTCAAGATTGCTTCCTAGAGTTTACCAGATTATCCAGGAGATCGATCGCAGATTTATTCTTCAGATTCAGGAGAAATTCCCTGGAGATGAGGAGAAGATCGCTAAGATGTCCATCGTTCGCGATGGTCAGGTAAAGATGGCTCATTTAGCTATCGTAGCAGGATACTCTGTAAATGGTGTTGCAAAACTTCATACAGAGATCTTAAAGCATCAGGAATTAAAAGACTTCTATCAGATGATGCCGGAGAAGTTCAACAACAAGACCAACGGTATCACTCAGAGACGTTTCTTAATGCATGGAAATCAGCTTCTTGCTGACTGGGTAACTAAGAAGTTAAAGACAGATGCATGGGCAACTGATTTGACTCTTATGAGCGGACTTAAAAAATATGCAGAGGATGAGGCGGCCTTAACTGAGTTCATGCAGATTAAGGGTAAGAACAAAGAGCGTCTTGCAGCATATATTTTAGAGCACAACGGAATCGAAGTAGATCCAAGATCTATCTTTGACGTACAGGTAAAACGTCTCCACGAGTATAAGAGACAGCTTCTTAACATCCTACATGTTATGTATCTGTACAACAAGATCAAAGAACATCCGGAGATCAGCTTCTATCCAAGAACATTTATCTTTGGTGCAAAGGCAGCTGCCGGATATGTTCGTGCAAAACAGACCATTAAGTTAATTAACTCTGTAGCAGATGTAATCAATAACGACCGCAGCATCAACGGTAAGATCAAGGTTGTATTTATCGAGGATTATCGCGTATCCAACGCAGAGTGGATCTTTGCTGCAGCAGATGTCAGCGAGCAGATTTCTACCGCTTCTAAGGAAGCATCCGGAACCGGTAACATGAAGTTCATGTTAAATGGTGCTCCAACACTTGGAACTATGGACGGAGCTAATGTAGAGATCGTAGACGAAGTAGGAGCAGAGAATGCATTTATCTTCGGACTTAGCTCAGACGAGGTTATCAACTTCGAGCAGAATGGCGGATATGATCCGATGGAGATCTACAACAACGATGCAGATGTTCGCAGAGTCGTAGATCAGTTGGTAGATGGAACCTACTCTAACGGAGATACAGAGATGTACCGTGATCTTCACGATTCTCTTCTGTATTCAGTTGGTGGAAACCGTCCGGATGTATACTTCATCCTGAAGGACTTCCGCTCTTATGCAGATGCACAGGAGAAGGTAGAGAAGGCATACAGAGATAAAGAAGGTTGGGCAAAGATGGCACTTCTTAACACTGCTTGCAGTGGTAAGTTCTCATCAGACAGAACCATCCGTGAGTATGCAGATGAGATCTGGGACTTAAAGCCAATTACAGTAACAGTAAATAAATAATTGCAAATAAATATTGCAAACAAGAAGGAGCCGTAGACATGACCGCCTACGGCTCCTTTGTGGTTAAAGAAGCATATATAAAGAAACACATTAAAAAAGCGTATAAAAAACATATAAAAAACGTATTAACAGAAACTTATATGAACAATATATATGAATAAATCGATGGAAACAAAAAAGAATTATACCTATATAGTCCGTTGTAAGGATGGAAGTTTATATACGGGTTGGACCAATGATCTGGAGAAACGTATAAAGGCTCATAATGAAGGCACCGGGGCGAAATATACAAAGACCAGGCGACCGGTGGAGTTAGTTTATTATGAAGAGCACGAGACCAAGGTGGCGGCCATGAAACGGGAGTATGAGATCAAGCATTTGCCGAAAAATAAAAAAGAAGAGTTAGTAGCTGAATTAAAAAAGATCCCATAACATAAAAGTAGGACTGCATTAGAGGTTGTGCAGTCCTGAGGAAAAGTTATGAAAAAGAATTTGTTTTGTTCTTTCGAACAATTATTAGTATAGTGGCAAATTGTGATGAAACGGTGATTAAATTAAGAACTAATTGTTAACAAATTAAAAAATTCTACATTATAGTTAGGTATTGGTACATCATGATGAAGTGGCAGAAGCTTCCGGCCATGACAAATACGTGGAAAAGTTCATGGCATCCGAAGTTTTTGAATCTGTCGTGGAAGACCGGAAACTTCATTGCGTAGATGATTCCTCCTACAGTGTAAATAATGCCTCCTGTTAACAGCCATGCAAATGCTGCCGTGGGTAGATTATGGATAATCTCCGGAAGTGCCAGGACGCATACCCAACCCATTCCGATGTAAATAACCGATGAGAACCACTTCGGGCAGGTGATCCAGCAGGCCTTTAAGATTAATCCTACCAGTGCGATGCCCCAAACCAGTGCAAGGAGTCTGGTTCCGGTTCTTCCTCCGATGGCGATGGTGCATACCGGTGTGTAAGATCCGGCAATCAGAATAAAGATCATCATGTGATCGATTTTACGAAGGATCTTATTGGCCTTCTCCGACACATCAAAGGAATGGTATACCGTGCTGGCACCGTATAGTAAGATCATGCTGATCATAAATGTACTCAGGCTTACTAATTTAATAAAAGAAGCATCATACATAGCAGCGTGTATCAGAAGCGCCGGGGTCGTAAAGATGGCTGCCACAAATGCGATCAAATGTGTGAAAGCACTTCCCGGGTCCTTTGGACGGAATCGAAAAACCGTCACGGGAGTATAAGTGGTTGGATAGGGGATTTTATAAGGTTTTTTATAAGTATTGGTATAAGTTGGATTTTTCATAAACAACACCTCTTTGCAATGATAAGTAGTTTTGAATACTACGTGTTGCATACATCATAGTCTTTATAATAAAAAAAGTCAAGTTAAGACTTTGCTTAACTTGACTTTTTAAGATTTTCTTTATGGGTATTAGTCCTGATTTTCTCCAAGAATCTCTCTTGCTACAAAGACTCCGCTGGCAGATGCATGGGATAGAGAGTGGGTAACACCACTACCGTCTCCGATAATATAGAGCCCCTTGTGACTGCTTTCCAAATGTTCATCTAATTCTACTTCCATGTTGTAGAACTTAACTTCCACACCGTAAAGTAAGGTATCGTCGTTGGCAGTTCCCGGTGCGATCTTGTCCAGAGCATAGATCATTTCAATGATTCCATCCAGGATTCGCTTTGGAAGTACCAGGCTTAAGTCACCAGGTGTAGCGGCCAAAGTCGGATTTACAAGACCTTCCTCAATACGCTTTTGGTTGCTTCGTCTTCCGCGGACCAAATCTCCGAAACGTTGAACGATTACACCGCCCCCCAGCATGTTAGAGAGACGGGCAATGCTTTCACCGTATCCGTTACTGTCCTTGAAAGGCTCAGAAAAATGCTTGGATACTAAGAGTGCAAAGTTAGTATTGTCGGTATGCTTTGCAGGATCCTCGTAGCTGTGGCCGTTAACTGTAACGATTCCGTTGGTATTTTCATTTACAACAGCGCCGTAAGGATTCATACAGAAGGTACGTACGTTATCCTCAAATTTTTCAGTACGATAAACAATCTTACTTTCGTACAGCTCATCGGTTAAATGAGAGAAGATTACGGCAGGAAGCTCCACGCGCACTCCTAAGTCTACACGGTTTGATAAGGTTTTGATCTTTAAGTGATCGCAGATAGTCTCCATCCACTTACTTCCGCTGCGTCCAACAGAAATAATACATTTTGGACAGCTGTAGGTTTCAGAAGCAGTCTTTACTAAGAAAGTCTCGCCGTCCTTCTCTACATCCTCTACAGGAGTATCAAAGTAGAAATCTACATGATCTTTTAATTCTGCATACAGATTTTCCAAAACTACGTAGTTAATATCAGTACCTAAGTGGCGAACAGAAGCATTTAAAAGATTTAGCTTGTTCTGAAGACAGAGCTTCTTGAAATTACTTCCG
Organism: bacterium; assembly: GCA_963658085.1. GTDB lineage: Bacteria > Bacillota > Clostridia > Lachnospirales > Lachnospiraceae > CAKRJP01. The sequence goes on from CAVKOU010000032.1 coordinate 18,353, forward strand.
GCTGTGGAGTACATCTTTGTGCCCTCGCCGCCATAAGCCATATTGATTTCATCTACATAATTCATAAGCTCCAGGGCTTTATTTTTTCCGATATACTCATAGAGAGTACCACCGAAGTCGTTGGTAATATTGTACTTTCCATCGGAGAAAGCACCGGCTCCACCAAAACCGCTCATAATCGAACAGCTCTTACATCCGATACAGGCCTTCACGCGCTTTCCGTCAATTGGACAGTGGCGTTTGCTAAGCTCGTGGCCAGACTCGAATACGGCAACTTTCAGGTCGTTACTTTTCTTCATAAGCTCGTAAGCAGAGAAAATTCCCCCAGGACCTGCACCAACAATAATTACGTCATACTGTTTCATGTTTTTTCCTTCACCTCATATTAATAATATCTGTAAAATGGCCGCAAAAAAACACCTAACAAATATGGCAAATTGAAAGAATCAAATATCTTAATCTTGCCTGCTGGTAGGCGCTTGTTACGGAGTTACAATCTTTATTTTCTACTACTGGCTCAAAAGAACCGAAACAATACTATCACAACTTGAACAAATTTGCAATATAAAGTATTATAAAACTGTTTGGAATCTACAAGAAGGGGAAGAGAGTCTATGATCGCAAGCACATCCAATGCTAAGGTGAAACGCCTGGCAAATCTTATGAAGAAAAAGAAAGCCAGAGATGAAGAAAAAGTATATCTGGTGGAAGGCATTCGCATGTTCAGGGAAGTGCCAAAGGAAGATCTTTTGGAAGTCTATGCTTCCGAATCTTTTTATAAGAAGGAAGAGGCAGTGGTTCGAAAAATTCTGGAGGGAACTTCTGTGAAGGAAGAGCTTTTGACGGATACGGTTTATGCCCATGTATCAGATACCAAGACGCCTCAGGGAATTTTATGTGTCGTAAAACAGAAAGATTATAAACTTTCGGAACTTCTTGAGAATGGTGAGCCGAGGACGCAGTTGATGATCCTGGAGCATTTACAGGATCCGGGAAATCTTGGGACTATTTTTCGGACTGCGGAGGCGGCCGGAGTTACGGGAATTCTTATGGACAAGGGATGCGTTGACATTTACAATCCAAAAACCATCCGTTCTACCATGGGAGCCATCTACCGGGTGCCTTTTCTTTATACAGAAGAACTTCATAAAACTATGAAGGAGTTACAGAATCGTGGTGTCAAAATCTATGCTGCTCACTTGGAGGATAGCGTGGATTATGATGTGCCGGATTATACACAGGCCACCGCCTTTCTTATAGGAAACGAGGGAAATGGGCTAACCAGGGAGACGGCAGATCTGGCAGATCAATATATTAAGATTCCCATGCAGGGGCAGGTGGAATCCTTAAATGCGGCAGTGGCAGCAACGGTGCTGATGTTTGAGGCTGCAAGGCAGAGACGAAGGTAAGAAGATGCGTGTATTTTCTTGGGAAATTAGATGCCAGACAGATGAAAATGTGGTAAGGTTACAGATACATAAAAGGTTGCAGGTGCATAAAAGGTTGCAGTAGATGATAAATTTAAAAGGGACGGACTATGAAAGCAGAAATCTTGCGTTTGTTAAAAGAAAGTGACGGATATATTTCCGGACAGCAATTGTGTGAGCAGTTTCAGGTGTCACGTACGGCAGTTTGGAAAGTTATCGAACAATTAAAAAAAGAAGGCTACAAAATAGAAGCGGTGCGAAACAAAGGTTATCATCTGGTAGAGAGCCTGGATATTTTATCCAAGGCGGAGATTGAAAGTCAGTTGCGGACAAAATGGGCGGGACGCCCTGTGGTTTACTATGATGAGATCGACTCTACCAATACCAGAGCCAAGGAACTGGGGGATAAGGGAGAGCATGGAAATCACGGAACCTTGTTTGTGGCAGATAGACAGGTGGCAGGAAAGGGAAGAAGAGGCAGAGCCTGGGAGTCTCCTTCCGGTAGCAGTATTTCCATGACCATACTTTTGCATCCGGATATGATGCCCAACAAGGCGTCGGAGTTGACCCTTATTATGGCTCTGGCGGTGGAAGAAGGCGTGGAGAAAGTCACAGGATTAAAGCCCGGAATCAAGTGGCCTAATGATATTATTTTAAGTGGAAAGAAGATTTGTGGGATCCTGACAGAAATGAGCGCCGAGATCGATTATATTAATTATGTAGTGATTGGTGTGGGAATCAACGTAAATATGGATTCCTTTCCGGAAGAGATCGAGAAGGTGGCTACATCTTTAAAGATAGAAACCGGAGATGAGGTGAAGAGAGCAGACCTTGTGGCAGCCATCATGGAAAGCTTTGAGAAATTCTATGAGATTTTCATGGAGACCCAGGATCTTACCGGGGTCATGGATCATTACAATGGCCTGTTATTAAACAAAGATCAGAAAGTCCGCGTCCTGGAGCCCGGACATGAATATGAGGCAATGGCTCTGGGTATCAACTCCTCCGGAGAATTGATCGTTCGCCTGGAAGACGGAGAGGAACGGGAAGTTTATGCCGGAGAAGTTTCAGTAAGAGGAGTATATGGATATGTATAATGACAAAGTAGTGCTGTGTGGCGCTAATTCCTACGAGGAGAAATATTATTTGAATCCGGATTTTGACCAGCTTCCGGATCGTATCAAGGATGAATTGAAAATTCTTTGTGTGTTGTATGTCAATGACGTGGGAGGAATTCTGACCTTAGTATTTGAGGAAAATGGAGAGCTTTGCTTCGAGGTAACAAGCAAGGACTTTGATCCAACCTTTGATGACATTGGAAGTCATTTGAAGATTAAAGAGATTCAGCGGACCAAGCAGGATCTGTTGGAATCATTGCAGTTATATTACAAAGTATTTTTCTTGGGCGAGGAAGATCTGGAAGAAAAATTGGCTCAGGAAGAAGCAGAATAAAAATTAAAATCAAAAATAAGAATAGAATAGATATAGAAAGAGTCAGAATAGAAAAAATCTGAACAGAAAAGAATCAGAACAGAAAAGAAAAGGGGAAACGCTATGTTATTAGTAATGGACATTGGAAATACCAATATTACCCTGGGGATATTTGATGGAGAGAATTTGCACGGAACCTTTCGAATGACAACGAAGGTTACAAGAACTTCTGATGAATATGCAATCACTCTTCGGGAACTTATTGAGCTTCAGGGCGTAAAAGCATCAGATATCGATGCGGTGATCATGGCATCGGTAGTGCCGGAAGTAATGCATTCCCTGGGAAGTGCATTTGTAAAATATTTCCATATAAAACCTATGGTGGTATCTGCGGGAATCAAGACAGGAATCCGTATTGTAACAGAGAATCCAAAGCAGGTGGGAGCAGACCGTATCGTGGACGCGGTGGCAGCTTATACCTTGTATGGCGGACCGATCATAGTTATCGATTTTGGAACTGCCACAACCTACGATATCGTAGGACCGGAGGGAACCTTCGAAGGAGCGGTCATTGCGCCGGGAATCAGAACCTCCGCTCAGTCTCTGTGGAATATGGCGGCAATGCTTCCGGAGGTTGTGATCAAAAAACCAGACAGCATTCTGGCAAAGGAGACTGTATCCTGCATGCAGGCGGGAATAGTTTTTGGACAGATCGGACAGGCAGAATATATCGTAAACAGAATTCGAAAGGAATCCGGTTACGAGAATGCCAAGGTGGTAGCAACCGGAGGCCTTGGAAATATCATTTCCAAGGAGACAGATACGATCGATTATTATGATCCACAGCTAACGTTGAAGGGGTTGAAGATCATCTATGATAAAAACTCCAAAAAGGCAGATAAAAAATAATGCGGAAAAATTAGAAAAAATACAGAAAAAATAACTTAGATAAATGGCTCAGAAAATAAGCTAGATAACTTAGATGAATGAGCTCAGGAAATAAGTTAGATAACTTAGATAGATGAAATCAGGAAATAAGTTAGATAAATAATTCAGAGGAACTCATAAAGAGAGAATATTATGAAGATTGGAAATGTTACATTAGACAATCCATACATCCTCGCTCCCATGGCCGGAGTCACGGACCTTCCGTTCCGGCTGCTCTGCAAAGAGCAGGGAGCGGGGCTTTTATGTATGGAAATGATCAGTGCAAAAGCATTGCAATATAAAAACAAAAATACCAAGGCTCTACTATCCATTCATCCGGAAGAGTACCCCGTGTCCTTGCAGTTATTTGGCTCCGATCCACAGATCATCAGCGAGCAGGCAAAGGTGATCGAAGAACTGCCCTTTCAGATATTGGACATCAATATGGGATGTCCCGTGCCAAAGGTGGTTCGAAACGGAGAGGGTTCGGCCCTAATGAAAAATCCGAAGCAGGTTTACGAAATAGTCTCTGCCACAGTGAAAGCCATAGAGAAACCGGTAACGGTAAAAATCCGAAAGGGCTTCGACGATTCCTGTATCAATGCAGTGGAGATTGCAAAGATCATCGAGGAAGCCGGAGCGTCGGCAGTAGCTGTACATGGAAGAACCAGAGAACAGTACTATTCCGGAAAGGCGGACTGGGATATCATCCGGCAGGTGAAGGAGGCAGTCCATATTCCTGTAATAGGAAACGGTGATGTGACCTCAGGAGAAAAAGCCATAGCCATGCAGGAAGAGACGGGCTGCGATGGCGTCATGATCGGCCGGGGAGCCCAGGGAAATCCTTGGATCTTCAGAGAGCTTTTAGAATATGAAAAAACCGGAAAGCTACCGGAGCGACCATCCGTGCAGGTGATAAGAGAAACCATGCTAAGACACGCAAGGCTTCAGATTGAATTTAAAGGGGATTATCTGGGTATCCGGGAGATGCGAAAACACGTTGCCTGGTATACCAAAGGGCTGAAGGGATCTGCCAGATTACGGGAGGCTATCAACCAGGTAGAATCCTACGAAGAATTGGAAAAACTGCTGAATAATTCGTTGACATAGCCTAAGGGCTTCGGTATAATAATGAAATTGCGAAAGTCTCTTTATTTGCAAGAAGATGTCGCCAAGATCGTAAGGATCTTGGCGATTAACCGTTGCTATAAAGTTGCAGAAAAGTAAGAAAATTTTGCCTCGCAAGCGAGACTTGACAGAGAAGAGACAAGAAAAGAAAATATGTAACTTTTTAGAGTCATGCAAAACTGTATTCTGCGAATAGAGCTCTGAATAGTTACGAAAATGTAAGATATACAAGCAACAAAAAGTGAGAAGGGAACTGGGATTCATGGAAGCAAAGAAAAGATTATTAACCTATGCAGGTCTTAAAGCTCTTGAGGATGAATTAGAGGACTTAAAGGTAGTAAAACGTAAAGAGATTGCAGGAAAGATTAAAGAAGCCAGAGAGCAGGGAGATCTTTCAGAGAATGCAGAGTATGATGCAGCAAAAGATGAGCAGAGAGATATCGAAGCTCGTATCGAAGAATTAGAAGCAATCCTTAAAAATGCAGAGGTTGTAGTAGAAGACGAAGTAGATTTAGATAAGATCAACATTGGATGTGTTGTAAAAGCATACGATATCACATTTGAAGAAGAAATCGAGTTTAAGATCGTAGGATCAACCGAGGCTAACAGCTTGGAAGGAAAGATCTCTAACGAGTCACCGGTGGGACAGGCTCTCATTGGAAAGAAAGTCGGAGATAAGATCGAAGTAGAGACCCAGGCTGGAGTTATGGAGTACGAAGTATTAGAGATCAGTCGTGCCAACTAATTTGGTAAAAAGAATATAAGGACCTGAGAAAGGAGAGGGTATCATGGCAGAACAGAAGAAGCCACAGGAGCAGGATGTCAACCAGCTGCGCAAAGTTCGTAGAGACAAGCTGGCTGATCTTCAGGCAAGAGGAAAAGACCCATTTGAAATTACAAAATTTGATCAGACCCATCATTCTGATGAAGTAAAGAGTTTATACGAAGCACACGAAGCAGAGATCATCGGTGATCGTCCGCTTCCTTCTGTAGAAGGACTTTCCGAGGAAGAAGCAAGAAAAGTAACAAACGAAGACTACAATGCACGTCGTGAGATTATGGACGCAAGCCCGATTCACGTACAGATCGCCGGACGTATGATGTTTAAGCGTGTTATGGGAAAGGCAAGTTTCTGCAATATCCGTGACCTGAAGGGAAATATTCAGATTTACGTAGCGCGTGATGCCATCGGAGAAGAGTCTTACGCAGACTTTAAGAAGAGTGATATCGGAGACATTTTCGGAATCAAAGGATATGCATTCCGTACAAAAACAGGAGAAGTATCCATTCATGCAGAGGAGATGACTCTTTTATCTAAGTCCTTACAGATCTTACCAGAGAAGTTCCATGGACTGACAGATACAGATATGCGTTATCGTCAAAGATACGTAGATCTTATCATGAATGAGGAGAGCAAGCAGGTATTTATCAAGCGTTCTCAGATCGTAAAAGAGATTCGTAACTTCCTTTCCGGACGTGACTTCATGGAAGTGGAGACACCAATGTTAGTATCCAACGCCGGAGGAGCAGCGGCAAGACCGTTTGAGACACATTACAATGCATTAAATGAAGACGTAAAGCTTCGTATTTCCTTAGAGCTTTACTTAAAGCGTTTGATCGTTGGAGGAATGGAGCGAGTATACGAGATCGGTCGAGTATTTAGAAATGAAGGTGTAGATACCCGTCATAATCCAGAATTTACTCTCATGGAGCTTTACCAGGCATACACAGATTATGAAGGTATGATGGAGCTTACAGAGTCAATGTTCCGTTATCTTGCAGAAAAAGTATGCGGAACAACCACCATTACATACAATGGAATCGAGATCGATCTTGGAAAGCCGTTTGCAAGATTGACCATGAACGATGCCATCAAGAAATATGCAGGCATTGATTTTGATGAAGTAGCAGATGATGAGGCAGCAAAGAAGTTGGCAGACGAGCACCACATCGAGTACGAGAAGCACCATAAGAAGGGTGATATCATCAACCTTTTCTTCGAGGAGTACTGTGAGAAAGAACTGATCCAGCCAACATTTATTATGGATCACCCGATCGAGATTTCTCCGTTGACCAAGAAGAAACCGTCAGATCCAAGCAAAGTAGAGAGATTCGAGCTCTTTATTAACACATGGGAAATGTGTAATGCATACTCAGAGCTTAACGATCCAATTGATCAGAGAGAGCGTTTCGCAGCACAGGATGCCAATGCGGCAGCAGGAGATGAGGAAGCAGAACATACAGATGAAGATTTCCTGAATGCGTTGGAGATCGGAATGCCACCGACAGGAGGAATTGGATACGGAATCGATCGATTGGTAATGTTGTTGACAGATAGTGCGGCAATTAGAGATGTATTGTTGTTCCCGACGATGAAGTCATTACCGTCTGATAAATAGCATTTACCCCAGTTTTCCGGACTTATAGCAAGATATGAGACCGACCGGTTCTCCATATTTGAAAAGTTACGACAAAAGTTACGACAATCGCACTTTTAGCCGAGCGGAAAATCAGGGAAAAAGTTACGACAACTTGACCTTCAAATTTGTCGTAACTTTTGAAAAACACCCAAAATGTTTACATTGTAGGTGGCTGCATTTTAACGATGTAGCCACCTTTTATCATATATTCTGCCACCCTCTTGCCTTTGGCATAAAGACGCATAATAGAGCTTTTCTTCCTTATCGAATATAATGAGTGCAGACAGGAGGTGCAGGCATATGAAAAAGTACCATATCTATCTGACGGATGAAGAATACAGCCATGTGATACAGAGTCTAATCGGCTTGAAAAATGACCTGATAGCTCAGGGCAGATATACCGATGCAGTTGATGATGTTCTCTGTAAGTTTTTATCAGCCAAGAAAAAGACATTGAAAATTAAATACATATAATAATAGTAAGACCACTTGCTCGGGCACTTAATACAATAGGTGCTTTGAGTAAGTGGTCTTTTTTCATTTCTACTGATATTACATCAGATTCATTATATATCATATCCTCTTATCCGCTTACCAAAAACAGGCGGATTTTTTCTTTTTTCAATTTTTTAAAAATTTTTTTCAAAAAAGGGGGTACAAAATGCCCTTCCCAGTTCAAACAAGTGAAGGGGTTAATTCCAAACCACAAAAACGGAAGCCTTTTCAAAGGTTCTTTG
>CAVKOU010000033.1:0-24145 GCA_963658085.1 bacterium
GGCGCATAGTACGGAATAAATTTCTTTAGTGTATCCATAACAATCTCCATTTCTTGATAAATAAACTTGTCATATTATAACATATCACTTTCCTTTTATGACATAAAGGCTATCCTACGGTTTTATTCCTGTAATAATGTTCCTGCGATATTGCTTATAGATACTGCCTATAAAAGTTTGATTATTATGAATTATTCTTATTGTTAAAAAAATGTTAATATTTTACTTAGCATTTTTAAGAAAAGGAGAAAAGAAAAATGGATTTACTATGTAGTGTTAACTGGATAGCACTTTTCGTGTTAGCCATAACATTATTGCTGTTCAAAGCGTTAAATCAGTTGGCAATGAAGATCAACTGGACTTTTGTTGTTTTGATCAGTATGGTAATGGGAGCCGTACTTGGACTCGTATTTGCCTCTGAAAACAACACTTATCTAGTCTGGGTCGATTTGATCGGTGACATTTACATCAACGTGATTACAGCGCTGGTGGCACCGGTTATTTTGATTTCCATCATGTCCGGCTTTATTTCTTTAAATAATAAAGAAAAGATGAAGAGCATTGGACTTCGTTCGGTATTCTGGCTTCTGGTTTCCTCGGCAGCAGCAATTGTTCTGTCCTATGTGTTTGGATTCTTTACAGGAATCGGAAAAGGGGCAGAAGCGGTATTTGCTGATATCGCATCAGTAAGTGACAGTACCATCAGTTCTTATGAAGAACTGGCAACTTCATTTGATAAGGTTATTTTGAATTTCTTTCCGACAAATGTTGTTGGAGATCTTGCAAATGACAATGTGGTTGCGATTATCATTATTGCAATTGCGGTGGCTGTAGCATATGTAGGAATTGCTACAGAAGAAGGTGTAGAGAAAGTATCTGCATTTAAAGATCTTGTTGAAGCATTGAAAAAGATCATTTATCGAATTCTTGCATTCGTAATTGATCTGACACCATTCGCAGTTTTGTGTTTGGTAGCCGGATCGGCCAGCCAGATTTTTGAGGACAAGAAGTCGTTGGTACAGTTGATTCTTCTTGTTGTGATGATCTATGTGGTATGTCTGGTGCATGCTTATGGATTTAATGCAATTTTGGTCAAATTTTATGCAAAACTTAGTCCAATCAAATTCTTTAAGAAGATTCTTCCGGCGCAGATTACGGCATTTACCACAGAGAGTAGTGTAGGAAGTATCCCAGTATCTGTGGCTTGTCAGAGAAATCGTATCGGTATTGATGAAGAAATTTCTAACTTTACAACTTCTCTTGGAACTACTATTGGAATGCCCGGATGTACTTGTATATGGCCGATTCTTCTGGCAATGTTTTATACCAATGCGGTAGGTATATCCTGGACAGTTTCTGATTATGTAATGTTAGCGGTCATTTGCCTGATCTTATCCCTTGGTAGTGCGGGGGTTCCGGGCATTGGAGTTGTATCTGCCATGGCGGTATTTAAGGCTGTAAATCTTCCTATTGCGGCCATTGTACTTTTGGTACCGATTAATAACATTTCAGATATGATCCGTACTCTCTGTAATGTAACAAGTGCGAATGTATCGGCAGCCATCGTTGCACGTCAGACCGGTACATTGAATGATGAGATATTTAACGCAGAAGAAGAGAAAGGAGAGGTTGCATAATGAAATTGAAAAAGTCAACCATTGTACTTATTATTTTAGCTATTATCTTCCTCGGTCTCTCTGTAGTTTCAACAAAGTATTCTGTAACAAGAACCATCAATGCAATTGATGAGATTGGAGATATGAAACTGAATGATGATAGTATCGAAAGGTTTAAGAAAGCTGCGGAATACTACGAAGCGTTAGATCCGAATCAGAATCTGGAAGAGAAGATTACGAATTTAAAAACTTATAAAGAAGCAAGACTTAATTACGCCAGACTTATGATCAAGCAGGCTTCACTTGCAGATAAGAAGCAGGATGGTGCGGCAGAGGCTGTAGCAGAAGCCCGTGAAGCTGTGGATACTTACGTGCCTGCAGATGAAAAATGGAATATTGAGAACTATCAGGATCTGTTAGATCTGGAAAGTGTATACAGCAATGATGGTGGTGGATCATCGGATGATGCCGGTGAAGCTCCGCCGATGTGCTAATACAGATAAATAATGACTACGAATAAGGAGAAAAGGATGAAAAAAAGAATTATTTCATGTGTACTTGCAATGTCTATGTCTGCGGTTTTGTTAGCAGGATGTGGATCTTCTGACAGCAAAAGTACAGACGACAGCAGCAAAACAGCAGAATCAACACAGACGGCAGAGGCGGATACAACGAAAGCATTATCAGCAACAGACTACGATTTTGAGCCGGAGTATTACTTTAATACCTTTAATACAAATTCATTAAAGGATACACCTCGTCAGGGAATCAAGACCTTTGACAGCGTAGATGAGGTGGTATACGAAGATATTACCTATGATGAAATGATTGACCTTTTTCAGAAGGAAGGAACTTACATGATCGCGCTTTGCGGATCATGGTGCCATAATACAAGAGCGATGACTCCTTCTCTTACAAAATATGCAAAGGAGTATGGTATCGATACAATCTATACCTATGACTTTAACTTGGATGACAATGAAAATGGTAATACATTTATCCGCATGTCTGACGGAAGCGAGAACGCGGGTGTAAATTACAACTATATGTACGGTGAGGTTGTAAAACAGTATTTGACAAATATTGATGACTGGATCGAGTATCCTTCCACATCAGAAAGAGCCATCACTTATACAAATGCAAACGGTGAGACAGAGACTGTCGGAAGAATGCAGCAGCCAATCGCATTTATTTATAACAAAGATAACACAACAGATTACAGCAACTCCGGAAACGGATCTACAAAGTGCCCTGTTATGTATGCGTTTGAGAAAATGGTAGAGCGCGACAAAGACGGTGTCTACACAAAAGAGTATGATGACGAAGGAAATGAAGTCACAGACAAAAACGGAGATGTTGTTAAGAATTACTGCACAGACGAGTATGAAGCAGAGATGAAAGAGATGTTCGATTTCATCAAGGACAACAACATTGAGTTTACAGAGTACTCAAAAGAAGATTACGTACGTGAGATGTATCCATCTCTGAAGGATGCCGAGAAAGTAAATGTTAAAACTATTACCTATCGTCAGTTTGCATGGCTGTTGCAACAGGATGGAAATGCAATCTACATGGTAGGCGGACCATACGATGAAGCGACACAGAATGAAATTGCTGATGTAAACGCCAAGGCAGTAGAAAATGATGTAAATGTATATTTATGGGATCCTTATGTTGATGGAAAGATCAGTGAGGATCAGTGGGGATACAAGAATACAGGAAATATCATGGAGAGTGACAGTATCGGATTTATGTATACGACTCTGATCGAAACTTCACTGACAAACCTGACAACAGACGAGTATGAAGCTGGGGATGCATCCGCAAGTACGAAATACAAAAACGATGCAGGCGAAGAGGTAACCGTTCCGGTAATCAAGGCACCTTACGTATTTGCATTTAACAAGGATGCAACCGATGAGGATGGAATTTCAGCTCCAATTACAGCTTACAGCGAGAGTGTAGATACTCTTGATGATGTATTTGCGGCTTACGCAGATGGAATTGCAGAATAATTAATATCATTTATAATAAAGAAAGGTGTTACTTTGGTAGCATCTTTCTTTTGTTATTCATTATAAGCAATCAAGGTGGAAAGGAAAATATGAAGAGAAGATTGAAATAAATAAAATTTGAGAATTGACAATGGTTATGTATGGTTATATATTGGATATAACCATACATAACCATTTTTTGAAAATTAAAATTTAACGACTACGTGGAGTTTGTTAAGAAAGGAGCCTGCCCATGACAAATCCAAAGACCAGAATCGAAGAAATTGATCATCGTTTAGAGGAACTCCCCAAGGGTTCCTTGACCTACAAAAAAATTAATGGTAAGAAGCAACCATATATCCAGAAGACTATTGATGGAAAATCTGTTAGTTATTATGTGAAGTTATCGGAACGGGAACAGGTGCTTATTGAGTTTGAGGAGCGGAGTAAGCTTCAGGAAGAAAAGAAGCATTTGATCGCTTATATGGAGGGATTGACAAAGATTTTAAAAAGAAATCCCTATCTGGACGCCAAGGTGGGGCTTGGGTATCAGAATTTTCGGGATTTTGCCTGTGGAAAGCAGTTTTATGTGGATAAAACCCATTTTATTACAGAATGGCTCTCTCATAGTGCCCAGGTGACTTTGATCACGAGGCCCAGGAGGTTTGGAAAGACCACACTTCTAAGCACTGTGGAGAATTTTTTTGATCCCAGATTTTCAGATCATCCGGAATATTTTGAAAAATTAGCAGTTTGGAAGGATGAAAGAAGCAGAGTGGCTTATGGCACCGTGCCGGTAGTTTCAGCTAGTTTTGGAGGCTGTAAGGGGAGCCATTATAAGCAGGCCATCAAAGGCGTGGTATTGAATTTATATAATATGTACGAAAGGCATAGATATCTGTGTGAGAGCACACAGCTGAGCGAAGATGAAAAGAAAGAATATAAAGAACGAAGAGAGCAGCTTAGATGGGGATCTACAGAAAGTATAGAATTGGCGATTCAGATATTGTGTAAGCTTTTGTATAAACATCATCACATAAAGCCTTTAATCCTTCTAGATGAGTATGATACCCCTCTTTTGGAGGCCTACACGGTAGGATATTGGGATGAGATGATCGAAACCTGTCGTCAGCTGTTTCATAATACATTTGAAGAAAATGAATATTACAGCAGAGCAATCATAACCGGCGTGACGAAGATTTCGAAGAATTCATTATTCTCGGATCTTAACAATATTGAAGTAGCTTCTGTAACTTGTAATGCTTACAGTGATTGCTGTGGCTTTACAGAACAGGAAGTGAAAGATGCTTTGAAATGTCAGAACATTGATAAGATGGCAGAGGTAAAGGCCATGTATGATGGATTTACATTTGGAAATCAAAAAGATATTTATAATCCATGGTCCATTACCAATTATATGCGGCAGGGCTTGCTGATTTCTTATTGGACCAATACCAGCAGCAATAAGTTGATTGGAGATATTATTCGGAGACATCCGGTTCGTAGCAAGCATGAGATCGAACAGTTGATGACCGGAAAACCCGTTCATAAGATTATAAATGAAGATATTACATTTCAATATCTGGACGGCGATGAGAACAGCTTATGGTCTCTTCTTTTGGCAGTGGGATATATTAAAGCTGAGAATGTTGTCAGGGACAAAGGTTTGATAGAATGCGATGTTTCTGTGACCAATGAGGAGGTTATGGGAATGTTTGAATATGAGATCGTATCTATGTTTGAAAATGGATTCTCTGACTATCCCAGATTTGCAGAGGCCTTACTGAAACATAAGATCGAAATATTGAATGATTTCCTGATGGATATTGCCTATACTTCCATGAGCTATTTTGATGTAGGAAGGCGTCCGTCGGAGCGGGCACCGGAGAATTTCTATCACGGTCTGGTGTTAGGTCTGATCGTCTCGTTGAAGGATAGATACCGGATTGTTTCAAATCGTGAGAGCGGCAGGGGACGGTATGATATTGCTATGTATCCTTTAAAAGAAAATGAAGATGCTTTTTTATTGGAGTTTAAGGTATTGGACGAGAAGAGAGAGAAAAGCCTGGAAGAGACAGCCGCCAATGCATTAAAGCAGATTAGAGAAAGAGGTTACGAGTCGGATCTTTTGGCGGCGGGAATTCCTAAGGAACGTATCTATAAGATGGGATTTGCCTTTGAGGGGAAGGATGTGCTGGTAGTGGAGGAAGGCCCGGAAATGTAAAGGACTTTAAGCCTTCAAAAAGGAATCTCCGACTTTTATAAGTCGGAGGAATTCCTGTGTTTGCATATATTAAATATGATAAATTTTACGGAATTCAAGAGGCGTGGTTCCTGTATATTTCCGAAAGATAGAAATAAAGTGACTGGTATCTGTGAAACCAGAGGCGAGGGAAATATCCTGGACTTTCATGTGGTTATTGGTAAGTAATAATTCCTTGGCCTTATTGATCCGATAACCTGTCAGGTATTCATAAACCGAAACTCCTAAGAATTTCCGGAATAATCTTGAGAGATACTGGGGAGTGACATATACTATATTGCTTAATTCCTGAACCGTCAGATCTTCTGCATAACGGGTTTCGATTTCCTGTACGGTAGGAGCCACATATTGCCGGTATAGAGGATCTTCGGTGAAATTCTTGGAAGAAGCATTTAACGTAAGGGCAAGTAGCAACTCATAGGAGAGATTTGAGAGAACCTTTATATCAGGGATGGAATTTTGAAATTCTGAAACAGCATTTGATATGATAGGTTCAATGAATCTTCCCTGTTCCTTGCTGACAAAAATCACCGACTGATTTTGAAAGATTGAAGATATTCCGGAAGACAGGGTGCCTGTAAATGTAGCAAAAACAGTATCCCATACTTCGGATTCTTTAGTATAGGAGTGAGGGATAGAGGGGGCAATCAAAATTCCCTCCTGCTCCTCTAAGATATAGTGCTTTCCGCGAATTTCAATTTGGCCCCGGCCTTTTTCTGTCTGGAGATAATGAAAAAGAGGATGCCCATTTGGGCGTTTGATACTCTCCTGGTACCAGTGATTTCCCACAGAATCAAACATGAAGGGCATAGTCACAGGAGTATTTCTAAAGTAAATTGGCATAAGCTCACCTTGTTTCGAAATATTATATTTTTTGGAATGACTTATTATACCATGCAGGAGGAGTTTGCCATATAATAAAAAGAAAAAGTTAACGAAAAGTCTTTAGAAAGACGTTAAAAGGAGAGAAAAAATGGCAAAACAGGTAAAATATGACCGTTACCTTCATGGTGGAGACTATAATCCGGAGCAGTGGCTTGACCGACCGGATATTCTGAAAAAAGATATCGAATATTTCAAAAAAGCACACATCAATACGGTATCCTTAGGAATTTTCTCCTGGGCGGTTTTAGAACCGGAAGAAGGAAAATATAACTTCGATTGGTTGGAAGAGATCATCAACAACCTTTATAAAGAGGGAATTCATACCATTCTTGCAACACCTTCAGGGGCAAGACCGAAGTGGATGACAGACAAATATGAGGAAGTTCTGCGTATGGATCCGGACAGAACCAGAAGATTTTTTGGAGGCAGACATAATCATTGCTTTACCTCTCCGGTATATAGAAAAAAAGTTCATACAATAGATAGAAAATTAGCGGAACGATTTGGAAATCATCCGGCAGTTATTCTGTGGCATATCTCCAATGAGTTTAGCGGAGAATGTCATTGCCCTCTGTGTCAGGCGAAGTTTCGAGAGTGGCTTAAGGAAAAATATGGAACTATCGAAAATTTGAACAAGAGCTGGTGTACTACATTTTGGAGTCATATCTACAACAGCTTTGATCAGATCGAAAGCCCTTCCACAAAGGGAGAGAATGAACTTCATGCACTGAAACTTGACTGGAAGCGTTTTGTTACGGATCAGACTGTAGATTTTATTAAAAACGAAGTGGATGCAATCCGAGAAGGTGGATCCAAACTTCCTGTAACTGCCAATTTAATGTATGATTTTGACGGTTTGGATTATAAAAAATTCAAGGATGTTCTTGATATCGTATCCTGGGATAACTATCCGGGATGGCATAAAAAAGAAGAATATATTACAGCTGTTGATGCGGCAATGCAGCACGATCTGATGCGCAGTATCAAGAAGACACCATTCCTTCTTATGGAATCCTGTCCTTCTGCTACCAACTGGAAACCGATCAACAAGCTAAAAAAACCCGGAATGCTTTTGGCAAGTTCTCTGCAGGCTGTTGCCCACGGTTCTGACAGTGTTCTTTACTTTCAGCTTCGTCAAAGCCAGGGGGCTTCCGAGAAGTTCCATGGTGCAGTCATCGATCATTATGGAAAAGAGGATACCCGTATTTTCCGTGAAGTGACAGAGGTAGGTGAAGCATTAGAACAGATCCGGGAGACTGTTGGAACCACCATGACAGCACAGGCAGCTGTTCTTTATGACAGAGAGAATGACTGGGCCATCGCCGATGTGCAGGGGCCGAGAAATGAAGATATGCATTACCGTGAGAATGTGCAGAAGAACTATCGGGCACTGAGAGAGCAGGGCTTGAATGTAGATATCATTGCTATGGAACATGATCTTTCTGATTACAAGATCCTGGCAGCACCTATGGCTTATATGTTCGCAGACGGATATGAAGAAAAATTGCGTGCTTATGTAGAAAATGGAGGAACTCTGGTACTTTCCTACTGGTCCGGACTGGTAGACGGCACAGACAAATGCTTCCTCGGGGGAACTCCATATGGCCTCATGGATGCTGCAGGAATTCGAAGCACAGAAATCGATGCTCTATATGACTGGGAGGAAAATCATGGAATCCCAGAGACTGGAAATCACCTGGGAATCAGCAAGGTATATACCTGTAAGAATCTCTGTGAGTTGGTGGAAACATCTGATGCGGAAGTACTGATGCGCTACGGGGAAGATTTTTATCAGGGATATCCGGTACTGACTCATAAGGTATTTGGCAAGGGTCATGTATACTATATATGCGCGGATATGGAGCTTGGATTCTATCAGGATTTCTATAAAAGAGTGGCAGAAGAAGCTGGCCTACGATCTCCAATCGAGTTTATTCCGGAGGGAGTCGCAGTGACAGTAAGAGAAAGCAAAGATACGGAATATCTCTTTGTCCAAAACTATGCCCGTAAGGCGCAGACCGTTCCTGTCTCGGCAGAATATGAACTGATCTATGGAGCAGAAAGTGAAGTAATATCTCCACTGCAGACAAGAATTCTAAAAAGAAGAAAATAAAGATGTCTAAAAAGTAGCGTATTTTTCAATGAATTCTGTCGGTATTTTTATCTGGGACTCCTTTGTATAATGAGAAAAAACTGATATACAAAGGAGTTAGAGAGGTATGAAATTCGGAAATGGATGCTGGCTGCAAAAAGAAGGCATTGAATGTTTTGCACCACAGGAAGCTTATTTTGTAAATAAGAATGATCATGAGGTTGTAATCTGTGCCCCAACCCATCATATCGCTCACAGAGGCGATACCCTGGGTGGAATCAATCTTACTATCAGAATTACAGCACCTGCAGAAGATGTGATCCGGGTGCAGACAAGTCACTATCTGGGAGTGGAAGATCACGCTCCTAAATTTGATCTTAATCTGGATGAAAACAGAAGAATGGATGTAGAAGAGACAGCGGAGGAGATTCTTGTAAAATCCGGGGATCTCTCCCTTCGTATTAACAAGAAAAGTTGGAGCATGTCCTACGAAAGAGATGGGAAGGTTTTGACTGCCAGCAGCGGAAGAGACCTTGCCTATATGCGTACCCAGTGGACAGGATTTGCCTATGACATGGATCCGGAAGGAAAAGCTTATATGCGCCAACAGCTTGGTATTGATGTAAATGAACATGTTTACGGTCTCGGTGAGCGTTTTGGAGCATTGGTGAGAAACGGACAGTCTGTTGATATCTGGAACGAAGATGGTGGAACCAGCACCGACCAGTCCTATAAAAATATTCCATTCTATCTGACGGACAAAGGGTATGGAGTATTTGTAAATAGTTCAGATAAGGTTTCCTTTGAGGTTGGGACTGAGCAGGTGACAAAGGTAGAATTTTCCGTAAAGGGAGAGAGTCTGGATTATTTTGTAATTAACGGACCTACGATGAAGGATGTCCTGAGACGATATACAGACATTACAGGAAAACCGGCCCTTCCGGCACCCTGGACCTACGGTTTGTGGCTTTCTACGTCTTTTACAACAAACTATGACGAAGATACAGTCATGCGTTTTGTTGATGGTATGTTGGAGCGAGGAATTGGACTCAGAGTATTCCATTTTGATTGCTTTTGGATGAAGGATTTTCACTGGTCAGACTTTTTGTGGGATACTCGTGTATTCCCGGATCCCGAAGGAATGCTTGGAAGGATCAAAGCAAAGGGACTCAATATCTGCGTATGGATCAATCCTTATATTGCACAGGAATCTGCTCTTTTTTCAGAAGGAAAGGCGAAGGGATACTTTATCAAACGACCAAACGGCGATGTATGGCAGTGGGATATGTGGCAACCGGGAATGGCTCTGGTAGACTTTACAAATCCGGATGCCTGCAAGTGGTTTCAGGATAAACTGGAAGTGCTTCTGGATATGGGAGTTGATTGCTTTAAGACGGATTTCGGCGAGAGAATTCCAACCAACTGTGTTTATGCAGATGGTTCCGATTCGGAAAAAATGCATAATTATTATACATATCTTTATAACAAGACAGTCTTTGATCTTTTGGAAAGAAAAAGAGGTAAGGGCGAGGCAGTCCTCTTTGCCCGTTCGGCAACTGTGGGCGGTCAGAAATTTCCGGTACACTGGGGTGGAGACTGCTGGTCCGACTATGTTTCCATGGAAGAAAGCCTCCGTGGTGGACTTTCCCTTACGATGTCCGGATTCGGCTACTGGAGTCATGATATCGGTGGTTTTGAGAGCACATCTACACCAGATGTGTATAAGCGTTGGGCTGCTTTTGGTTTGATGTCTTCCCATTCCAGACTTCACGGAAGCACCTCCTACCGGGTGCCATGGGCTTACGATGAGGAGGCCGTTGATGTGGTTCGTTATTTTACAGAGGTAAAAGCAAAACTCATGCCATATCTGTATAGAAATTCTATCGAGACAGCTGCAACAGGAGTACCAATGATGCGAAGCATGGTGATGGAATTTACAAAGGATCGCAACTGTGCATATTTGGATAAACAGTATATGTTGGGGGATTCCCTTCTTGTGGCTCCGATCTTTAACGATGAGAGTAAAGCCATCTATTATCTTCCGGAAGGAACCTGGACGCATTATCTGACAGGGGAAGTCAAAGAGGGAGGCAAATGGTATGAAGAGCCTTGCGGATATCTTAGTATTCCTGTATTTGCAAAAGAAAACAGCCTTATTGCAGTGGGACAAGAAAAGATGAAACCGGATTATAATTATGCAGAAAATGTGGAAATCCGAGCCTATTCTCTGACTGATGGTGGAAAAGCATCTACTTATGTCTGCGGAATGGACAGACAGGTGGAGACAACGGTTACTGCATCGAGAATTGGTGAGAAGGTTGAGATTACAGTAAAGGCGAAGAAACCTTGCAGCATTTTACTTGTAAATGAAACGGCAAAAGAAGTGCAGGGCGCACCCTATCAGATCGAGGATAAGGATACAGTGATTAGCTGCATAGGAAATGCACAGATTACAGTAACTTTGTAAGCGGGGGCTCTAAAATGAAGAAAAGCGAAAAAATAGAAAAACAGATTGAAGAGCTCATTAAAGAACTTACACTAGATGAAAAAATCGGCATGATTCACGGTGGGGGCCTTTTCCGCACAGAGGGCGTAGAACGCCTGGGGATTCCTCCTGTTAAAATGTCAGATGGTCCAATGGGAGTCCGGAATGAATTTCCGGACGATTCCTGGGTGCCGGTGGGAAACAGCGACGATTATGTAACCTATCTGCCAAGCAACAGTGCGTTGGCGTCTACCTGGAATCGAAGACTTGCTTATGAGACCGGAAAGGTTCTCGGAGAAGAGGCAAGAGGACGGGGGAAAGACGTTATCCTTGCACCTGGGATCAATATAAAAAGAAGTCCCCTATGTGGACGAAATTTTGAATATATGAGTGAGGATCCCTACTTGAGCGGGGAGATGGCAGTGCCTGTTATCGAAGGGATTCAGACTGCAGATGTGGCAGCCTGCGTGAAGCATTTCGCAATCAACAACCAGGAGACCGAACGCCTTTGGGTAGATGTAGAGGTTAGTGACCGAGCTGCCAGAGAAATTTATTTTCCGGCATTTAAAAAGGCGGCAGAAAAATCTTATTCCATGATGGGAGCCTACAATCTTTACAAGGGAACCCATTGCTGTGAGAATAAAGAGTTGTTGAATAAAATCCTCCGGAAAGAGTGGGGATATGATGGTATGGTAGTATCTGACTGGGGAGCGGTACATAGGACAAAAGAGGCGGCGGAAAGCGGTCTTGATATAGAGATGTCCGTTACCTACAATTTCGACGATTACTGCCTGGCAAAGCCTCTAAAAGAAGCAGTAGAAATGGGTGAAGTTTCTGAAAAACTTTTGGATGAAAAGGTAAGAAATATCCTTCGCATGATGTTCCGTCTGCATATGATGGGAGAAGAAAAAGACCAGCGAAAGGCAGGCAGTTATAATACGAAAAAACACCGGGAAAGTGTACTGGAAGCTGCCAGAGAGTCCGTAATACTTTTGAAGAATGAGGACAAAAAGCTTCCTCTCTCACAGAAAATAAAACGAATCCTTGTCATTGGCGACAATGCAGATCGTATTCATTCCAATGGAGGAGGAAGTGCAGAAATTAAGGCACTTTACGAAATTTCGCCTCTTCTTGGGATTAAGAAACTCCTTGGGGGCAATACACAAGTTGATTTTGTTCAGGGATATATCGCAGATGACATGGATGGTCAGGATGGCGAGGTTAACTGGCAGGCAGACAGCTTGGAAAATGGCGGTGGCTCCACCGGTGAAACAAAAAAAACAACCAAAGAGTTAGAAGAAAAGCGGCGCGTGTTAAGAGAAGAAGCAGTAGAAAAAGCAGCACAGTATGAGACAGTGATTCTGATTGGAGGACAGAACCACCTTCAGGATCTGGAAGGCCATGATAGACCGGATATGAAATTGCCCTATGAACAGGATCAGCTAATCAAAGAAGTTTTGGAAGTAAATTCGAATACTATCGTGATTCTTGTTTCCGGATCTCCGGTAGAGATGCCATGGATAGAAAATGCAAAGACGTTGGTATGGCAGTGGTATGCCGGAATGGAAGGAGGAACGGCACTGGCGGAGGTGCTTTTTGGAAAAGTAAACCCATCTGGGAAATTACCGGAAACTTTTCCAAAGACCCATTTAGACTGCTCCGCTCATAGTGTTGGAGATTTTCCGGGAGGAAAAACTGTGACATACAAAGAAGGCGTCTTCGTAGGCTATCGCCATTATGACACCAGAGATATTGAGATACGATTCCCTTTTGGACACGGCCTTTCCTATACAGAATTTGACATTTCAGATCTGTCGGTGATCCAAAAGAAATCAGGAGAAAAACCAGAGGTAACCATAAGTCTAAAACTATCTAATACAGGACAAATGGACGGAAAAGAAGTGGTTCAGATCTATGTAGGTAAATCTGAATCCGAAATTCAGCGGCCAAAGAAAGTGTTGGCAGCCTTCGAAAAAGTGGAATTAGCAGCAGGAGAATCCAGACAGATTAAACTTACTCTTGAGTCGGAAGCATTTGTCTATTACAGTGAAGAAAACCAGGAATACATAATAGAACCGGGAACTTATCAAATATATGCGGGCAAATCTGTAGCAGATATCTGTCAGATCACTACCTGCACTTTATAAAAAATGGAGGGACTATCACGTTGACAGTCCCTCCGTTTCTTAATATATCGTTTCCTGCGGTGCGTCCCTACTTGTTTTCTATCCCATTACAATTTCCACAGTATATTCCTCACATCCATCAACAGGTCGAACCAGATTCCCGTCCACTTTCTGACCATTTACTAACATGCTAGTTACCCCTTTTTCAACACCCTCAGGTCTCACCACATGAATGTGATAGACTGCCCCGCGGTAAGTTCTCTCGATGGAGATTTCTGTTAGCTCATCCGGCAGACATGGATCGATGCGCAGTCCATTATAATCCGGTTGAATACCCAGAAGGTACTGGGAGACATTTACAAAGGTCCAGGCGGCGGTTCCGGTAAGCCAGCTATTTTTTGCTTCGCCATGTTTAGAGGCATCTGCACCGGCAATCATCTGGGAATAAACATAGGGTTCCGTCCGGTGGATCTCGCTGATATCCTCGATATAGGCCGGACAGGTTTTCTTATAGATTTCAAAGGCTCTGTTTCCTCTTCCAATTACGGTTTCCGCGATGGAGACCCAGGGATTGTTGTGACAGAAAATACCTGCGTTTTCTTTATATCCCGGTGGATAGGAAGAAATTTCTCCCAGATTCAGGTGATAGGTTTGATAAGCTGGTTGCTGCAACATAATTCCATACTTGGTATCTAAATGTTTCTTGACAGAATCCAGGGCTTCTTTTGCTTTTCCTTCTTTGACACCGACACCTGCTAACACGCAAAATCCCTGAGGCTCAATGAAGATTTTGCCTTCTTCATTTTCCTTAGAGCCAACTTTTTCGCCGGCAGCATCATAAGCTCGAAGGAACCATTTACCGTCCCAACCATCCTTTAAAATCGCCTGCTCCATGGCATCTGCGGCCTGATAAGCTCGGTCGGCTTCTTCTTTATTTCCAAGCATCTCATTGATACGGCCATATTCTTTTGCATATTTTACAAACATTCCTGCAATAAAGACAGACTCTGCTACAGGTCCTTCTGATGGGCCGGTAGTTTGGAAGGATTCGCCCGGTTCTCTGGAAAAGCAGTTGAGATTCAGGCAGTCATTCCAGTCAGCGCGTCCGATCAGAGGCAGACCATGAGGTCCCAGATGGGTGAGCGTGTACTCGAAAGAGCGCTTCAGGTGCTCAAGAAGAGGGGCGGCTTTGGATGCGTCATTGTCAAAATCTACCATCTCTTGAAGAATGCCAAAATCCCCGGTTTCTTTTGTGTAGGCACTGACTGCGGCAATGAGCCACAGAGGATCGTCGTTAAATCCACTTCCGATATCAAGATTTCCTCGTTTGGTCAGAGGCTGATATTGATGGTAGGCGCTTCCATCCTCCATCTGGGTGGCAGCAATATCGAGAATTCGATCTCTGGCACGTTCCGGAATCAGATGTACGAAGCCTAAAAGATCCTGGCAGGAGTCACGAAATCCCATGCCACGGCCGGTTCCGGATTCAAAATAAGAGGCGGAACGGGACATATTGAAGGTTACCATGCACTGATATTGGTTCCATATATTTACCATTCTGGAAAGCTTCTCATCCTCGCAGGTAAGGGTATATCTGGACAGAAGATGATCCCAGTAGGAAGCAAGGCGTAAAAGCGCATCTTCCACCTGGGCATCCGTCTGATAGTGAGAGATGATCTTACGGGCAGGTGCCTTGTTGATGCTATGAGGTGCTTCCCATTTTTGATCTTCAGGATTTTCAGCATATCCAAGGAGGAAAATAAAGGTCTTTTCCTCGCCGGGTTTTAAGTTCACCTGGATTCGATGAGAACCGATCACAGCACCTCCATCTGCCATTGTCTGATAGGAAGTATTATCGACGACTGCCTTTGGTTTTTGAATTGAACCATAGGCTCCGAGAAAGTTATCGCGGCTAGTATCAAAGCCATTCACAGGAACATTGACACTATAAAAAGCATAGTGATTTCGGCGCTCTCTGTACTCGGTTTTGTGGTAGATTTCAGATCCAACCACTTCAACTTCCCCAAGACTTAGATTTCTCTGGAAATTAGTAGCATCATCTACAGCATTCCAAAAACAGAATTCCACATAGGAAGTCAGAGTCAATGAATGAGTCTTGGAATCCGTATTTTTCAGTTTTAAATAGTTGACTTCGCAGGTCTCGTGAAGCGGTACAAAAGCAGTCAGATCCGCATTAATTCCGTTTTTGGAAGAATGAAAACGGGAATATCCAAGTCCGTGATGACATTCATAGCTGTCTAAAGGTGTTTGGGTTGGCTGCCATCCGGGATTCCAGATGGTTCCTTCATCGTTGATAAAATAATAGCGTCCGTTGGTATCCGCCGGCACATTGTTGTAACGGTAACGGGTGATGCGAAGGAGCTTCGCATCCTTGTAAAAGCTATATCCGCCGGCAGTGTTGGAAATCAGAGAAAAGAAATCCTCGTTTCCAAGATAATTAATCCAGGGATTGGGAGTCCTGGGATTTGTGATCACATATTCTTTGTTTTTGTCGTCAAAAAATCCATATTTCATAATAAAAAATCTCCTTATATATTTGTTGTGGATGATTGGCTTGGGAAATATTTTATATTTCCTCGTATTTACGGAATACCTTGGTCAGTGGAAAAGAAATACAGTAAGCCAGAAAAGCGAATCCGAAAATTAACAAAAAAATCCGGAAGAACAAACTTACATAGGCTAGAGAAAATCCAATCAGGGTGATGAGCAGGATCATAAGGGTCTGTACAGGATTTGTCAGTGCAAGCAATAACGAATTTTTTATCGTTTGTTTCAGAGAGTTTTCAAATCTTGCACTCAGAGCAAATGCATATAAGAGTGAAAGAATATAAACCAGTGTACAGACTGCAATTATGATTAGAAATACACTGCCTATAGCGGTTTGCATTTGAGCCCAAAATACCAGGTTATAGAGAAGTATTGCTCCTACTAGCGTATAGAAAAGGGACAGTAAAAAAGACTGTTTAAAATTTTCTTTCAGAGCATCGAAATAAGAATGAATGATATATCCTTGTTCGTTTCTCGCTTCACGTAGCGTGACGGTATACAATGCACTGATAGCGGGGCCGATGGTCACAACAGGAATACAGGCGATGAGAAAAAGAACGTTCAAGATCACAAAATCAGAAAAAGTTCCAAGAAATTGAAAGACAGGGCTTTCGGTATTGAATTTCATAACACTTCTCCTTCCATAAAAATAGTTTTTTCTAATTCATGCTTATCTTATGGGGGAATCAGGCAAAAAACTACAGATAAAAATAGAGGTAAACTACCTAAAAAAATAGATTTCTTTCACCGATATAGAAAAAAACATGATTTTTCCTATAGTTAGCCTCTGATTTGGCCGGTATCTTCTAATATAGAGGGAATGCTACAATGAGCGGGAATTAAAGAGAGGTTGCAGCCAAATAAAAAAGAAGGAGAGAGTAGAATGAAAAAGCAAGCGGTAAGCAAAACAAAACGAAGTGCGGCCAAAGCAGCGCAGAGCCGCAGATTGTTCTATTGCCTGGTGCCGTTTATTATCTTATGTTTCCTGTTTTCATATTTTCCACTTCATGGATGGATTTATGCCTTTTATGATTACAAACCGCCCCTTGGCCTGTCTCAGTGCGACTTTGTAGGATTGAAATGGTTTAAGACATTGTTTGCAAATAAGACACAGGTTACACAGATGATTCAGGTAATGAAAAATACATTTGCCATGAGTTTACTGGGGATTGCTACATCCATCCTGCCGGCAGCATTTGCTATTTTTCTAAACGAGATTAAATGCAAATGGTTCAAGAATGTGGTACAAACCTTGACGACCCTGCCAAATTTCATCAGCTGGGTTCTGGTTTATTCCGTAGCCTTCAGTTTGTTTACAGACAGCGGTATGGTAAATACCATTTTGCAGAATATGGGGTTCATTACAACGCCTATTAAATTTTTGGACAGTGATGCCCATACCTATTTGTGGATGGTGTTATGGAGTATATGGAAAGGTCTGGGATGGGGAGCAATCATGTATCTGGCAGCGATCGCCGGAATCGATCAAGAGCTTTATGAGGCGGCCAAGGTGGACGGTGCAAACCGTTTCCAGGTGATCAAAAATATTACAATCCCGGCACTTGCGCCTACATTCTTTGTACTGTTAATGATGTCTGTGGCAAACTTCCTAAACAATGGTATGGATCAGTATTATGTATTCCAGAACGCATTTAACAAGACCCACATTCAGGTGCTGGATCTGTATGTTTATAACATTGGTATGACGGGAAGTAGTCTATCCTTAGCAACGGCTATCAGTATGTTAAAGAGTGTTGTCAGTGTAACATTATTAGTGATCGTGAACTTCGTATCAAAGAAAACCCGTGGAGAGTCTATTATTTAAGAAAGGAGGAGAAGAAGTGGAAACCGTCGTAAAAAAGAAACATAAAAAGATGAAAAGCGGGGATGTGGCATTCAGTATTATTAATTATCTGGTGTTTATCCTTATTACACTGATCTGTGCATATCCTTTTTATTATATGATCATCAACACTATCAGTAACAACGAATTAAGTGCAAACGGTGTCATCAATTTCCTCCCACAGGGAATTCATCTTGGGAACTATATCCAGGTATTATCCTTAGATGGGCTGCCAAGAGCTGCGATTATTTCGCTGGCCAGAACCGTGATCGGTACAGTTTGTGCTGTATTGGCTTCTGCCTTTTTAGGATTCCTCTTTACCCAGGAAGAACTTTGGCACAGAAAATTTTGGTATCGCTTTTTTGTGATCACGATGTACTTCAATGCAGGTATGATTCCTATGTTTATTACCATGCGAACCCTGCATCTGACAAATACGTTTTGGGTATATATTCTGCCAGCCATCGTACAGCCCTTCAGTATCATTATGGTGAAGACCTATATTGAATCTATGCCGAAATCCCTTCAGGAAGCGGCACAGATTGATGGAGCCGGAATTCTTACGATTTTCTGGAAGATCATTCTTCCGACAGCAAAACCCATCCTTGCCACGGTGGCAATCTGGGCAGCTGTTGCACAGTGGAACTCTTTCCAGGATACTTTGCTCTATATTACGGATCAGAAGCTTTATTCCTTACAGTATCTGTTGTACACTTATATCAATCAGGCAAGTTCTCTTGCAGCCATGGTCCGCAACAGTGGAACAGTATCTGCAGCCATGCTTGCATCACAGCAGACACCGACTTCGATCCGAATGACAGTTTCTGTCATCGTTGTGTTACCGATTTTGTTTGTATATCCGATTTTCCAGAGATTCTTTGTATCTGGTATTATGATCGGATCTGTGAAAGGTTAGGGAGAAAATATTATGAAGAAGAAAGTAATAGGTATTTTGCTTTGTACTGTCCTTGCTGCATCGACGATTCTGACCGGGTGTGGTGGAAGTGACAGTAACAGTGATTCTGCAAATTCAGATGATCTTTTGACAATCGATGTATATGACGATCAGGCAAACTATCAGGGAATCCAGTCCGGATGGTTTGGTAAGATTGTTAAAGACAAATTTAATATTGAATTAAACATCATCGCACCAAACGTAGCCGGTGGCGGAGATACCCTGTTCCAGACAAGATCTGCGGCAGGAAATCTGGGAGATATTATCATTTCCAATACAGAAAACGGACGTTTGAAAGATATGGTAAAAGCCGGACTTTTGATGGATATGACAGATCTGTTAAAAGATACGGATGTGATGAAAAATTATAGTGCTGCTATCGAAAAAGCAAATGAAGATGCCGGACAGGATGGCGTGTGGGCTATTCCAAGTGAGATCTCCAGTCAGTCTCCGGAGGTTTCTGCTGACGGTATTGAACCGCTGGTTGCTCCTTACATGAGATGGGATGCCTATGAGGCCATCGGATGCCCGGAAATCAAAACCTTAGAGGACTGGATTCCTGTCATGAAACAACTTCAGGAGCAGATTCCGGAAAGTGATTCCGGAAAAAAGACCTATGCTATGTCTCTTTTTAAAGACTGGGATGGAAACTCTATGGTAGCAGCAAAGAATATCTGCTCTCTTTATGGATACAATGACACCGGTACAGGTTTTGTTCTTACAAAGGCAGATGGAAGTGATTTTCAGGATATTACAGACAGTGATGGAATTTATGTAAGAGCTCTGAAATTCTTATTTGAGGCAAATCAGGAGGGCTTGATTGATCCTGAGTCCACAACGCAGAGCTATGATATCCTTTCTGATAAATATCGTGATGGACAGATCCTTACCTCCCTTTGGTCTTACCAGGGACCATCCTACTATAATACAACGGAGCACAAAGAAGCCGGAACAGGTTTCATGCCGGGATTCATCGAAGATTCTGCTCCATATACCGCAGGATGCTATTCGGAAGGTAATGCAAGGGTCGTGATCGCTATTGGCAGCCAGGCAAAGGAGCCGGAGCGAATCGCTGAATTTATCGACTGGCTATACTCACCGGAAGGTGTAGAATGTGCAGGACAGGCCAATGGTGCGGCAGGCCCGGAAGGACTTACCTGGGAAATGGATGGGGATACTCCGGTTCTTACTGAATTTGGTGAAAAAGCCCTTCCAAGTAACGATGTGACTGTGTCTGATGAATGGGGTGGAGGTTCATGGAAGGATGGTGTATCTGCCCTGAATTTTAAGACCGTAACACTGGTTGATACAGATCCAAACACCAATGAGCCATATATGGAAACCATGTGGTCTTCCGTTCTTGCAAAAAACAATACAGCTCTGGATACAAGCTGGCAGGAATGGGCAGATGGAGCGCAGACTACTATTGAGTATTTGGAAAATAAGAATGCCCTTTCTGTGGCAGCAGGTACCTCTTATACACAGCCGGAAGAATCTTCAGATATTACAACACTGAGAAATCAGTGTAAGACAACCATCGTAGATAGCTCTTGGCAGATGGTATTTGCATCCGATGAGGCTGAATTTAATTCAATCCTTAAAAACATGCAGGACACGGTCAAAGGACTTGGTTATGAACAGGTTCTGGCAGTTGATATGCAGAATGCAAAGGATCAGGCAGCATCAAGAGAGCAGGCAATTAAAGACTATAATAGTTCAAACTCTGATACTGCAAATGAATAACAAACAAATAATAAGCAAATAAATAATCATAAAAAAATGACTGGGGAATTATTCCTCAGTCATTTTTCGATATTCCGTAGGACTCATGCCGGTATATTTATTAAATTTCTTATGAAAATAATCAACGTTGGCATAGCCAACTTTCTGTGCGATTTCATAGACTTTGTAGTCGTGCTCCTTAAGGAGCCTTTTGGAATTTTCAATCCGAACCTCATCTACATAGGCGTTAAAATTTTTTCCGGTAGTTTTTGTAAAAACCTTCCCAAGGTAGGAACTGTTGTAGCCAAAAAGTTCTGCAATAGAACCAAGCTTTAAGTTTTTCTGATAATTGTGATGAATGTAATTTAAAATTCCATCCATGACACTTTCTCTACTTGGAGAATCCATGGCGTTCATATACATTTCAAACTGTACCGTGAAAAATTGCAAAATTTCATAGAGATAATATTGCTCTTCGATGGTGCTGATGATGGCGGCATTGTTGGGAATAGGAAGCTCCGTAAGGCCGTAGGTATGGGTGACGATGGACTTGACCTGGATCATGATATCAGCAAGATAATGCTTCAGAACCGGTACGTCCATATCCGTAAAATACAGATCCTTTTTTAACTCATCCAAAATTTCCATCAGCATGTGAAGATTCCCGGACTGAATGTAATTGGCAATACGTTCCGAATAGGTATCACATAATGCGGCAGCTTGTCTATTGGTTTCGCTGCTTTCGGGAAGCTTGGAGAAACCAAGTACATGCTGGTTGGGACTGCAGAAAAATCTACGTTTCATCAGCTCCGAAGCATCCTGAAAGGATGCATAAATCTGATCCACGGTATAGACCGGATGGCCATAGGTAAGAAAGAGAGCATCTAAGGGAGAGCCTTTCTGGGGTTGGCTGATATAACGATCCAAAAATTCCTGAAAACGATTTAGAGCAAAACGTCCTTTTAACAAAATAACATTCATATCATCCAATCGAATATCATCCAGAGAATTGTGATTTTTGTTCACAAGACGCAGAATCTCCGCAAAATTCCAAGTAGTCTGAAAAGATTCCTGATTATAATTCGTGTAGATGATAACCTGATAAACAGAAGCCTCCAGATCCATATCGTGATAGTCAAGATATGCATAATCTGCTTTGTTTTGAAGAATATCCTGCAGAATCAAATCTCTGGCTTTGGAGCGATATTCCACCAGTTTCTTTTGGGCAGACTGTTCCTCAGTGAGAGATTTTTTGGCCTCCAGTACGGCCTTTTCCAGTTCATCTTCGTCAATGGGTTTGGTGAGGTAATAGGTTACCCCATATTTGATGGCCTCCTGGGCATAGGAAAAATCAGAGTATCCGCTGAGGATGATAAATTTCCCCTGAAATCCCTGTTCCTTTGCCTGCTTTATGACATCCAGTCCGGACAGCTTCGGCATGCGAATGTCCATAAGTACCACATCCGGACGTGAGATTAGGATCTGTTCCAAGGTATCAGCACCGTTTTTTCCCTCCCCACAGATATAAAATCCAAGATCAGACCAGTCCAAAATATAACGCAGTCCTTCTCTGACATCTATTTCATCATCTGCTATAAATAATTTCATTTGTCAGGACTCCTTTCTATATTTTTGAGGTGGGATCACCATAATAATAAGGGTACCCCAGTCCTTTTTACTTTTGATTGTAAGCCCATAACGGTCGCCATAGCACAGTTTGATACGCTGATTAATATTATATAAACCGATGCTTTTAGAGGACTCTTTGGGGTGATGATAAATATTTTCTTTCATATGCTCGATTTCATCCTGCGTCATACCACAACCGTTATCAAATACCTCGATGCAAAGTTCCTCCTGATGCGAGGAAATATGAATAATGATTTTACCATTTTCTTCGACTTCTTCCAATCCGTGAAGAACGGCATTTTCTACGATTGGCTGAAGGAGAAGTGGCATGATCTGAAGCTTAGAAAGATCCAAATTGGGGGCTACCTTCAGAGTATAATTAACCCGGTCGTGAAATCGTAATTTCTGTATCGCCAGATAGGTGCTAATGTAATCCAGTTCCTTGTCCAGGGTGGTGAAGGAAGTGGTGGTATTACTTAATACATAGCGCATGGATTTTCCCAGCAGTTTAACTGCATTTGCGACCTCCCGGTTGCCGGCCTTCAGAGCTCGCATGCGGATAGTCTCCAGCGTATTATACAAAAAATGTGGATTGATCTGGCTGGAGAGCATCTTAAATTCCATCTCTTG
Organism: bacterium; assembly: GCA_963658085.1. Classification (GTDB taxonomy): domain Bacteria; phylum Bacillota; class Clostridia; order Lachnospirales; family Lachnospiraceae; genus CAKRJP01. The sequence goes on from CAVKOU010000033.1 coordinate 22,809, forward strand.
TTGTTTGTTGGCAAGCTCTTGGCTGCGCAGTTCTGACTGGTAGGCAGAGGCTTCCATATTGCGGATATCCTGTACCATGCCACTTAGGTCCTTAAAGGCTTCTGAAATTTCGTCTGTTCCGGAAAATGAATCCGTTATTTCATAATTTCCAAGACTCACATCATGCATGGTTTCACGAAGCGTAATAACCCGACGACTGAAATACCTGGAGTAGATCAGCACAAATGCACTGGTAGGAATCAGAATCAATAGAATCAATGCAATGTGAATGAGACTGATTCGATTCATATACGGATAGGCACTGTAATCCAGGGAAGCAATGTAAAAAATATCTTCGGAGTAGCTGGTAGACAGCGCACTGATACAGCCAATCACTGTCTCATCTTCCAGTTCTAGGCTTCCAAGATAATATCCGGAAGGTCCCGGTTCATAAGCTTCCGGTAATGTTTCAATGGTTTGAGAAGCGCTTTGGTAAAACTGGGAATCTTCATTTAGCCATATTACGGTTTTCAGAGAGCTATTTTCAATACGGTTTTTAATATGGTTGTTGCTGATGGCAACATTTAGGATAGCAAAGCTATTTTTTTGTGGAAGAAAAATCCTGCAGTGAAGCGTCAAAAGAGGAGTCGTTCTGCCGAAACGATCTGTTTGGGATTCCACACTCCAAAAGGGAGTGGCGCTTTCTGTGGCTTGGATATACCAGGATTCCTGTTGCACATTCTCGGTAATGGGTTGAATATATTCCGTTGCAGGGATGGAAGTGTTGTAGGTATATGCGGTAATCTCTTGGATCGCAGCATCCTCAGACAACGCATAGCGAAAACCGCTATAAGCATCCGCTGCAAGTTGTCCCTCATTACTGCTTGCAAAATCAGTGCTAAGAAGCGAGATTAGTTCCTTGTCATCTGCAAGCTGCCTTGATGTGTTATAAACATTGGAAGTTAAATCTAAAAGCAGAGATTTGACCCGAAGATTATCCGAGTGAGCTTGCTCTCTATAGTGGTCTGCAAGGAGCGTTCTTGAGTTATAAAGAAGATAATTTCCTAACAGCAATACCGGAATAAAGATTGCAAGGAAAAATATAATATGAAGCTGATGCTGTACCTTGATCCGGTTAAAAATGCCGGGAGATTTTTTGTGATCCATAAATAAAACCGCCTGAAAATTTTTATTTATTGTCTGGTGAATTCAAGATCCTTCACCGGGGGATGAGAAGACTCATAGGAGTGAAAGACTTTGAAGACTTATAGCATCATTATATAATTTTGATGCAAGAAAGAAAAGTACGAACAGGATTCATTGGGTTACCACTTTTCGAAATGTGGAAGATGGGATAA
>CAVKOU010000034.1:0-23528 GCA_963658085.1 bacterium
AAACAGTGCTCATAGTAAAAGTCCCGGCAAATGTCGGGACTTTGTCTACAGTCTGAACACCTCTCAATACAGGTGTTCTTTTTTTGAGAAAATAAGAGTAATATTTATCTGTCTATTGAATTCAAAATTCTTAAAAAATCAGAAAATACTTTTAACTTGACATTTAAATCAGATATTGCTATAATAAAATCAACAAATGAGAGATAGCTTTTAAGAAAGGAGAAAGTGCCAGAGATGCTCCCAAAGGTTATGAAAAAAACCTTTTAAACCGGGCAGTTGAGAAGTGTATGAATAGAAAGATGAGACTGACTTAACAGGAAATTGCAAAACCAGGAAGGTTTGTTGTAAGTCCTAAGAACGGATAGAACGGTAAGGGGTCAACCTCATAAGAAAGATACAAAATGAGAGAAGAATCAAGATTTTCAGTAACCGAAATGGCTCTTGAAATCATGAGAGAAGGATCGAAACGACATCCTTAGCGGGAAAGGAGAGATCTTATAGGATTTCAATTTGAGAAGACGGTTCAAAGAATCAACAGAATTCAGAAAATCAGGAAAAAGATTCTATCATCGAAGCAACTGGCCGGTGGGGCATTCATAGAAAAGAAATCGGAACTCATGAACCAGATTCTCTGAAGAATATTATAATTATAAGATTATAGGAGAAATAGATCCTAAATCCCAAGCTTATGTAGGAAATGTGATACGGAGATAGCTAGAAACTATGACCGTCGGCGTGAAAGCAGGAATGTGACGAGAAAGCATTTCTGAGGACGGCATCGAAAGATAGCAAAGATTTTCCAAATTCCAATTAAAATACATAAGAAAAACAATAATATTTCGGAGAAGGTATTGACAAAGACACGCTAGAAATATATAATAATCTAGCGTGTCTTTTTTGGATGTGTTTATTTAGCATGCTGTTACCATACAGTAGGCAGATAAAAACGTTTATTGGACAAAATGTACAAAAAGAAAAGACACAGAGAAGTCACTAGGTGAATTTAAGTAACCACAAGTAGAAAACATGTATGGAGGTGAAATCAATGCCAACTTTTAACCAATTAGTTAGAAAAGGGAGAAAGACATCTGTAAAGAAATCTACAGCACCAGCACTTCAGAAAGGATTTAACTCCTTAAAGAAGAAAGCAACAGACACAAGCTCTCCACAGAAGAGAGGTGTATGTACAGCTGTTAAGACTGCAACTCCTAAAAAGCCTAACTCTGCTCTTCGTAAAATTGCCAGAGTTCGTCTTTCTAACGGAATCGAAGTAACAAGTTATATCCCAGGTGAAGGACATAACTTACAGGAACATAGCGTTGTTCTGATTCGTGGTGGTCGTGTTAAGGACTTACCAGGTACTCGTTACCATATCGTTAGAGGTACACTGGATACAGCTGGTGTAGCTAACAGAATGCAGGCTCGTTCCAAATATGGAGCTAAAAGACCTAAGAAAAAATAAAACAAAACTAAATTGGTACAAAGCAGCGTAACTTAGGCGCTACCTTGTATAGTTGTGCCGGAACTTTATTGTTTCCTACAAAAAGGTTACAGGAGATATAAAAGTCCTGCACGAACATGCAATTATTTTAGTATGAGTACCGATGAATTAATGATTATTAAGGAGGGAAGAACCGTGCCACGTAAAGGACATATTGCGAAAAGAGACGTATTAGCAGATCCTATTTACAACAATAAGGTTGTGACAAAATTAATCAACAACATTATGTTAGATGGTAAAAAAGGAGTTGCTCAGAAAATCGTATACGGAGCATTTGCCCGTGTAGAACAGGAGACTGGAAAACCAGCTCTTGAAGTCTTCGAAGAAGCTATGAACAACATTATGCCAGTTCTTGAAGTAAAAGCCAGACGTATCGGTGGAGCAACATATCAGGTGCCAATCGACGTAAGACCAGACAGAAGACAGGCATTAGCACTTCGTTGGATGACTACTTTCTCACGTAAAAGAGGAGAAAGAACAATGGAAGAACGTCTTGCAAAAGAAATTCTTGATGCATCTAACAACACTGGAGCATCTGTAAAGAAAAAAGAAGATATGCACAAAATGGCAGAAGCAAACAAGGCATTCGCACATTACAGATTCTAATCTTGTTCAGAGATTTATCTTGCGGATCGCCATGGGCGCTTCCATGTTAAAAACATTAGGAGGAAAAGACCTTGGCTGGAAGAGAATATCCATTAGAGAGAACCAGAAATATTGGTATTATGGCTCATATTGATGCTGGTAAAACAACATTAACAGAGCGTATCCTTTACTATACTGGTGTAAACTATAAAATTGGTGATACTCATGAAGGTACTGCTACCATGGACTGGATGGAACAGGAACAGGAAAGAGGTATCACAATTACTTCCGCTGCTACAACATGCCACTGGACACTGCAGGAAAACTGCAAGCCAAAAGCAGGAGCAAAAGAACATCGTATCAACATCATTGATACTCCGGGCCATGTTGACTTTACAGTAGAAGTAGAACGTTCTCTGCGTGTACTTGACGGTGCCGTAGGTGTGTTCTGTGCAAAAGGTGGAGTAGAACCTCAGTCTGAAAACGTATGGCGTCAGGCTGACACATATAATGTACCAAGAATGGCATTCATTAACAAAATGGATATCTTAGGTGCAAACTTCTACGGAGCTGTAGATCAGATCAAAGAACGTTTAGGTGCAAATGCAATCGTACTTCAGCTGCCAATCGGTAAAGAAGACGATTTCCAGGGAATCATCGACTTATTCGAAATGAAAGCTTACATCTACAATGATGATAAGGGAGAAGATATCTCCATCGTTGATATCCCAGAAGATATGAAAGATGATGCAGAATTATATCATACAGAACTTGTAGAAAAAATCTGTGAGTTAGATGATGATTTAATGATGGAATATCTGGAAGGTGATGAACCATCCATCGATGCCATGAAAGCCGTATTAAGAAAAGGAACATGTGAATGTACAGCCGTTCCTATCTGCTGCGGATCTGCATACAGAAACAAGGGTGTTCAGAAATTACTGGATGCAATCCTTGAATATATGCCGGCTCCAACAGACATTCCTTCTATTAAGGGTGTAGATGAAGACGGTAACGAAGTTGAAAGACATTCATCTGATGATGAACCATTCTCAGCTTTAGCATTTAAGATCATGACAGACCCATTCGTTGGAAAACTTGCATTCTTCCGTGTTTATTCTGGAACATGCAAATCTGGATCTTATGTATTAAATGCAACAAAGAACAAAAAAGAACGTGTTGGACGTATCCTTCAGATGCATGCCAACAAACGTGAAGAATTAGATACTGTATACTCAGGAGATATCGCAGCTGCAGTAGGATTTAAATCTACAACAACTGGTGATACTATCTGTGATGAACAGCATCCTGTAATTCTGGAATCCATGGAATTCCCAGAACCAGTTATCGACGTAGCGATCGAACCTAAAACAAAAGGTGACCAGGGTAAAATGGCAGAAGCTCTTGCTAAACTGGCAGAAGAAGATCCTACATTCAGAGCTCACACAGATCATGAAACAGGACAGACAATCATTTCCGGAATGGGTGAACTTCATCTGGAAATCATCGTTGACCGTCTGCTTCGTGAATTCAAAGTAGAAGCTAATGTTGGTGCTCCTCAGGTAGCATACAAAGAAACATTTACAAAAGCCGTTGACGTTGACAGCAAATATGCAAAACAGTCCGGTGGTCGTGGTCAGTATGGTCACTGTAAAGTTCACTTTGAACCAATGGATGCCAACGGAGAAGAACTGTTCAAATTCGAATCTACAGTTGTTGGTGGATCTATCCCTAAAGAATATATCCCAGCAGTTGGAGAAGGTATCAAAGAAGCAGCTCAGTCTGGTATCTTAGGAGGATTCCCAGTACTTGGTGTAAAAGCTACAGTATATGATGGATCTTACCATGATGTCGATTCCAGTGAAATGGCATTCCACATTGCCGGATCTATGGCATTTAAGGAAGCTATGCAGAAAGCTGGAGCAATCTTACTTGAGCCGATCATGAGAGTCGAAGTTACTATGCCAGAAGAATACATGGGTGACGTAATTGGTGATATCAATTCACGTCGTGGACGTATCGAAGGTATGGATGACATCGCTGGTGGTAAGATGGTTCGTGCATTCGTTCCACTTGCTGAAATGTTCGGATATTCAACAGACTTACGTTCTAGAACACAGGGACGTGGTAACTACTCTATGTTCTTCAGCAGCTACGAGCCAGTTCCAAAGAACGTACAGGAAAAAGTACTTGCTGATAAATAGTAAGGAATAAGTATATTTTCAGGAAAATAGTCTTGAAATATTTGTGTAAATGAAATATAATCAAATTTAGGACAGCCCTTTGCCGGGCGCTAATGAAGTAAAGTTATAATATTGTAACGCCCAGAGGGCGAAATAAGGAGGACATTTAAAATGGCTAAAGAAAAGTTTGAGAGAACCAAACCTCATTGCAACATTGGTACTATCGGACACGTTGACCACGGTAAAACAACTTTAACAGCAGCAATCACAAAAGTTTTAGCTGAAAGAGTAGAAGGAAACAAAGCTGAAAACTTTGAAGATATCGATAAAGCTCCAGAAGAAAGAGAACGTGGTATCACAATCTCTACAGCTCACGTTGAGTATGAAACAGAAAAACGTCACTACGCTCACGTTGACTGCCCAGGCCATGCCGATTATGTAAAGAACATGATCACTGGTGCTGCTCAGATGGATGGTGCTATCCTTGTAGTAGCTGCTACTGACGGTGTTATGGCTCAGACAAGAGAGCACATCTTGCTTTCTCGTCAGGTAGGTGTACCTTACATCGTAGTATTCATGAACAAGTGCGATATGGTTGAAGACGAAGAACTTCTTGAGTTAGTAGAGATGGAGATTCGTGAACTGTTAGACGAGTATGAGTTCCCAGGAGATGATACTCCGATTATCCAGGGATCAGCTCTTAAGGCTCTTGAGGATCCTAACGGAGAGTGGGGAGACAAGATCATGGAGCTTATGGATGCAGTAGATTCTTACTTCCCAGATCCAGAGCGTGATACAGATAAGCCATTCCTTATGCCAATCGAGGACGTATTCTCTATCACAGGACGTGGTACTGTTGCTACTGGTAGAGTAGAGCGTGGTACACTTCACGTATCTGACGAAGTAGAAATCGTTGGTATTCATGAAGAAGTTAAGAAGACTGTTGTAACTGGTGTAGAGATGTTCCGTAAGCTTCTTGATGAGGCTCAGGCTGGAGATAACATCGGTGCTCTTCTTCGTGGTGTTCAGAGAACAGAGATCGAAAGAGGACAGTGTCTTGTTAAACCAGGTTCAGTAACTTGCCACACTAAGTTTACTGCTCAGGTTTACGTATTAACAAAAGACGAAGGTGGACGTCATACTCCATTCTTCAACAACTATCGTCCACAGTTCTACTTCAGAACAACAGACGTTACAGGTGTTATCGAATTACCAGAAGGAACAGAAATGTGCATGCCTGGTGATAACGTAGAAATGACTATCGAATTAATTCACCCAATCGCTATGGCTCAGGGATTATCTTTCGCTATCCGTGAAGGTGGACGTACTGTAGGATCAGGACGTGTTGCTACAATCATCGAGTAATTTTTGATTTGTACGAATTATAGTACTATTTAGGTACGTTATATAAACGCTAGAAGACCTCGGAAACATAAAGTTTCCGGGGTCTTTTGCTGTTTGAAAAAAATAGAATCAAAGAAAAAATGGAGGAAATAATCTGTGCAGACAATAGGAATTGATATTGGAACTACTACGATCAGTGGAGTAGTTCTGGATTATAAGAATGAAAAAGAAAGAAAAACCTTGGAAGCAAAAACAATAGACAATCGTTGTTTTATAAGCACTGCAAATGAATGGGAAAGAATTCAAGATGCAAGAAAAATTGTAGAAAAAGCCCAAAAATTATTGGATTATTTTCTAGATAAATATCCACAAGCAGAGACGATTGGACTTACAGGACAGATGCATGGCATTGTATATATCGATAAGGAAGGAAAAGGGGTTACTCCTCTGTATACATGGCAGGATGCTAGGGGAAACCTCTGCAACAAAGAACAAGTATCATTAATAGAAGAAATCAAGAAAAGATGTAAAATTCATACAGCATCTGGTTATGGATTGGTCACACATATTTATAATTTGAGACATGATCTGCTTGTGGAAAATGCAGTGAGTTTTTGTACGATTATGGATTATTTTGGAATGTATCTGACTGGCCGAAAAAATCCGTTGGTACACGCAAGCAATGCTGATAGTTTTGGCTTTTTTGATAGCCAGAAGATGAGATTTGAAAAAGAAAAACTTGAGGAGATGGGGGTAAAAGAAACTTGGCTTCCGAAGGTATGTACAGAGATTAAAAAGTTGGGCACCTACAGAAATTGTATAGTGACTACAGCAATTGGAGATAATCAGGCCAGTTTTCTAGGAGCAGTAGGAAATGAGGATCATACCCTTCTGGTTAATATGGGAACAGGAGGACAGATTTCTGTTCTTTCGGATCAATATTTTGAAGAGAAAGGAATCGAAGCGAGACCATTTCTAAATGGAACATATCTGCTTGTGGGATCTTCTCTATGTGGGGGAAAAGCTTATGCACTTTTGGAAAGGTTCTTTCGGAGTATTGTGAAAACAACAACGGGAAAAGATGAGGCATTATATGAGATTATGGAGCAATTTGCAAGAGCAGGGAAGGAACAAAATCAAAAAAGAGAGAAAGGAAAAAAACTTAAGGTAGAAACTACATTTGACGGCACAAGAATAAATCCGGAAAGCAGTGGGAGTATTGGTAATTTAAATTCTGATAATTTTACTCCAGAGGATTTTACCTATGGAATACTGGAAGGTATGACTACAGAGCTTTATCGAATGTATATAACTATTCAGGAGGGAACTAACATTGAGGTGGAGCACATGATTGGTTCTGGCAATGGATTAAGAAAAAATTCAGTGCTTTGTGAAATCATTGAGGAAATGTTTCATAATAAACTTGTCCTGGCAGCATGTGAAGAAGAAGCAGCTACAGGAGCAGCTATGAGCAGTCTGTTTTGATAATCATCTGTTGTACACTCGTGACTTTAGTTGTGTGAAATATCATTATATGCCCCAATTGGATAGAATAGGCTCGGCCGATGAATAAAATATAAGAATGGTGTTTTGGATGATAAAATTATGGTATGATAAAAGAAGATGTCAAATACCATCAAACTTGTTAATATATTTATCTAGTTATTTTGAGATTGAAAGTGTAGACAAATGTGTACTATAAAGAAAAAATTTATACTGCCATTTATTGTATTTTTAGTTGGAATGAGTGCTTTGGGAGGCTTAGTGTATGCTATAAAAAGCAACCAACAAAAGCAGAATCGAATAACGGCAAATTTAAATGCTATGACTTATGCGGAACGTATGAAAACCGATATTATGAAGGGAATAGGAGTTACTGGAACCTTAGAACAAATCCTGATTAGTGAAGATGGAAAAATTAATAAGTTTTCTCAGGTTGCAAAGAATATGATGACAGATTCTATCCAGAGCATTCAAATTGCACCAAATGGCGTAGTAACAAATATTTATCCTGAAGAGGGAAATGAGGCTGGAAAGATTGATCTAATACATGATAAAGATCGTGGGAAAATTTCGTGCTATGCAAGAGATAATCATGCGTTAGTTATGCAAGGACCATTTCAATTAAAACAAGGTGGCTTTGGAATTGCGGTGAGAAATCCAGTATATTTACAAAAAAAAGGAAACAAAAAGTCTTTTTGGGGATTTGCGATAGTTATCATTCGTGTACCAGAAATTTTTTCGGACTCAGTGAAGGCGCTTTCGGATTTTGGATATCATTACAGAATTTCAAAGACAGTTTCTCCATGGGAGACGAGCTATAAAGAAGTATATAGTTCCGGTGGAAATATAATCGATCCTATCTCTTATGTTTTCGAGATGGGTGGAAATCAATGGAAACTTGAGGTAATGCCTAAAAATGGATGGACTAACAGTAAGTATTTATATGAGGTTTTAGGAGGCGGCATATTAATTGTACTGCTTTTGACGGGACTTACAGGTGTTCTTTTGGTTCTTGATGAAAACCGGAAGAAGTTTAAAAAGTTGGCTGTGACAGATCCTCTAACGGGAATTTACAATCGTCATGGATTTGATGAACTTGTGGAACAGTATTTGAAGCAGTATCCAAAGAATCATTGTGTAGCTGCACAGTTTGATATTGATGATTTTAAATTTATTAATGATGTGTATGGACATGCTTCGGGAGATAAGGCTTTAGAAATTTTATCGGAAGGCATGCAGAAATTTTTTTCAAAAAATGCAACGCTTGGACGAAACGGAGGAGATGAATTCTGTATTTTTTTGCCAGATTGTACTGGCGAGGAAGTTAAGAGACAGATGGAGCAATTTACAAAAATGAAAAGGTTCTTCCGTTATAAGGGTGAGAATCATGGATTTACGATTTCCCTCGGGTATGCAGAGTATCCTTTGTATGCAAAGAATTATGCACAGTTGATGCATTGTGCTGATGCAGCTTTATATGAGGTAAAGTTGAGAGGAAAACATGGGTGTTTAGAATACAAAAAAGGATTTGGTTCGGAGATCCGGACACAGCTTGGATTTGCACTCAAAGATGTTTCAGAAAATCTGCCAGGTGCTTTCATAATTTATAAAGCGGACAAAACAGATGATGAAATTTTGTTTGCAAACCGTGAACTAATTTGGTTGACAGGATGCAAGAGTATGAATGATTTGTTTGCATATACCCATAGAAGTTTTTACAATCTGATCCGGGAGGATGAGAGGGAAAGCGTGGAGAAGAGTATTTGGCAGCAAATAGAAAAAGGACATTTTAATGATTATGTATATTTTCACCTGCAAAAAGAGGATGGAACTTTTGTGCGGGTACTTGATCATGGGAGAATTGTAGAAAATAAACGTTATGGAAAGGTGTTTTATGTGTTGATTATGGATTGGAGGGCTATAAAAGAACATTACAAAGAACCATTTTAATTTTGATGAAACGAGAGAATGAGAAGGAGAAAATTATCATGCCGCAATTAAGTGATAGAGTACAGACTTTTACAGATTCTGTGATTCGAAGAATGACGAGAATCAATGATGCACAGGAAGATTCTATTAATTTATCTCAAGGTTTTCCAGATTTTGATCCTCCAAAGGAGATTACAGATGCCCTTGCAGAAGTAGCGAAAAAAGGTCCGCATCAGTATAGTATTACATTTGGTGCAAAGAATTTTAGAGAAGCAGTTGCAAGAAAGCAGGGAAAGGCGATTGGAAGGACAATTGATCCAGAAAAGGAGATTGTTGTAACCTGCGGAGGAACAGAAGCAATGATGTCTGCGATGATGACGATCTGTAATCCGGGAGATAAGGTAATTGTATTTTCTCCGTTTTATGAAAATTATGGAGCGGATGCTATTTTATCAGGAGCGGATCCTATTTATGTGCCATTGATTCCACCAGATTTTCATTTTGATAGGAAAGTATTGGAAGATGCATTCCAGCAAAGGGTCAAAGCAATCATCATTTGTAATCCCTCTAATCCATGTGGAAAGGTTTTTACAAGAGAGGAATTAGAGTTTATCGGTTCATTGGCGGTAAAATATGATGCATTTGTTGTAACGGATGAAGTTTATGAACATATCGTTTATGATCCATATAAACATATTCATATGGCGCAATTACCTGGAATGTATGAGCGAACAATTACATGTAATTCGCTTTCTAAAACATATTCTATTACTGGATGGCGTCTTGGATATTTGATTGGTCCTGAGAAGGTTATTGAATCAGCAAAGAAAGTACATGATTTTTTAACGGTTGGAGCGGCAGCTCCATTACAAGAGGCGGCTGTGGTTGGTCTTAATTTTGGAGAAGAGTATTACGAGCAGTTAAAAAATATTTATACAAAGAAAAGAGATTTTTTTGTGAAGGGTCTTGACGAAATTGGTCTAAAACATACTGTACCGCAAGGTTCTTATTTTATTTTGATTGATATTTCGGATTTTCTTGCCATGCCGCAATTTACTGGTTGGAGCGATTTGAAATTCTGTGAATGGATGATTGAACATTATGGTGTGGCAGCTGTTCCGGGATCTAGTTTCTTCCGGGAGCCTGTGAACCATTTGATTCGACTTCATTTTGCAAGAGAAGAAAAAACATTAAAAGAAGCGTTGCGTCGTCTTGGAGAGATGGCAAAACAATTAAATTGTTTATAGCTTTTTCTTGCGGAAAAGATATTATTTCGAATATAATAAGTGTAAGAAACTGTAATATCTTTATGGATAAATAGAAAGGAGTCAGAGATGGTTGTAGGAATTATAATAGCAGTTGTAGTTGTATTGCTGATTATTTGGATAATTACATCTTATAATGGATTTGTTTCCTTGAGAAATAAAACGGAAGAAGCATTTTCTGCAATGGATGTATCTTTAAAGAAGCGATATGATTTAATCCCCAATTATGTAGAAACAGTGAAAGGTTATGCAAAGCATGAATCCCAGACGTTAGAAAAGGTGATTGCGGCGAGAAATTCAGCAATGGGTGCTTCTAGCCCTCAGGAACGGGTAGAGAGTGAGAATGTACTTTCTGGAGCATTAAAATCTTTGTTTGCTGTTGCGGAAAGCTATCCAGATTTAAAAGCAAATGAAAATTTTATGAGTCTTCAGAATCAGCTAAATCGTTTGGAAGAAGAAATTGCAGGTTCCAGACGTTATTATAATGGTGTTGTCAATAAGTATAATACAAAGACAGAGATGTTTCCTGGAAATATTTTAGCGGGAATTTTTCATTTTGAGAGAAAACCATTGTTTGTTGTAGATAATAGTGAAGAACGTCAGAATGTAAAGGTACAATTTTAAAGAAAAGAGGGATGCTTATGAAAAAAATAGCAGCTCTTGGGACATTTTTCTTATTTTTTTTCGTGGCTTTGATTGGCTGGAATTCTTGCTATGTGCAAGCGGCAGTGGAAAATGACTCGAATATGAAGACAGAAAAATATGATGTTGATATTGTTGTTGAGAAAGATGGAAGCTATACTGTTACAGAGAAAATTAAAGTTCATTTTTTAAACCCACGTCATGGTATTTACCGATATATTCCATACAAAGGTAAAATTATTACCTATGATAAAGATAAAACAAAACATTCCATGGTTTATTATGCAGGAATTGATATGGAGGATAGTAATATTGATTATGATAAATCAGAGGAAAATGGAAATGTGGTGCTTCGATTTGGAAGCGAAGATGTTACGGTAAGTCGGGCAACATATAAATTTTCGTATCGATTGACCCCAACTTATCAGGGAGAGACTTATAACCGGGCATATTTTAATATTTTCCCAACGCAATGGAAAAATAAAATACCGGCTGGGAGCAGTTTTAAGATTCATTTCCCAAAAAAAACAGACTTAAATCAATTATATTTTTATGAAGGAGCCTATGGAGATGCAACGCAGGCTGGAAATGATATTCGGATAACAAAAGATGACAAGCAAGATGTCATTAGCGGAACACTCCAGAAAGATTTCAATCTTGGAAGTGGAATGACTTGTTATGGACAACTTGGAGATGGATATTTTACAGGGAATGCACAGCCAGGATTACACAAAACGGTTTTCGCCTTTAGCATGGTTCTTTTGATCTTTACTTTATTTGCATTCTTTAAGTTTGGAAAAGATGAGAAAATTATTCCGTCGATTCAGTATCAGCCTCCAGAAGGGTTGGACAGTGCTGCGGTTGGCTATATTATTGATGGAAGTGTGGAAAACAGAGATATTGTTTCATTAATTCTTTATTGGGCAGATCATGGAAATTTAAGAATTCAGGAAAAGAAGAAAGGGAAAGTCACGCTCATTCATTTAAAAGATCTTCCAAAAGACGCGCCGAAATATCAGAAACTGATGTTTAATAATTTATTTGAAAAAAAGAAATCTATCGAAGTGGCTTCTATGGAATACAAATTTGCAGATACGATGGAGCTTGTAAAAGATAAGATTCAATATTACTATAAACATAAAATTTATACCCATATATCGTCAGCAGTTCGTGTTGTTGCATTTATACTATCGTTATTGCCATTGATTACATTTTGGCTGATGATTGAGCACTATCATTTGGATAAAGGAGGTAATCTCGTTCTCGGAATTCTTTGCGGAATTTTATATGTTATAGCCTTATTCCTTGGCTGTAGAACTGTAGACCAATGGTATTCGATTACTTCTAAAAAACGCAGGATCAGGATTATTCTTGTAATAGCCTTGATGGTGCTTGCTCTTCCTGGTTATGGAAGTTATTATTTTAATGAAGTATCGAATGGAAATATGTTTGATTTTTGTTGGGTTTACGTTGCTGTTGCACTAATTTCTTTGGTTTGTGCAGTGTGTACGATTTTTATGAAGAAGCGCACGAGTCAGTGTGTGCAGTGGATGGGACATTTGGCTGGGCTTCGTGATTTTATTGAAACGGCAGAACTTGATCGAATGAGAGTATTGGCACAAGATCATCCAGATATGTTTTATCATATTTTGCCATATGCATCAGTGTTTGGCTTATTTGATATTTACGCAAAAAAATTAGATGCTTTAAGTATACCGGCGCCAAGCTGGTATGACCCTTATGTGGAAGATTCTTATTTCCGTTATGGTATGTTAAATCATTGTATTAATCATACGGTAGCACAGACATTATCCGTTCCAGAACCATCGGAAAGCGGAAGCAATAGTGATGGATTTTCTGGAGGCGATTTTGGTGGAGGTGGATTTTCTGGAGGAGGCTTCGGCGGCGGAGGCGGTGGAAGCTGGTAGAAGAAAAAATAATTATTTAACAGTATATTTTCGTTTTGTTTTTAAATAAAACAGTATAAGACCCATGGCGATGATTGTCATGGGTCTTATATTAACCTGTTTCTATATTTGCTGTTGGATTGTTTTTTATTTTCTATAAAAAATTTTTACCATGATAAATCCAGCAAGTGCAATAAATGCAAGAAATAGATAAGCGGTTTGCATATGAATAGATGATGCAATATTTCCAGTAAGGATGGGCAGAAGTGTCATTCCGATTGCATAAAAAGCCTGAAAAAATCCCATGGCAGTCGATTTTTGCTCTGCTGGAACTTCTGCCATTGCTTCGCTTGTGGCATAGCTGAATAAGATCCCGGTTGCCATTCCAGGGAGTGTTTGTAAAAGAAAGATACCTGGGATCCATGTAATTCTTGGAACAAAAATACAATAACAACAAATGCATAAAAGAACAGTAGGAATCCAAAATTTGGGCCCTTTTTTGGCACAGAACTTTGAAGATGCGAAAGCAGCAAAGCAGACGGCTGTGAGCATATAGTACATAGAACTTAATCCAACCATTCCATTGGAAGCTCCGCAGTCTTTTAAAATCTGTGTTGTAAAAGACATTGTTGTTGACATTTGGATTCCTTGTTGAATTAAAGCAATAAAAGCAAACATCCAGAGTCTTTTATTAGAACAAATGGATAGCAGATACTTTGCAGAGAGGTTATTTTTTTCCGGTCTTTCCTCTTTGATGAAAAGTCCAAGCAAAAAGGCAAAACCTCCGCCTAATATACTAAAAATGCAAAGATATTTCATTCCAAGATGACTATAACAAAGCGTACTTACAACAAATCCAAGAAACATTCCAAGATTATTAAATAAAACAATTTTTCCAGTTGCCTGTGCCTGCTTATCTTTGGGATAAGAGTTTGTAAAAAATACCATAAAAGAAATCCACATGGCAGATGCCATTCCAGAAAATAGGTTTGCAATTAAAAATCCAATGGCATTTGGCAAAAAAATACGGAAAATAGAAGCGATTCCTGAACAAAGACAGCCAGTTAGGATAAAACGTTTATGGCGGCCAGCCTGGTCGGCCAAAACTCCAACAGGAAGTCTTAAGAGCATTTGAGAGATTCCATAAGCTCCGACGATGATACCGATCATACTGCTTGATATTCCAAGAGAAGTAAGGAATGGGGTTTGATAAGGTATGTAAACATACTGAGCAAACCAGAAACAGGATACGATAGCTAAAAATAGAGTTTGTTGTTTTTTCATTTTATCCTCCAGAGTAATATTTTAAAATTATTATAAAGAAAAATTTTTTTTGGTGCAAGACATGAAGAAGGGCGGTTGACAGTAAAAAATATGAAACGTATAATCGTAGGAAAAGGGAGAAAATTATGAAGATTACACTACAACAAATCGAAAAATTAAAAAAAGAAGAATACATTTATCTTGATATCAGAGGAGATATTTCTTATGCACATGGGCATATTCCAGATTCCATTTTATGGGATGGTACAATGCAGGATGTAGAGAAATTGCCTAGAAATAAAAAACTCATCGTATATTGTACTTATGGAGAAAAAAGCATTGATGTAGCCAAAAAGCTGGAAGAAGAAGGATATGATGCTTATAGCTTAGAGGGTGGATACCGTTCGTGGTTGTTATTAAATTATGATGGATTGAGTCCAAAAGAACAAGAACGCTATGATCGTCAGATGATTCTTCCACAGGTTGGAATTGAGGGACAGAAAAAATTGAAAAATTCTAGTGTCCTGATCGTAGGTGCCGGAGGGCTTGGTGCTCCTGCTGCATTATATCTTGCTGGAGCTGGAATTGGAACGATTGGTATTATGGATGCAGATGAAGTCAGCATTTCCAATTTACAAAGACAAGTCATTCATTCAATGTCAACAGTTCATGTAAATAAAGCGGAATCGGCGAAGGAAACAATGGAAAAGCTCAATGATCAAATTGAAGTTAAGACATATCCATATCATCTAACACCAGATAATGCACAGGAAATTATTAGTCAATATGATTTTATTATAGATGCCGTTGATAATTTTGAAGCAAAATTTTTGATTAATGACACATGTGTCCTATTAGAGAAACCATTTTGTCATGGAGGAATCTTGCAATTTGAAGGACAAGTCATGACTTATGTGCCGCAAAAAGATGTTCCATGCTATCGCTGTATTTTTGAAGAGATACCAGAGAGTGGATCGATACCAAATTGTAGCCAGGCAGGTGTTATCGGTGCAATCGCTGGCATTATAGGAAGCATACAGGCTTTGGAGGCCATCAAATATATTCTGGATATCGGAGAGCTTCTAACAGGTAAGATGTTAATTTTTCATGGTCTTACAATGAAAATGAGAGTGGCAAACTTTGGAGAAAAAAATCCTGGCTGTAGAGTTTGCGGAGAACATGCCAATATTAAAGATATAAAAAAGAATGCGATGGAATATATGCCAAAGGGCTGTATGGTAAAATAGTATTTAAAAAGCGTACAAAGAACAATAGAAAGTTTCTTTGTACGCTTTTTCAAACTTAAGAGGTTTTTAAAAGGGAAAGTGCTATTAACTAACTTATCTTTGAACTCTTCCGCTTCCATCACTTTCCATTAAAGTGAGGACTTCTGATTCATAGATATAGTTAATATCACCAGGTATCGTGTGTTTAATGGCAGCAGCGGCAATGGCAAATTCTAGTGATTTTTCCATTCCCATGTTTGAGAGAATTCCATGAAGGAATCCAGAGGCAAACGAGTCACCGCCACCGACGCGGTCTACAATATGAAGGTTATAATTTTTTCCTTTATAAAGAGATGTTCCATCGCATACAGCGGCAGACCATCCGTTGTCGGATGCGCTGATGCTGTTGCGTAAAGTTGTAATGAGATATTTTAGATGGTATTTGTTGACAACATGTTTCATATGAGTTTCATCAACACAGATGCTGTATTCTCCATTGATGAAGTCGATACCATCTTCGTGATAGCCGAGGCATTTTGCTGCATCTCTGGCATTTCCGAAACAAATATCAGCATACTCCATAATTTCACGGAGTAGTTTTTGTTTTCCTTCAATATCTTCGGTCCATAATTTCGCACGGTAGTTTAAGTCGAAGGATATCTTTACTCCATGTTTTTTTGCCGATTTTAAGGCTTCCATTGTGACAGAAGCTGTCTGTGGGCTTAAAACTGGTGTGATTCCAGAGACATGGAATAAATCTGCATCCTGAAAAATGGAATCAAAGTCAAATTCTTCTGGTGCTGCTTTTGTAATAGCTGAGTCTTTTCGGTCATAAATAACACTAGAAGGACGGATGGAGGCTCCGTTTTCTAGAAAATAAATTCCGAGGCGATCACCGCCACGAGCGATGTGAGAACAATCTACGCCGAGTTTTTGTAAAGTACCAATTGCAGCATCACCGATGGAGTTGTTTGGTATTTTAGATAAAAAGGTTGTATGATGTCCAAGTTGTGTCAAGGATGCTGCGACATTTGCCTCAGCACCACCATACTGCACATCAAAAGAGGATGCCTGCAGGAAACGTTCATATCCTGGAGGGGAGAGACGTAGCATGATCTCTCCTAAAGTAACGATCTTAGCCATAACTTACCCCCTGATCTCTTTTACGATATCAGCAGCTTCTTTTGTTAATTCTTTGATCTTGTCAAAGTCTCCTGCATCAATAAGATTTCCTTTTACCATCCAGCTTCCACCGCAGGCAAAAATCTTGTCGTCTTTTAAGTAATCTCTGACATTACTTGGGTTGATTCCGCCAGTTGGCATGAATTTTAATGTTGTATATGCAGCAGAAACTGCGTGGATCATAGGAAGGCCACCTGATGGTTCAGCAGGGAAGAATTTTACAAGAGGAAGTCCTAATTCCACTGCCTGTGCTATTTCACTAGGAGTTACAACACCTGGTGTAACTGCGATGTTTTTCTCAAGGCAGTATTTTACGATCTCAGGGTTTAATCCAGGGCTTACGATAAATTTCGCTCCAGCAGCAACTGCTTCATCGACCTGCTCAATTGTAAGTACTGTACCAGCACCAACTAACATCTCTGGGTGTTTTTCATTCATGATTTTGATAGATTCGGCAGCAGCCTCTGTACGGAAAGTAACTTCCGCACAAGCAAGACCACCTTCGCAAAGAGCATCTGCAAGAGGCTCTGCATCTTTGCTGTCATTTAATACAACAACGGGTACAATACCATATTGTCCAAGTTTTTCTAAAATTTCGTTCATTTTATATTCCTCCTATTTCACTAATTTTTTCATGACTTCATAAGCACCATTTTCACGGATATCAGCAAGATAAGAAGCAACGGCAGCTTCGAATCCATCGATCGCGCTTAAGTCTTCACCCCAGAAGTCTTTGTTTGTGCAGACTGCATGAACAAGATCTTCTACAGAATCATCTTTGTGTGCTGCATAGAACTCAAGAACAGCTTTATCATCTTTGATCAGATAAGTGTTATCACCACGAGTTCCTACAAGACCTTCGTCAGTTAATTCCTGACCATTGAAGAATGCAATGTAGAATGCGAAAGAAGCAGTGATGCATGCTGGAAGTTTTTTCTTAAGATCAACATAACCTTTTAAAGAAGGCATAACTCTTGCACGCCATTTAGAAGTAGAGTTTAAGCTGATCGCTAATAACTGGTGATCGATAAATGGGTTTTTAAAACGTTCTGTTACAGAATGAGCAAATGCATCAAGTTCTGGTTTTGGCAGTGTTAATGTAGGGATGATCTCATCATAAATTGTCTGATTCATAAATTTGCAGATCACATCATCATGCATGCAGTCACGAACGATATCCTGTCCTGCAAGGTAAGCACCAAGAACAAAAGAAGTATGAGCACCATTTAAAATTCTTACTTTACGCTGTTTGTATGGTTTATGGTTGTCTGTAATCAGGATTGGAAGATCCGCTTTATCAACAGGAAATTCATCTTTGATAGACTGAGGTCCTTCAATAACCCAGAATCCAAAGATCTCACCTGTATCGATCAGGTTATCTTCATATCCAAGTTCAGCACAGATATCAGCAGCCTCTGCTCTTGGGTATCCTGTAACGATACGGTCTACTAATGTAGAGCAGAATGTGTTTTCTTCTTCTACCCAGTTGATGAATTCTTCAGACAGGTTCCACTGCTTTGCATATTTTAAGACACATTTTTCAAGTTCTTTTCCGTTATCATCGATCAGTTCGCAAGAAAGAATAATAAATCCTTTACCAGCCTCTTTACCGAATTTTTCAAAACGACGATATAAGAACTGAGTTAACTTTCCAGGATAGCTGTCTGCTGGAACGTCACTGAACTGACATGCTGGGTCATAAGCGATACCAGCTTCTGTTGTGTTACATGCGATAAAACGAAGATCAGGATTGTCAGCACATTTTAAAACTTCTTCAAAATCTTTATAAGGGTTTAAGCAGCGGCTGACACAAGAAATGACACGCTTTTTATTTACTTCATGTCCATCCTGGAATCCTCTTAAGAACAGAGTATATAAACCTTCCTGTTCATTAATCATATCAGCAAGACCAGGAGCAATTGGCTGGCATAAAACGACTTTAGAATTAAAACCAGCTTTTTCGTTTAATACATCGATAAAGTAGTCAACGAATGCACGTAAGAAGTTTCCTTCACCAAACTGAAGAACACGTTCTGGTGCATCTTCTAATAAATAACCATCATAGTTTTGTTCTTTTAATGTTGCATAAGATAATTTTTTCATAAGAATCAATAAGTCCTTTCTATAAAAATATTTATATATTGTTCAGAAAAGTTATTTATAAATTTATAATGTAACGCCTTGTTTAAAGATCGCCATATCATGGAATCCAGCTTCCTCAGATTTTGATTTCTTACCAGAAGCGATATCAATCACGAAATCAAATAAGTCTTTGGAAAGTTCTGCAGGAGTTCCATCTTCAACAAGAACGCCACAGTTAAAGTCGATCCAGTTCGATTTCTTATTTGCAAGAGCAGAATTGGAAGAAATCTTAACAGTTGGAACAGGAGAAGCAAAAGGAGTTCCTCTTCCAGTTGTAAATAAGACAATGTGAGCACCAGATGCTGCAAGAGCAGTGGATGCGACAAGGTCATTTCCAGGAGCACTTAAAAGGTTTAATCCATGGACTTTCACAGGTTCTCCGTAAGAGAGAACACCTTTGACTGGTGCGCTTCCGGATTTCTGTGTACATCCAAGAGATTTATCTTCTAATGTAGAAATACCACCTTTTTTATTTCCAGGAGATGGATTTTCATAAATTGTCTGATTGTGACTTTTGAAATAATTTTTAAAGTCATTTACAAGATTTACTGTCTCATCAAACAGTTCTTCTGTTTCACAACGGTTCATAAGCAATGTTTCAGCACCAAACATTTCAGGTACTTCGGTAAGAATCGTTGTTCCGCCTTTTGAGATCAGAAGATCGGAAAAACACCCAACCGTAGGATTTGCAGTGATTCCGGATAATCCATCACTTCCACCGCATTTCATACCAATGATTAACTCGCTGGCAGGAATCAGTTCACGTTTGTACTGACAGACTTGATCAGCAAGCTCTTTGATGATCTCCAGTGCATCTGCAATCTCATCTTCAGATTCCTGCGCAACAAGAAAACGGACTCTCTGTTCATCGTAATCACCGATATGTTTTTTTAATTCGTCAATGTTACTGTTTTCGCAGCCAAGTCCAAGAACGAGGACACCACCAGCATTTGGGTGATTGACAAGATCAGCAAGAATCTGTCTTGTATTTTCCTGATCATCTCCCATTTGGGAACAACCGTATGGATGAGGAAAAGCAACGATATCATCAATTGTTCCTGTCTTATATTTTTGAGCTTGTCGTTCAATGGCTGTTGCAACATTGTTAACACAACCAACGGTTGGAATGATCCAAATTTCATTTCTGACACCGACTTTTCCATTTGGTCTGCGGTATCCGTTAAAACAGACTGTATCTGATTGTTCAACAGGTGTTGGAATTTTATGATAAGAATAAGTAAGTAAATCACCAAGACCTGTTTTCAAATTATGTGTATGGATCCATGATCCGGTTAGAATATTTTCTTTGGCAATTCCAATCTGAGATCCGTATTTTATAACAGGAGCATTTTTAGTAATATTAGTTAAAGCAAATTTATGTCCCTGTGGAATATCTTCTATTAATACAATTTCCTGATTATCGACGGTGATCGTAGTACCTTTCTTTAATGAAGTTAAAGCAACGGCAACATTATCATCAGAATGAATCTTCAGGTAAGTTTTCATAAAGTCGTGTTCCTCCTTTTTATAGATGGAAGGGTATCGGTATAGGTTTTCATGTGTTTCAATAGCTCAAAGGCAATACCCTTCCTGAAATATGAAATGTAAGAGCTTACATTCAAGCTACGCCTATTCGAGAAAAAAGTCAATAGAAAATATTCATGTATGCAAAATGCAACAATGTTTTGTGAAAAATAACTAAAAATATTAAAAAAATATTAGATAAAAACACAATTAAAAACAGATTGCCTTAAATGCTTAGTAAGGGTATAATGAAAATATAAATGTAAGAGCTTACACAAAGCATGAAACATTCAAGAAAAGAAAGGAAAGCATTATGAAACATGTAAAAAGGATCATTGCTGTGATGTTAAGCGTATGTATGTTAATCGGATGCGTAGGATGCGGTTCTTCTAATACAAATAAGGGAGAAGAAAGCCATTCAACGAAAAAGCGGATTATTCGTATTGCACATTCACAGGCAGAAACACATCCGGAACATATTGGACTTTTGAAATTTAAGAAATATGTAGAAGAGAAGCTGGGAGATAAATATGAAGTTCAGATTTTCCCGAACGAACTTTTAGGATCTCAGACAAAAGCGATTGAGCTTACACAGACAGGTGCGATCGACTTCGTATTAGTAGGAACACCAAACCTTGAAAACTTTGCAAAAGTATATGAGATCTTCAGTATGCCATATTTGTTTACTTCAGAAGAAGCTTATCATGCAGCGATGAATGATAAGCTTCTTCTGAAGAAGATCTACGAATCTACAGATGAAACAGGATTAAGGGTAGTGACATGGTATAACGTAGGAACAAGAAACTTCTATGCGAAGAAACCGATTAAAACTCCGGATGATCTAAAGGGACTCAAGATTCGTGTTCAGCAGAGTCCGGCAAGTGTTAACATGGCCAATGCATTTGGAGCTGCAGCTTCTCCTATGAGTTTCGGTGAAGTTTATACAGCAATCCAGCAGGGTGTGATTGACGGAGCAGAAAATAACGAACTGGCACTGACAAGTAACAAACATGGTGAAGTAGCAAAATATTTCTCCTATAACAAACATCAGATGGTACCAGACGTTCTCGTTGCCAACTTAAAATTCTTAGATGGTTTAAGTGCGGATGAGAAGAAAGTATTTGAAGATGCGGCAAAACTTTCTACACAGGTAGAAGAAAAAGAATGGAACAAGCAGGTGAAGGAAGCAAAAGACTATGCACAGAAAGAAATGGGTGTAAAATTCATCAATGTTGATGTGCAGGCATTTAGAAACAAAGTACTTGGAGTACAGAAACAGATGTTAAAAGATAATCCAAACATCCGTGATTCTTACAAACACTTCCAGACATTCAACAAAAAATATGAGAAGGAGGCCAAATAGACATGGAATTTTTACAAATAATCCGAAAAGGACTCGATAAGATCCTTTGTGCAGCATGTATTTTCTTATTTGGATTAATGGTTGTCGTTGGTACTTATCAGATCGTAACAAGATTTATTTTTAATAGTCCAAGTACTGTATCTGAAGAATTATTAACTTACAGCTTTGCATGGATGTCTTTACTGTCTGCTGCATATATCTTTGGAAAAAGAGATCACATGAGAATGGGATTTTTAGCAGATAAAGTGACAGGATCTGCAAAGAAAGTCTTAGAGATTGTGATTGAATTATTAGTTGTAGCTTTCGCAGGAATCGCCATGGTCTATGGTGGAATCAACATCATGGGTCTTACAATGACACAGACAACAGCATCTCTTCCAGTAACTATGGGAGTGATCTATACGGTACTTCCATTATCTGGATTATTTATTGTAATTTATGGAATCTTAAATATCATCGATCTTGCCCAAGGTAAAGGTCTTGACCATCAGGAAAACTAGAGAGGAGAAAAAATATGAGTATCGCAATGATTTCAGGACTGATCATCTTAGTCCTGCTGGTAATTATGTTAGTTGCCGGAGTACCGATTGCAATCGCACTTGGAATTTCATCCGTATGCGCGATCCTTCCGGTTATGGATTTAAATGTAGCAGTATTAACAGGTGCCCAAAGAATATTCTCTGGTATTTCCGTATTTAGTTTGTTAGCTATCCCATTCTATATCCTTGCAGGAAATATCATGAACAAAGGTGGTATCGCCGTACGTCTTATCAATCTTGCAAAACTGATCACAGGACGTACACCAGGAGCCTTAGCTCATACAAATGTTATCGCAAACATGTTATTTGGTAGTATCTCAGGTTCAGGAACAGCTGCTGCATCAGCGATGGGATCTATCATCGGACCAATCGAAAAAGATGAAGGATATGATCCAAGCTTTTCCGCAGCAGTTAACGTAGCAACAGCTCCAACAGGACTGTTGATTCCACCAAGTAACGTAATGATCACGTTCTCTTTAGTCAGTGGAGGAACATCCGTAGCAGCCTTATTCATGGCAGGTTACATCCCAGGAATCTTATGGGGACTTGCATGCATGGCAGTTATCTACTTCATTGCAAAAAAACATGGATACCGTGCAAAAACAAAATTTGCAGCAAAAGAAGCTGGAAGCATTATTTTTCAGGCACTACCTTGCTTACTGATGATCGTAATCGTAATTGGTGGAACAATTGCAGGTGTATTTACAGCAACAGAAGGAGCTGTGGTTGCAGTTGTATATAGCTTGATACTTTCTTTGATCTATGGGTCAATTAAATTAAAAGATATTCCAAAATTATTAAAAGACAGTGCAGAAATGACAGGAATTATTATTTTTCTGATCGGTGTATCAAGTATCATGTCATGGGTTATGGCATTTACTAATATCCCAACATTAGTATCTTCTGCATTATTATCCATCAGTAACAGCAAATATGTCATCTTCTTCTTGATTAACATTATTTTACTTGTTGTAGGAACATTTATGGATATGACCCCAGCCTGTCTGATCTTTACACCAATTTTCCTTCCAATCTGCTCAGCACTTGGAATGAGCACGATCCATTTCGGTATTATGATGATTTTTAACCTATGTATCGGAACGATCACACCACCAGTTGGAACAACCCTGTTCGTAGGTGTAAAAGTCGGAGGAGTGAGACTCGAAGATGTGATCAAACAGCTGCTTCCATTCTTTGCGGTGATCATTGCAGTATTAATGTTGGTTACATATATTCCAAGCTTAAGCTTATGGCTTCCAAGTTTGATGGGATATGTATAAAATTTAAAAATGTTATAAAAAATTATAGATGTGCTTTTCATGGCACACTTACATAGAAAAGGAGTTAAGGTTGAAAAAGAATAGTAGAGGATATCCATTCCATTAAGGACATCACAAAAAGACCATCATATGGTGGTCATTTAAAATTGA
>CAVKOU010000035.1:0-23246 GCA_963658085.1 bacterium
AAGAAATGGAGATTGTTATGGATACACTAAAGAAATTTATTCCGTACTATGCGCCTTATAAAGGAGTGTTCTTCCTGGATCTGATCTGTGCGGCCTTGATCAGTTTCGTGGATTTGGCTTTCCCACAGATTTTACGGACTCTTACAAAGACCTTATTTACAGAGAACGCAGAAAAGATTCTTCAGACGTTGTTACCTATTGCTGTTATTTTACTGGTAATGTATATCATTCAGGCAGCATGCAAATATTATGTCACCGATCAGGGGCATGTAATGGGAGCTCGCATGGAACGAGATATGCGTCAACAGCTGTTTGATCACTATGAAAAATTGTCCTTTTCCTACTACAACCAGAACAATTCCGGACAAATGATGAGTAAATTAGTATCAGACCTTTTCGATATTTCAGAGTTTGCTCATCACGGACCGGAGAATTTATTTATTTCTCTGATTAAGATCATAGGCTCCTTCGTATTTTTGTTTATGATCAATTGGATGTTGGCCATTCCTCTATTGGGATTAGTTGTGATTATGGTATTCTTTTCCTACGGACAAAACCGCAGGATGCAGGCCACTTTTATGGATAACAGGCAAAAGATTGGAGATATCAACGCAAGCCTTCAAGATACCCTGGCAGGGATTCGCGTGGTTCAATCTTTTGCAAATGAAGATATTGAAAGAGATAAATTCAAGAAGAGTAATGAGAATTTTTTGATTTCTAAAGATGCAAATTATCGTTGTATGGGAAGTTTTATGAGTGGGAATCTGTTTTTTCAGGGAATGATGTATCTCCTTACCCTGGTTTTTGGCGGATGGCTCATCGCCCACGGACAGATGGAGGCCACAGACCTTGCCATGTATGCTCTTTATATCGGAATCTTTATCAGCCCGATTCAGATTTTGGTGGAACTTACAGAGATGATGCAAAAGGGACTCTCTGGCTTTCGGAGATTTCTGGAAGTCATTGAGACAGAACCTGAAATTGTAGATGCAAAAGATGCAAAGCCCCTGCCAGATGTCAAGGGACATGTATGCTACGAAGATGTATCCTTCCACTACAGTGATGATGATACTTTGGTATTAGACCACGTATCCATCGATATTCCTGCCGGAAAATCCATCGCCCTGGTAGGACCTTCCGGAAGTGGAAAAACAACCATCTGCTCCATGCTTCCAAGATTCTATGATGTAACCGGCGGAAAAATTACCATTGATGGAAAAGATATTAGAACACTAACTTTAAAGAGTCTTCGCAGTCAGATCGGACTGGTACAGCAAGAGGTATATTTATTCAGTGGAAGTATCAAAGACAATATCGCCTACGGAAAACCAGGAGCATCCATGGAAGAAATCACAGACGCAGCAAAGAAGGCAAATATCCATGACTTTATTATGAAACTCCCTGATGGCTATAACACCTTTGTAGGAGAACGGGGAACCAGATTATCAGGAGGACAAAAGCAGCGAATTTCTATCGCCAGAGTATTTTTGAAAAATCCATCCATCCTAATCTTAGACGAAGCCACCAGCGCCCTGGATAACGAAAGTGAACGATATATCCAGCAGAGCCTGGAAAAACTTTCCAAAAACCGCACTACCATCACCATCGCCCACCGCCTTTCCACCATTCGAAATGCAGACGAGATCCTGGTAGTAGCAGAAAACGGAATCGCCGAACGGGGCACCCATGACGACCTACTAAAAAAAGGCGGAATCTATGCCCACTATTATGAAATGTCCTAACAATAACCAATCACGTCAATTCCTATCATTGGAAGAAACAGCAGTGCAAAGGGTGATGCTATGCCGTTTTTGAAAAGAACATAGCAAAACAGGGATTTGCCACTTTGGAAAGAACAGCATTGCAAAGGATGATAACATGCTGCGCGAAACGATTCCGAGGCTTCCGTAGGGAGCTGCACGCTAGCAGCGAAGGCGGGTGCTTGTCTGAGCCACCCGTTTTTCAGGGTGGCGAGTTTGCGCAGGAGCCTGAGCGGATCAGCGCGTGCAGCGAGTAGGAAACGCAGTGTGTTTCACGCAGCATGTTGTCATCATTTGCTGCAATGCGTCCCTACCCAATCTCAGCGGCATATCATCACCATCTTGCAATGCATCCCCATCTATTTATTCTGCACTTTCTCTACATAATCATAGATCATATCCGCCGCATCCTCCAAATCAATCTTACTGGTATTGATCATCAGATCATAATTTAACGGATCTCCCCAGGTCCTTCCCGTGTAATAATTATAATACCGTTGTCTTGCCTGGTCTTCCTGCTCCATCTCCTTAAGAGAAATTCCCTCGTAAGCAATCTTGCTTCTTTTCTCTCTAAAGGTATCATCTGCATAGATGAAAATATGATAGCAATTTTCTACATCGGAGAGTACTGCATCTGCGCAACGTCCCAAGAAGACGCCGCTAGACTTACTTGCAAGCTGACGAATCAAGGCCGCCTGCTCCTTATACATTTTATTGTAATCCGGAATTACATCTCTACCGATTCCCAGACCTCCAAAGAAACTGCTGTGTCCACTGGGGACTCTGTAGGCTTCGTCTAGGATATATTCCACATCCATATCCGCATTTCCTACTTTTTCTGCTGCCAAATAGAGGATCTGTCTGTCATAGCAGCGTACCTGCATCTTCTTAGCCAAGATTTCTGCCACTTCTCTTCCACCGCTTCCATACTGTCTGCTGATGGTAATAATGGTATGATCCTTCATCTTACATCTCTCCTTTCGCTTCACGTTCAATCAGGTCTTTCATGATCTGTGGATATTGCTCATCCAAATGATAGAACAAAAGTACTAATAAAACTCCTCCTGCAACGATCAATGGTCCTACTTTGTAGATGTTAATGATCATATGCAAAGCACTATCCGGCTGTGTTACACTTCCGGAAGCAGTACTGATATATCCACCTAAAGATAAAAGTCCTGTCATTACTGCTGATGCAATACCTGCACCAACCTTTGTTCCAATAGAACCACCTGCAAAAATAAGACTTTCCTGACGTACATGGGTTTTCCACTGTCCATATTCTACAACGTCACCGATCATACCGAATACAACCGCATTTAACGGAGCAAGTCCGATGGCTCTTGCTACACAGCTCATAACCATCCAAGGAATGCTGTACGGATTCAAGAAGAATAATAACTGTCCTACCAGGGCTACGATACTTCCAGCCAAAGCGATATTTCTCTTTCCAAATTTCTTAATAAGAGGTACACATAAGAAAATGAATAATACCAGCAACAAGATTTCTGTAAGATACAAAGCACTGTAAAGCCAGGTATCATTATTGAAAATATATTTGCAATAGTACGGAAGAATTGTACCTGACACACTGAAGGATACACTCTGGAACATCCAAAGAAGTAACACTGCCCAGAAATAACGATTGGTTACTAATAATTTAAGTCCCTTCTTTACCGGAACTTTTTCTGCCTTCTCCTGTCCTGCAATGACAACGGTCTCTTTACAATTGAAGAAACAAAGCAGTAATAAGATCAATGCAATGATGGCCCATACAGACATGGTCTTTACCCATGCAGCCTGATCATTTCCAAACAATTTTACCAATGGAGTGGTACAGGTAACTGCAATAATCTTACCAAGTGGAGATAATCCCATACGAACGACACTTAACATATCTCGCTCTGATGATATACGGGTCATCATTGCCGATAAACTTCCATAAGGAAGGTTGATTGCTGTATAACAAACAGTGGTACAGAAGTTATAGGTTACAAAAATATAAATAATTTGCACCATTCCCATGGTATGGGGTACAGTAAACAAAAGAATTGCTGATAATGCATACGGTACACTCATCCACAAAATCCAAGGTCTTGATTTTCCCCATTTGGAATTGGTTTTCTCTACGATAATTCCCATGATCATATCGGAAAATCCATCAAAGAATCTGGATGCTAACATGATCAAACCTACACTGGCTGCTGCCACTCCTACGTAATCAGTATAGAACAAGGTCAAAAGCGTTCCTACCATACCAAATACTACATTACATGCCACGTCACCGCCGGCATAAGATAAACGCACCGGCCACGATAATTTTCCATTTTCTAAACTGTTCACCTTTTTTTCTTCCACGTTTCATCTCTCCTTTTCAAATGGCATCTTTCCTTGTACGGAAAAAGATCTGCAAATTTTGCTTCACAGATCTTTCTCCATTTATGCCTCATGCCTCTACTATATGGTTATATCAAGTAATCTTAGACTGTGATCTCAGATATTTTAACCGGACGATGCTCCTCCAAAGATTTCTTCGCTGCAAGTCCCATAAGAACCGGCTGCAATCCATCCATAACACCCAGTGGGGTATCTGTATCATTCTCAATTGCTTCGATAAAGCATTTAATTTCTTTTGCATAAGCTGCCATGTAACGCTCTAAGAAGAAATAGAGTGGTTTCTCACCGGTTACGCCTTCTGCGTTGCTTACAATTGCGGAAGAAGTAGAATCGTTAGATACTGCAACCATTCCCTTTGAGCCAAATACTTCCGCTCTCTGGTCATATCCATAGACAGCCTTTCTAGAGTTATCGATAACTGCAATCGCTCCATTTTCCATCTTAAGAGTGATAACTGCAGTATCTACGTCTCCGGCTTCTCCGATTGCAGGATCTACAAGGACTGCTGCCTCTACATATACTTCTGTTGCATCACATCCAGCCAAGAAACGTACCATATCAAAATCATGGATAGTCATGTCAAGGAAGATTCCGCCAGATACCTTTACATAGTCTGCGCACGGTGGCTCAGGATCTCTGGATGTAATCTTGATGATATGTGGATCTCCAACCTTTCCATCTACAACTGCCTGTCTAACAGCCTCGAAGTTATGGTCAAATCTTCTGTTAAATCCAACCTGATATTTTACATTACTATCCTTTAATGCATCGATAACTTCTTTGATCTTATCTACATCATGATCGATTGGTTTCTCACAGAATACATGTTTTCCGGCCTTAATTGCCTCTACAGAGATTGGCGAGTGCGTGTCTGTAGAAGAACAGATCAATACTGCATCAATTTCAGGATCTGCTAGAATTTCTTTATAATCCTTTGTCACAGCCTCAACTCCCATGTCCTTGGCCCACTTCTCAGTAGCCTCATTCATAAATGGATCTGCCAAAAGTTTTACCTTTGCATCCTTTACCTGAGTACAGATACTCTCTACATGTACTTTTCCGATTCTTCCTGCTCCGATAATTCCTACGTTTACCATTGTTTTTCTCCTTTATTTAATCTCTTTTATAAACCTGTTTTTTCTGCAATAAATTTTCTGGCTTTCAGTGCATATTCCAATGGATTTGCCTTTGCAGGATCCTGCTCAGCCTCCACTACCATGTATCCTTCGTATCCGGATTTTTCAAGAACTTCAAAGATTGGATCAAAATCGATACATCCATCTCCCGGTACCGTAAATGTTCCCATACGAACCCCATCTAAGAAGCTTAAGTCTTCTTTCTTCACCTTATCTACAACT
The DNA here is from genome assembly GCA_963658085.1 of bacterium. Classification (GTDB taxonomy): domain Bacteria; phylum Bacillota; class Clostridia; order Lachnospirales; family Lachnospiraceae; genus CAKRJP01. Next base: position 5,516 of record CAVKOU010000035.1, read on the forward strand.
TCTTTACGAATATCCTTCAAATGTACATGCTTGATTCTGTCTGCATACTTTTTAACCATTTCCAATGGATCTTCACCACAGTATGCGAAATGTCCGGTATCAAATAAAAGACTTACATACTCCGGATCTGTATTTTCCATCATGCGTTCTACTTCATCTGCATTCTGAACAACCGTTCCCATATGATGATGGAAAGTAAGAGCGATTCCGTACTCATCTTTTGCAATCTTTCCGAGCTTGTTCATTCCATCACAGAAGGTTTTCCACTCCTCATCGTTCATTACATATTTGTGTCCGAAGATCGGGGTATCAAGCATTCCCTGTACGCTGTAGCTTTGCTCAGAAGCTCCGATGACCTTTGCTCCCATCTCTTTTAAGTAAGCAAGTTGAGCACGGAAATCTTTTTCCACTTCCTCAAATGGCTTTGTGATAAGGAAAGCAGAAAACCACTGGTTACAAATCTCAACCCCTCTAAGTTCCAGAGCATGCTTTAAAACCGCTGTATCTTTCGGATATTTGTTACCAACCTCAGATCCTGTAAATCCAGCCAGAGCCATCTCACTGACACACTGCTCAAACGTATTCTCACTTCCAAGATCCGGCATGTCATCATTGGTCCATGCGATAGGAGCGATTCCAAGTTTTACTTTTTCTTTGTCGAACATTGTTCTACCTTCTTTCTTTTAGATTTTTCTTCGCTTATCCTTCGTAATTTTTTTCGCGATTTGTTTTTCTTTATGGCTATATAGTAACTGAATTTTCCTGCCTGACATATTGGAAGAATTTTCGAAACCAGTGTTAAATTTTTAGATAAATTTCTCATGTTTTTCTTGTCTAAAAATTAACCTGTGTGCTCCCTTATTTTGTGTCATATTTTTGGGTTTTATTTTTTGATACTCACTTGTGCTTTATCTTACCTTCTATATTTCGCACGCAAATAAAGTATCCTGTTACCAGAGAAGTTTGCAAATTCATGGCATAAAAAAGAGAATTGCCGCTCACACGACAATCCTCTTTTTATTTTTAGCAAGATCCGTCACATTGCACGGAAAATGCTTTTCAATGACCACTTATCACAAGGAATGGGAAAACACAAATTATTGGAGCACACAGCAAAGCAGGGAACGACCCTCCTCAATTTATGTCGCATCCTTCCTGTAATGCGCCGGACTCATCCCCTCCTCCTTTTTAAAAACCTTCGAAAAATAATGATAATCATTAAACCCGGATTCCTCCGCCACTTGCCACATTTTCATATTGGTCTCCCGAAGAAGTTTCTTCGCATGCTCCAGGCGAAGCTTCATAAGATAATTGCTAAATCCGATCCCCATCTCCTGGCTAAAAAGATAACTCAAATAGCTAATATTGACTCCCGCCGCTTCTGCAGCCGCTCCAAGTCCGATGGGCTCTCTATAATGCTTTGCCGCATAGTCTGCCGCCATCTGAACCGGTGGGCTCACATCCTCCGGAAGCTTCCGTCTTTCGCCCTCAAAGGCCTCTTTCGCTAACAACTCCAAGGCTTCCTTCACTTCTTCGATATAGGTAAAATGCACCTCTTCCTTTACATTTTCTATCTGGAGTCTGCGTGCCAATTTCTTGATCCACTGCTCGATCAGCTGGCTATCACAGCGATGCTTTTTCAAGGCTTCCACCGTCTCCTCTGCCCGCACAAGGAATTTACTCTTTTCTTTTTTCTTTTGCAGGACTTCTGCATCTTCTAAAAGTTTTTTTGCTTCCTCCGGAAGCTCTTTGGCCATGACCTTATCTACCTCATAGTAGGCAATTCCATCTTTCTCATAAAAGCTATACTTAATCATCATTCTAGCCTGCTGATAGGCCTGACGCAGGGCATCTATTCCGATGCAAATGTTGCTGACACCGATTTTATAATTTTCATCTGCCTCTGTGCAGATCTTATAGCAATTAGATGCAGCACAGGTTAGTTTCTGATACATTACACTGCTTTTGTATTCCTCTGACAAATCCAAGAAACAGCAGTAAGTTCCGTTTCCCAGATATACCAGTTCCACATTTTCTTTGGATGCAGTAAGTCTCTCCTGCAATTTTTCCTGCATAGATTTGAAAAATTCAAGACTTTCCTGCTCTTTTTTTGCTTCCTCCAGCGGATCCTCGGTATGCTCCGTCTCCTCTTTTTTGATGACGATCACCGCACTGTTTTTGTACTTTCCACGAATCCCTGCCCGAATTCTTTTTTCTTCCCGCTCTTCTTCCGGCATGGTTCCTGCCAGAATCTGATTAAAAAATAGGAATTTCTCATTCATATTCAGGTTTTCATCAGAACCATCGAAAGCCTCCTCCGGGGAGTCTTCGGAGTCTTCCTCCGGCCGTCTATTTTCCAAGTGGCTACCGGCCGCCTCCAACACCGTATACAAACTTTCCTCACTAAGACTATTCTTTAGCACATACTCATCTGCCCCCTCTTTCATGGCTTTTTTTACATACTCAAATTCATCATGACAGCTTAGGACGATTACGTAAATGTCCGGATATTTTTTCCGAATTTCTTTTATAAGATCGATCCCATCCATGAGAGGCATGGCAAGATCTGTCACCACCAAATCCACCGACTCCTTCTCTAAGGCTTCCAGAGCCTCCTCTCCATCTCTTACATCTGCTACGATCTCAAATCCCGCTCTCTCCCAAGATGTCAACATTTTCAGATAACTTCGTACTAAAAAGTCATCATCTGCTAATAATGCTTTTTTCATGCTTCATCATCCTCATTTCTATTCACAGGCAGAAAGATTACAGCCTCCGTTCCTTCTTCGCTACTCTTTAAAGAAAGCTTTGCCTGTGATCCGTAATATAACTTCAACCGCTCTTGAATATTAGGTATTCCTACGGCTGTAAGACCTTTTGTCTTCTTCTCTTTGTTGTTTAACAGCTCCTCGATCTGGTCCTTCGTCATTCCCCTTCCGTTATCCTTCACCTTTAAATACAGTCTGGATCCCAACGTATAGGCTTCGATGCTTAAATGCTTCCTGTCATTTTTCAGATCCAATCCATGAATCAGGGCATTTTCCACCAAAGGCTGTAAGATCAATCTGGGAATCAGACATTGCTCTGCTTCTCTCTCGATATCATAAGTCACCTGATAAACCTCACCATTTCGAAATTCCTGCAAATGAATATAATTTTCCAATACCTGCTTTTCTTCCGCCACCGTTAGGAAGGTACCCTTTTTTCGGATACAGGTTTGAAGTAATTCCACAAAATCACCAATGACTGTTGCAATCTCCTTCTCCTCCCGGATCATGGCATAGCATTTAATAGAATTTAAGGTATTATACATAAAATGTGGAGTAATCTGATATTGCAGGGCCTCTAATTCTGCGTCCTTTTTCTTCTTTTCCTCCTGGATCAGCTGGACGATCAGTTTCTCGATTTGGTCTAACATCCGGTTAAATTCCTCCGCTGCAAGACCGATCTCATCTCTGGATACAATCTCTGCCCTGCTATCCATATCTCCATCTGCTATATCCTTCATGGTGGACATAAGTTTTTGGATAGGGCGATATACAATCCTTGATATATAGGCCGCCGCAAGCACTGCCAATAATCCCAGGGCTGCAGTCACACCACAAATATATTTACGCATGGCTATTAAATCCGTTAGGATCTCACTTCGCTTTGCGCTTACAAAAATTCCGCACTCCGAAAAACTTCCCTGACAGTAAATGTAGATCATCTCCCCGTCGGTGCCTATGGATTCGGAATGGTTAAGATAACTTTCATATTTTTCTACCGGAAAGTTTTCTCCCATATGGGACAGCTCTCTTCCTGCAATAATCTTTCCTCCTACAATAAGTTCCATCTCCTGAAGTTCCTGGTTGGCTGGATCTTCCATATAGGAATAGCTTAAATTCTGCTCTTCCATATTGACACAGACATAGCCAAGAATTCTGCCATCCTCCGCTGTCACTTCCTCGGCAAATTGCAACAGTTTTCCACTATCATGAGCCAGATCATCGATAATGTAGGGGCCTTCGTTTTCTTTTATCTGTTCATCAAATTGCTTCAGCTTTTCCTCATCTAATTTACTTTTATATACGGGGTAATCTAAAGAAGTCACCACCTGTTTTTCCTCCGGAATCACCAGATACATACTGGAAATTTCCTGATTCATCTCGGCATAAGTTCTAAGCCTTGCGGAAATTTCACTTAACCGATTCTCATCCTGATCCTGCAAATATGCCTTAAGCTGATCCGTGATCTCGCTATCACAGGAGGCCTTAATATTAATATTACATACGTTTTTTAGCATGTCATCCAGGGTATCCGTAAGCAATCGAATCCGTTGACTAAGAACCGTTACATAATTTTCCTCAATCATCCGGGAGGACCTTCCATAAAATATAAAAGCCATAGCCAGTGCCGTAAGCAGTGTGATCCCGGTGATAGCGATCAGGACTTTACTCCTTATACTTCTGACTTTCATCTTTTTTTGTATACTCCTTTACATTCTCCTTCGTCAGTATTTCAGCCTCCAGATAATAATTTTTCTCTAAGTCTTCTCCACTTCGAAGCTTTTCCAGATAGTGAATCGTCTCGTAACCAATCTCATAGCCGGACTGGGCTGCCAAGGCTGTGATCTGTCCATCCTCCACCGCCTTTAGAGAGTCTTCCTGCTCATCAAAGGCCACGATCTTGATTCCTGTATCTTTTAGTTCATCCACCAAACCCATAGCTGTAACTGCGCTGGTGGCCATAATGCCACGAATTTCCGGATATTGCTCCATAAGGTCTCTGACCTTCTGTTCCGACATCTGCATATTAGCATAACCACTCTCCACAAATTGTACTTCCATATTGACTTCTGACTCCATATAGTCCTTAAATCCTTCCACACGCTCTCGGTGGCCTTTTTGGTCTAGATTTCCGGAGACAATTCCTACCTGACCTTTATGCTCCAGAGCCTCTGCCAGTTCTTTACCAAGCTCGTAACCCGCCTTATAATTATTAATTCCAATGTAAGGAAGGTCTGAATTCTCCATGCCATTGTCAAAATTTACAGCCGCAATCTGTCCTTCCTTAATTTCCTGTAAATAGTCTGGAATCGTATAAGAATCAATAGGGGCGATAGCCAGGGCATCCACGTTCTGATGAATCAATTTTTCCACCTGTTTTTCCTGAACCTTAAGATCCACTTCTGAGTCCGGGGAAAGGGTGATTACGTCCATATCATATTTTGCTGCGGCATTCTCCATACCGGAGCATACAGACATCCAATACTCACTGGTATTGGATTTAATTACAACCCCTACCACATACCGGTCTTCCTGTTTCTCATAGGAAGCCGAGCCTGCACATCCACTGCACAAAATACTTGCAAGAATCACCAGAACTCCTAACTTATTCTTCGCTTTCCTTCCTCTCATGCTTCTGTTTCCCCTTTAAAGGTTATACTTGTTCTTAATATCAATACCGGTATAAAAAAATTCTTTTTCCGGATAATTTTCGTTTAGCAAAATGTCTGCAAGGATTCTTTGGGGTCTGTATCCCTGCTCAAATCCATTCTGATCGATAAGGAAATCTGCTACATTGTCTTTTAACAATTTTTCATTCTTTTTTGTCTGATCATAGATCACCACGTAAGGACGTTGCTCCACCCCAAGATTTTTGAAAGCTTCCACAATTCCTTCCTGCCCACCGGATACCACGAAAATTCCGTTAATTCCGGAGATGCTCATCATGGCATTTTCAATAATCTTTCTGACTTCCTCTGTATTGTTAAAACTTCCCTGGACTCCGGCAACTTCAAGCTTTGGAGAAATTTTTTTGATTTCCTCCACGAAACCATCTACACGGGAATTATTTAGCATGCTACTGAAATATCCCGTAATTACCAAGATTTTCCCCACACCTCTGGTCATCATCCCAAAGAGACCTGCCGCTGTCTGACCACTAAGCTTGTTATCCATACCAACAAAGCAACAACGTTTTGTTCCTACAATATCTGAGTTAAAAGTAACAACAGAAATATTCTTCTCATTTACCAGCCAGTTTAACTTCTCTCTGATCGCTTCAGAATCCACCGGCATCAGGGCCAGCCCCTGGATTCCCTCTTTTACCAGCTCATCAATGGCACGCAGCTGTTCTTCCTCATGAACAGAAGTATTCTCTTTCACCAAAACCTCGATCCCAAGATCCTCCAGCTCCTTCTTTCCTGTCTGGATTCCCCTCTTAACTTCCAGCATAAAAGAAGATCCGGAAAGCTGGGTAACAATGCCAATCTTTTTCTTTCCTCCAGGAGTTTTCTGCCGCTTTCTGGCCTTATGAACATAACCCATCTCCTGGGCGGTGCGTTTCACCATCTCCGCCACCTCAGGATTAATCCGCCCCCTATTATTCAGAGCTCTATCCACAGTTCCTCTGGAAACACCAGCTCTTTCCGCAATCTGTTGAATCGTAACCGCCATACCCACATACCTCACTTAGATAACATTTATATTTCCTATATTATACCATCAATTATTAAAAAAAGCACGCAATAAACTCCTGCGTGCTTTTTATTATATATTAGGTATTTGCGAAACTAAGCCTCTGTACTACCTTCCCAAGTACCAACTTTTCTAGCTCCGGCATTCTCATCAAACCAATGTGTTGTTACAGTCTTTGCTCTTGTAAAGAAGCGATATCCATCTCTTCCCAATACATGAAGATCTCCAAAGAAGGAATCTTTATTTCCTGAGAATGGGAAGTATGCGGTTGGTACCGGAATTCCTACGTTGATTCCTACCATTCCTCCATCGGTATCCATAGCAAACTTACGGCTGTAGTATCCGCTCTGTGTGAAGATACAAGAACCATTTGCAAATGGATTTGCATTCATGATAGCAATTCCTTCCTCATAATCTTTCACACGCTTGATGCAGGTTACCGGTCCAAAGATCTCTCTGTCTCCTACAGTCATTCCCGGTTTTACGTGATCTAAGATTGTAGGTCCAACAAAGAATCCATTTTCATATCCGGGAACATTTACATCTCTTCCGTCTAATACAAGCTCTGCGCCCTCATCGATACCCTTCTGGATCCAGTCACAAATCTTTGCCTTATGTCCTGCATTTACTACAGGTCCTAAATCTGTATCCTCATCGTATGCACATCCGATTTTCATAGCCTCTGCTTTCTTCTTAAGAAGTGCTACAAAATCATCTGCAATGCTTTCCTGTACGCATACTACCGGAAGTGCCATACATCTCATACCTGCACAACCGTAAGTAGAATTAATGATAGCATTTACAGTTGCTTCCAGGTTGCAATCTTCTAATACTAATGCATGGTTCTTTGCCTCTGTCTGAGCCTGTACACGTTTTCCATGCTCTGCCGCCTTAGAGTATACCTGTTTTCCTACTCCTGTAGTTCCTACGAAAGTAACAGCCTTTACTCTCTCATCGGTAAGAAGAATATCTGCTTCCACACGGCTGCAAGTTACTAAGTTTACAACGCCCTTTGGAAATCCGCCTTCTGTATAGAAAAGTTCCATAATTCTCATAGCTGTCAGTGGTGTCTGAGAACTTGCCTTTAATACAACCGTATTTCCACAAGCGATGGAAAGAGGAACCATCCATCCCCAAGGAATCATTGCAGGGAAGTTCATCGGAACGATACCGGCAGTTACTCCTAACGGAAATCTGTAAGTAGCAGTATCATAATTAGTTGTTACCTGCATTGCTGCATCTCCCTGAATCATAGCCGGAAGTGCACAAGCTTCCTCTGTAGGCTCGATGGCTTTCTGCACATCTCCTCTAGCCTCTTTAATGTTCTTTCCAAGTTCCTTTGCACAAAGAACTGCTAATTCTTCTTTGTGAGCGTATAAAACGTCTCTCCACTTGAACATATACTGCTGTCTCTTTGCCAGGGAAAGCTTAGACCAAGCAGGAAATGCTGCCTGAGCAGAAGCAATCGCCTCATCTACTTCCTCTGCGGTACAGCAAGGAACCTGTGCGATTACCTCTCCTGTACTGGAATCTGTTACATCCATGTACTTCTCTGTCTTTGACTCTTTCCACTCACCGTTTACACAATAACCCATTTTCTTAATTTCGCTCATGTTTTCTTCTCTCTTTCTTTTGTTTTCAAACCCTTTGTTTATATAAAAATCAGCCACCGGGGCAAATGATTTTTCTCAATATAATTTTTCTTTATATAACTTTTCTTTTTATATATCGTTTCTCTTTATGCTTTTACCTGATCCAACGGCTTTTCACAGTTAAATACTTCGATGTGATGTCTTACATTCTCATAAGTTCCCTGAACCATAGCCACATTCAAATCAAAATAATTATGTGCTCCCTCAGACTTCAAATAATCTTCCGCATGTTTGGTCAAACGGTTAAAGCTTGCAGTTGCAATATTTACTTTTACAATTCCAAGTTCAATGGCCTTTCTGAAATCTGCATCTGTAATGCCGCTTCCTCCGTGAAGTACCAAAGGAATTCCTGTCTTATTATGAATCTCCTCTAATACATCAAAGGCAAGCTTTGGTGCCACCGGATAATTGCCATGGGCATTTCCAATAGCTACTGCCAGGGCATCGATGCCGGTATTTTCTACAAAGACCTTTGCATCTTCAGGATTTGTACATCGAATTCCATGATCCTCGCTGCCATCTTCGCTTCCACCTACCAGACCAAGCTCCGCTTCCACGGTTGCACCGTATTTCTTAGCAAGTTCCACCACTGCTTTGGTGCGTTCCATATTTTCTTTAAATGAATAGGTGGAGCTGTCGAACATAACAGATGTAAATCCAAGTTCCAAGGCTTTTTCTACGGTTTCTAAGGTAAGGCCATGATCCAAATGTACTGCCACGTCAACCCTAGCTTCCCTTGCAGCCTGTAGCATCATAGGTCCCATAAGTCCCAGTGGAGAGTGCTTTAGTCTCACTTCTGCAATTTGCAAAATAATAGGAGTCTCTAGTTCTTCTGCTGCCTGGATAGCACCTTTTACCATCTCCATATTTCCCACACTGAAGGCTCCTACACCTCTGCCATTATTTCTTGCATCCTCCAATAATTTTTTCATTGTAACCAATGCCATTTTTGTCTCCTCTATATGGACAGTGCGGTAAGCTTTCGCCTACAGTAGTCCAAACTTTTTCATCTCATTTTTCAAAAGTTCTGTGTGTTCAGGTTCTAACTCTGTAAGTGGTGCTCTTACGGTTCCACCGCAAAGTCCCATAAGTTCTACCGCCTTCTTTACAGGGATAGGATTTACCTCTGAGAATAACGCATTGATAAGAGGCAAGGCCTTTAACTGAAGAGCCAGGCTTTCTTGTACCTTTCCATCCAGATATAACTGACAGATGTCATGAGCCTCTCTCGGTGCCACATTGGACAGCACAGAGATCACTCCCTTGCCTCCTAATGACATGAGTGGCACAATCTGATCATCATTTCCGGAATAAAGATCTAATTTTCCATCGGTTAACTCCATCATCTTTACAATATTGGAGAAATCTCCACTTGCTTCCTTGATGGCCACAATGTTATCCACATGATTTACAAGATGAGCCACCGTCTCGGCCTCCATCTTACAACCGGTTCTTCCGGGAATGTTATAAAGTACCACCGGCACCTTAGCAGCCTCCGCTACCTGAGTAAAATGTGCAATCATGCCTTTCTGTGTTGCTTTGTTATAGTAGGGTGTCACTACTAAGACACCATCCACACCATATCCTGCTGCCTCTTTGGATAATTCCATAGCAGTCCTTGTGCAGTTTGATCCGGTTCCTGCAATGACAGGAATCCTTCCCTTTGTTCTTTCTACTGTAAATTTCACACATTCCATGTGTTCCCGTTCCGACAAAGTTGCTGCCTCACCGGAGGTTCCACAGATTACAATGCTGTCGGTTCCATTTTCACAATGGAAATCTATCAATTCGTCAAGGCGGTCATAATCCACCGACCGGTCTTCCTTAAAGGGTGTGACGATTGCCACCCCTGCGCCTGTAAATATCGCCATATTACTACCTCTCTTTGCTTATCAAATGCTACCACAGATTTCTGTACATCTGCTCCACATCCGCCTGAGTAATGTCTCTTTGGGTGTTCTGTGGACTTCCACTGTCCATTGCGTCATATGCCATCTTCTCGATAACTTCAAAGAATTTCTCTTTGTTGATTCCAAACTCTTCTAAAGTTGGGGTCTCTAGTTCTTCTGTAAGAGCTACCACTGCATTTAAGAATTTCTTGCTGGCTTCCTCATCGGAATCTTTTGCAGTAGCCACTTCAATGGCTCTTCCAAGATCAGCGAAGCGATCATAAGCTCCCTCTAAAGCGAAGCTTAAACACTCTTTCATTAACATAGCATTGGAAAGTCCATGGGCTACATGGAACAATGCTCCGATTGGGCGACTCATACCATGGATCAAAGTTACGGATGAGTTGTTAAATGCGATTCCTGCTTCCAGAGCTGCCACAGACATCTGTACTCTCGCTTCCTCATTCTTTCCATCATGGAAAGCCACCGGAAGGAATTTGAAAATTCTCTTTACAGCTGACAGGGCAAATGTGTCAGATAATGTCTGGGCTTTTCTGGATGTATAGGCTTCTACTGCATGGCACAATGCATCAAGCCCGGTTGCTGCTGTTATTTTCGGAGGTGCTGTCATAGTGAATTGAGGGTCAATGATAGCTAATGAAGGTATTAGCACTTTTCCTTTCAGCAGCATCTTAATGTCTTTCTTTGTATCTGTAATAATCGTAAACTGTGTAGCCTCTGAGCCGGTTCCTGCTGTCGTTGGAATGGCTACCATTGGCGGCATCTTTACATCAATGACTTTTCCCATATAATCAGATATACTTCCGCCATTTTCCACCAAAGATCCAATAGCCTTCATAGAATCGATAGGGCTTCCGCCACCTAGGGCTACCAGGAAATCACAGCCTTCTTCTTTATACAGTGCCAGACCTTTTTCAATCATGACATCTGTCGGCTCTCCTGCGATTTCAGAATAGATCGCATATTCGACACCCTGGCTTTTTAATGCATTTTCTACCTTTGCACAATTTCCAAGGTCGATCATAACCTTATCTGTTACGATCATTGCCTTCTTTCCAAGGTTTCCCAAGGTTTCCTGGGCCATATCAAGTGCTCCTGATCCGGAAATCATCTGTCCCGGTACAATAAATTCTCTTGCCATAGTGATCTACTCCTTTTCTCTATCTTTACGCCTTACTGATAAAACTATTTTTTATCCGGCTGTTATCGTTATTATCAAATGTGCCTTTGTATATCTTTTTATAACTATTCAGAGCTATGCAAAACTGCGTTCTGCGAATGTAGTTACATTTATTTAGAATTGTGCATCATGCATCCATACGTATCTTTCATCCTCACACCGGTCTGTCTGAAGCCACGGATTTCCATCGATGTGGCGGATCATCCAACAGGTGTACATCTGAAATCCCGGTGCCACTGCCTGTGGATGAAGCTCTCCTCCCGGAATAGCCGAAAAGCTGTTGTCTACGCTTTTAAATACCTGATCTCCAACGAAGCTGGCTCCAAACCCTTCCGGTCTGTCGAATTTGAACAAATAAGTCTCCGGCTGTGGATGTCTGTGCGGAAGGTATCCGGACCAGTTTCCTCGGTCGTTTAATACCTCTCCCAGTACCATGTTGGATTCCGGACAAATGTCGTGATCGAATATGGTATTGACTCTGCGCTTTGCCACATTTCCGAACTTTCCTACGCTGGAATATCCCCAAGGTGCATCCTCCGGTGCATATAATTTGCCGGCAAATGTTTTATCATTATGGGTACACTGTACAAGAATCTCTGCATCTTCCAGTGCTGTTACAGCAATCTCTTTTCCACCGCTTACGTGAAGCGCCCAAGGGCCTTCTGTAAATACATCTTTTCTGCTGACAGTCGCCTCCTCATTTCCCCATGTATAGGTGATCTTTCCTGAGAGAAGGAGTACTGCAATCTCCTCTCCCTGTCTCACAAAGCTTCTTTTCTCTCCGGCTTTCATGCGATATACACGAATATCCATCATCATCGCCTTGTAATCATTATCATAAGTGGTAAGAATCATTTCTCCATTTTCATCAAATTCCGGATAACCAAATACCTTACTCACAGTCATACGCCTCCTAAATCTATGTGAACTCTATTTCAATTCTATCTCTAATCTGTATCTATTCTCTTTAATAATCTCTTGCTTCTCTTCTTCCCTCTAAGACGCCTTCACATGCCTCTCTTACAGATTCCTTGGATGAAGTAGTCGCAATTCCTACATTCCACCAGGACTCATATCCATCGGTCATGGTTTTTGGAATTACCTTTAAATCAAATAAGCAAGCCACATCCTGTTTCTTTGCATCCTCAAGGGCTGCTTCTAACTCGGCGATAGTTTTGCAAGTGTAGGTTTTAAGTCCATATCCCTCGCCTACCTTTGCATAATCTACAGGGATTAGATCTCCGCATGGCTTCTTACCATCGGTGTAACGGAACTCTGTAGCAATGCTTCCAATACCGTGGTTCATTTCCAGGTTGTTGATACATCCAAATCCGCAGTTATCAAAAATCAGAATATTCACCTTCTGTCTCTCCTGCATAATGGTCATGATCTCACTGTGAAGCATCTGGAAGCTGGAATCTCCAACGACACAGTAAACTTCGTTATCCGGCTCTGCAAATTTCACTCCCAGGGTTGCTGCCACTTCATATCCCATGCAGGAATATCCATATTCTGCATGATAACCGCCACGTTTATCTGTGGTCCACATTCTCTGCATACAGCTTGGAAGAGAACCACCGGCTGTGATAATAGTTGCATCCTCATCAATGACTCTGCGGATGGCCGCCAAAGCTGCGGTCTGAGTAATCCTTCCATCGGTCATCTTTACAAACTCAGGAATGGTTCTTGGATCTCTTGCCTTGATAATCGGCTCAAAATCATCTCCTGTATATTCAATGCCGGAAAGGCGGACCATTTCTTCATCCCATACTTTCTTGGCTTCTTCAATCTCTCCGTTGTATGTAGATACATATCCCTTCGCCCGAAGCTTTTCTGCAAGAGCTTCGATGGTAACCTTTGCATCTCCCACAGCCTTTACAGCATCCATCTTGTACGCGTGGAATCTGCAGTTGTTGATGGTTACAAATTGTACATCCGGGTTCTTAAACAAACGCTTGGAGCTTGTGGTAAAGTCTGACATTCTGGAACCAATAGCGATTACAACATCTGCATCCTTTGCAATAATGTTGGAAGCGTAAGTTCCTGTAACTCCGATTCCGCCTAAGCAGTACGGATGACTTGATTTACAAGCACTTTTTCCAGCCTGACTCTCTCCGAAAGGAATCTTGAATTCTTCACAGAATTTTTCAACAGTCTCACCGGCTTCTGAATAGCGAACACCACCGCCTACGATAACCAAAGGTTTCTTTGCCTCTCCGATAATCTTTGCAAGGTCTTCTAATTCTTCTTCCACTGCCACAGGTCTTGTAATTCTGTGTACTCGTTTCTTAAAGAAATATTCCGGAAAATCGTAGGACTCTCCCTCTACATCCTGGCAAAGGCCAATGCAGCAGGCTCCTGTCTCTGCCGGGTCTGTCAATACTCTCATGGCACTGATAAGAGCTGTCATAATCATCTCCGGTCTTGTAATTCGATCCCAGTATTTACATACCGGCTTAAAAGCATCATTGGTAGTAGTTGCAAGGCTATTGCTCTGCTCTAACTGCTGAAGTACCGGATCTGGCTGTCTGGAAGCAAATGTGTCAGCCGGAAAAACCAAGAGTGGAATATTATTTACCGTTGCTGTCGCGCAGGCTGTTACCATATTTGCTGCTCCGGGTCCTACAGAGGAAGCACAAGGAATGATTTTCTTACGGTTGTTTTGCTTTGCAAATGCGATGGCTGCGTGGCACATTCCCTGCTCATTTCTTCCCTGCAATACTCTTAACTGTCCCGGATCTGTATCTAGAGCCTCTCCAAGTCCAACTGCGATTCCATGTCCGAAAATAGTGAAGAATCCTTCTACAAATTTGGTTTCCTCTCCATCCATAGACACATACTGATTATCAAGAAATTTCACAATTGCCTGTGCAACTGTCATACGGATTGTCTTTGTCATGATCTTCCTTCCTCCCAATGTTTTAGACTCTTGCGATCATCTCGCCGAATTTTTCTTTTTCTTCTTTAATAAATGCATGTACTGCCTCAGGTCCCGGAAGGGAATCGGAACAGTTATTGCTTCTTACCATCATAGATGCTTCCGCAGAACCAAATTCCAGGCAATCAATAACTTCCCAGCCCTGATACAATCCATATAAGAATCCGGAACCATATCCGTCTCCACCACCGAATCCCTTTCTGGCCTCTACCGGGAATGGCTTGATACTGAATTTCTGGCCGTCACAGGTGTATGCGGTAGAACCTTTCATACCATGTTTGATCACTACAATCTTTGCATGATAGCCCTGCCATAAGCTGGCGCTCTCCTCATCGGTCATGCCTTCTTTAATAAGCTTTTCTGTCAGGTCAAATTCTTCTCTGGATCCCATGATAATATCGGCTTCCTTTGCTACGATGGAGTAGTAAATAGAAATCTCATCCATGTTCTTCCAGTTGTACTCTCTATAATCGATATCAAAAATAATCTTGGTATCATTCTTCTTTGCAAGCATTACTGCCTTAATAGCCGCCTCTCTGGATGGACTCTCTGCTAAGGCTGTTCCGGAGATGAGGATGGCCTTAGACTGTTTGATATACTCCTCATCAATATCATCTACATGAAGTTGCAGATCTGCGATGCAATTTCTATACATCAGAATATGACTTTCTTTTTCTGACAACATCTCTGTAAAGGTAAGTCCTAACTTTTCACCGTTGGTACATCTGGTGATGTGGGAGGTATCGATTCCCTGTTTATCAAAATATTCTGTAACATAATCCCCGAACTGATCGTCAGATACCTTTCCTAAGAATCCTGCTTTTAATCCGTGTCTGGTAACACCTACCGCGATGTTTGCAGGAGAGCCACCAACAAACTTTTCAAAATGATGAACATCCTTTAATGGTTTGAATTCTTCCTTTACCTGATCGTTATACGCAGGGTTAAAATCGATAGCCACTCTGCCAAGTAAAATCAGGTCCATAGGTCTTGACTGATCAAATTCTACATATTTCATTTTTCTCATCCTCCTGGATTTCTTCTTGCGTGTTATTTTGTTTTCGCGTGCTTTATTGTGTGTTTTATTTGATAGCTGTATATTAGCACACGTGTCAAAAGTGTGCAACAGGAAATAGGATTCTTTTTAAAATCCCGCAAAGTCCACAATTCATGGTTTGTGTTATTGTTATTTTTGCACAACTTATTTTCGCTAGCACGCATCTAGCACGCAAAACCAGTTCAAAAAGAAATACAAAAAAGAAGCCTCAACTTTTTTTAGTTGAGACTTCCTCTTTGTATAATATTCAAATAGCTTTTCAATTATAAATTTTTCGAAAACTCTTCAATGGCATCTACAGTCTTTTTATACTCTGCTTCCACCTTCTCAAAAAGCTCCTTATAGCCTTCTCTAAACTCGCCACCTCTAAGATACTCTGTAAGATCATTGCTTACAACGAAAAGATCATCAAATGCCAAGTTCATGCAGACGCCTTTTAAGGTATGCGCTCCACGAAATGCTTTCTCTCCATCCTGAACTTCAATTCCTGATTTTAAATCTTCAAAACTGGTATCGCTTAAAAATCGGATAAGAAATCTTTGCACTAATGCATCGCTTCCCAGTCTTCCCAATACACCTTTATAATCTCCACCTAATTTATTATAACAGCTTTCGATTGTCATGATTTCTCCTTGTTATTCTTATTATAAATATAATACAATTTTCCTGTTTTGCGATAAATGTTATAGAATCTTAGCTTCTCTGCCACAAACAAATAATAATCCTTACAACGAAACTAAGCATGGTTAGTTTATCATATAACTCTAAAAAAATCTATATTTTCTCCGTTCAAACTGCTTTTTTTGACAAAAGCAGAAATTGCCACCTCTACGGTGGCAACGAACTTTCAGATAACATGCTATACTCATCACACAACGTGAAAAACAAGAGATTCAATGGCAGTAAATGTCATGACAATTACGAACAGTACTACAAAACAGATGCATGAGATTCCTAGATATCGCAGAATTCGATAGCGGCTCCTGCACAAGGGAATCAGATTTTGTACGTTCCTGTAATTACAGCAGATAAAGACCCACAGCAGCATAATAAGCAAGATACATATTCGCTCGAACCACAAAGCTGCACCGCAGGTATCCCTCACTTCCACAGTAAGGCTAAGATAGCATATTGTGAAATACCCGAAGGAAGCCAGGAACTCTTTCCACAGGGTGTGACTTCGAAATCCCGGAAGTCTTTTTTCCGAATAATTCTTCTTAGGTTCTCCTTTTATGGAAGAATTGCAAGGATTAGCTGAATCAGGAAGATTCATTGTATTCAGGAAATCCTGCATCAGTTCGTACACGGACTGATAGCGATTCTCCGGATCCAACTGGGTACACCTATCTGCTATCCTATGTAAGTTTCTTGCATCGTTATGACAAGCAAATAAAAGTTCTTTCAGAACTACTCCCAAGGCATAGATATCCGTCTGGGGAGAGGATGCACCAAATCCATACTGCTCCGGAGCAGCATAGCCCTTAGTACCAAGAAGCATGGTATCCTCTCGTTGGTTAACAGAATACTCCTTCGCTGCATTGAAATCTAAAAGCACTGCTTTATTATAGCTGGTGATCATGATATTGGAAGGTTTGATATCTCTGTGGATCACCGCCGGACGTAGGTTATGAAGCTTCAGAAGGATCTGACAAAGATCTATCATATAGTTTAAGATATCTCTGCTAAAAACACCTCCTGCATCGATTTTTTCCTGCAGAGTTGTACCAGAGATATACTCCTCTATAAGATGAAGCTTTCCTTCAATCTCGTGGCATTCTATAATTTTTGGAGTTCCCATAACAGGGTGTTCTCTCAGCATATGATAGATATCCGGATGATAGACATCTAAGATTTTCTTGATATATATTTTCCCGGTCTCTTGATGCTGAACCAAATATATCTTATGCTCTTTATTGATGGTTGCAATCATCTTGTAGTAAGACAATGCCAATTGACTCGATAATTCCACGTTGTGTAAGTCCTTTCAATGGTGTTACTTCATTCATTATACCAAACAGGAGAAGCTATGAAAGAAAAAAGTACCTATGAATTAAATCAAATTTTAGGCAAGACTCATTTATCAGATTTTGAATCCTATT
Source organism: bacterium (assembly GCA_963658085.1). Classification (GTDB taxonomy): domain Bacteria; phylum Bacillota; class Clostridia; order Lachnospirales; family Lachnospiraceae; genus CAKRJP01. Next base: position 22,813 of record CAVKOU010000035.1, read on the forward strand.
GCAATACAAACAAAGGCAGCCTGGTGAACGAGGACTTTCCATTTTCCGGATATATAAAAAATCTCCTGGCCGAAAAGGGAATCTCTCAACAGACCGTTTTTCTAAAGGCGGATATCCCTGAGCGATACGGCTATAAGTTATTATCCGGGGAGAAACACACCAGACAAAGAGACATTATTCTTCGCATTTGTTATGCCGGCGAGCTTACTTTAAGCGAGACCCAGCGAGCACTTCATAAATATGGATTACCGGAGCTCTATCCAAAGATTCCCCGGGATGCCCTACTTATGATTATTTTCAATGAACGTCCGGGAAGTATCATCGACGTCAACAGCCTGTTAAAGGCGCGAGGAATGGAACCTATGCGAACCAGCGGTTCGCAAGACTAAAAGCATACGAGGTAAAAGCTTATGAAAAAAAGAAAATTTTTAGCT
>CAVKOU010000036.1:0-16054 GCA_963658085.1 bacterium
AAGCAATGGAATCACAGATATCACCAATGTTAATTTATCATTCCATGTCTTTAATACAGAATCCTGGGATGCAATTTTAGACAGCGATCCAATTGAGATCACATTCTAAGACATTCCAATTATAGCAACATAGTTTTACTTATTTTTAGGAGGATCCATCATGAAAACTTGGAAATTAGTTTCCGGAATTATCTCAATTATTTTATTTATATTTGTAACTTTTCAATCTTGTGCAGCCGGCATCGCTAACACCTTAGAAGAGTCCGGAGAAGTATCCGGATCCGCAGGACTTTTCGTAGCTATCCTTATGCTGGCCGGAGGAATCGTCTCCATAGCTTCCAGAGGTTCTGCGAAAAATGGCGGAAATATTGCACTCATCATCCTCTTTGGACTAGCTGCAATTATGGGCTTTGCCGGACATGGAAGCTACTCAGACCTTATGATCTGGGCTGGATGGTGTCTCATCAATGCAGTGCTGGCTCTGGTTGCAATTTTCAAAGGAAAGAAGAAACAAAATATGCCAAATACACCAGAATAAACTTCAGTTCGTGCAATATTCTGGCTCAAAGAAAGGGCTGCCGCTATACGAAGCGGCAGCCCTTTCTTTCACTTATTTATAAAAATTAGTATGCAGAAAGCTGCAACGCAGTAATATCTTCGCTATCGCATACTCCTGATACGCCATTTTTGTCATAAGTCAAAGTCACTGTATACTCTTTTCCATCATCATTCTGGAAGTCCAAAGCATATTCCCCCTCTTTTTCAAGAGTAACGGTCACACCATCATCTGTCACACCACCGGTAACTCCTTCCGGATAATCCACCAAAGTGTACTCTCCGATTCCATCTAATTTAATAAGAATAGTTTTCTCCTTTGAACATCCCACAAGCAAAAAACATGCTGCCATCATCATTGCAATCATCAGTGCTAGTTTTCTTAAAGATTTTTTCATATTCATATCCTCTCTTTCATCTGTTGCTCTCATTTTATTGTAACAACTTTTCTTTACATAAGGTTATACGAAGAGACAACTAAGAGGGATAATAATTTTTATAACTTTTTTAATTTTTAGTAATTTTCTTCATGAACTTCAAAATAGCTCTGTGGATGCGCACAAACCGGACAGACCTCCGGTGCCTTTGTTCCTACTACAATATGTCCACAGTTACGGCACTCCCAAACTTTCACTTCACTTTTCTCGAATACCTGAGCAGTCTCTATATTCTTAAGAAGTGCACGATATCTCTCCTCATGATGCTTCTCAATCTCACCTACTGCTCTGAATTTTGCTGCAAGCTCAGGGAATCCTTCTTCCTCTGCAGTCTTTGCAAATCCTTCATACATGTCGGTCCACTCATAATTTTCTCCCTCAGCTGCTGCCGCAAGGTTTGCCTTAGTATCACCGATTCCAGCTAACTCCTTGAACCACATTTTTGCATGCTCTTTCTCATTATCAGCAGTCTTTAAGAACAAAGCGGACATTTGCTCGTATCCTTCCTTCTTAGCCACTGATGCAAAGTAGGTATACTTATTTCTTGCCTGAGATTCACCTGCAAAAGCTTCCTGTAAATTTTTTTCTGTCTGTGTTCCTGCATACTTATTAGTTGCCATGATTTCCTCCTTTTCTGAGACATTTTCTCAAATGCTCTCTCCTATTTCACACAAAATGATGTGAAATAGAGCTCTTTTTTATTTTCTAGAGATAATTCTAGTCTATAAAAAAACAAATAGCAAGCACTTAAAACCTTTCAACAAGTGCCTACAATGATTTCTTATCTTTTTCTTTCTTTATTATCACAATATAGCAGGCAATGCACAATAGTAACTGCAACATAGAGGATAATGGGGTGGCCAAACCAATTTTAAAAAGAGATGTTTCCGGCAATCTGCTCATAAAATAAGAAACCGGAACACGAACTCCAAAAGCTCCTATAATTCCCTGAATCATAACAAATTTCGTCAACCCAATTCCATTATAAAATCCGGTAAAGCAGAAAAACACTGCTGTAAACATACAATCAATAGCATAGGCTTTCAGATAGTCTGCGGCGGCAGCAACAACTTCTGAATCAGAGGAAAAGATTCCTGCCATATAATCTCCTCCAAAAAATGTTATAAAAAACATGACCACTCCTATAGAGAAGGAAAGTGCAATTCCCCCAAACAATGCCTTCCTTCCTCGTTCCATTTTTCCTGCTCCATAATTTTGAGCCACAAAGGCCGCCATAGATTGCATAAAAGATATGGAAATCAACATAATAAAGGCACATACTTTTTCTGCTACCCCAACTCCTGCAGAGGCAATAATTCCCATAGAGTTTACAATGGCAAGGATAATTAGAAAGGATACGCTCACCAGCAGATCTTGCAATGCAATCGGAACTCCAAGTCCGATCATTTTCTTTAAATATGAGCCATGGATTTTTAGATGCTCTCTTCCAAATGCAAAAGGCAATTCTTTTTTCCCTATAATTCCTAATGACACCACCACGCTGACGACCTGGGCAAATACTGTTGCTATAGCAGCTCCACTGGTGCCCATAGCAAAAGTTCCACACAAAACAAGGTCTCCGACAATATTACAACCGCAAGCGATTCCTACCGTTAAAAGGGGAGTTCTTGAATCTCCGATTCCGCGAAAAATACATCCAATAAGATTATAAGCTACGATTACAAGCATGCCGCCGCCACAAATTCGAACATACCCTACGGTTTTTTGAAAAGCTTCCTCCGGGGCATGCATGATCCCACTAATTTGAGGTGCAAAAAAACACAATAAAATACTTACAATGCAGGCAAGAATCCCAAACATCATAATGGCTGTTCCTACTGTTTTTCCACCCTCTTCCTTCTTTCCACTTCCAATCTGCTGCCCCAGTAAAATAGTAGTTCCCATAGCCAAACTACTAACCAGACTGGTAAGCGTTTGCATAATCTGAGATCCTGTAGATACTGCAGAAACATCTGCAGAGGTCGCAAACTTACCCACCACCAAAAGATCCACCGCACCATACATAGCTTGCAAAAACAAAGCAAACAGTACCGGTCCCGCAAACAAGATTAACGATCTCATGATCCTTCCCTCAGTAAATGACATCTCCTGCTTCATACCAATCTCCTCTCTTTCTTCAAATACCATAGGCGTTTGCAAAACGCCTATTTAAATACCAATAAAAAAGCCGGATAAGAAACAGATATTTCAATCTGTCATCTTATCCAGCTTATGTATCCTTCGTACAATTCACCCTCCGACGAACACGGAAAGTGTACTAAAAATATTTTTTTCTGTCAAGAGTCAACCTGTAGTTAATTCATAAACGCTTCGATATCCTCTGTCGTTCTGGGAATATTTCCTGAGAGATTTTCACATCCATCTTCTGTCACCAGGCAGTTATCCTCCAAACGGAATCCGATGCCCCACTCTTCGTGATAAATTCCCACATCGATGCAAAATACCATTCCGGGTGCAATGGTCTCCGGTGTTTTTACTACATCATGCACATCGTATCCGATATGGTGGGCTCCTGCATGCCACATGTAAGTTCCGATCTCCTCATAGGAGGACAGAACCCCTGCATCCTTTAAGCGTTCGTAATTATACCTGCGAATAGTGGCATCCACGTCTGCCATCTTCATTCCCGGGCGGATAATCTCAAACATATGATTTGATGTTGCCAGGGCACAGTCGAATAACAGTTTCTGTTTCGGTGTATAACGACCATTGCATGGCCATCCTCTGGAAACATCTGTGATAAGATTGTCCCACTGGGCACCTACATCATTTAAGATGATATCTCCATCCTTTGCCTGTCCTTCATAGCTATAGTAATGAATACAGAAATTATTCTCTCCTGCAGAAATAATAGACGGGAATCCAGGTCCCTTAGGTCCATACTGTCCTAAGGCTCTGTCAAATTCTGCCTTATACTGATATTCATACATCCCGGGCTTGGAGGCCTTCATCATGGCCAGGATTCCGTCTCTTGTAATATCCTCGGCCTTCCTTAGGGCTTCAATCTCACAAGGCTGCTTGATCAACCGAAGTTCTCTGATTAATACATTGGCATTTCCTATAGAAAGAAATGGAACCTGTTTTTGGATGTAATCTGCAAGTCTCTGAGCCGGGCGATCCAACTCTTTGCTTCCAATACGATAAAGATCCAAGTATACGGAACCATAATTTCCACTGAAAGCCAGTCTACGAAAATCTGTCTCAAAATTATCTACTGAGCGCACATCTTCTACCCCTGACTGTTCTGTCGCTTCATAAGGTTTTACTCTGCGTCCGGTCCAACGCTCTGCATGAGGATCCGAAGGTAAAATATAAATCTGTTCTTTTACGCTTCCCTCTCCGTCCTTTGCCGCCATAAGTACCGCTTTCTTGCACTCTAAACCGGTAAGATATACGAAACTTCGATCTGCAAAAAATGGATAATACTCATCATTGGTCTTTATAATCTCCTCTCCGGAAAAAATTACAACCAACGCTCCTGCCGGAAGTTTCTCATATAATCTCTCACGGTTTCCCTTATGAAATTCTGCCTTCATGATTCCATACCTCTTTTCTTCTTATATCCCTATTCTTTATGGACAATGCATACCCTATCTATGATTCCTATTTAAAAGTTTTCCCTATGAACCATTCGTTTTCTATCTAAAGATTTCCCTATGGATAATTCATTATCTATCAAAAAATCCCAGTATATTATGCATTTTCTACCAGGTGGCAGGCCACAATATGTCCCGGCTTCACCTCTCTGGCCACAGGTGTCTCCTGATGGCAACGCTCTGTTGCATACTGACAACGGCTTGCAAATCGACATCCCTCTTTTGGGTTAATAGGAGAAGTGATCTCTCCCTCAATAGGAATTCGCTTATTAGCCTTTGCCTTTACAGGATCTGCCTCCGGAACTGCGGATAGCAAAGCCTTTGTATAAGGATGCATCGGATTTTCATAAAGCTCCTCGGTTTTTGCGGTCTCAACAACTGTTCCCAGGTACATAACTACCACACGGTCCGAAATATATTTTACCACACTTAAGTCATGAGCAATAAATAAATAAGTCAGTCCCTTGCTCTGCTGAAGTTCCTTAAGCATATTAATAACCTGAGCCTGAATGGATACGTCCAAAGCTGAAATCGGCTCATCACAAATAATAAACTCAGGATCCACAGACAAGGCTCTTGCAATACCGATTCTCTGTTTTTGTCCACCGGAGAACTCATGAGGAAATCTTGACATATGATCATGATTTAAGCCTACGGTAGCAAGAAGTTCCTGCACTTTTTGCTCTGCTTCCTTTGCCGGCATACCACGCTGTTTAAGGCCTTCCCCAACGATTTCCTTAACTGTCATTCTGGGGTTTAAGGATGCATAAGGGTTCTGGAAGATCATCTGTACTTTATTACAAAATTCCTTCTTTCCCTTCTTATCAAGCTTTGAAATATCCTGTCCATCATAGATGACTTGTCCGTCGGTAGCATCATAAAGACGGATCAAACAACGACCGGTGGTGGACTTTCCGCAACCGGACTCTCCAACTAATCCTACCGTCTCTCCTCTGTAGATATCAAAGCTTACATGATCTACCGCCTTTAAAGTTGCAGTACGGCTGATATGAAAATATTTACATAAATCCTTTACCTGTACGAGAGGCTTTTCATTTACCTGTTCCATCTTACACCTCTCCTTTCCTTAGTACCTTTTTCTTAAGGCTTGTTTCCGGTGCCATCTCATGCTGTAGCCAGCAGCAAGTCTCATGTTCCTCTGAAACCATATAGTGCTCCGGAGGATTTTCTAAGCATACATCCATGCAATATTCACATCTTGCAGCAAATGGACATCCCTTCGGCGGAGAAAACAGATCCGGAGGTGTTCCCTCGATAGGTTTTAATTTTTCTCCCTTTTCGGTATCCAGTCGTGCAATGGAATCCATCAGTCCCTTCGTATAAGGATGGGCCGTCTCATAGAATAACTCATTAATCGGAGCCTTCTCTACGATCTTACCACCATACATGACTACTACACGGTCGCAAAGTCTTGCAATAACTCCAAGATCATGGGTAATCATAATAATAGAAGTTCCAAATTTATCGCGAAGCTCCAACAAAAGATCTAGGATCTGCGCCTCAATGGTTACGTCCAAAGAGGTGGTCGGCTCATCACAGATAATAACGCTTGGCTGACTTACCAAGGCAATGGCAATCATAATACGCTGCTTCATACCACCGGAAAGCTCATGTGGATACTGTTTGTAACGCTTCTCCACGTCATTGATTCCTACCAGACGCATAATATCAAGAGCTTTTTCTTTTACTTCTTTTCTCGATACATCTTTTCTTCCACAGAATACTTCTTCAATCTGAGCACCTACTCTCATAGTAGGATTTAAGGATGTCATCGGATCCTGAAACACGAAACCAATCTCATTTCCACGGATCTTTCGGATTTCCTTGTTTGACATTTTCAGGACATCCTGTCCCTTGTATAAAATCTCACCGCCCTCAAAAAATCCCGGCGGTTCCGGATTTAATCTCAAAATACACTGAGCCGTTACACTTTTTCCGCATCCGGACTCTCCAACAATTCCCAATATCTCGCCTTTATTTACATCAAAGCTGATATCTCGTACAGCCTTTACTTCTCCTCCATAGGTACGGAAGGAATAGACGACATTCTTTAATTCAAGAATCTTTTCTTTCTCTGACATGTTTCTTCCTCCTATTCTGTTCCTCGAAGTTTCGGGTCTACTGCATCACGAAGTCCGTCACCTAAGAGATTCAAAGCCAGCATCGTAGTACAGATAAAGAATGCCGGGAGAACGATCTCATGAGGATAAATCTTCATGTACTGAATTCCTTCTTTTGCAAGAACACCCCAACTACAGTTCGGAGGAGCAATACCAAGTCCGATATAGCTTAAGAATGCTTCCTGGAAAATTGCATTCGGAATTGCCATACAAAGATTGGTGATGAGCATTCCTAAAATATTTGGAATAATATGACGAAGAATAATGACGATGTCAGAAACACCAAGCACCTTGGCAGCCAAAACAAAGTCCTGTTCCTTTAATCTGTAAACCTCACCACGGACAAATCGGCAAGTTCCGATCCATCCAACAATACACATGGCAACGATCAAACAGGCAACACCTTTTCCTAAGACAATCATAACCAGAATAGTAATAATAAGACTTGGAATACCATAGAGGATATCCACAATTCGCATAACGATCATATCCAGTTTTCCACCATAGTATCCGCAGAGTCCACCAATCACTGCACCTACACACATGTTGATAAATGCAGATAAAAATCCGATGGCCAGAGAAACTCTCGCACCCATCCAGATACGAACCCATTGATCACGACCGGTAGCATCACAACCTAACCAATGCTTCAGAGAAGGAAGGGCATGGATAGAGTCTACATCCATAGCAGAAAATTTATAATGACTTAACATCGGTGCAAAAATAGCCAGCAATACATATAATACAATAATACACAAACCAAAAAAGGCAGAGCGATTTTTCTTCAGTCTTCTCCATGCATCCTGCCAGAAAGAAAGTGACGGTCTGCTGATGGTCTCCATACGTTCCGTATTCTTTCCCTTGATCACAAACATATCTTTATTTAAATCAGCCACTTCTCTCACCTACCTTTTTCCAATGCGGACACGTGGATCTGCCACACCGTATAAAATATCTACGATCAGGTTACACAGTACCAGGAAGAATCCATAGAATACTGTCATACCAAGGATCATTGCATAGTCATTTTCATTAACACTGGATACATAATATTTACCCATTCCAGGAATAGCAAAAATAGACTCAATAACGAAGGTTCCGGTTAAAACCGATGCAACGGTAGGTCCTAAGACTGTCATTACCGGCATGATGGCATTTCGAATCTGATGTCTGCAAGTTATTCTCATCTCAGAAAGTCCCTTGGATCTTGCCGTCTTAATATAATCCTGAGAGGTAACCTCCAGCATACTGGAACGCATGATTCTTGACACGGAAGCCAAGGTATAAAAAGCCAGGGCTGTAGCCGGAAGAATGGTATATTCAAATCCTAAATACTTTGCGATTGGGAACAGTCCCCATTTGATTCCGAAGAAATATTGAAGCGTTGCACCCATAATGAAATCCGGAATACTAGTTCCGATAATCGCAATGATTACACAGAAAAAGTCCAGTTTCTTTCCACGGTTTCTCGCTGCAATAATACCAAGGACTAAACCAATAGAAATTGCAAGTAGCAATGCACGGATACCAAGATCCGCAGAGAACGGGAATGTCTGTCCAATGATATAATTTACCGTCTTGTTGGTATACTTCATGGAATATCCAAAATTTCCATGTAACAGATTCAACAAATAAGTAAAATATTGTTGAATCAATGGTTTGTCAAAGCCGTAGTAGGACCTCATATTTGCCGCAACTTCTTTGGTAAGCTTGGCACTGGTAAATGGATCACCAGGCATCAATCTTACTAAGAAAAATACGATGGTAACAAGCGCCCACAGTGTTAAGATTGCCGCAATCACTCGCTTTACAATATACTTAGCCATCTTTACCCTCCTATAGTAAAAAATCTCGTAATATTTATACTCTTAATATTTATAAATAGAAAAGAGGATTCAGGAAAGGAAGAATATTTTCCTTCTCCCCTGAATCATCTTTTCCGTAAAATCCTTTACAGAGCCCCGACTTAAAGTTCGGGACTCTGTCTTAGATTTTCATTATAGATTATTAAGAATCCATATAATTACTCTACATCAACGTCTGCATATACCCAGTCAATATTCAAACTGCAATAGTAGAAGTTAATTCCTGTGGTATCATCATCCAGTAAGTAGTAAATATTTCTTTCCTGTAATGGAACAAATGCACCATCTTCAAGAATGATCTGCTCTACCTGATTCAACATATCCATACGAGCATCTGTATCTGTCTCTGTCTGAGAAGCCTCTAACAGGGAATCCACTTCCTCATTCTTGTAGTTGCTGTAGTTGTATGAGCTCTCGCCATAGAATAACTCAAGGTAGCTGTATGGATCATCGTAATCAGCTCCCCATCCGCCATATCCAACCTGGAAATCATGCTCTGGATAAACTTTACCATAGATGTCTGAATAAGTAACCTGACGGATATCTACATTAATTCCTAACTCGTTCTGCCATTGTTCCTGAATTACCTCTGCAATCTTCTTAGAAGATTCAGCATCTGTTGTAACAAACTCGATGGTAATATCGGAAGGACTGGAAATTCCCAGCTCTGGATTTGTAGTCTTCAGTTCCTCGATCGCTGTATTCAAATACTCTTTTGCCTTATCAGAATCTCCTGCTAACGGATAAGAGTAAGAATCTATATCAAATACATCACCGTATGTGCTATCTTTTGCCTGAAGTCCAGGGAATACCAAACCATTGAATGCTGTATAAACATCTTCTACAGCAAGTTTTACGTAATCCTCTCTGTTAAGTGCATAGTTAAGCGCGAGACGGAAATTCTTATTCTGAAGTGCCGGCTGCTCCTCACTTGCTGAGTTAATGTAACAGAAGTCTACGTTACCATTGGTAAATGCCTCTGCCTCATCCTTGTACTGTGATACAGAAGCTGTTGGAACCTGTACATAGTCAAGGTCTCCGCTCTCATACATAGAAAGCTGTGTATCTGTATTCTCTACATAGTTAAGCTCACATCTGTCAAGATTGATATTATCAATATCCCAGTAATTCTCATTCTTCTCGAATACCCAAACATTATTCTCTGAACTTACCATCTTGTATGGTCCGGAGTAAACGTTCTTATCAGCAGTTGCTGCAAAGTCTGAACCGTACTCCTCTACGATATCCTGACGAAGTGGAGCATACTGTCCTGCCGCACCGATCAAGCTCAGGAAGTAAGAAGTAGGATTCTCCAACGTAACCTCAAGAGTGGTATCATCGATAGCCTTAACTCCCAACTCGTCTACAGACATTTCTCCGGTTTCGATAGCATGACCATTCTTGAGATAATCTCCGATGAAAGCATATGGTGATGCTGTTTCAGGATCAAGAAGTCTCTTCCAGCTGTATACAAAATCATCTGCTGTAATCTGCTCACCATCACTCCATTTTGCATCCTCACGTAAGTGGAAGGTGTAGGTAAGTCCGTCGTCTGAAATGTCCCAGCTCTCTGCAATGCCTGGCTCAACAGTTCCTGCAGTATTACGAACCAAGCTCTCTGTAACTGCATGCTGAATTTCATTATCTCCAATGCTCTGTCCTTTGGTTGGATCCAAAGTTGTAGGCTCTGTATTTACCGCATAGCGGAATACCTTTTCTCCATCCGCACTGTCGCCTGATCCACTAGTGCTAGGAGTGCTACAGCCTGTTGCCAGACCTGCCACCATTACTGTACATAAAAACGCTGCTAATACTTTCCTTTTCATAAGTTATCCTCCTTTGTCAGTATTATTAGCTATTAAAAGAATCTACGATACAGACCGCAGTCTCTTTTTAGTATAAAAATAGCAAAGAAGAACCTATAGGAGCGCCCTTGCTCTTCTTTGCTTATACCGATTTCTTGCATTATATTACTGTCGTCATAAATCTGTCAATGAACTATTTTACCCAAATCCCAGCTTTCAACCGGATTTTAGATACTATATTCACTCTATATGCTGTAGCGGTCTGTAATTTCCCCTTTTACTTTTCCAATCTCTTTAAAATCAATCTTTTGATGTCTCTTTCATTCTTTATACGTCAAAATCCGTAGTCTTTTGATTGTCTAAGATAACCCCATAATCGCCAAAAGTGCGGTAATTTCCACAAGACTGCAGAGGATTGTCACACTATTTGCACAGCTTGCCATTCCTTCGTTCCCTCCACACATTCCTGTATAAGCCGGTGCCACGACACTCATCGGAGCAAAGCTAATGATGGTAAGGGTCTGTTTGATAATTGGATCAAATGGTAAAACAAAATAAAAAAGTAATCCACAAATAATTGCAAAAATATGACGAATTCCCACAATTTTCACAATCTCCATCATATATTCTTTCTTAAATTCCACATGGAACAAAAGGCCTAACATCAGCATAGCCACAAAAGTATTAGCTTTGTACATAGGCTCTACAAAGGTTAAAATTACCTGCGGCATCTGAAAATGCAACACAGAAAGTCCAAACATTACCACATAAGTAACCAATGGTGGACTTGTTATCAGGCGCTTTCCAAAGGATCCCCAGTCCATACCTTTTTTTTCATTTTCTGAAGTATACTCTGCCACAAAAGCATAAGTGCCTCCCGTACAGAGAATGCTGTTTCCTACGTCATACATACAGGTGGCAACACTTCCCAAAGCCGGGAGAAAACTTTGAACAAAAGGCAAACTAAAGGCGCCGATATTGTATGCCGGTAGGCACAGCATATACATGGCCTGATCTGCTTTGGATTTGTTTTTTGTAATCAAAGCGCCTACCGCAATCATAATAATATTAGCAACAGATCCTAAAATAGCAATAATAACCATATCAAGCCCCATGTCCTCAATGGCTGAAAAATTCGTAATGATGGTGCAGGGCAATGTCACATAGAGCAATACCTTCTTTATAAAATCCCCTGCGCTTTTTGTAGCAACCCCTGTTGATCTCATTACGATTCCTATCATAATAATAACCGTAAATGAAAATGCACGTAATAAAACTGAAAACATAACTTCCTCCTAAAATTCCTTTTTCAATTCTACTCCCTTTTTTAGCATCAGGAAAAGAAATTTTAAAAAAATAATTTTTTTTATTTTTTATTATCCCTCTTTTCTATACCCTCGTATAAATGAGTAACAAGAACAAACACAACATCCAAAAGAAATAAGAAAGGGAGATTATTATGACAGGAACATTACAGAGATTATTTGATTTTCAGCACTTTGCAGAGAATAAGAAGCTTCAGAGTCTGATTGATGACACTATGGCAAGATACAGCGTAAGCACGCGCGATGAGATTCAGGAAGATGATCTGAATATGCTTTTTGCAGCCGGCAGTGCAGACTACTCAGCCCCCAAGGATCCAACGATCATTTAAATTTTTTCATTTAACCTCCAAAAAAAGGAGCCCCAGAGAAAAACGTTTACCATCTTTTCTCTGGGGCTCCTTTTTCTTTTTGAATACTAAGAGGAAATATTCAAAGTTCCATTTATCCGTTCGCTTTATTGTTGATAAATTCCATTCAAAGTAACAGTAAATACTACATCTTTGCCGGCCAAATCAGAACTTCCATAGTTTTCCGGGAAAGTCAGATTAAGATCAAAGGTTTCTCCAACCTTATGTCCCACGATGCCATCCTCAAATCCGTCGATATAGGTATCAGATCCAAGCTCCAGATCCGCTCCTGCTCCATTGGTGCTTCCACCGTCAAAGGCCTCTCCGTCTAAATATCCCGTATAATCAATATTTACCGTATCTCCGTCTTTTGCCTCAAGGCCTTCCGTAGTGTCTAAAGTAGTAGCTGTAGAATCCTCCGTAGTTGTGCTATCCGTATCCGAGCTATCTGTTGCGGAACTCTCCGTCGTAGAACTATCTGTTGTGGAGCTGTCCGTAGCTGTACTCTCTGTTGTTGTAGAAGAATCGTCAGAACTGCTTGAACTTGAACCTGAGGTTGCAATGGCCCATACCAACACTGCAACAACCACTACCGTAGCCACTAGCGGCACCCAAAACTTCAACTGTTTTACAACTGCTGCCTTCTTCTGGGCTTTCTTTCTCTCCTGCGCCCTTCTTTCCTGTGCTAACTTCTTGTTTTCTTTTTTCATAAAATTAATCCCTTCTGTTTTTATAGCTACCTACCATCATACATGGTCTTTATGTCCATACTGTGTTTTTTATCTCTTAAATTTGATCAATAATTCGATGTCAAAGCAAATTTTATACCGCGATCACAACCAACATCAAAGTAACCGAAAGGTATTTTTATGAAAATCCAATATCCCATCCTTCTTCATTTTTCCCAGTTCTTTGGAAAGGGCACTTCGATCTAAGTTCAAATAATCTGCCATTTGCTGCCTGTTAAACGGAATCTCAATATTCTTCCCTTTCTGTCTAAGCGACTGAGCCGTCAAAAAAGTAAGTACCCTCTCCCTGATGGTTTTCGGTGTGGTACAAAAAATCCGCTGGGATAATAACAGATTCTTTCGAAGAGAAATCTGCAGCATATTATCCATGATTTTCTTCTTCCAGGAAGTCTCTTCCCCATGCAACACATCTACGTCCAGGAAAATCAAACGAGTGTCTTTTGCCGCTACAACTTCTACCATCAAGGGTTCCCTGCAAAATGCATAAGTTTCCCCAAAGACTTCCCCCTCTTCCACGTCACTTAAAATGCTTAAATTTCCCAAGGGATCTACTGTCTGAACATGGGCTCCCCCTGTTACAATCATGCCCATCTCATGAATCATTTCCCCGATTCCAAAAATCATTTCATTCTTTTTAAAAGAGCTTTCCCTAAGACAGCCTGCCTTCTGCATTGCACTCCATTCTTCTGTTTCAATGCCTCTAAGAACAGGATTCATAATCAAATCCATAGCTTTCATCCTCTGAGTTCTTTTTTGTGGTTATAACCACCGATTCTTGATTAGAATTATAATAAACTAGCATCAGAAAGACAAGCATATAGTTGCAAAAATCATAAGAAATCACGTAAACTAATAAAAAGAAAAAAGCGAGGTTATACCATGATCAGAAGAATTGTAAATATTGACCAGGAAAAATGTAACGGCTGTGGCGCCTGTGCTAGTGCCTGCCACGAAGATGCCATCGGAATGATCGACGGAAAGGCTACTCTTTTAAGAGACGATTACTGCGACGGTCTTGGAGACTGTCTTCCAGCCTGTCCTACCGGAGCAATTTCCTTTATAGAAAGGGAAGCTGCTGCCTACGACGAGGCCGCCGTTCTTGCAAATCAGCAGGCAAAGAAAGTAAAGATCACCATGGGACTTTCCGATGCAGATGAGAAAACTCCATCTGCAGATACACCAAAGAAGCCTGCATTTTCCGGATGTCCGGGAAAACAGATGCGTACCTTAACCCCCAAGACAGAATCTAATGTCGAAGCTGCAACTGCAGCTACTTCCCATCCAGCTACCGTTCCAATGACATCCCAACTTGGACAGTGGCCATGCCAGATCAAGCTGGTACCTATTAATGCACCTTATTTTGATGGAGCAAAGCTTTTAATCGCAGCAGACTGTACCGCCTATGCTTATGCAAATATGCATCAGGAATTTATGAGAGGCAAGATCACCCTTATTGGTTGTCCGAAACTTGATGATATAGATTATAGCGAGAAATTAACTGCTATTATTGCAAATAATAACATTAAGAGTGTAACGGTTGTACGCATGGAGGTTCCTTGCTGTGGAGGCTTAGAAAATGCAGCCACAACCGCTCTAAAAAACAGCGGAAAATTTATTCCATGGCAGGTTGTTACAATCTCCATTGACGGAAAAATTTTAGATTAAACACAAGAATCTCACAAAGGATAAGAAAAAGGAATTGTGGCAGTTATGATTTTTTATCATTTCTGCATCAATCCCTTTTTCTTGTTTCATATTTTTCTTATCTTATATAGTTTTTGGCATATAGATTTCTCATGTGTTCTGGATACTCAATGCCCTCCGGCAACGGATCCCACTCATTAATTCCTAAACTCTGCTTAAACTGTGCCTGTTCCAGTGTTAATTCCGGAAGATCTTCCTCCAAATAGTCTAACAGTTCCTTAATCCCTTCTCTTGTAACATTATTAATCTCAAAAACACGCTCACAGCGCATATTTTCCATCCACTGACGTACCATAGGAATGTTAGCATGGGGGGAATCCGTCTTTGTAATTATTCCGATCATAGGCCGCAAAAGGAAATTCCTGCTTCCATCGCTAAAAAGATTAAAGGGCTCATCCGCCGCCTGAACAATAGCGATGACATCTGCCTCAAAAGAAAAGCAGGCCAGTCCGATTCCAAAACGCTTGGACTCCGCATATTCTCCCGGAGAATCTATGGTATCCTCCTTGGAGTTGGTATATTGTGTCTTATGATAATGAAGCTCCTCCCCTTTTAATGCCTGGGTCAAGGAGGTCTTACCAGCTTCACTTCGACCCATCAGAAACATTTTCTTCACGTTATATTCATCCCTTATTATCTAACTTTTTTCTCTTAATTGTCTAACTTTTTCAACCTCTAACTTTTGTTGATCTTACAAACCCTGAATTTCAGCACATCTCGAAAGAATCTGACTACCTCTTCCACCGCTATCGTCACATCCGTCAGACTTCCAGTTAAAATCAAGGTTCCACTAAATCGATCCAAGAAACCAATCTCCACATTTGCAGCCTTCACTGCCACATCCGCGCCTACTGCCGTAGACTCCCATGGCGTAAACTTCACGATTCCGATGGATTCCCCTGTATGATCTTCTCCCTCATGAACTCCAATATGAAGTGCCAGATTCTCATAAACCGATGTATCCGATGGAGTGAAAATATGAGCCATACAAACTTCTTTTCCCGGAACACGAACCCTGGTCATACGAAGACGTTTTCCCTTCAGATTCTCATAGTCGTCACGAAACATGCGCTCCAGCAATTGTTCTTTCGTTATACGTTCTTCCATAGCGCGCTTCCTATCTCTTGGTGATATCACATACCACATAACCTAAGGTATCTCTGAAATAGCTGACAATTTCTGTCATAGCCGATGTGACATCGGAAATAAGTCCTGTAATAATCATGGTCCCTGTAAACCGATCTGCAAATCCAAGATAAACATTACTGGTCTTTACCGCAATATCTGAAGCAATTACCGCAGACTCCGGTGGTGTCATATTCATAATTCCAATAGCAGAAGATCCATAATCCACCTGGGGATTCAGTCCCAATTTCTGATAAATTACCGGAGCCGGTCCTCCCATGATATGTGCAAATGTAATTTCTTTTCCTGCTACTGTCTCCTGGACAATTCTGATCTGTTCTCCATGTTCATTTGCCATTAGCAGTTCCTCGCTTTCTATCAAAA
>CAVKOU010000036.1:16061-20777 GCA_963658085.1 bacterium
TCAAAATGATGTGGAGTTAAATATAAATTTCTGATTTTCGATCCATTAACTCCTGTGCCATACATTATAACATGGGATATCCTACTTTCCACAAACCAATCAAGGTGAATATCAAACCAAAGAGAACTTCTCTTTTAATTTTCGCTTAAGCTCACCAAGCTTTTGCTTTGGTGTCAAATAGATCTTAAACATTCCGAAATAGTGATTCACAAGACTTTCACAATCTTTTGCCGTAATCTCTGGTCCTCTCCCTACAACGGCCATGCAATCGTATTCCATCGCCCCTTCCTGTACACTGAAAGGCAACATCTCTAATCCATTTTTCTCATAAAAAGCCTTACGCTTAATCCTCTGGTCATAATTTTCTGCCTCAGGATCCATGGCTTCAATACATAGGAAAATACGCTTATCACTATATTTCTTCTGCAAAGTTTGTAAAATTCTTCCACCATAGCCCTTCCCCCTTTGGGACTCATGGATGGCAAAGAAGAAAATATAAACCATATCTTTATAGAAGCTATTATAAATCAAGCCTACAAATTCCTCGTCATCATAGATTCCATAAAACTCTGCCACCCCATTTCTTGCCCGAGCCTTGAGCATCCAAAAAGGAAGTTTTTCCTCCTTTGGAAATGCTGTTTCATACAGCCTGCGCAAATCTTTTCTGTTTTCTTTCTTGTTTTGATAGCCCACAAAACGTAATCTCGACATATACAATCCTCCCATTTTATACTCTTATATTTTCTTATTTTACACAACTATTCAGCCCCTTCCCAGAAAGCAGTTTTGCATGGCTCTGAATAGTTATTTTCTTTAATAAAAAGAAGTTGGGATCAAAATATCCTCTGATCCCAACATTATTTTAACATAAAGATGCAATTTTTCTAGTAACTAAAATTCGTACTTAAACACCCTATAAATAAATTTTTCCGTATCCATGGTAAAGGTAACGATCGGCTCATGTTCACTATCATATTCCGTAAATGTTCCAGGCAAACCAGAATCCACAAGAATATTTTCACCTAATTCCTGTACGCTGCTGACGTAGCCGGAGTAAGGCACTTCAAAGGAATCTACCAATTTAAAGGTTCCCGCCTTCTCATCTACCAGATATTTATAATAATAGGAACAATCACCTTCCACTCCTGAGGTATTCGTCAGTCCCAAATCCGTCCAGTTAAAATCAGGTCTGGTTTCACTAAATCCGATATTGTTATTAAACATATAAAGGTAATACTGTCCTTCCTCAAGACTATCATCTGCCTCATAGGTGATGGTATGCTGACCTCCCTGAATGGTAAAGTCTCCTTCTTTTTTAAGGACAAGATCCTCATAGGAAGTATCCTCCCAAACCTCTTCATCACTGATAATATATTCGATTTTCGGATTCTCTGTCAGATTATCAATCTTCAAAATTGACGAAGTCTCCCTGGAACTTAAAAGAACAGAATCATCCCCAAGGTATTGTATGGTATTTATATGC
Source organism: bacterium (assembly GCA_963658085.1). Lineage (GTDB taxonomy): Bacteria > Bacillota > Clostridia > Lachnospirales > Lachnospiraceae > CAKRJP01. The sequence goes on from CAVKOU010000036.1 coordinate 17,545, forward strand.
GCCCAGTCCAGTTCATCGGAAGAATTCTTTGTACAGCTCTCCTTATAGTCCCCCATCAAATCGCCCAGATCTAACACCTCGCGAAACGCACCAGTATTCGGATCCAGCTCTAAAACAATATCTTCAATACTATCCTGTGTAGTATCCGTAGCCAAAATCAACAGATTTCCGGAATCATCAAATACATAGTCATGATGAAGTTTGTAATCTCCAAGATTATAAACATTTGTAACCTGACCTAGCTTATTTACCTGGGCAATCTTTTTTTCTGAAATACTGTAGTACATATAATCATCTTGGAATAATAGTCTGTGACTTCTATATCCAAGAATCGGTACTTCTCCCCTTAAAACTCCCTGATTATCATAATAATACATAAAATCCATGGAAGAACTGTCATTTCCAAGAATCACGTAAAGCCCATCCGACAAGGAAGTCTCGTCTCCTAGCACCTCTTTCTCCAGAGTTATTTCCTCTTCTCCATAAATATCTCCCATTTCATAGGAAGTCTCATAAGTCTCCACTGAGCCATCTTCCTTTGTCACTGTAAATGTAATGGTATTGGTAGTATTGGGGATCAAACCAATCATTTGAAATTCATGTTCTGTTTGAAACTCATTTGAATTAACATCTTGTGTAAAGTCATCGATCTCTTCATCTTCCACATGAATTGTATACGAAACAGATGCCGGAACCTCTGTAATAAAATATACATACATGGATTGAGTATTAGTTCCAAAAGGATTGTATTCCATCAGAGCTTGATCCGCTGTATATGTTCCATCGCTTTTTTTCTGAGCAATAGAATCCGCAATTACTGTCTGAGCCTCTGGATCATAGGATTCCTTTACCTTTTTAAAAATCTCCTTCTGCTCCTCATTCATCACATTTTTTTCATTATCTGATTTCTTTACCTCACCATTGGCATCACTGGAACTTTCTGTATCCGAAAGATTAGCAACCTGTTCCTTCTGAAAATAATTTACAGCACCTGCTGTACCAATCCCCAAGACAATCACTGCAATTCCAATACCACATAAAAAACGTTTTCTTCTGCTCACTTATCTAGTCCAATCCTTCCTGATTTATTGAATCAACTACTCTCTATTCTCAAAGATTTATATAGTCTAACAAAAAAATGTGGCGAAATAATGAATTACAGAAAACTCATGTCAATTAATAAGAGGGCAACGCATCTATGCATCACCCTCCTAAATATTATATTTCACTTATAAATATTTTAAAATTTAGGTTCCCTAGAACCACTAATGAATCTCAGATTGGAATTCCTTGATATCCTTTGCGATTTCTCCACTTAAAAGCAACATACAAATCAAATTTGGAATAGCCATAAGAGCATTTGCAATATCTGAGAAACTCCAAACCAAGGTTAATGTCTGTGTACATCCAAAGTAAACTACCAAAGAAAATAGTACACGATAGACCATATTATATTTATGAGTTCCCAGCAAATACTCAAAAGCCTTTTCTCCATGGTATTCCCATCCTAAAATCGTAGAAAATGCAAATAGGGTAATTCCAATCGTTACCAACCATCCACCGGAAGTTCCTAAGATTGTTTTAAATGCTGCAATCGTAACATCTGAACCTGTGAGATATTCACCAGCAGCATCTGTAGTTCCTAACACGCCAGAAGAAGCAATTGCCAAGCCTGTAATCGTACAAACAACAATAGTATCCCAGAAAGTACCCGTCATGTTGATGTAGCCCTGACGAACCGGATTATCTGTGGTAGCAGCCGCTGCAGTAATTGCCGCTGAACCCATACCAGCTTCATTGGAGAAAACACCACGGGCAACACCATATCGCATCGCATTCATCATAGAAGCAACGATGCTTCCGCAAAGTCCGCCGCCTACAGCCTTTACAGAAAATGCCATCTTGAAGATCATTGCCACACCGGCAGGCAAATTAGAGATATTACCAATAATCACAATCACTCCACAGATCACATAGAAAATAGCCATTAAAGGAACTACTACAGAAGATACTTTTGATATAGATTTAATACCACCAACAATAATAAGCAATGATAATACGGTAATAACAATACCGGTCACCCATGTTGGTACTGAAAATGTGGTATGTAATGCTCCTGCAATCGAATTTCCCTGAGTCATATTACCAATACCAAAAGAAGCAACCACAGCAAAGAATGCGAAAAGCCATGCAAGAACTGAGCCAAAGGTTTTATTCTTTAATCCCTTTTTCATGGTATACATAGGTCCACCACTCATCTCTCCCTTTTCATTCACCTCACGGTATTTAATGGCCAACATACACTCACTGAATTTTGATGTTAAACCAAAAGCAGCTGAGATCCACATCCAAACCAATGCTCCGGGTCCACCGGAAACCATAGCCGTCGCAACACCTACAATATTTCCAGTTCCAATGGTTGCTGCAAGAGCTGTAGTCAAAGCAGAGAACGGAGATACATCTCCCTCTCCACGACTTTTCGTTCTGGCCTCTTTACTCAACGTGCTTTTTAGGGCATATCCAAGGTTTCTCCAGGTTAAAAATCTGGTACGAATTGTAAGAAAAATTCCAGTACCAACAAGTAGTACCAACATCACCGGTCCCCAGACAAAATCGTCTATGGCCGTGACACAATCACTTAAACTTTGCATAAAACCTTCCATGTTACAGATCCTCCTCATCTCTTTAGATACACAAAAAGGGAGCAATGCATTAGCAACATTGCTCCCTTTTTGTTCTCTATGATTTTTTTGCATTATACTCTTGTTAAAAATGTTTTGTCAATACTTTTGTAACAGTATCTGTTCATATACTGTTACATATTCTGTTAACTATACTGATACTGATACAGATGTAGACGTAGATATAGACACTGACGCATATCTATTCATTCCTTTGACTATCCAGAAAATAAAAAAGCTCCAAGTCCTAAGACTTGAAGCTTAATGCCGCAGACCGGAATCGAACCGGTACGAGGGGTTAGCCTCGCAGGATTTTAAGTCCTGTGCGTCTGCCAGTTCCGCCACTGCGGCATACAAGTAAAATACTTGTCATGTAATGTAAACATTACAAATGGGACCAATAGGGCTCGAACCTATGACCCCCTGCTTGTAAGGCAGGTGCTCTCCCAGCTGAGCTATGATCCCATATGAAATTAAACGACCCAGAAGAGACTCGAACTCTCGACCTCCGCCGTGACAGGGCGGCGCTCTAACCAACTGAGCCACTGGGCC
>CAVKOU010000037.1:0-20442 GCA_963658085.1 bacterium
TATGGATATAATATATAGTACACGGAGGTGACTGAGTGAGTAATCAAGCTAACACATCGGATATTGCACTCTACCTTGAGAGTGTAAAAAAACTGATATCCACAGGAAAATATGATTTTGTTCCAAGAAGGAAAAATATGCAGGCCTTGGCCCAACATGGTTTGACAATCAAAGATGCAAAAGCAGAGATTCTTGGACTTGTTGTTGGCGATTACTACAAAGGACCCAAGCAAGATTTGGATCCTAATAGGCCTGGAGACATCTGGGAATTTAAGAAGATGGTAGATGGAACGCAGTTTTATGTGAAGGTTAAAATTGTTCAGGAGAATGGGGAGGATATTCTTAAATGCCTTGGATTTCATGAGGATGATTTTGCTTAGGCAGTAGGAGGTGACGTCAATGAAGAAGTATTGCGAAGAATGTGGAAGAGAAGTTGAAACAAAGATTATAACAAAAAAAGAAGGCTATGACGTCTGTGGTGAGCAAATTGAAGTGGAAGCACAGGTTCTTGTTTGTGCTGAATGTGGAGAGGAATTCTATTGTGAAGAATTAGATAATGCGACATTGGTTACTGCATATAATGAATACCGTAGAAGGCATAAACTCCTTCTTCCTGAAGAAATAAAAAAAATTAGAGAACAGTACGGACTTAGCCAGAGAAGCTTTGCAAAATTATTAAATTGGGGTGATAAGACTATCTGCAGATATGAAAATGGTTCGGTGCAGGATAAAGCACATAATAGTCTTTTACTATTTTTAAGAGAGCCTGAGAATATGAGAACGTACCTGACAGAGAACGAGATTACTATTGATGAAAGGCAGAAGGCAAAATTACTCGATACTGTTGAAAAATTGGAGCAGGATACGGAATATCGTACGGGTAGAAGATTCTTTGAGTTGTTTTTTTCGAGAATTCCATGTGAAGATAATGGATTTAAGGGATTTGATTATGAAAAATTATGTGCTATGGTTTTATTCTTTGCACATAAAAGTTCGGAATTGTTGAAGACAAAACTTATGAAGCTTCTTAATTATTCAGATATGATTTTCTATAAAGAAAATGGAATTTCAATATCTGGATTAAAGTATGCGCATTTACCATATGGACCTGTTCCTGAGAATTTTGATATGCTTTTTGGGAAAATGTCTGCTGATCATATTGCACATATAGAAGTGGTTTATGATAATGGGTATGAAAAGCATCAAGTGATTCCTGAATGCGATATTCCATCTGGTGTTTTATCCGAAGAAGAGCTGGATGTTCTTGAACGTATATATGTTAAGTTTAAGGATTTTGGCTCTGTTGATATTTCAAATTATTCTCATAAAGAGAAAGGATATAGCTCTACAAAGAAGGGCGAAATTATATCATACTCTTATGCGAAGGATATTCAGTTAAATTAAAACTAAGATATTCTCTTTTTCTCTGCACTGACACGAGTGCTTTCAGCAGAGCTATAGCTTTCTACATATTTATCTGCGTCAAGGACACCGCTTTTCATTTGGGTCTTTGCCTGCTCTTGAGCAGATTTTAAGGCATTACGGAAGAATTGAAAGCTCCTTCGGGAGCTTTTTATTGTTTCTACAAACAATTTTTTCACGAGCTAGGTAAGCACTCAATAGGAAAAGGCAACGGGATTATTGTTTAGGGATTGTTTAACTTTTCCCTTATTATTTGTTTAAGGTAGAGTTGTATGATAGCCATATCATCGGTAGATACAGGAGGTTATTACTATGTCAGAAAAATGGAAACAGTGGGCAATTCAGATGAATTTCAAGAGGGCAGTCATTATTTTTGTGGTCGTCAGTTTTATTCTGATGTTGGGAGGTTCTGCTGCACTGTATGGCAGATTCAAGGGAAGAGCGAATCAGTGGGAATCTGTTGTAAAAATCGACAGAGAATCTGAGCTGGAAGAAAAAGGAGATGAACAGTATGTATCAGCTGTTGATATTGCGCTTATCGCAGGAGGTGGTATCATAGGAGTGGTACTTGCAGTCTGGTACTGGCTGCTCTGTATGATATGGGCGTACCGGAAATCGTATCGTATGGGAGTAAACAGCGCATTATGGGTTCTTGCAACTTTATTTTTTAATCTTGCAACAATAGCAGTGCTTTACTTATATGCGATACTGAAAGGAACCTGTGATATCTGCGGACGAATCAGAACCGCCGACGGAAAATATTGCGACAGATGTGGAATGCTTTTGAACAAGGAATGTCCGGATTGTGGGCAGATAGTAGGCGCAAAAGCAGAGTATTGCAGGAATTGTGGAAAAAAATTGAATGAATAAAGAGGAATATAACGGAAGGGAAGGAGATCGGAAGATTTCCTTCCCCTTACAGGTATAGGAGAGTTTATGGAAAAGGGTACAGTGAAACGAAGAATTTTTATTTCAAATACAATAATGGTATTGGTCACGCTGATCATTTTTCTACTGATCAATGTATTTGTGATAAAGGTCTATTCGGAAATTATTGAGGAAGAATTTAAGGCATTTGTGGAACAAGTAGAAAATGTTAATGAAATAGAGAATCTGTTGAAAGGTTTTACGGTTTATCGAAATGATTTTTTTCTGATTTTTGGGATGGATGGGATCTTGTGTATTGCAATCCTTGTTATCATCAGTCAGTTTTTTACTAAAAAGCTGACCGATCATATCATGGCTCCGCTGGATGCATTGACGGCTGGAGTGAAAAGAATTCGTGACAATGAACTGACACAGAATATTGAATATATGGGTGAGATTGAATTTGAAAATGTGTGTTCGGCATTTAATGATATGCAGGAAGCTATTTTGACGGAACAGGAAAAGAACCGGAAATATGAGAAAGCGAGAACAGATATGATTGCAGGAATTTCCCATGACCTTCGCACGCCGCTTACTGCAATTCGTGGAACAATTAAAGGTTTGATGGATGGGGTTGTTTCCAGACCGGAACAGCAAAAGAAGTTCCTGGAAGCGGCTTACCGAAGAACTGGAGATATGGATTTACTGTTGAATCAGTTGTTTTATCTTTCAAAAATGGAAACAGGGAATATGCCGATTTCCTTACAGAATATAGAAATTTCAACATTTTTGCACAATTATGCAAAAGCGAAGCAGGAATTTGTGGGATTAGAGAAAGAACATATAAAGATAGATACACAGGGAATCATAGCAGAGGTGTCTGTTGATCCGGAGCAATTTCAAAGGATATTGGATAATCTTTTGGAAAACAGCAGGAAATATGGGGAAAAGGATCCTCTGATGATAGAGATTGCGTTGCACAAAACGCCGAAAGGATTAAGCATTTGTTTTAAGGATAATGGCGTAGGTGTGCCTGAAGAAAAATTGCCGCATATTTTTGAAGAATTTTATCGTGGAGATGAGTCCAGAAACAGAAAAGAAGGGAATGGACTGGGCTTATATATTGTAAAATATCTGATGGAGGCAATGGGCGGCAGTGTCCGGGCAGAAAATGCAGACGGACTGGCTGTTTATCTGGAGTTGCCGGTAACAGGGAAGAAGGGAGCGTAAACGTGGCGGATAATAAAAGAATTTTGATTGTAGAGGATGATGAGGACATCAGTATGGTGGAGGAAGCCTATCTGGAGTCTGCAGGGTTTGAAACAAAGATTATAGCAGAAGGAACGTCCGTTGGGGTGCTGCTTGAAAAAGAGCAGTTTGACCTGATACTGCTTGATCTGATGCTTCCGGGAAAAAGCGGATATGAAATCTGCAGGGAGATACGGGATCAGATTGATATTCCGATTCTTATGGTTACGGCAAGGACTGAATCCGTAGATAAGATCAGAGGGTTTGGACTTGGTGCAGACGATTATATTGCGAAGCCTTTTGATCCGGCGGAACTGGTGGCAAGAGTCCATGCGAACCTGAGACAGTATGAGCGGGTACAGAAGAAGACACCAAAAGAAAAAAATAATGAACCGGAAGAAATCAAAATCCAAGAATTGAGGATTTTTGTAAATAGCTGGAAGGTTTATAAAGGGGAACAGGAGATTAAATTTCCGAACCGTGAATTTGAAATTTTGAAATTTTTTGCGCTGAATCCAAATATTGTATTTTCCAAAGAGCAGATTTTTGAGAAAATATGGGGATATGATTATGTGAGTGACAGTGCAACTGTTATGGTGCATATTAACCGAATCAGGGAAAAGATTGAGGATGACAGCAAAAATCCTAAGATTCTGGAAACCGTGTGGGGAGCGGGATACCGCCTGAACAAGTAGGGAGGTTTTCATACTACTTATCATTAGGAAATTGACTATGCGAATTTTCATATGCTCTTCGGATGTCTTCCGGTAAGCTGTCGGGTGTCAATGCTTTTGCTTTATCTTCATTTCCGTCTTCCATAGCCTGCGTATAGTACCAGCACTTGTAAGTGAGCATGTTTAATGTCTTGTGCAGCTGTTGAATTTCTGCTTCAACGCGTTCTTTTTGCTTTTGCATAAGCTCAAAACGATTGGAATAGGTGGCAGAACCTTCAGCACACCATTCCATAAAACATTTGATGTCCTTAATTTCAAGGCCGGATTTTTTTAGACACTCAATTACTCTGAGAGCTTCAATTTCATTATCACTGAATTGGCGAATGCCGGATTCTCGAGTGAGTTGTGGGAAAAGTCCCTGTTTATCGTAATAGCGGAGCGTGGAAACGGGGAGATCAAACATCTCTGCTACTTGTCCAATTGTATACATGGCGTACCTCCAAAAATATTTTCGAAAATATCTTGACCTAAAGTCAGGTTCATGATCTATGGTTAATATAGCACATGAATGGATGTGATTCAAGATGACAATTATGTGGTGCGCTTGATAAATAAAGTTCGAAAGATCAGTCTTGCAAGCGGGCCTACGATGATAAGCTGTAATGGAAATGCCATAATAAAATTTTTGCAATAGGTTAGAAGATAATCCGGTATGAAATTGCTGGTAAAGCCGTATCCGTGATATACGCCAAGTATGCTGGCAAATGCAACCTGCCATACTACAGTAAATATCTGAATGGAAAGGATGATAAAAATAGGCCGGTCTCCAGGCTGAACTACTCTAAATGCGCACATTTTGGCAAGGCGGCTTGAGGCAAAATATGCAAGTAGTGCAATAATGATATATTCTACCCACATCCCTTTTAGTGCAATTAAAAAAGTGGCATTCGTAAAACTTCCCATGGCATGTACGGTATTATATAGAGTCATCACGTAAACCATCATCCACGCTGTGATAGCTGTAAAAAATATAGATTCTCCTTTTGTTCTAGGCATTGTTGTTTCCTCCATTTTCTCGGTTAATTGTAATAATCATAGTACATCCTTTCTGACAATAAAAAAGACAATAAATGAGCCCATCCGTCTGACAGTGGATCGGTGACATTTATTGTCTTTTTATTATCTATAATATTTAATTTGTTCTTACAACTTCGGTATTTTAACAGAAAAAAAGAAAAAGAGTCAAGTAGAAATTAAAAAAGAATTATCATAAAAATTAAAAAAATTGTATAGAAAAATACTTCTTGCTTGTTTTGTGTAGATAGATAAGTCCCTTTGATGTTAGTATATAATTGTCTGCATAGGAGACCTATATGACAAAAGGAACAGCAAAGTGAAGAATTGTATGAAGAGTAAAAAGCAAATCTTAATGAAGTTATTTATATCCACCCTTTATTTGAGCGCCTTCACGTTCGGTGGAGGTTATGTCATCGTCACTCTAATGAAGAAAAAGTTCGTGGACGAATATCATTGGATCGATGAAAATGAAATGCTGGATCTGATTGCAATTGCACAGTCCTCCCCTGGGGCGATTGCGGTAAATGGTGCCATTGTAGTGGGATATAAGTTAGCAGGGATGATAGGAGCCATTACAGCCATCATTGCCACGATACTTCCACCCATTGTTATCATTTCTGTTATAAGTGTATTTTATGATCAATTCCATGATAATGTGATCGTAAGTCAGGTGCTTACCGGTATGCAAGCGGCGGTAGGAGCGATTATCGCTGATGTAGTATATGGAATGGCTGGGGGAGTTGTGAAAGAAAAGAAATTATCAGAGAATGTGATTATGATAGCAGCGTTTGCGGCAACCTGTTTTTTTAGTGTTCCGGTTTATATGGTCATTATCGTTTGCATATTCATTGGAACGGTTCAGACTTACATAGAAGGGAGGAGGAAAGCATGATCTACTTTCAGTTATTTCTAAGCTTCTTGCAGGTTGGATTGTTCAGTTTCGGTGGCGGTTACGCTGCGATGCCGCTCATACAGGAACAGATCGTCACAAAACATGGCTGGCTTACCATGGTAGAATTTACAGATTTAATATCCATTTCCCAGATGACACCGGGCCCTATTGCTGTGAATTCTGCAACCTTTGTCGGGAATAAAATTGCAGGAATTTTAGGGGCATTGGTTGCAACCGTTGGATGTATTCTTCCGTCTTGTATCATTGTGACAAGCATTGCATATTTGTATATAAAGAATCGAAAAAATCAGATGATGCAGGAAATCTTAAAATCCTTACATCCGGCAGTGATCGCAATGATCGCAACGGCAGGAGTTTCAATTTTAATAACTGCTTTTTGGGGAGAGATGCAGAGAATATCTATTCCGGATACAGATTGGAGTATGGTAATTATTTTTCTTATTTCCCTGTTTCTACTCAGGAAAACTCGGATGAGTCCGATTTTAGTAATGATATTGGCAGGAGGAATGAAACTATTAGTTTCGCTGATTTAACAAAAATATAATCTGAATTATTTAGCCACATGAAATGAGCCATGTGGATTTTTATTGAAATCTTTAGAGGCTTATGGCAATATTAAGTAGATAATTAAAGCGTAAAAATAAAGAGTCTGTAGAGCGTACAAATGAGAAAACAGGTGAAAGAATGATTCAGACGAAAGAAATAATCAGAGAAACATTTTGGGAGATTCTGGAAGAGAAGCCATATAATAAAATTACAGTGCAAGATATTGTGGATCGTTGTGGAGTAAATCGAAATACATTCTATTATCATTTTCAGGATATTCCTACACTAATGATAGATTCCATCGAAGACTGGCTGGAAGAAGTAATCCGAAAATATGGAGCTGTGACATCCCCGGTAGAATGTCTTGGTTATATGGCCGATGAATGCATGAAAAGAAAAAAAGCAATTTTGCATATATTTTGTTCAGTTAAAAAGGACGCTTTTTTATATTGGATTAACAGAATGGGATATGATATTATTCGAAGCTATGTAGACAAAACTGGAGAGTATAAACAAATATCAAAAGAAGAAAAAGAAAAGCTTATTAAATGTTATAAGTGCGTATTTGTCGGAAGCTTGATGGATTGGATGGAGGAGAATGCTTCCTATGATCTGAAAGAGTTCTATGTAGATCTTTGTGAAATCTTTGCAGGAGCAGGAAAACGAATCGTCTCTGAGTGTGAGGGAAAATAAAAACTTGTAATCGAATAAACCGGAGGAGTTTGAAAGGTGAGATCAAACTCCTCCGGTTTTTAATTATCGGAATGTATTTCATTATATTTTTTGCGATTTTCTTCCCAAAGTTTATCAGCAACCGGTTTCCAATGTTCAGCATAATGATCACATTTAGAACAGAGGTGTTCCGCACTTTCCGGAGACTGTAAATCCGTAGAATGAGCGCCTGCAGTAGCTACCATTTCCCGAAGCTTTGTAGGATTCTCCAACATTGGACAGGGACGAAGCATATTTTCATTGAATGGCTGGTTTTTGTGATAAGCCATCATCATTGGAGAGCGCAAAGCTTCCAGTAAGGTTTTCTCACGAATATTGGAATCAGAATAGTGAATAAATACACAAGGATCGATATCACCGTTGGCATTGATATGTAGATATCGATAGCCGCCGGCAATACATCCACCTACATATTCCGCATCATTCTGAAAATCCATAGCAAATAATGGTTTGGCTGCCCGGTAGTGGCGAATCTTCTCATATACGCCGATGCGCTGTTCGGGAGTTGGAAGAAGTTCTGGAGCTGCATCATTTCCTACCGGCATATAATGGAAATACCATACGAAATATGCACCTAACTCAATCATAGAATCATAGAACGCTTCTGATGTAATGGATTCGTAGTTGGCGCTGGTATAACAACAGGAAATTCCATAGACTAATTTTTTCTTCCTGAGAAGAGCCATAGCCTTCGTTACCTTCTGATATACACCGTCTCCGCGGCGGCCATCCGTTGCCGCTTCAAATCCTTCCAGAGAAATGGCAGGAACGAAATTTCCGACCCGAAGCATCTCATCTGCGAACTCTTCGTCAATCAATGTGGCATTGGTAAAACATAAGAATACACAATCAGAGTGTTTTTCGCAGAGTTTGATCAGATCGTTTTTTCGCACCAGAGGTTCACCACCGGTATAGATATACATATATACTCCAAGCTCCTTGCCCTGGGTGATAATATCATCGATCTCATCATAAGTCAGATTCAGCTTATGGCCATATTCGGCGGCCCAACATCCGGTGCAGTGCAAATTACAGGCGGAGGTAGGATCAAGAAGTATTGCCCATGGGATATTGCAATCATATTTTTCCCGGAGTTCTTCTTCCTTTGGCCATCCGGTCAAAGCGGCATTAATAAAAAAATTAACTGCCAGAGTTTTGGCCACATTAGGATCTACGTCTTTAAATATTTTGCGGATATAGGAATAATAGGGATGTTCCGGATTTTCAATAGCTTCTCGGATCATTTTACGTTGTGTAGGCAGTATTCCTTTTGAAAAATGATCTGCCCAGTCCATCAACTTTCCCATATTTTTATCCGGATCTTTATAGATATAATTGAAAGTCTGTTCGATTCCTAGCTTTTTTAGTGTATTTGATGCGTTCATAATGACATCCCCCTTTGGATAAAATTGCCTGCCATTAGGGCAAGATTTTGATATGTGGTTATATTATGGGAAAAGATTTTTTAAAACAATGGACAAAAGAGGATGAAATAACTAAAATTTAGACATGGAGAAGGACTTTGTCTAATTCGAAATGTTGAGCTTAAAAGCTTTATCAGAAGGGAGAAGGTTAAAAATGATTATAAAAAATGCAACTATGGAAGATTTTGATACAGCCTATGAATATATCAAAAAACTTTGGACCTATAATACCTACGACTATGAAATCACGAAAAAAGTATACGAGGAGGTATTAGAAGATGAGAACAGTTTTGCCTTCTTTGCCCTAGAGGAGGATGGCAGTTATCATGGATTTTGTCACGGTGATTATTTTCAGACATTTTGGATGTCGGGGCTTACCTGCTATGTATCAAGCTTGATCACTAACGAGGCGGACAGAGGTAAGGGATATGGAGTGAAATTGTTAGATCACGCTAAGGAACTTGCAAAAAATCGAGGCTGCAAAGCAATTACTTTAGATTCCGGACTTCCAAGAGAAAGCGCTCATGGATTTTATGAGCACTATGGATTCGAGAAAAGCTGTTATGGATTCGAATTGATTTTGTAAAAAGTATTTTTTGAAAACATCTATCAAAAATGACGGATGTTTTCTTTTTTTTACAGAAAGAAAATGTTATAATTTGTCTAATGATTTGCGATAAATCTCCTATGAGTTGGGAAGATTAGACAATGATTTAGATAAAAATTTAAAAGAAGAAGGTTTATTTTAGAAAGAGAACAATGAAAGATTTAACACAGGGGAAACCCTCCACATTGATATTATCATTTGCTTTGCCTATTTTCTTAGGCAATCTATTGCAATTGACATATAGTCTTGTAGATACCAGAATCGTGGGATCCTTTCTGGGAGAAGATGCCCTGGCAGCAGTGGGTGCCACAAGTACACTGAGTGGTTTAATCATCGGATTTTTATTGGGACTTTCCAACGGATTTGCCATTATTACCGCGCAGAAGTTTGGGGCGAAGAATATAAAAGATATGAAAAAATCCGTTGCCATGTCCTTTGTGATTGGCACGGGAATATCCATTGGTATTACGGTGCTTGGAATCCTATTTTTAAGACCGATATTAAACTTCTTAAACGTGCCGGAAAATCTGTTTTCCGTGGCGAAAGGATATATTGCCATCATCATAGCAGGGCTCCTTGCCACATTTTTGTATGATGCCTGTGCCTCCACCCTTCGTGCCATCGGAGATGCAGTAACACCTCTGATTATTTTGGCAGTGTCAGTGGTGTTAAATATTGTAGGGGATTTGTTTTTTGTGGTGATATTGAAGGCCGGAGTCAAAGGAGCTGCCATTGCAACCGTATTAGCCCAAGTGATAGCATTTGTTATCTGCTGGATCTATATGATCAGAAAATATGAAATCTTAAGGCTTAAAAAAGAAGACTTTAACGATCCTAATCCTATTATGGTAAAGGAAATGATCAGTGCGGGATTGTCTATGGGATTTATGAGCTCTTTGGTTAACATTGGTACGCTGACCTTGCAGACGGCAATCAACAAGCTGGGACAGGATATTATTATCGCTCATACAGCGGCAAGAAAGATATCGGAGATCTTTATGATCATGTTCAGTGTATTCGGTCAGACTATGGCAACCTATTGTGGACAGAATATAGGAGCTGGAAAGGTTGATCGGGTAAAAAAGGGAATTTGGCTTGCGATTATCTATACGGCAATCTGGTCGGGACTTACCATCGTAGCCAGCTATACTATTGGAGGGGGGCTAGTGTATCTGGTCACCGGAAGTCATAATCAAACGGTAATCTTAAATGCAACCAATTACCTGAAATTTGATACCCTGTTCTATATCGTGACTACCGTAATCTGTATATTAAGAAATGCTATGCAGGGTTTAGGAGATCACATTACACCTCTCATTTCCAGTGGACTTGAGATGGTTGGAAAGATTGTAATTGCAGCAACCTTGGTTCCTTGGCTTGGATATACCGGAGTGATCGTCTGTGAACCCTTGGTATGGTTCATAATGGTAATACCACTTTTGATTCAGATTTTTAGGATGCCGGTTCTCAAGACGAGTGCTTAAAATTATATATTTGCGGTAATTATGATGGATGTCACAGGAGATTTGGTCTATACTATAGAAGATAAGATTCAGGAGATTAATAACAAGCTAGAAAGGCCGGAAGAGGAAAGATGTATATGAGATATAATTTGCCAGATCGAATTATGAGGGAGCTTTCCTCTTTTGCAAAAGAAAATTCGATTACAAAGATTATTTTATTTGGTTCACGTGCCAGAGGCACCAATACAGAGAGAAGTGATATTGATATTGCTGTATACGGAGGCGATTTCGATCACTTTTATTGGGATGTTAAAGAAAAGATACATTCACTTTTGATCTTTGATATTGTACAGGCAGAAGCATCTGTATCAGATGAGTTAAAAGAAGAAATTGAAAGGGATGGTGTTGTAATATATGAAAAAAATTGAAAATTTTAAGAATTGTTTGACTGTACTAGCAGAAGCTGATTTCAGAATGGCACAGACAAATGATATTTATCGAACCGGCATAATCGGACAATTTAATCTTACATTTGAACTTGCTTGGAAGGCATTGCAGGAAATTATGCGAATGCATGGTGTTACAGAAGCTTCTACAGGATCACCTCGTGAAATATTACAGTTAGGTTACAAAATTGGATTTATTAATGATTCGGAAGTATGGCTATTAATGCTGAAAAAACGAAATACCTCTGTGTATATATATAATGAAGAGGAAATTGATGAAATGATTGTGCTGATACGGGATAGTTTTATTCCGGCATTGAAATGTCTTGAGGATACGTTAGTAAAAAATAAATGAAGCTGAAAATGATTGGAACTAGAATAAGAGCATCTCGCTACTGCGAGATGCTCTTGATGGTTTATCGACGCACATTCGTGAATTTAGAGGTGTACGGTTTTATGATTAAATTAGAGACTTTTATTTGCTGTCACTGTTTTTGCTATCAAATTTAGTAGAAATCATATGAATCACATAAGGAATTAAAATCACAGGAATCGCCAGATAAGCCAAGGCACTGTAGGCTTTTTGGATCAATGTAAGAAGTCCGAATTGGGCGATACAAAAATCAGCGATACAGCAAATAAGGGCGATTACCATTTCCTGAAGAGTGATTTTTCCAAGAACCTTCTTGGCAGGCTCCAAGGATTGGTTCCCCTTTCTTTGAATTAGACCACTATCAATTCTCGCTACCATAGCTGCTACCATATTAACGGCGGTAGATACGGCTCCAAGAATAATCAAAATAGAGATTAAAGGAGTTAAGAAACCTTTTCCTACGCCCTGCTGTACCATGAATAAAGTAGGTACGCTTTGGTTTGTCATCTCCGGATTTTCATAGACCGTGAGAATACCCAGGACTACCATGATCATAAGCAAAGCATTTACTACAAATCCAATGCCCATACTTTTGATAGCATCCTTTGGTTTCTTAAAGGATTTTCCGTGTTGGACAAAGACTGCAATGTTAGAAAGCTGGAAAGTTCCATATAAAAATGCAGAATAAAAAGCGCTTCTCAGGGGCTTTGCATCTGTGCTCATTGTAGACAGAGCACTTGTGATATTGCTCCATCCGTGAATGATATTAGGAACATATACAAGAAAAAGTCCTACAATGATACAGATAGAAAGCACTGAGGCAACTCTTCGCACCAGGTCTGTGCCAAATATTGCAACGATGAAAATAAAAATCCCAATAATGAAAGTACAAAGCAGATAGGGAAGTCCTGTTAAGGTGCTTAAGGTAGCGCCTCCTGTAGCAAAGGCAACGGCTGGGGCTACGCACATAACACAAAGATAAAGCACCTCAAAGAGATTGGAAAATATAGGTGCAAATCTTCCATAAAAAGCATTGTTATATGATCGGTAATCGTAAACCTCATGTTTTCTTGCAAAATGAAGTGCGTAGGCAAAAAAGATCGCATTGTATAGCATGGCAAAGGCCGGCATGATGATACACCAGATGCCATAGCGCACATAATAACTATAAATTTGAGCGCCGGAGGCAAAGCCTCCTCCAAAATGTGTGGTAAACCAGACAAAAGCCACTCCGAGGATCATAGAAGAACCGGAGACAGCGGATTTTGACTGGGTTGAAGTAGTTTGTTTCATTATGAAAATCCTTTCTGGGAGGTTATTATCTCGTTATTTCATAGTTTGCTAGTTGCTCCATGGCATCCTCTAACATTTTCTTAGTGACTTTGTAAGGATAATGTGCCACATCGGACATTTCTGGAATTCTGGTCATACTTTCTGCCCATTGTTCCTTGGTGATTTCGATCTCTTCCAGGGAAACAGGAAGCCCGATGGATTTGTTTAATTCATAAACTTTTGCAAATTCGTCAGCCTGTCCGTCCACCAGAAGAGCCAAAAGTACACCGAATCCTACCACTTCTCCGTGAAGATGCTTCTCCTCAATAATGGGATAGGAAGTAAACGCATAGAAAATGGCATGAGCCAGGCCACTATTGTAGTCAGGCGTGAAATCCTTCGTTAAAAAGATGGAAGCGATTCCGGTGGTAACTACAATTGCAAGAACAACCTGCTCTACCTCATAGGTACATAAGCCTTTCTTGTGATCTTCAAAGGCCTTCGTTCCATATTGAAGGAGTGGATCTTTACACATATGGCTGACTGCAACACCTACGGCAGTAAAATGTTCCAGTCTTTCATCTCTGGATGAAATAGTGGCCTCGTAATATTTTGCATAGGTATCACCGATACCGGCCCACATATACTTAGCCGGAGCCTTTGCAATAATTTCCGTATCAATAAAAGCATGCATGGCAGGGCGAACAAAGAAATGTGGCTTTAAAAAGGTGCCATCTTCGTTGTACATGATGGAAACCGAAGTGCAGGCCGCGCAGTTAGATGCGATGGTAGGGAAGGTGAATACGGGTTTGTCATCTTCGATACATAGGCATTTTACCGTATCAAGAGCTTTTCCTCCGCCGACACCAAAGACCATGTCTGCTTCTTTGTATACCGGAAGGTTGCGGAGAGTTTCCACTGTCTGGAAGGTGCAATCCTTTCCGTAAAGCTCGCAGCCAATAATGGTTAGATTGGTCTTTTCGACATAGGAGCGAATCTTTTCTTCCGCAGCCTCAAGAGCCTTTCCTCCGCCGATGATCAACACGGTTTTTCCGTAGGACTCGCAGACAGGTCCAATCTTGTCATAAATTTTATCCCCGATAGAATAACTGGGGAGATGTACTTCATAATTTTCAAGCTTCATATTAATTAACCTCTTCCTTAAGTTTTTCTACTTTAGTACGTTACTGTACTATAAAAATATAAGTTAAAATCAGGAAAAAGGCAAGGGAGAATCATAAAGAGAGAGACTTTGTTAAAGAAATTGCTGAAAAATAATATGGAAGAGAAAAAGTATTTGGGTGACAACTTCGGTTGTCTTTTTTTGCATTAAAAAATTAAATCTTGCATTATACGAGGATTCGTGTATACTGGTATACAAAGTTGCGGTAAGCACTCTATGACAGTAAAAATACGGTAACTATTCAGAATCCTATTCGTAGAACGCAGTTTCCCATGGCTCTGAATAGTTACAAAATATGAATATGAGAGTGTGGATGCCAACTTCCGGTAACTAGAGATGACAGGAAAAGACGAGGTGTAAGTGATGGCAGTATACGATACATTAATTGCAAACGCAGATAAATTAAAAGAAGATATGTCTTATTTGGATCAGGCTCTTTTAAAGACAAACCGCATTGATCCAAATCTTTATGCGGAATATGATGTAAAGCGTGGTCTCCGTGATTCCAATGGTAACGGTGTCCTGACAGGTCTTACAGAGGTATCCGATGTCTGTGGGTTTAAGGTGATCAATGGTCGCAAGATTCCGGCAGAAGGTTCTCTGTTTTATCAGGGCATTAATGTACAGGAACTGGTAAAAGGCCTGGAGGGTAAGCGTTTTGGTTTCGAGGAGACTATCTTCTTGCTTTTGTTCGGTCATCTTCCTAATGAGGAGGAATTAAATCGCTTCTTAAAAGTTCTTTTTGAACTTGAAGAGTTAAGTGGCCGTTTTGTCCGTGACGTGGTTATGAAGGCATCAAGTTCCAATATCATGAATGCCATGCAAAGATGTATCCTTACTCTTTACACATACGATGAGAATCCGGAGGACATTTCCGTTGAAAATGTTCTGCGTCAGTCCTTAGAGCTCATTGCAAAGCTTCCTTTGATTGCGGTTTATTCTTATCATGCCTACAGACATTTCCGTCAGGATCAGACTCTTTTGATTCGTAATCCTGAGAAGGGGAAATCTTTGGCAGAGAATATTCTCTTTATGCTTCGTCCTGATGGACATTATACGGAGCTTGAGGCAAAGGTTCTTGACATTGCATTGATTCTGCATGCAGAGCACGGCGGTGGTAACAACTCTACATTTACCACTCATGTAGTAACTTCCTCCGGCACTGATACCTATTCTTCTCTGGCAGCTTCCATCGGTTCTCTAAAGGGACCTCGTCACGGTGGAGCAAACCTAAAAGTTCAGCATATGTTTGAGGATATCAAAGCTTCTGTGAAAGACTGGGAGGATGAGGCGGAAATTACTGCTTATCTTCAGAAGATTCTTGCAAAGGAAGCCTTTGATAAATCCGGTCTTATCTACGGTATGGGACATGCGGTTTATACATTATCAGATCCAAGAGAAGTGATTCTCAAAGACTTTGCCGAGAAATTAGCCAAGGAAAAAGGACTGGAGAAAGAATTTGCTCTGTATGACAGAGTAGAGAGACTGGCTGGTCATGAGATCATGACCCACCGCAATATGTTAAAGCCTGTTTGTGCAAATGTAGATTTTTACAGCGGATTCGTATATACCATGCTTGGAATTCCGGAGGAATTATTTACTCCAATCTTTGCCATTGCCCGTATCCCCGGATGGAGTGCTCACCGTTTGGAAGAATTATTAAATGCAGGAAAGATTATTCGTCCGGCTTATAAATACGTGGGAGAGCATGCAGAATTTAAGAGCAGGGAAGAGCGATAAATGTAGACAAATACAGACAAATACACGCGTATAAAAAATGAATAGAAGGGTGGAAACCATTGGAAATCTTGACATTTTTCTGGTTTTTAAGTAAGCTTAAAAAGTCGAAAACTACTGTGAAAAACGGTAATTAAGTGAACTTATAAATGAGCCGATTTCAGAATGAAAGCGAGTAATAAATGCAAGAATGGTTGAGGATAGATTTTTTGAGAACCCTTTGTTCCCCCCCCTGCAAAAAAACAAAAAGAGATTGTGTATGTTTAGTCGGGGAAGTAAATGAATAAAAAAGCCTATGGAGAATAAAAAAGTACTCCATAGGCTTTTTGTAGTGTTTGAAGATATAAGAGAGGTTTTTAGTTATGAAAAGAAAGACATTCGTCGGTGCAGTTTTCCTTGTCTGCACCTGGGGAATCCTCCTTACAGGATGTATCATCACTCTCTTTAGGAAATCGGAACGTATTCGTCTGAGACAGGAGCGGGCAAAAAAGGATAAACATAAGAAAGATCTTTTGGAGGCGGCCAAGAGTGCAGAGGCAGCTAACCGTGCCAAGACTGAATTTTTGCAGAGGATGAGTCATGATATCCGTACCCCTATCAATGGAATCTGTGGTATGCTGGAGGTGGCAGAATATTTTTCTGATGATTTAGATAAACAGAGAGAATGTCGGGAGAAGATAAAGAATGCATCAAACCTTTTGCTGGAGCTTATTAACGAAGTGCTAGATATGGGAAAGCTGGAATCCGGCGAGGTTGTCTTAGAGCAACAGCCCTTTAATTTACAGGAGATTATAGATGAAGTAGGGAGTGTTATTGAAAAACTGGCAACGGAGCAAAACATCGAGTTTATAACGGAAACGTTTGAAGTTCAACACTGGAATTTGATCGGAAGTGGAAGACATGTAAAACGTTTGCTTATGAATATCATGAACAATGCGGTAAAATATAATAAACCAGGTGGAAAGATTGTTATCAAATGTAAGGAACTTTCAAGTGAAAACCCGGATACCGCAGTTTTAGAATTCACCTGTGTAGATACAGGAATCGGAATGAGCAAAGGATTCCAGAAGAAAATTTATGAACCATTTACCCAGGAGGATAAGAGTATCAAAACCAAATATGGCGGAACGGGACTTGGAATGCCCATCGCTAAGAGTTTGGTAGAGAAGATGGACGGAACCATAAACTTTGAAAGTGAAGAGGGAGTTGGAACAACCTTTGTTATAACCATTCCGTTTAAAATCGACGAAGAAGAGGTTACGAAGATAGAATCGAAGGATGCGAAGAACTATTCCATCAAAGGACGTAATATTCTCCTTGTGGAGGATAATGAGCTAAATATGGAAATATCAGAATTTATGCTGATTACAGATGGAGCTGCCGTAACAAAGGCATGGAATGGAAAAGAGGCAGTGGATATCTTTAAGGAATCAAAAGTAGGAGAGTACGATGCTATTCTGATGGATGTTATGATGCCGGTGATGGACGGTTATCACGCGGCGGAAATGATTCGGGCAATGGCTAGAGAAGATGCAGGAACCATTCCGATCATTGCCATGACAGCCAATGCTTTTACGGAAGATCGGATCAAGAGCAGAGAGGCAGGCATGAGTGCCCATGTGTCTAAACCATTGAATATGGATCTGGTGATCAAAACGATTAATAAATTAACCGACTATAATGCTTAGGAGGATGAGTTAGTGGAGTTAGAGGAAACAGAGAGAAAAGGAAGATGGGAAGGTTTTAAAGAAGGACAACAAAGCGCCTATGCTGCACTTTCAGAGATTTATTTGTCCATGCATAGAGTGAATTTAAAAACCGGGACTTATTCTAGCATTAAAACCACGGAGTCTATCTTGAAATACTCCCTTCCGGATTCCGATGATTTTAATGAAAATATGCAAAATATTATGCGAAACCTGGCAACAGAGGAAAGCTATGTCCAGGCGATTTGCTTTTTGGATATACGTACCCTGAATGAGAGAATGAAGGGGAAAAAACATATTTCTACCAACTTTGATGGAAAGGTAGCGGGCTCCTGCAAGCTTCATTATATAAAGGAAGATGAGGATGAAGAGGGAAATTTATTTCATGTGATCTGTGCGGTAGAGCTTACAAACGAGTTTAAGTTCCAATCCGTATTTGAAGCACTCGCTGCATGGTATGCCAATGTTTATCTTGTGGATCCCCATAAGGAGACGGCAGAGATATTAAAGCTCAACGGTTATATTACCACCGGAATGAATCGGGGAGAGGCAAAAATCTACCCTTACGAGCCTGTAAAAAATCAATATGTGTCTGAGAGGGTTCATCCGGATGACCAGGCCATGATGAGAGACGCTATGCGTCTAAGTAATGTAAAAAAAGCGTTTGAGACATCCAATGAATATATAGGAAATTACAGGGTTATCGATCATGGTCAGGTTCATTATTGCCAGTATCGATATATGATTCTTAAGGATTTTTACTATATTATTGCAGCTTTTCAGGTTATCGACCACATTGTGGAGGAACATCTGGCTCAGGAAAGGGAAAAACAGGAACGAGAGGAAGTTCACAAAAGAGAGATGGAGCAGCAGATGGCTGTTATTGATACGCTGTCAAGAAGTTTTGGCAATGTATTTGTGGTGAATATCAAACAGAAAACAGCAAGGGTGATCCGTCTTATGGAGGGCTATGATGTAAAACCGATCCTTGCGGTAAGGGATCAGATTTTTCCTTTTGAAGAGGTGGTAAATCGCTGGGTGAAGGAGAATGTACATCCCGATGATAAAGAGCGGGTGAAAGAAGCCTTCAGACTGGAGAATGTTCAGAAAGTATTTGAAAAACAGAACGAGTATGTGGGAAGCTACCGAAGTGTGGAGGGCGGTGCTCTTCACAACTATCGATACGATATTCGAAAAATCGATGAGGATGGAAATGCAGTTGCGGGATTTCAAATTATTGATGAGATCATTGAGGAGCAAAAAAAGCAAGAGGAGGTTCTGGCAAAAGCCTTAGAAGCGGCAGAACAGGCAAATAAGGCAAAGTCAACGTTTCTTAGCAGTATGTCCCATGATATCCGCACTCCAATGAATGCCATCGTAGGATTTACATCCTTAGCTCAAAGTCATGTGAATGAACCGGAGAAAGTAAAGGAATATCTGGAGAATATCAGTACCTCCAGTTCTCATCTGTTAAATCTTATCAACGATATTTTGGATATGAGCCGTATCGAGAGTGGTACGGTAAAGCTAGAAGAAAAGCCGGTACACCTTCCGGATGTTTTCCATGATTTAAAAACCATGATCCAGGGACAGGTAGCAGCCAGAGGGTTACATCTCTATGTTCATACCGATGATTTAGTGAATCGGAATGTTATCGCAGATAAACTTCGTCTGAACCAGATTCTGTTAAACCTGGTAAGCAATGCCATCAAGTTCACTCCAAGGGGAGGAACCATTGAGGTTCGAATGGAAGAAAAGCCGGGAGAAGGCTGTGAACAGGCCATCTATAAATTGACGGTAAAGGACAATGGAATCGGCATGTCAAAGAAGTTTTTATCCCATGTCTTTGATACCTTCTCCAGAGAGCAAAGTGCTACAGTCAGCGGTATCCAGGGAACCGGCCTTGGCATGGCCATTACCAAAAATATCGTGGACATGATGGAGGGCAAGATCCAGGTAGAAAGTGAAGAGGGAAAGGGGACATTGTTTACCGTAATCTTCCCTATGAAAATTAATAAGGATGGAGAAAAAACAGAAGTCTTGGATACAGATGCCGGGATAAAGACCGGCACAGAGTCTGGGATGAAAGTATCTAAGGAAGGGGGCTCCTGTCAAGGGCAACCGTCCACAGAAAATAATGGAGAGAGAATCGTGCCTGATTATAGTGGAAAACACATTCTTCTTGTGGAAGACAACGAGATAAATCGAGAGCTTGCTACTTTGATCTTGGAAGAGACAGGCATGGAGATCGACACCGCGGAAGACGGGGATGATGCGGTGACCACCATACACAGTGCACCGGCAGATACTTACGATCTGATTCTTATGGACATTCAGATGCCGAAGATGGATGGTTATACTGCCACCAGAGAGATTCGAACCTTTAGAGACAACAAAAAGGCCAATATCCCTATCGTTGCCATGACAGCCAATGCCTTCGAGGAGGATAAGGAGAAAGCTTATAAGGCGGGAATGAATGGGCATATTATAAAGCCGATTACCATGGAGGGAATCGCTAAGGTGCTAGATTCGATTTTCCATAGATAATGAGTAGCGGACAAAATTGCGAAAAAGACCATAAATAAAGGATTTGTAGGCTGTCTGGATGGTCCAGTGGAGTGCAAATGGAGAGAAAATATTTTTTGTACCCTTTTTTGATGATATAAACTCCATGTTCCAGCGATAACACGTATGGAAACTGTGAAATTAAAATAATTTGCAAAAATTCGGAAAAGGATGTCCGGTTTTGTGA
>CAVKOU010000038.1:0-20047 GCA_963658085.1 bacterium
ACCATCACCGATCTCAATGATAGATACATCGAATGTACCACCACCAAGGTCATATACCATGATCTTCTGCTCTTTCTCATTATCAAGACCATAAGCTAAAGCTGCTGCTGTAGGCTCGTTGATAATACGTTTTACATCAAGACCTGCGATCTTACCGGCATCCTTAGTAGCCTGACGCTGAGCATCGTTAAAGTATGCAGGAACTGTAATAACAGCCTCTGTAACTTTCTCTCCTAAATATCCTTCTGCATCTGCTTTCAGTTTCTGAAGGATCATTGCGGAAATCTCCTGTGGAGAATATTTCTTGTCATCAACAGTTACTCTGTAATCAGAACCCATCTCTCTCTTAATAGAAGAAATAGTTCTCTCTGCGTTTGTTACTGCCTGACGCTTTGCAGGTTCACCTACTAAACGCTCTCCGTTCTTTGTAAATGCTACGATGGATGGAGTTGTTCTTGCTCCCTCTGTGTTGGCGATTACTGTAGGCTGTCCACCTTCCATAACTGCTACACAGCTATTTGTAGTACCTAAATCAATACCAATAATTTTTCCCATGGTTGTTACCTCCTAATTTATTTAAACTAAAATCTAACTTCTTCATCTATAAAAATTGCTACTAGTTAGCAACCTTTACCATACTGTGTCTTACCACGCTGTCGCGGTACATATAACCTTTTTGGAACTCTTCCGCCACAACATTCTCACCAAGGCTTTCATCCTCAATATGCATGACTGCATTGTGAAATTCCGGATCAAAAGGCTGTCCTACAGCCTCAATGGCTTTCACTCCGGCCTCCTCCAATGTGGTGACAAGCTGCTTGTAAACCTTGTCCATACCGTCCACAAACGGATCATCTTTCTTATCTTCTCCTGCTGCGGCAAAGCCTCTCTCGAAGCTATCCACAATCGGAAGAATCTTTTCTATGATATCCTTGGCTCCTACCTCGTACATCTGTGATTTCTCACGTTCTGTACGTTTACGGAAGTTATCAAATTCTGCCATCTGACGAGCTACCTTATCGGTCAACTCCTCGATCTTTTCATCTTTTTTATCTTTTTTCTTTTTGCCAAATAATCCTTTGGATGACTTTTCTTCTTTGGAAGCTTCCTCAGAATTCTCCTGACTTTCTGTCTCTTCTGCTGATTCTGCAGTTTGTGTCTCTTCTGCTTCTACTTCCTCAGAAGCTACCTTCTCTGATTCTGCCGCTTTTTCTCTGGCTTCCTCAAAAGCTTCTGTCACCATCTCTTCCTGGCTTTTTCCCTGCTTTTCTTCCAAGAAATAACCACCTTTCTATGATTTTTTATGAAACATCTCATCCAATTCTGTCTGAAGACGCTTCATAGATGATAATACATGTTCATAATCCATTCTCTTAGGACCTACAATACCAATGGTACCTTTCACCCCTTCTCCCAATTCATAGGTAGCAGTGACGATACTACAATCCTTCATGGTCTCCACAGGAGTCTCCTCACCGATGTAAACCTGAATACCCGTACTGTCTTCCCTGGATAATGTCTGGGTTACAAGCTCCGTAAGCTGTTGCTTTTCTTCAAAGGCACTGATAATTTCCTGTGCGCTTTGCTTATCGCTAAGCTCCGGATATTTGAAAATGTTGGTAGCACCGCTGGTATAGATCTGCATGTCATCACTGATCTGTATGGCATCTGCCACTGCATCCAGCACATGTCCCACCACGTCCCCGTGGCTTCCTGCCTGCTCCTTCATCCTTGCGATAAGTCCAAGGTTGATTTCCTCTATAGCCATTCCATTCAAAGTGGTATTTAACAACATGTTAAGTTTCAACAAATTCTCATTATTAATCGGCTCTTCCATGTTGATAATGCAATTTTTAATTACATTGCCACTTAAAACAATCACTGCAAGAATCTGATCCTCGTCTACAATAGAAAGCTGAATAAACTTGATCTTATTCACATTGCTCATAGGACCGGAAACTAAGGTTGCATAGTTGGTATTGTTGGCAAGTACCTTTGCCGCCTGCTTTAGAAGCTGCTCCATCTTATCGGCCTTCTCAAGCATCTGTTCCTGCATCTCGTTGATTTCCTGTTCCTTCTCATTCATCAGCATATCTACATAGAGTCGATAACCTTTGTCTGAAGGAATACGTCCTGCTGACGTATGGGGTTGTATGATATATCCCAATTCCTCTAAGTCCGCCATCTCGTTGCGGATGGTTGCGGAACTTAACCGAAGATCCGAATACTTGGAAATTGTTCTGGATCCTACAGGTTCTCCTGTTTCCAGATAGTTCTTTATGATCGCATGCAAAATCTTTAGCTTACGTTCACTTAATTCTATATTTTCCACGTCACTCCTCCTTTCGGTTTTGTTATTAGCACTCAAAATAAAGGAGTGCTAACATCTACGGTTATTAATGTAGCACTCCACTTTCCATTTGTCAACACAGTTTATATTTTTTTTACTCTCTTAATTCTTACTCTCGAATATAATTCATCCAATCTTTGATTTCTCTTTCATATCCGTTATCCCCGGGATTATAAAATCTCGCATCTTTGATCTCATCGGGAAGATATTGCTGATCCACAAAATGCTTAGGATAGTCATGCGCGTACTTATATCCCACCCCATGGCCTAATTTCCCCGAGGATTTATAATGGGCATCCTGCAAATGTGCCGGCACAGTGGTCTTATGGTGCTTTACATTATCCATAGCGGCAAATATCGCATTCACTGCTGAATTGCTTTTGGGAGCCGTAGCCACATAGAGCACCGCCTGGGATAAAATAATCTGAGCCTCCGGCATCCCGATGCGCTCCACAGCCTGGGCTGCAGATACTGCCACCATCAGGGCTCTCGGATCTGCATTTCCCACATCCTCCGATGCACAGATCATAATACGTCTTGCAATGAATTTGATATCTTCCCCAGCATAGAGCATTTTCGCAAGATAATAAACAGCGGCATCCGGATCAGATCCCCGCATGCTTTTAATGAAAGCGGAAATAGTATCGTAATGATTGTCTCCGTCTTTATCATAGCGCACCACCCGCTTTTGAATACATTCTGATGCCACATCCAGGGTAATGTGAATGATGCCATCCTCACTTCTTTCTGTGGTAAGGACTCCAAGCTCAATGGCATTTAGGGCATTTCTTGCATCTCCTCCCGCGATATCGGAAAGAAATTCTAAGGCATCTTCATCGATTTTAGCATCATAGCTTCCCATTCCCTTTTCTTTATCTGTAAGTGCTCTTAAAAGCAACGTCTTTATATCCTCTTTACTTAAAGGGCGAAGCTCGAAGATACTGGATCTGGAGATCAAAGCTCCATTTACCTCAAAATAGGGATTCTCCGTGGTAGCTCCTATAAGAATCAAAGTGCCATCCTCCACAAAAGGCAGTAAATAATCCTGCTGACTCTTATTAAATCGATGGATCTCATCTACAAAAAGAATGGTCTTTTTCTGGTACATCCCCAATGTATCCTTGGCTTTTTTTACCACTTCTTCCATGTCTTTTTTACCGGCTACCGTCGCATTAATCTGGGTAAATTCCGCGCTGGTAGTATTGGCGATTACCTTCGCCAGCGTAGTTTTTCCTGTTCCCGGAGGGCCATAAAATATGATAGAACTGATCTTATCTGCCTTAATGGCCCGGTAAAGAAGTTTGTCCTTTCCGATGATATGCTGCTGCCCTACCACCTCATCTAAAGTAACGGGCCGAAGCCTGGACGCTAAAGGCGCTTCCTTATCCATATTTTTTTCTCTCATGTAATCAAAGAGATCCACGTTTTACTCCTCCCCTCATGATCCTTATAAACCTTTCGCAAGTAGCTTTGGTTTTATTTGTTTTTACGAACACTCCACCCAAAGGTTCCGAGTTTCTTTCCAAGCTCCAAATATTCTCCATGGGAATAGGCTAACAGCCCCGTCTCGCTAAGCTCAAATTTTCCGGTCTCATTCATGTAGGAGTCTTCTACCTGAACAGCTACCACATCGGCAAGAAACATATCATGAGACCCTAATCGCTTGATCTCAGACACTTTACATTCGATATTTACCGGACTTTCCTCTATGGTAGGGGCAAAGGATAACTTTGTACTTTTTCCCTTGGTGAGCTTCATTTCCTTCCACTTATCCACATCTTTTCCGGATTTCACTCCACACCAGTCCGTTGCATAAGCCAGCTTCTTGGTGGTCAGATTCACGACAAACTCCCCCGTCTCTTCTATAATATGGTGGGAATATCTCTCCGGTCGCACGGAAATATATAGCATAGGAGGGTTTGTACAAACAGTTCCGGTCCATGCCACGGTTAAAATATTACATTCACCGGAAGAATTTCCACAGCTGACCATAGCAGCAGGCAAAGGATAAACCATATTTCCCGGTTTCCAAATTTGTTTACTCATAATATCTGCATCCTTTATCTAAATATATAATTTGTATGTTATACGCTAATTGTAAAGCTTCCAAGAGCTAACTGTAACATATCTGTGGATTTTTGAAAAGATTTCTGGCAGGAAACAAAATAAAAGGGGCTAAAATCGCCCCTTTCTTATTATTACTTCATAAATTTATTCATTTAATACATTCATTAAGGATGGAATCAACTGCTTCTTTCTTGATACTACACCTTCTAATACTACCTTATCGTGATCCTCCGGCAAATTAAAGGCCTGAACCGCTTTCGATTCGGATCCATCTCCACAGCAGATTAGCTCTGTACTTTCCTCCAAAATGTCCGTCAGCATAAAGAAGATCATCTGCAATCCATTTTCCTTCATAACCTGTGGCAAATGTGGCTCTAAAAGCCCTCTTGCCTCCGCAAGCTCGTCTGGATTTACGGAACTGATCTGTCCTACACCAAAGATCATATTATTTCCTGCTTTAAATTGCTTAAAGTCCTGGAAACAAATCTCCTCTGCGCTTTTTCCTTTTAAATTGCTTCCGGCTGTAAACATCTCCTGGGCAATTTCTTCCAGATTAATGTCTGCGATCTTTGCCAAACGCTTCGCGATGCTCTCATCTAATCTGGTGCAGGTTGGAGATCTGAAAAGCAAAGTATCGGAAATGATAGCGCAGCACAAAAGTCCTGCGATCTCCGGTGTGATCTCAACCTCATTTTCCTCATACATCTGATAAATGATGGTAGCTGTACAACCTACCGGCTGATTTCTGAAATAAAGAGGAGCTGCCGTTTCTAAATTTCCCAATCTGTGGTGATCGATGATCTCTACGATCTCAGCCTCTTCAATACCGTCTACTGCCTGGTTTTTCTCATTGTGATCTACGAGTACTACCTTTTTCTTGCGATTTAAAAGGAAACGTCTGCGGGAGATAAATCCCTGGAATTTCCCCTCTTCATCTAAAACCGGGAACTCACGATACTTCTTCTGACGCATAATATCCCGAATATCATCCACAAAATCTAACATTCTGAAAGTAGTAAGTGGTAGCTTTGTCATATATTCCTTTACCGGAATGCTCTGATTAATAAGTCTTGCCACGCTAAAGGTATCAAATGGGGACTGAATGACTGCAATCCCTTTCTCCTCTGCCCTCTTTAATACCTCCGGAGAGACCTCCTCTCCGTCTCTTGGAGTACAGATTACCATACAGCTAACATTGATATCTATCGCCACCATCTGAGACTTGTAGAGATTTCCTAAAATTACCAGATCATCCGGTTCAATGATTTCCCGCATAACCTCTGCATCAGAAGCTGCAATCTGCACCTTTCCCTTGGAGAAAAATCCATGCTCATTACCGGTGAGCATCTCTCCATCCAAGGTCTTAATAATGGTACGATAAGGAGTCTTAGCTCTGGAGAGGGTACTATTGTCAATCACATCCATGTAGGATGTGGCAATATCACTGGTAGAAATAATTCCCACCAGTTCCTTATTTTTAAGAACCGGAATGGTTTTATTCCCTTCATCTTTCATCTTATCCCAGGCATCTCGAATAGATACGGTAGGACTTACTCCTTCTACCTGCAGAAGTTCGATATCCTTTACCTGCAATTGTACCGTATCCAGAAGCGGTGGTGTGCTGATGCCAAATCTCTTTAACACATACTCTGTCTCTGTGTTGAGCCGTCCCGCACGTCTTGGTACATACTCTTCTCCCGTAACCACTTGCTTTAAGTTGGCATAGGCAATGGCGGAACAGATGGAATCTGTGTCTGGATTCTTATGACCCACGACATAGATCTTTTCATTTCTTTTGCTCATAAACTAGTTCGTTCTCCCTTTTTTGTAAATATTCACAATCCCTTAAAGTTCTAAAATCAAAAATATAAAATTTTTAAATTCCAAAACTTTAAATCTGTGTAAAACCCTGATGTTTTTCTACAAATTACACAAAGTCCATATAATAAGAGTGCCATTTTTCAACGATTTAGTCAACCTTTTCAAAGGTATTTATGGTACAATATTAGATACAACAATCCTATTGATGGGTCAGGAAAGGAATTATATTATGAGTGAAGAATTATTACAAGAAGAAACCTTAAAGGAGCCGGAGACTATGGCAGATTTGGAAGAGCATTTTGACGATGCCAATCCATGGAATGTAGTTACTTCCTATATGGAAAAGGGAACCATTCTCCCTGTAAAGGTAGAAGGAATCGTTAACGGTGGCGCCATTGCAATGGTAGAAGGCATTCGAGGATTCATTCCGGCTTCCAGATTATCCTTATCTTATATCGAAAATCTTGAGGATTATCTTTTAAAAGACATTTCCGTAAAGGTTATTGATGTAGATCAGTCAGAGAATCGTCTGGTACTGTCCGCAAGAGAGATTTTAAAGGAGCAGGAAGAAAAAGAGAAAGCCGCTAAGATTGCAGCTCTTGCAGTTGGAAGTGTTCTCACAGGAACTGTTGAAAGTCTTCAAACCTACGGTGCTTTCGTACGTTTAGAAGATGGATTATCCGGATTGGTTCACGTATCTCAAATTAGCAATAAGCGTGTCAAATCTCCTAAGGATGTACTGGAAAAAGGACAGGAAGTTACTGTTAAAGTCATCGGTATCAAAGATGGAAAGATCAGCCTTAGCATGAAAGCTTTAGAGGAAGTCCCAGAAGAAGAACCTGTAGAAAAGATTGAGCTTCCAAAATCCGAAGAAATCGGCACCAGCTTAGGATCCTTACTAAAAGGTCTTCAATTATAATCAATTATGAAAAGTTATAGCAATTAACAATCAAAGTTATAGCAACTAGTGATAAGTAATAATAATAGGTAATACTACGTAATACTAAAAAGCAACAAGAAAACCGCCATACAAACCCAAATGATTTGTATGGCGGTTTTTATGCATTCCCATTTACATACAACATGTATAGCATGCAAATATTTTAATTTATTAGCAGATCTCGCAGATCCATCCTTCCGGTGCTTCGATATGACCCATCTGAATACCTGTTAAAGTATCATATAATTTCTTGGTTACAGGTCCCATCTCATCCATTCCTGAAGGCATACAGATTTCTTCTCCATGATCTACAATCTTTCCTACCGGTGAGATAACAGCGGCTGTTCCGCAAAGTCCACATTCAGCAAAATCTTTTACTTCATCAAAGAATACTTCTCTTTCTTCTACTTCCATTCCAAGATAGTGCTCAGCTACGTATACGATAGAACGTCTTGTGATAGATGGAAGGATTGTGCTTGACTTTGGTGTTACAAGTTTTCCATCTTTTGTGATGAAGATAAAGTTTGCTCCACCGGTCTCCTCTACCTTTGTTCTGGTAGCTGCATCTAAGTACATGTTCTCATCATATCCCTGATTGTGAGCATCCACGATGGCATGTAAACTCATAGCATAGTTAAGACCAGCTTTTACATGTCCTGTTCCATGCGGTGCTGCACGGTCAAAATCACAAACTCGGATAGTAATCGGCTTTGCGCCGCCCTTGAAGTATGGTCCAACAGGAGTTGTAAATACACGGAACTGATACTCATTTGCCGGCTTAACACCGATAATGGCATCAGACCCAAACATAAATGGACGGATATATAAGGATGCTCCTGATCCATAAGGTGGAACATAGGCTGCATTGGCTTTTACTACCTCACGTACCGCTTCAACGAAACGCTCCTCCGGAAATGCCGGCATCTCCAAACGTTTTGCTGAATCAGCCATACGAGATGCATTTAAATCAGGGCGGAATACAACGATCTTTCCCTGCTCTGTGGTATAAGCCTTCATTCCCTCGAAACATGTCTGAGCATACTGAAGTACACAGGCACACTCGCTCATGGTAATTGTATCGTCCTCTGTCAGGATTCCATCGTCCCATTTGCCATCTTTAAAATTAGACACATATCTTTTATCTGTCTTCATATAACCAAATCCAATGTTGCTCCAATCAATGTTCTTCTTTTCCATTGATATATCCTCCATTTCATAGGTAATTTTATTTCAAATCATTTCTTGATCCTAATCTTTTTACATTATAATACTGTGTTTTTTAAAATTCAAGAGTGCACTCTGTTTTTTATCGTTCCATCATGCTAATGGACTCGATTCCTACACTTCCCCCTCGCACAACCTCGATATTTTTGAATTCTTCCTTCATAAGCTTTACTACTGCATCATTCTTGGTTGCAGTCTGAACAAACTCCATAAGGATGCTGTCCTTTCCATAATCAATGACTTTTGCTTTAAATGTGGTAGCGATCTGGAACAACTCTGCCTTATCGTCTTTCGAACAATCTCTGATCTTGATATACATAATCTCCTTCATTCTTACAAAGACATCTGTAAAATCAATAACCTTAATCACTTCCACCAAACGATTCAATTGCTTCTTAATCTGCTCAAAGGTTTCATCATCGCTGACGGTAGCAATCGTCATTCTGGATACTGTCGGATCCTCTGTAGTACCTACGGTAAGACTGTCTAAGTTATAGGATTTTCCTGAAAATAATCCTGAAATCTTTGACAAAACACCTACCTGATTTTCTACATATAATGAGATCCATCTTTTCTTCATTTTCATACTGTCACCTAACTTTCTGCTCTTTCACTCTAGCAATCCATAATCAGTTCTTCTAAGGTTCCATTTGGTCTTACCATCGGATATACCAAATCCTCTGGATCAATATCAAACTCGATAATATACGGTGTCTTTTTGCTCTTCATTGCCTCTCTGAAAGCAGGCTCGATTTCTTCCTTTTTGGTTACATGGATTCCCTTAGCCCCGTAAGCTTCTGCAAGCTTCTGGAAATGTGGGGTATATTCCGGACACTCTACCTCTGCGCACTTTCCTCTGCAAGCTGCACCGGAACGCAGGCAGGTCATGGAATATCTCTTTCCGTAGAATAATTTCTGCCACTGACGAACCATACCTAAGTTGTTATTATTGAAAATGCAGCTGATGATCGGCAGCTCCTCCAATACCGCCGTAGCAATCTCCTGGGAATTCATCTGAAAGCCACCATCTCCGGAAATAGAGATTACCGGTACATCCGGGTTTCCGATCTTGGCCCCGATAGCTCCCGGAAGTCCGTATCCCATGGTTCCGAGACCACCGGACATAAGAAGTTTCTTCTTTTCTGTAATTTCCGCAAATTGCGCGGTAAACATCTGATGCTGACCTACGTCTGTTACGATAATAGCCTCATCAAAAATCTCATTGATAGCTGTGATAACATCCTGAGGGGTCATGATTGGTTTTTTCTTCATCTGTAATGGGTGTTCCTTCGCCCATCCCTGGATTTTTTCTACCCATTGCTCTGTCTTACAAGGCTCCACATATTCCAACATTTTTTCAATGGCATCCTTGGCATCTGCAACAATCGGAACATCTACCTGTACATTTTTGGAAATAGCAGCGGTATCAATATCGATATGAACGATCTTCGCATTTGGTGCAAAGGAATGAAGCTTTCCTGTGATTCTGTCGTTAAATCTGGTTCCGATGGAAAAGAGCAGGTCGCATTCTGTCACTGCCATATTGCAGGCATAGGCTCCGTGCATACCAAGATTTCCGATATATAATGGATGTTTGGTAGAAATTGCTCCCCGACCCATAACTGTAGTTACAACCGGAACCTGGGTTTTATCTACTAACTCTGTAAATGCTGCATTTGCATGGGAGATATTCACACCTCCTCCTACTAAGAACAACGGCTTCTTGGCAGCAGACAGCATTTTGATGGCACGCTTTAACTGTCCTACGTGAGCAGAATGATTCGGCTTGTATCCTCGAATATTTACAGTTTCCGGATAATCAGCGCTTCCTAATTCTCCCATTACATCCTTTGGAAGGTCGATGAGAACCGGACCCGGTCTTCCGGTTCTTGCAATATAAAAAGCTTCTTTAATAATCTTTCCAAGGTCCTCACGATTTCGCACTGTTACCCCATACTTGGTAATGCTTCTTGTGATTCCTACAATATCAACTTCCTGGAAGGCATCATTTCCGATCAAATGCCTTGCCACCTGCCCTGTGAAACATACCAAAGGCACGCTGTCATAGTAAGCCGTTGCCAGTCCTGTTACCAAATTTGTAGCACCCGGACCACTGGTTACAAGACATACACCAACCTTGCCCGTAGAACGTGCATAGGCATCCGCCTCATGTACAAGAGCAACCTCCTGTCTTGGAAGGATTACCTTGGTATAATCCTGCTTATAAAGCTCATCACTGATATCAATGGTGCAGGCTCCCGGATATCCAAATAAAGTATCTACTTTTTCCTCCTTCAAAGCCTTTACCAACAATTTGTTACCGCTGATTTTCTTCATAAATAACCTCCTTACACCTCTCTCATTTTCTTAAACGATGTTAACCCATGATTTTCTCATAAATGCTTATTGTACAAAAGAAACGCCCTAAGCCATATAGCTTAGGGCGAATATTACATCCGTGTTACCACCTAAATTCAGAGATTCTCTCTGCACTCTGTCAATACGGGATACCTACTAAAAGAATCCGATATTGCTTCCCTGTAACGTAGGAAAAACGTTGAAGTCTACTAAAACTGCTCTTTCTTCTATCGCATGCAATATATGTCATATATGATATAAGAGATATGATATATGTTGCAGAATATTTTAGAACAATTCTTTCGGTTCACTGCTCAGAGGCTACTTCCATAAGTCCTTCACGAAGATTCTCACCAACCATCTTCTCTCTAGGCTTCCGAATACTTATGTACTCCTCCTCGTCCTTGCATTTCTCAAATGATTTTCTCTATTATAACTTTTCCATTTAGAGGCTGTCAACTATTTCTATAGGATCTTGTCTATTATTTTACCCTCTCATAGATAGTAAAATAATATTCCAAATCAAAATAAGTCTGTTCATCCGTAGTTTTCGTCATTTCCCATTCCGGATCCTCATCCAGATTTGGAAAATGAGTATCTGCCACATATTCATGATCAATCTTAGTGATATAGGCTTTATCGCAATAAGGAAGGAGTTGCCGATATATGCTCTCTCCCCCTATCACGAAAATATCCTCTGACGGGTACTTCTCAAGTTCCTTTATCATTTCCTCCAGAGAATGAACCACGGTGGCTCCATTTGCCACATAGCCTTTATCGGTAGTTAAAACAACATTTTCTCTTTTCTTTAAGGGCTGTCCTCCCGGAAAGCTTTCTAAAGTCTTTCTTCCCATAGCCACCACTTTCCCTGTGGTATTCTCTCTGAAAAATTTCATATCCTGGGGAATGCTTACCAAAAGTTTATTTCCATTTCCGATTCCCCAGTTCTTATCTACTGCTACAATAATATTCATCTATAAAATCTCCTTTTTACGTAAAGATCTGCGTATCACACAAGCATCTTATATCCAATACTCTTAGATTGCCACAGGAATGTTCTTGATCTGTTCATGGGTCTCATAGTCGATTAACTTTACATCATCAGTAGTAAAGGCATAAAAATCTTTCACCTCTGGATTTAACCAAAATTTCGGTGCAGGATAAGGTTCTCTCTTAATCAGCTCTTCCACAAGGGGAACATGTTTATCATAAATATGGGCATCTGCAATAACATGAACAAGTTCTCCTACCTCCATGTCACATACCTGAGCTAACATATGAAGGAGCACCGCATATTGGCATACATTCCAATTATTAGCGGTAAGAACATCATTCGATCTTTGATTCAACACCCCGTTTAAGGTAAGCTTCTCATGACCCTTTTTCTTTGTAACATTAAAAGTCATACTGTAAGCACAAGGGTACAGTTTCATTTCATGGAGATCCTGGTGCACATAGATATTGGTCATAATTCTTCGACTATAGGGATTGTTTTTCAGATCATAAATAACGCGGTCCACCTGATCAAACATTCCCTCTTTATATTGATGCTTGACTCCCAGCTGGTAACCGTAGGCTTTTCCGATGGAGCCATCCTCATCGGCCCAACTGTCCCAAATATGACTCTTTAACTCATGAATGTTATTAGACTTCTTTTGCCAAATCCATAAAAGCTCATCGGTGCAGCTTTTTATAGCGGTTCTTCGAAGAGTCAGGGCCGGAAATTCCTTCGACAAATCATAGCGATTTACCACTCCGAATTTCTTTATCGTATAAGCCTTGGTTCCATCCTCCCATACCGGACGAACCTTCTCTCCGCTGGTATCGGTACCATTGTCGATGATATCTCGACACATATTTATAAATACTGTATCTGCGTAACTCATGCTCCTAGCTCCTTATCAAAAATTAGCTCTAGTATAAATTTTTCTCTGAAAAATGTCAATAAAAGCCTCCGATTCAATACATCGCATGCTATCTATAAATTCCATATTTTTCAATTTGAAAAAGACCCTCCCAAAGGGAAGGTCTTTTACGAAAAGGTTAAAGGATTATGTAAATTATGACTGACAACACGTTGCCAACATAGTGTCCAGTGCACTTGCACTGCTTGTATGAGAACGCTCTACACGAATATTGTAACGCTGAGCTTCTTTTAGGGCACAATGTACCATTTTGTGCGCTACGGTGGATGTAAAGAGGATAATAAGATCCGGCTGTCCAATCTGGGTCTTTAAGTTCCCGGACATTCTTGTAAACACTTTTGCTTTGCATTTGTGCTTCTTGCAAATCTGCTTATACTGCTGCTCCATCCTTTCGTTTCCGCCTATTATTACAACACTCATATAAAACCGTCCTTTCTAAATCATGTACGCCTCCTAGCTTTCAGAGGCTCTTTCTTTAAAGGCTTATACCAAAGCTTTTGCTGCCGCCTTTAAAGCTTCCAACGCTTCCTCATCTGGGTAATCATTTGCGATAATACCTTCATCTTCTACTAAGGTAGCACCTGCCGCTTTCATGCGATCTGCCCAGTTTCTCATCCATTCTCCGTCGCCCCATCCATAGGAACCGAAAAGAAGGATTTTCTTTCCGGCAACTTTACCTTCCAGCTCTTCTACAAAAGGCTCCATCTCGCTCTCTTCCAATACTTCTGCACCCATGGCCGGACATCCCAGAGCAAATGCCGCCTCGCCTGCCACTGCGTCTACACTGGCCTGATCTACGGTAAGGAGATTCGCCTCTCCTCCTGCAGCTGTAATTCCCTCTGCTACTGCGTTTGCCATTGCTTCTGTATTTCCTGATCCACTCCAATAAACTACTGATACACTCATGGTTAAATCCTCCTATTTTTTATGCGGCGATCTCACGTAAGGTCTTGCCCTCAAGGAATTCCTGCACAGCATCATCAATTGCCTCATCGTAGGCTGCAAAAGTATTCTTAGCGGTATCCGGATGGTTATATACTTTCCAGTATCCAACAAACAATGGTTCCTTCTCTCCGCCATTAATAAAACACTTCACATCATCAATGGGATAATCAAGGACTGCTCCTATCTCATGGGGGAAACATATGTCATTCTTCGAAAATTCTTCCACCCGCTTCTTCAAATGTTCGATCACTTCCTCTACATTTGAAGATCGATACCCATAGGTTCTTAAAAATTCCCGGATCTCCTGCTTTTGTAAATGCATCTTTAACGTTTCATATCGATAGAAAAGCACAAGACATTTTCTCTTCGATATGGTAAGTATCTTATAGGATATGTCCGTTCCCTGAAAAATTTCTGAAAGGATATCTTTCCCGCTCTCCTCGATATTCAGGATACAGGAAACTTTGATTCCCTTTAGAAAGGGGGCGCACTGTGAAATGAGTTGAAACTGAAGTTTTCTTTTTAAATCTCCCTTTGAAAGCATTTCACGTACTAACTCTAACGACATATTTGTTCCTCACAACTACGTTTTTGATTATGATTATCATTTACATTTGATATATTAGCATATACTAACCACCTGTGCAAGACCTTTTTTATATTTACTGCAAAAAATTTCTTCTTAGATCCAATCTTACTTACAAAATACAAAAGCAGCTCATGTTTTATCCCATTCCAACCAAGGAACAAAACACGGGCTGCTCTTTTATAATATTTTATACTATTTCATTTTCATTGTTTGGGATTCCTCTTTCCTCATCCGCAACATAACTGAAGAAATCAAAATCCGCATAGTGCTTGTGAAGCACTCGGTCAGCACAGGTAAGTCCCACAAAGGTGCCGGTAAATTCCCCGTACTTACAATATTCATCAGAGAATTTTGTAGTATCAAAGGTCTTGCCGATCTTTGTATAGTTTTCCCCGTCATAACTCCACGCAAACCAGGTTTTTCTTCCTTCTATAATCAGTTGAAAATAAATGGGAACATCATCTACCGCCACTCGTGTATCAAGATATTCGGTTCGCACTCCATTTTCCAATTGAATAATGGAAATGGCACTTTGTCCTAAGGTTTGGCTATAATATTTTCTAAGATTAATATAATTCATATTATCATAGTAAATGATCAGTCCTGCACTGTGCTGATATACCTCCGGCACAAATTCCATTTTTGTTGTGATCTTGGCATATACACCGGTAAGCTTTCTGGCCAGGATGCTTACCTGATTTAAAGATGTTCTTGACTCCTGCCCCCTGATTCTTACATATCCGGGCCTTGCTTTTACATCAGCAAAACTCTCAGGCATGATCCTTGGTGCGTAGTACCAATTTCCCAAGGTATCACTATCAAAATCGTCAAAATCCGGAAGTTGTGGCATAGGAAATTCCGGAAGTTTGCTCTCCTCCACATACTCCTTTGCCAGATTATCCCCCTCATACATGCGAAGCCATCCATCATCTGTCCATTTCATTTTCTGAATCGCAGTCTCTCTCCCTAAGGTGCAGCGTAGCTCCGGTGCAAAAGGTCTGGCGCACAAATGTACCAAATAAACCTCTCCCAAACTTGTCTCTACGTAACTTCCGTGTCCGGATTTTTGCAATATACTCTCCGGATTATAATATTTTGGTTTTAAATGATCCGGATCATGGCGCTCATTGGATACCCCCGGCACGCTGGTAACGATGGGATTTTTAGGATCCCCCTCATAAGGTCCCCATACATTTTTTGACCGTCCCATGGTGATACAGTGATTATAGCCGGTGCCACCTTCCGCACACATAATGTAATAATAACCATTTCTTTTTGTTAAATGAGGGGCTTCGATACATCCTCTGTCGGTACCACCTCGCCAAATCCGTTTTGGATAACCAATGACCTGCTTTTCTTCCGGTGAATATTCTACCAAACAAATGACACCTGGTTTCTCATAGCCCTCTCTGGTTTCCCACTCTAATGATACAATCCATTTTCTACCGTCATCATCATGCAAAATAGAAGTATCAAATCCTGCAGAATGCAGATATACCGGCTCACTCCAAGGTCCTTTTAGATCCTTTGCGGTAATAAGATAATTGTCTACATCAAAATATCTTGCGTTCATGGAGTTCATCACCCCATATACTACATAAAATAGATCCTCTTTCTCACAGTAGGTCAAACAAGGAGCCCAAATTCCCTTTGCAGAAGGAAGTTTTCGAAGATCTACTACATCATCCGATAATACATGACTAAAAAGTTCCCAATTTTTCATATCCCTGGAATGATAAATAGGTATTCCCGGCATCCACTCAAAGGTAGACACTGCCACATAGTAATCCTCTCCTTTTTTGCAAATACATGGATCAGGATTAAATCCTTTAAATATTGGATTGTGAATCATGATTTTTCCTCCCTTCTTCCTTTACTGTCTTGGAAACCATCCGAAATCAACGGAACGCCCCAGATCCCAGCTGTCCCATCCAGTCCAGCCTTTTTCATTGACGGTATCTGTCAAAAGCTTATAACTCCAATAAAAGTATCCACTGCCTGCATTCCAAGCTTCAAGCTGCGCCTCTGCCACAGCCTCGTAGATTTTTTTCTTTTCCTCCGGAGTCATTTTTGTCTGAACCTCTCCATCCAGACCATTTAAGACAGACTGGCCACCCTTCGTATCCCATCCGCAAGCCAGGGAATTAAATAGGCACCACTCTCCACAAATTACCGGGAAATATTCTTCCATCTCTTCAACATCTTTTTTGAAGTGATTTTTAATATACTCTACATATCCCTCGATGGTCTGTGGACATCCTGCACTCTCTGCCAACATAAGATACTGATGGGTATCCAATACCACATTTTTATATCTCTCTTCCTGCATGAAATCCTTCCATGCTTTAAGCTCAAAGCCGTCATGAATCACAATATATTTATCCTCCGGCAGATAATTTCGGATACGCTCGTAGGCTTCTAAGTAAAATTCTCTCAAAAATTTCATGGAAATAGGACCGGAGCCCTTTGCCATTTCAGGATCTACTGCCGGATATCTCTCTGTAACCTTCATAGATTCCCAAATATTTTCAGTAACCGGTTCATTTAAAATTTCAATTCCCCATATTCCTTCACGGTTTCCATATCTTTCTGCCAAACGTTCTAATACCGTGTAAACAAATTCCACTTCCTCCGGATGTGTTGACCATTTACACACACCGGAGATTCCTCCATTATCAAATCCATTCTGACTCAAAGGAACTGTATGAAGATCAATCAGTATTTTCAATCCATAATGTTCTGCCCAATTAAATGCTTTATCCAGTTCCTCCACGCAACCAATAAAAGGTTCCCTGTCTCCAAAAATAAAATAAGGTACCGGAATACGAACAACTTCCATCCCCATGGCCCGAATAGCGAC
Organism: bacterium; assembly: GCA_963658085.1. Lineage (GTDB taxonomy): Bacteria > Bacillota > Clostridia > Lachnospirales > Lachnospiraceae > CAKRJP01. The sequence goes on from CAVKOU010000038.1 coordinate 17,080, forward strand.
AAAATCCCGCTCGGAAATATATTCAGACCTGTGAATCTTTATCCTTGCCTCGTATACTTCTCTAGACAACTGTCTTGGAAGATAGTATTCGTCCTCTGCCTTGGTATCCTGAAATAATGCCGGACTCATCCATTTTTCTAAAACTAACCAGTTTCCTAAATTAACACCTTTTACTTTCATCTCTGTTTATCCTCATTTTCTAAGTCTTATCTTATTAAAGACCAGACCATAGAATGTACCGCGTCACTTAGGCGAGACTATTCTATGCTGTTCTATGCTGTTCTATTCTGGTCTGTTCCGTTCTATTTGGGTCTATTTGATGCTATGCTATTCTGGTTTATTCTGTACTTCTTTCTTACGTCCCTGCAGGTCTGCAATAATCTGAGGAAATTCCTTGTCTAACTGCCAGAACTTCATAATAATCAAACCGCAAACATATACAAAGATCGGAATCCACACGAAACTGATTTCAATAGAGCGAAGAGCTGATGTAGATTGTGTTACCGCATCTCCTACGTATCCACCGACTTCCAGAATTACTCCCAGAAGAGCCGAACCTACACCATTTCCGATTTTATAACCAAAGCTGCAGGCGCTGTTTACCAATCCTTCGGTTCTATATCCTGTCTTCCACTCTCCATAGTCAATGGTGTCGGAAACCATAGCCCACATGGTAGCTCCACCGCAGGCATTACCGATTCCACGAATCACACTAGAAACCACGATAATTGCCATTACCCCTCCGGAGTAATTAAGAATCAGCATACCGATAATATCCAGAAGCAACCCAATGGCAAATACATTTCTCTTTCCCAATTTTTTTACCAACATGGCAATGAAGAACATAGCAACAATCTGAACTACATTGAAAATACCATTGATCGTTGATACTAAATTTCGATCTCCTAAAATATCTTTCGCATAATAAACCGTAGCCCCGCCATTTACAGAATACATTAGAAAAAACAATGCTAACATTCCTGTCATCATGATCCAGTATTTATTCTTAAATAAGGCCTTCACGCCTTCCACAAAAGGCACATCCGCTGCCTTTCCGTCTGCATCTGCCGTAGCTGATTTTACCCGTTCCCTGGTTCCGAAGAAATTCAATAGAAAGGCTACGATTGCAACAAAACCAAACACGATAAATGTCTTTGTCCAAGCAGAAGCATTATTTCCAAATTTCTCCACTAAAGGAAGTGTGAATGTGTTAATTGCAAGTGTACCAGCTGTAGCCAATAAATTTCTAAAAATACTAAGGACAGATCTCTCATATGGATCCTGGGTCATTAAAGCATTCAAAGAAGAATAAGGCACATTAATTGCTGTATAAATAACAGTTGAAGTCAAATTATAAGTGACAAAAACATATACTAGCTTCGCAGTAGATCCAAGTCCAGTAGGTACGGAAAATAGTAGAATTCCTGAAATTGCAAATGGAATACACATTCTGAGAATCCATGGTCTGGCCTTACCATACTTTGATTTGGTACGGTCAACGATGACACCCATGATAATATCGCTGATTCCGTCAAAGACCCTGGATACCATCATAATGGTTCCTACCGCTAAGGCACTTACCCCTGCATAATCCGTGTAATAAAACAATAGAAAAGCTGACATTGCCGTATAAATAATATTGCAGCCAAAATCTCCACATCCATAAGAAAATCTCTCAAATACCTTAGAAAAGGTCAATTTACTCTTTGATTCCATAGGTTTATCCCCTTTTACTTTTGATAACTTTACATAAAATATGTTCATTGCGCGCCGAACAATCGTTGTTTACGCGATTATAATATCATTCCCCATTCGATCATCATAGGTCCTATTCTTTGCAAAATATAGGTCGATATTATCTTCTATACTTTTATATAAACTATAATTATGATATTCTGTAAATATCCTAAAATATACGGAAAGGATTGTATGGTATGTCTATCTCCAATAACAAAAATCTTCGATTTGCTCCCAAACAACAAAATGATTTTTCTACCATGGAAACAAATACTACTTTTTCCTATGAAATCATTTCCACCCTGGAGTCTACCGGAGTCCATTTTAGGACCTCCGAGGATCCCGGCAGTTATATTCCTGCCCATCTCCACAATGCTATAGAGATTATCTATCTCCTGGAAGGAAGCTTAACGGTTACAACTAAAAATAATAATCAGGAATATCATGCCGGAGAATGCATTTTAATCAATCCCAATGTAGTACATGCTACCAAATGCACAAAAGCCAATACGGCCATTCTTTTTCAGATTCCTCTATCCTTTTTATCCTTATATATCGAACAGCCGGAACAACTGGTATTTCATTTGGATAAGGAGAATCGTGACGCCATAAAGAATACAAAGATTGCGGTATTTAAAGAAACACTGATGAAAATGAAGATAGCGACAGATGTCCAACCAGAAGGATACATCCTGCGTTTTAACAGTCTTCTATTTGAAATATTATTTCAATTATTCCATAACTTTAGCACCCGCGTAGTTCAGGATGATCAAAGTCAGAGAAGTAAAGACAAAGAACGCTTAAATACAATTCTGGATTATATTAAGAAAAACTATGACAGACATATCAGTATAGAGGAGATTGCCGGCATTGCTTATCTGCAGCCTAGCTATTTTTGTCGCTTTTTTAAGAAATGCACCGGAATTACTTTTTTGGAATATCAAAACGAACTGAGACTTTCCTATATTTATCAGGATCTTCTTTCCACCGATGATTCCGTCAAAAATATATTAGAACGGCATGGTTTTACTAATTATAAATTATTTCGGAAAATATTTTATGAACATTTCGGCACTACACCTACGAAACTAAGAAAAGAAAAGAATGGTAGAAAACAAGAAAAAAGAACAGTCAACTGACTATTCTTCATACTTTACACTTTATATTTATTTTTTGTACCTTCAAAACTGCATACAAGTCAATCTACATCTTTCATTTTCCACTAACCTAC
>CAVKOU010000039.1:0-19276 GCA_963658085.1 bacterium
TCCTCCATGCCTGACAAAGTCGCATCTGGAAAGTATTTCAAAAATGCTTCATTTGGAATCATCATGGTTTCATCATCCGCACACAGCTTACCTATTGTTGCTCTCTGAGGATAAGTGTATTTTTTCTCTGGGTCGTAATAGCGATCATACTCATACTTAATGTAGGTGACATCGCCCCGTCTTAAACGTGTCATTTTTCCATGTGCATCCGGTATTTTTACTCTCGATTTCAGGTACATATTTGCTCCTTTATTTAGGCTTATATAGCCCTAAATAAATAATACAGTAAAACCCGTATTTTTGCAAGAAAAATCGCTGAAATACGGGCTTTTTTTAACTTTTCTTTTCGTTAGGGCTATTCAGTTTTGGAAATCAAGGTATAACATTGCCACTATGTGGATGATCCTAATGCCTCCTTTTCTCAGGTATGGTATACTACAATTGTTGACTCGATCGATAATTAAATAAAATAACGGAGGGGCTATTATGAATCCATCACATACAGTCTGTCAGATTGAACACCACGCCATGATGTTTGCTTTTCTTTCCAAACATGTAATCTGCCTTTGTGGCGACAAAGGAAAGGATGCCATTTTGGATGCCATGACCGAGTACGGTAACGAGCGAGGGCTACGCATGGCACTCAACGCAAAAGCTCATGGCGATCCGTTGACTGTCATGACGAATCAAGCTTTCGGGGAATGGAAAACGGATTATCCTGGACAGATGGAATTTGGGCAGCTTTGTACGGAACCTACCCTGCAGACCTACATTTCTAAATGTGCTTGGTGCGAGGCCTGGCAAAAACATCATATTACCGAATATGGCAAATATTACTGTGTTAATGTAGATCATGCTGTCTATCAGGGATTTTGTTCAGACTTTGTCTGCACACCAATCAGCACCTCTATGAGTTGGGGTGGGGATTGCTGCAAATTTGACTGGGGAGCTCCATTATCTGCCGAAGACAACGAAGCACTTGCCGCTAAGAAAAAGGAACTTGGCACCTCCTGTATGAAAGATTTTAATTTTCATACCGCGCATCTGATGCGCACTCTCACCCGAGTTCTTACCAGGAAGTTAGGCGCAGAGGGCGAGAAAGCCATTACTCTGGCTCTTGCGCAGTATGTGGATACTTTCGGGCAGGAATATCTAGATGTGCTAAATACCATCCCTTTAGATGAGATTTATCCATTTGAAATCAAATAAAAACTTGACAGTATAGAAAGGACAGGTGATCAACATGATTACAAAAAAACTTGGAATTATCGGATGTGGAAATATGGGCGGTGCCATCCTCTACGGAGCATTGGAAAGTGGCGTTATCCTCAAGGAAAATGTCTATGTATACGATACAAACCCTGAAATGCGTAAAAAAGCGGAAGGCTTTGGTGTTACCGTTGCTGCAAACGATGCAGAAGTCTGTGAGAAATCCGATCTTATACTTCTTGCTGTAAAGCCTCAGAACGCAGCAGAGGCACTATCTATGTGCGAAAAATCTTTAGAAGGCAAGGCCCTTATGTCTATCGTAGCCGGAACATCTGTAGAGAAATTGCAGAGCATGACCGAGGGAACGCCTCGCATCCTGCGTATCATGCCAAATACACCAGCTATGGTATATGAAGGTGCATTTGCACTTTGCTCAGACAACGACCTGAAAGAGGACGAACTCGTAGCAGCAAAGACATTATACGAAGCCATTGGCATCGTAGAAATGGTGCCGGAGCACCTGATCAATGCCGTATGTGCCTTAAGCGGCGGCGGTCCGGCTTATGCAGCTATGTTTATCGAAGCTCTTGCCGACGGTGGCGTAAAGCAAGGCCTGCCCAGAGCGACCGCCTACAGACTGGCTGCCCAGACCTGTCTTGGAACCTCTAAGATGATTCTAGAAAAAGGGCTTCACCCCGGACAGATCAAAGACATGGTAACCTCTCCTGCCGGAACTACCATCGAGGGATGTGAAAAGCTAGAGACCGGTGGGATGCGCGGTGCTGTTATGGAATGCATCAGGGCTGCGGCAGACAGAGGTAATAACTTCTAAACCAGCTACGAGGTTAACACAAATGGACATTCATGATTTAAAAATATTTCTGACAATTGCACAGGAAGGCAGTATTTCTAAAGCGTCCAAAATTCTTTATATGACCCCACAGGGGATCAGCAAGGTACTAAAAAATTTGGAACTTGAAATGGGATGCCAGCTCTTTACCAGGGAAAAAATGGGAATGCAGCTTACAGAAAGCGGGGAGCGTTTTCGTGAGTATGCTCTAAAAGATGTAGATGATTATTACCAGGTCAAAAAAGACATTCTACATATTGAACAGAGACAAAAGAAAGTTGTAGATCTTCTTTCTGCCTATGGGATTTTACGTCTTCTCACACCGGACTGCATTGTAGCATTTCAGAAAAAATACCCAGATATCGATTTCAATTACCGAGAATATCCAGATCTTCCTGTAGAACAACTATTTGCTGAAAATGAAGGAAATGTGGCATTTTCCATAGGAGATTTTGATGAGCATCTGTATCATGTTGTACCACTGGCAACATTTCCGGTAGGACTTCTTGTAAACAAAAAACATCCCCTTGCTAAGAAAGACAGTGTTACGATTAAGGATCTAAACGAAGAGCCGATGTTTATTGAGAGCAGTCAATTTCATATCTACCATATGATCACTGAAAAATGTGAGGAAGCTGGATTCGAACCGAATATTATCTTCCAAACCAGCGGTTTTAGTCTGTGTCACAAAATGGTGAAGGAAAATAAAGGAATCTCTGTAACAGTAGATTTTGTATTTGATGATATGTACGAGAATGATCTTAAGTTGATCCCATTTTCGGATGGAAATTATGAGTGGAAAGCCTGTATGATCACGCGACAGGATGAAGAAGAAAATGAAGGGGTCCAGTGTTTTTGCAGACACGTACAGGAATGGTTGCAAAAAATCCGTTCCGGAGGAATCATTCGATAAGAAAATAGTTGATAAGAAGTAACGAAAAGTTGATGATCGGTCACAAACTATACAGAATGTATGAAAATGCATCCTATAGTTTGTGATTTTTTTATCTACATTTAAATCAAAATAGAAATCTTCTATAACATAGTAGTTTTTATAGAAAATATAAATCTAATTAAAAGTATTCCCAATATTATAATAAGAATACATAAATGCTAACAAATACCCAAATGATGTTAGCACAATAATACTATTTACAGGAGGTTTTTAAAATGAATATTGGGGTAACAGAAATCAGTCCAAGACAGGTGCAACAAAAGGCAGAGGAGTGTTTTAAAGGTGGATACTACTGTTGCGAAGCTTTGATCAGCACGATCCGTGACGAATTTAAACTGGATGTGCCAAAAGAAGTCATTGCAATGGCATCAGGAATGGCAGTAGGGGCAGGAAAATCTGGTTGTGCCTGTGGTGCCTTTAACGGGGGAATCCTTGCACTTGGTATGTTCTTTGGACGTACCGAACAAGACGGTCCTACCAATCCTAAGAGTGTGAAATGTATGGAACTTACCCATGAACTCCACGAGTGGTTCAAACAAGCCAATGGGAAGAATGCAATTTGCTGCAGAATCCTAACGAAAGAGTTTAATATGGGCCAGGGCGAACACAAAGAGCAGTGCATTTATTTCACAGGTCTTTGTGCATGGAAGGTTGCTCAGATCGTCTGTCGTGAGCTTGGCATCAAGAATCTGGATGAGGTTGACGAACCTTACGATAGAAGAAAAATCGCAGATATTTAATAAACAATGTGACAGTAGTCACTTTGCGACTGAAAGGAAAGAAATAATGAAAGATGTAATTAAAAAAGTCCCGATTCCTCTTTGCGGAGTTATGCTTGGGGCGGCAGCACTTGGAAATTTGCTTCAAAGCTACTCCGAAGGTATCCGTTATGTATGCGGTATCTTTGCAGCATTTCTGCTGATCCTGGTGCTTTTGAAACTGATTATGTTCCCACAAGCTATAAAAGAGGATATGAAAAATCCTATCATGGCAAGTGTATCCGGAACATTTCCAATGGCACTCATGATCCTTAGCACTTATGTAAAACCATTTATCGGGAAAGCAGCCTATTATATATGGCTTTTTGCAATTTTGCTACATATTATTTTGATCGTATACTTTACTGTAAAATTTATACTGAAGCTTCAGATGCCAAAAGTATTTGCAAGCTATTATATTGTATATGTTGGAATCGCTGTAGCGGCTGTTACAGCACCGGCTTACGAGCAACCAGGCATTGGAACCGCAGCCTTTTGGTTCGGCTTTGTGACATTAATCCTGCTTCTTGTACTTGTAACTTATCGTTATGTGAAGTTCAAAGATGTCCCGAATCCGGCAAAACCACTAATCTGCATCTACGCAGCACCTACAAGTCTTTGTATCGCAGGTTATGTACAATCCGTAACACCAAAATCCTATGGATTTTTAATGGCAATGTTCGTAGTAGCAACTATCATTTACATTTTTGCCTTGGTAAAAGCGATTGGATATCTGAAGTTGCCATTCTTTCCAAGCTATGCAGCATTCACATTCCCATTTGTTATCAGCGCCATTGCAAGCAAGCAAACAATGGCATGCGCAACTAATATGGGACATCCAATGCCATTTCTTCAATATATAGTTTTAATCGAAACTATCATTGCAGTAGTATTTGTTGTCTACACCTATATCCGTTTTATGGGAGCTATTTTCGGTGGAAAAAATTAAACTATAATTAAAAAAATGCTTCAGGAAGCCTAACTTCTTGAAGCACTTTTTTATTTCATAAATTAGCCGATCAAAACTTTTTTGCCTTCAAATGCAAATCCATAGTGTCTGATATTCTCTTCTGCGATTCCTCTTTCCAGCAATTCTGCATCATATGCCTTTTCCTCAATCTGTGTAAGGGCAGCCTTTACTGTATCTTCCAAAGATTGCTCTGATTCTGCATCATGTACCTTAAACTCCATAATGATCGCCGGTTTTTTGGAAGCTTTTCCCTCTCTGGGAATCATTATAACGTCATATCTTCCGAATCCACTCTCTCTATTGGATCGGACTTCGTATTCATCTGTCTGCTCTGCGATCAAACCAAGAACAAATCCGTGATAAAAACGCTCCGGCTCACTGCTCTCTGATGCATGTTTCCCAGTATCAAAAAAACTAAAAGTTGAAAGAGCTACTTTATTCATATAGTAATTCATTGCTTTTTTATCATCTGCTAACATTGCCTTCACAAAGCCATTGTAATTTGATGCTGTAGCTGCAAACCATCCACGAAACATGCCCGCAAACATTCCTGCCGTCTCCATATTTGTAATCGCAAGATGAAACCACGGTTTCCTGTAAACACCTCTGTATTCGATATCTACAGCCTTCAGATATCCGCTGGCAAGAAGCAGGCTCCAGATTGCACTCTCGTTGTGATCCAACTGTTCAAAGACAATCTGCTCATCAAAATTTTCTACAATCTGTTCTCCTTTCAACAGAAGTTCCATTTTTTCTTTAATCTCACCAGATGCAGTCTGGATCAAACGCCCCACAAGTCTGTTGGAACTTGTATCCGCCCAATAGGCCTGAAGCTCTCTCTTATCCAAAAAATTTGTAATCGACCATGGATTATATATATCTTTGTGTTGTCCAAACACAAAGCCGTCATACCAGTTTTTCACCGACTCCTTCTCTTTCGCAAGCCCCGACTCATCCAGTGCATTAAAAACCTCATTCTCTGTAAATCCAAAAGCAGTGGCATATTCGTCACTTGTAACCGTTACCACATTGAGATTATTCAAATCAGAAAAAACCGATTCCTTAGAAACTCTCGTAATTCCTGTCATAAGCGCACGTTCCAGATATGGATTGGTCTTGAAAGTTGCATTAAAAAAATTTCGCACGAAGAAGGTAAAATCATTCCAATATCCATAAAGATATGCTTCCTGCATAGGAGTGTCATATTCATCCAAAAGTATGATCACATTCTTTTTAAAGTAGCGATTCAGATAACAACTTAGCTCATGCAATGCCATACTGCTTAATGCATCATCCATATCCATTTTCACTGATTGATATTGCATTTTTTCATTTTCACTGAGCAAATCTCCCTCTAGCAAGAAACGATTTTCTTCATAGAGGCGACAAATTTGTGCATTGATCTGTTTTTTTGCATTTTCATAAGTATTTGCTTTAACAGAAGCAAAACTCAGAAAAATCACCGGATACGTTCCCTGAAGGCTACGATATTCCTCGTCTTTCCAAATTTCCAATCCATCAAATAATTCTGACTGTCCCAGATATTTATTTGAAAAAAAGCAGTTTAACATACTCATATTCAATGTTTTCCCAAAACGACGAGGCCGCATGATAAGAGTTGCCACATCCTTCTTCTCCCACCATTCCCGGATGAAGGGAGTTTTGTCTATATAAAAACACTGTTCTCTTCGGATGCTTTCAAAGCTTGCATTTCCAATACTAACTGTCCGTGTCATAGTTTCCTCCCGGTATGAATATCTGTCAATTATGCTTCTTACAACCGCTATCTTTCTGGTTGCTCATCAAACCTGTGATCTCCAAAATAATACTCGGCATCATGCTCATTGATTTCCCTGTAAACCTTGCAGGGAGCGCCAAAAGCCACCACATTTGCCGGAATATCTTTGGTAACAACTGAGCCTGCCCCGATCACGGAGTTTTCGCCAATAGTAACTCCCGGAAGCACTATGACATTTCCACCGATCCATACGTTATCCCCTATGGTAATTGGGAAGGAGTACATTCCATCACCACGATGAGCCGGATGGATGGCATGTCCTGTGGTGCTGAGTGTAACGTTAGGTCCGATCAATACATTTTTTCCTATAGTGATCTTCCAGTCATCGATCAGTGTGAGATTCATATTGGCGTAGGTACCGGAACCGATGGATACATATTTTCCAACGGAAGCTGTAAGGGGTGAATTGAGCCATACATTCTCTCCTACCTCACCAAAGATTTCATGTACCACAGCCTCACGCTCCTTCATGGCATCGGTTGGCAAGTCATTAAATTTCTTGACCAGTTCTTTGCACTTTGCCTGCAAAGCCATATTTTCCTCATCATCTTTCCAGAGATACCCCTGTTTCATTCGTTCTTGTTCTGTCATTTTAAATTTCCCCATATTAAGATAAACATTTCTTATTATTCTTTATTCTTCATCATTTACTTTCCAGTTTGCCAAAGGTTTTAATTCAATCTTTGTTCCATCCGGAAGAGAAAACCAGTGATCATTGATTGCCTTCACCGGATATGCTTTGATCTTCTCCATAATCTCTGCCTCAGATTCTACTGCGATAGAGATATGATCATATCCATTCTCCGCCTCTGTGTTGATTGCATCTGTTTCACAGAGCTGAATTCCCTCTTTATACCAGCACTTACGTCCCGGTTTTTCCCCGATTTCTCTCCACATATGCATCTCAAATACATCCTCAAAAAACTTCTGTGCATCCTCATAAGATGTTGTGCGGATTGCCGCGTGATCAATTTTTGCCATTTTTCTTACTCCTTTTCAAAATGTTATTTCCAATCAAACCTGTTTTATCTATATATCTCAGAGTTTACACTCCTCTGAAACCTTTCATTCCCCCGATTCAGATATCGCTCCACCCTATCACCTCCTGTCTGCTAATATTTTATGATTTTTTCTCAATTATGTCTATCCCTAACCAGAACTGTTATCGTATACTTATATATAACAATAACCCCGTCAAACCCTAAATTTACCGGGTTTGACGGGGTTTTATTATCTTTTTCCTACAGATGTATTTTATTCTTATTCAACATCTATATTTTATTCTACATCTTCTCTTCTTTTTCTTCTCTTCAATGCAAATCCACCTGCACCAAGGGAAGAAACTGCCAGTGCTAGCCAGCCAAATACAGATGTCGGATCTCCTGTCTGAACGCTTCCACTTGTTGCAGAAGTACCAGTTCCAGAAGTCTTTTTATCCTCTGTCGTTGCTGTCGAAGTCTTTTTTGTCTCTGTAGAACCACTCTTTACAAGAGCACTAATTGCTTTGTTCAGATTCTCTGTTGCAGTATCTACGGTCGCCTGATCTTTCTTCTCATCTAAAGCAGTTTTTGCAACACTAAGTGCGTCCTGAAGCGCTTTCCAGCTGTCTGCTGTATAATCTGTTTCTTTCAATTCACTCGCTGCTGCAATTGCTTTCTCCAGAGCAGTTGTTGATACTACTTCCTGATCTGAATCAGAAGCTGTATCAGAATTTTCAGGTGTTTCCGGTGTTTCAGAAGCTTCCGCTTTTGCAAGTGCTTTGACAGCTGTATTCAGATTCTCTGTTGCAGCATCTACAGTTGCCTGATCTTTCTTCTCACTCAAAACAGCTTTTGCAGCGTCAAGGGCATTCTGAAGTGCTTTCCAACTATCTGCTGTATAGTCAGATTCTTTTAATTCACCTACTGCTGCAATTGCCTTTTCCAGAGCAGTTGTTGATACAACTTCCTGATCAGAAGAATCTGATGGGTCAGTTGGATTTGAAGGTGTCTCGGCTTTTACAAGAGCTTTGACAGCTGCATTCAGGTTCTCTGTTGCAGCATCTACTGCCTCCTGACTTTCTTTTGCTTCCATTGCAGCCTTTGCATTTGTAAATGCTGTCTGGAATGCCTTCCAACTGTCTGCTGTATAGTCTGATTCTTTTAATTCACTTGCTGTTGTAATTGCTTTCTCCAGAGCAGTTGTTGATACAACTTCCTCATCCGGATCAGAAGGTGTTTCTGCTTTTACAAGAGCATTGATCGCTGCATTCAGATTCTCTGTTGCAGTATTAACATCGGACTGAAGAAGCACATCTTCACTTGTTGTTAAAGCTTTTGCTGCTGCTAATGCATCTGCGTAAACCTTCCAGCTGTCTGCTGTATAATCTGCTTCATTATAATTAGCGGCTTCTGCTTTTTGAATTGCTTCTGTTAAATTCGTCAGATCTGCTTCCTTTTGCACCAGTCTTTCAAGTGCATCTGTCATATGCTGAAGCTGTGTTTTTACTTCTGCACTTAACAAGGATTCTTTTTTCAATAAATCTTCCGATTCATCCAGCTCTGTCTTCATGGAGCTCCAGCTGTCTGCAGTATAATTTACCTCATTCAAAGCTTTTGCTTCATCTACTTTTGCCTGTAATGCATCAATATCTTTCTGATCAGCTGCTTTTGGCTGGGCAATATTATCTTCACTAACCTGGAATGTATAAGTGTAATCATTGTAACCAAGTGCATAGATTGTCAGGCTCCAGTATCCTGTTCCATCTGTTCCTTCCGGAAGCTTGCAACGAATAGAATCTGTCAGTCCAAGCTGAATACCCATAGATTTATGCATCCAGTTATCTGAAGCAAATTTTGTACCATAGCTTGCCTTTGCATCTGTATAAGTAGAATCATCACCATAGTAAGTCCATTTTACTGCCTGCATATTAGATCCGAGATCGCCATAATCTCCATTAAAGTCAACCCGAAGGAACTCGCCAAAGCTTCCGTCTCCCTCTTTTACTGTTGGCTCAAGATCTGTTGCAGTTTTTAGCTGACTATCTTTTAATCCTGAATATGTTCCATTTGTTCTTGCACTAAATGAGAACGTGCCATCCTCATTTTTCTCAGCTGTTTTTAAACCATTTGTATTTTCTGTTACATCAGCTGTTGCGGTATAAGCCACAAGATTCACTTCACCGTATCCACCGACTAATGTACCATCTTTTTCTACAACCGCATATTGCTCTTTGAACGCTTCGTAATCAGAAGTCTTTACTTTTACAGGAACGTATTTCAGACCCGTAACTTTATAATCTTTAATATTTGCTTTAATATCTGCAAAAACAACTTCCTGTCCATCGGTTGTTACAAAAGTATTTTTATCTTTCCAGTATGACAGGTTATATGCAGTTCCATCATTTGTCTCAATGATAGCTGTACACTGGAAACTTCCTCTGTGAAGTCCGTGATTTGTAGTTGCTCTTGTTACAACATCAAAAGCGCCTTTATCTGACTCTCCACGGGAATCTAACTCTTCCGAAGATTCTGTACTTCCGGCTGCGAATACCCCTTCAGAAGCCCAGTACTCGGACCAGCTAAGACCGGCATATACATAAGTATATTCACTCTCTGTGTCAGGTACCTTGTATGTAAATGTATAATCTTTATAACCGTCTTCCACAACTGTAACAGTAAATGCATCTCCTGCCTTAGCATCATTAAAGACATCTTTCGAAAGATCTAAAGAACCATCTTCTTTAATCAGTACTACGTTTCCTCTTCCGATTGCAGAATAAGACTTTCCATTTACAGTTACCGATTGAATTCCTTTTGTATATGCAGAAAACTCTTCCTCTGATGCAGCTTCTGATTTTTCTAATGCAGGCGATTCGCTGTTTCCATTATACTGAGCCGGGATAGCTTCTGTATACATGTTAAAGGTTGTAGAAACATCTGCATATGTTCCGGAGTTATCTTTTAATGTAAGGGTATATCTTCCTTTTTGAGGTGTTTTATTAAATACAAGGGTTCTTGTAACATTTCCTTTTGCATCTGTTTCAACGTTCACATTGTAATCATTTGCATCAACAACGGATCCATCGGAAGATGTCAGTTCATAGGTTTCTTCAAAATCTGTCGGAAGATTGGTTACAGTAACAGAACTCTGAATTGCTTCACCGTCAATCGAAATATCTGCAACCGAAAGTTCACCATCAAACTTCACCGGAACTTTCTGATCCATAGGGATTTCATAAATTCCTGCATCTGTATAATAGGTAACTTTATTAATTGTCTGTCCCATCATGGCTTTGTATGGCTCATAAGAAAGACTGCATCCATGGGTTGTTGTCACAAAACCGGTACTCCATGCAAGTTGCGATTTTCTCCAGATATTTTCCACCTGACGAAGGCCGTAATTTCCACCTTCCGCTGTGCTGATCACAACACCATAAACAGTATTGATGGTATCCGGCAGATTTTCAAAATCCAACTGATAATCTCCGTAATTTGTCTCTGTAGTAAATTCAGACTCTACTTCAGACAACTCTGTTTTCTTATAGTCTCCTTTTATTTCGCCAAATGTAATGGTTCCATCTGCATTTACTGTCGCCTCTTTGTAATAAGAAGGTGCCTCTGATAAAACATAATATGAATAAGAATCGCTTTCAAACAAGGCTTCTTTTCCATTATATTCTGTTGTGGTTGTATTTCCTTTTGTTGTTACAGTAATAGAAACAGAATTTTCATCTGTAATCTGCGTATAATTTTTCAGAGCATCCATATCACTGATCTTAACCGGGAAGGTAATACCTGTAATATCAGTACCATTTGGATCTACATGGTAGGATCCGGCTGCAAGTCCTGAGTTTCTTGTTTTATTTAATGTTGCAGAGGATACCGAATCAACGCTTTCTACTCCGTCTGCTGCGTAAAAATCTGCATAAGGAATGTTCATAAGAACATAGCCTTCTACTTTTTCAGTTTCCGCTTTTTCCAGTCCCTGAATTGCTGTATTCAGAGTGGAGGCTGCTCCATTTACTGCATCCTGTGATTTCTTTTCAGAAAGAGCTGTTTTTGCAGATTCCAAAGCTGTTTTTAAGGCATTCCATATCCCCCGGAAGTAATCACTGCTTTGTCTTCTGTTTCAAGTATCCCAAGGTATCCTTCTGTATCATCCGGATTTTGTACAGCAACGCGCCAGACAGAACCATCAGGTTTTGTACCAAGAAGCTGAACGTTTCCTCCAAGGCTTACCATACCGCTTGTAACGCCACATTGTTTGTAAATATCCATGATTCTGGACGATGTGTAGCCCTTTGCAATTCCACCAAAATCAATTTTTACGTTTTCCGGAAGAGTCACTGTGTTCTCAGTTTCGTTGTATTGAATTTTTGAGGCATCTACATTTTTAAGCAATGTTTCTAATTCCTCACTTGATGGAATCCTGTAATTTTGCGTTGTAAATCCCCACGCCTCCATGACGGGATAAATGGTAATATCAAACGCGCCATTGGTAGCTGTATAGAGTTTTTCGGACTCCTCTAACAAAATTTTTGTATCTTCGGAAATCTCTCCAAATCCGTCTTGATTTAATGCGTAAATTTCACTATTTTCATCCCCTGTCGATAATAATGCATCCAGGCGTTCAATCTCTAACTCTGCCTGATCAAGTGCATTTTCCGCATTTTCGCCATAAGCAGTCAAAGTCATGTAGGTATCCATGGCAAAAACATCTCTGCTCTGAGGCACATCATCATTTGTGCTCTGAGAGTTGTCATTATTTGAAGTTTGATTTTCCGAAGTTGTATTCCTGACTTTCGCTGAATCATCCTTTGTCTTATCATCTGTTTTTGAACTGCAGGATGTCAGCAGAAGACAGACCACTCCCAGTAAAATAATTTGTTTCATTTTGATTTTTTTCATTTTATTCCCATCTTAAATCTTTCTATCTGTTATTCCCTTTTTACAAGAGTTAGTAGCTTTTAACAGTTTTAAAAATATAGCATGAGTTAAAAACTGTGTCAAGAAAATGCGGGCTAATTGAGATTTTTTCTCAATTAGCCCGCATTTTAGTTCCTTACATTCATCACCTAAATAAGGCGAAAACAATATATCTGCATCACATGATATCGATTCCTTTTTTCTTACACAATTGTCGCATCTCTTCTTCCATCATTGGACTTTGTTGAATCAAATGTCCATCATTACTTTCTTTTTCTACTTTCATCTCCTCGCTTACTTTCTTTAACAGATCATTATAGTTATTTTTACATGCTTCTTTTGCATCTACATCCATATTATCAATAGGCTTTCCGGAAGCATCATAGCCATGTACATAGTTATTGAGGCTAACTAACTTCATGCTATAAGTCGTAAGCGGTCTGTCATAAATTCCCATCATATAGTGAATCATAGGATCATCTATCTTTTCAGCTTCCAATTTCAAGCAACTGGTAAATGCCTTATACTGGTCTACGAATCCTTTGGTTGATGCCATTTGACGACCAAATTCAGACACCTCTTCTCCTGTAGGTTCCTTGTCTCCCCAATTGAATTTTTTCAATCTCAGGTAAACAGATGCTAGAGCAGCAACTCGGTCTTCCGGATCATTACTACAAATCAAGCTCATGAATTTATCATTGTATGCCATATTTATTTTTGATTCTTTAACCGTTACATCTCCGTTTTTATCTTTATAAAAAGGTATAAGCAGCGATCCAAGCATTTGATTCTGCCCCAAATATTGGGAATAATGACTTCTAACAAGTGGTTCTGCACGCTCATCAAGCTTCGCTTTTTTAGCTTGAAGTTTACAGGTTTCTTTCACATACTCATGGCTTCCAATTTTGTTTTCTGCCTGCTGCTCTTCTTCATCCACGCTATGAACAAATTCACGAAGTTGTTCCTCCATTGCTTCATCAATCGGTTTATGATAGTTTCCATAGAACTCCCGTGCCATTTGATATTGGGTATTTTCCTCTTTTTGATCCGGCAACTGTATTTGACTCTTCTTTCCAGTTTTAAGGTCAATGCCATGATTATCCAGGTGTATTGGGAAAGCCTCTCTCATGCACGAACTAGGTCCACTGGAAATGCGTTTTTGTATGTAACTTAACATGGTCTTATATTCTTCCGATCCTCCTATGCGATATTGTAATTCTTTAACAAATTTTTTTAGAATCATTACATTTGATGCAAGAGTATCTTCTGTATACCGTTTCTTCTCAAATTCTATTACATTCTTTTTCGACAGATCTTCTTTAGAAAACTCCATCAATGGTTGTTTTAAATAAATTCGAGCAATTGCTGCAAGCTGTCTTCTAACATCTTCCGTCTGATATGCTTTTAAAAATTTCTTATCAATCTCATAATTTTCCATTGTTTGCGGAGTGACCTGATTATTATTCTTTTTATCACGCTTATATGGAAGCATAATTTGCGACCAATCTTCATCGTCGATTTCATCCTTTGCATTCTTTGCATACTGCGCAAATTGGCTTTTGCTGTCCTGATACTCAATCTCCAGATCCGGAGCTTTCATTTCTTTTTCCATATTCAAGGTTTTATCCCTGTCTTGTTGTCTTAATTCTAAGACTTCCTTGCATTCAAGAAATTTGTCGGTCATAGCCAAGAGTTTCGTAACTATTTCCATACGATTTTTACCTACATCGGTTTTATAAACGTTCTTATATCTAAGCTTTGCATACTCCTGCAAGCAAGCCTGTAATTTCCAGAGAATGTTCAGCTGTTCCATTAAATCATTTGTTTTTACATATTCCTTAGCCGTTTTTATAACCATTTTAAAAGTCTTGGAATTTGTGATAGAAGATTCATTAATGAGCGCACGAATTTGATCATCAAAGAGTCTAAATGTAGCTCCTTCTCGAATCTCAGCCTGGGCCATATCCCTCTCCTTCATAAGATCAACAAGTTCGTCCGCGTCTTCTTTCAGAGCTTTCAGTTCCTCATTCTTTTTCTGCCAATCCTCTTTTCCCAAATTTTTTTCATACAATCTTTTAAATTTTTCGAATATCTCCTCAGCTTCCTTGCCGCACTCGTCAAAATTCTGGGCCCAGGCTTTCTTTTTCCTGCTCTTTACATAACTCATCATTTCGCGAATTTCTTCATATGCATCTTGTTCATCTGCATCTTGCTCAAGAATCTCGAGGAAGTATTTATCTTCCTCTTCTTTTTTTTGCAGCTCAAGTTCAGCTTCCATTTCTTTTTTTTGCTTCTCGAGTTTCTCTAAATATAAAGCCTTTTCCTGTGGATTCATCTGTACATTCTGTGCATTCTGTACGTTATGTACGTTATGCACACTCTGTCGCTCCAGTTTCAGTTCACCATTTTTTCCATTTCCTGACATAATCATTCTCCTTTCGAATTTCCGATTCTGTTGTATATTATACAATGCTTTTTGTTTTTTCTTCTTTATATTTATTTATACGATAAATTTCATCTGATGGATACTATGATTTTTTATTTTTTAAATGCATCCATTATTAAATATCTGACCAATAGTCAGTATCAGGTACAATATTATATATAATCCAGAATCTTTTGTACGTCCTTAAGCTCCGGGAACCAGATTGGCACCTGCATATCGGCTTTATGCTCCCCGATCAGCTTCTCCATCCAGACCATATTGTACCATCGCCCAAACTTGTAGCCGCATTTATAAAATTCTCCCACAAGACGGTAACCGATATGGGCATGATATTCCAGACTATTGCGTGTCAGATATTCATCTTCCATCTCCAAAACGGCAATGGATGCTTCCATATTCGTGATTCCCATAGCCTTACATATCGTCTCCAAGGCTAGGTTAAGTTTTCCACCAACACCGCTGTGGCATAAGTTTTCATCCACATAAATAGAGGTTTCCACCACCCAGTCATAGGCTGCCCGGACGTGAAAAGGTCCTACATAGGCATATCCTAAAATCTTTCCCTTTTCTTCAGCTACTAGATAAGGATATTTCTGCAGAGTACCAGAAATCCTTTCACGAAATTCCTCCAAAGACGGAAC
This sequence comes from bacterium, assembly GCA_963658085.1. Taxonomy (GTDB): domain Bacteria; phylum Bacillota; class Clostridia; order Lachnospirales; family Lachnospiraceae; genus CAKRJP01. The sequence goes on from CAVKOU010000039.1 coordinate 15,534, forward strand.
TTCATATTCAAAAGTAATAGCCGTTTTGATCACATAGGGTGCATAAATATCCAGTAAATCTTTCGCATCCCCTATCGTTGCCACACGGATTTTGATATCCTGTTCTTTCATAAATGCTTCCTCTCTTTCTGTTGCTAAAAATACACTTCTTTTTCAGTGGCACTTTGTAGTTCTTGCAAAAAAAGCAATAAAAAAATTATTTTTATTGCTTTCTTATATATAATCATATTTTATTTCATAATTAGAACCGTCGCCAGAATGCAGACAAATCCAATCAAATCTGCCGGTGTAAAAACGGAATGTAACCAAACTGCTGACAGGCAGGCCGCCGTCAGTGGTTCCATACAGGAGAGTACAGAGGCGCGCACCGGGCCAGTCAGGGAAACACCTTTTAAAAAGAGTGTATACGAAACCGCACTTCCTATAACTACCAATACCAGCAGATAAACCACTGCACGGCCATCTAATCCCTGCGGTATCTCCCAGATTCGCACTGCTCCCGACAAGAAGATTCCACCGATGAACATTCCCATACCTGTAGCAGGAAGACTTCCCCACTGCTTCACCGGATTTTTTGAGAGCAGGAAATACGAGGCTGCACCAACACCTCCCATAATCCCCCAGAAAAATCCCTTCGGCGTCAGTTCCATACCGTCCAGTCTTCCTCCCGTTGCAATCAGCCAGACTCCAAAGAATGCCAGACAGATACAAAAAAGCGTCCGTTTTGTGGGGAATGTGCGTTCTACCGTGCACATAAAGACCGCCACGAAGATAATCGATAAATTTTGCAATACTGTAGCTGTTCCCGAATTGGTCCATTTGATCGCATCTAAGTATGCGTATTGGGACAGCACCAGACCCAATAAGGAAAACAGTACCATCTGAACCATCGCTTTCTTATCCTGAAGCACAGAACGCACCGCCAATTTCCCCTTCGCGGCAGCAGCCGTCAGAAGAATCACCCCCGCTCCCAACATTCTAAGTGCCGCCACCCACGCCGCATCGACGGAATAAGAGGAAAAGAGCGCCTCCCCGCACGTTCCAGAAAGCCCCCAGCTTGCTGCACCGATTACGCAACAGATGGTGCCGAGACGGGTAGTCGAGGAAGGCATTTTTAATCGTTCCATTTTATTCTGTATCATTTCACAAACCTCATCCTGTTCTCTCATAACTTTTTTCTCATAACTGGTTTCTCATAACTTTTTCTCATAACTGGTTTCTTACAACTGGCTTCTCATAGCTGTTTCTCTAATTTTTTTACGAAAAATTCTATATTTTTAATGCCGCTCCGAAGTTCTTGCAAAAAAGTTTGCAAGAATCGCCCCTGATACATTATGCCATACACTGAAGACTGCTCCCGGAATGGATGCCAAAGGATACTGCGCAAAATGTACAGTTGCAAGAGAAGTTGCAAGACCGGAATTTTGCATACCGACTTCGATCGAAATAGCACGGCATTTGCTTTCTTCCAAACGCAAAACTTTTCCAACAACATAGCCGAGGCTATATCCCAGTATATTGTGAATCATAACCACCACGATGATCAAAAAACCTGAGGTCATGATCTTTGAAGAGTTCGCAGATACAACGGCTGCAACAATCGCTACAATCGCAGTCGTTGAAATCAACGGAAGAATTTCTACTACTGTCTGGGTAAATTTCCTGAAGAAATGATTAATTATAAATCCTAACAGAATTGGTACAATCACAACTTTGATGATAGATAGGAACATGCTCAGTACATTCACCTCCACGGTCTGTCCTGCATATAATCTAGTCAGCAGCGGAGTCAAAAACGGAGCAACGATCGTAGATACGGCAGTCATTCCAACAGACAGCGCCACATCACCCTTGGATAGGTAAGTCATCACATTCGAGGAAGTCCCTCCCGGACAAGTACCTACCAGGATCACACCTACCGCCAGTTCCGGACTTAAATGAAACAGCTTGGTCAAACCAAATGCCAATAACGGCATGATAGTAAACTGAGCTATGCAACCGATTATGACATCCTTCGGACGGCTGAATACCACCTTGAAATCATCGGGTTGCAGGGTAAGTCCCATACCAAACATAACAATTCCAAGTAATGTATTGACATAGCTTGTCTTAATAAAGCTAACGGCAGAAGGTGCAAATAATGCAACCAGCGCCATACCTATAACGATAAGCGCCATATAATGGCTTACAAAATTAGTTATTTTTTTCAATATATTCATTTTTCGTATACTCCATTCCTCGAATTTATACACATCAATATGGTTAATTTGCTTCTATTTTGGTTCAATGGCTCAAGATTCCGAATACAAATACTGCAAGGTCAAGACTCTTTTAGATTATCAAAATAGCAATACTCTGGCAATCTGTTATTATATTTGCTTACAGAGTTTTTCTTAAGAGAATCAAACAGGTTTCGGGGTCTGACACCAATGTATGGCAATGTATGCAAAAATGTGAACATATGGATGAGTATAAAAAGCACCTTAGATTCCTCTAAGATGCTTCATGCATGTTTTTCTTCGATTAGTTATCGTAATCATTCGGCTCACCGAAGAGGATTGTCATGTAATCTCTCTTCGTCATGATAATTCTGATTACTTCCATCTACACATCATTTACTCGATAAAAAGTTTTTTATTACTCAATTCTGTATCGATGAATTTGTAGAAATCCTATTCTAGAATTTCTACGTAACTAACTACTTTCACATCTTTGAACGTCTGAATACCATCTTCTGTTTCGTGGTTGCAAATCGCTGTATAAGTTGCCTGATCAGACTCTGCATCGATTAAAACGTCACACTCTACAACTTCCATCTCGTTATTATCATTGATAAAGGTTGCTGTTGCCTTTGTATAATCTCCACTCCAGGTAAATATTGCTGATTTTGTTGTATCCTGTACTACAGTTGACTCTGTTCCATTGTCTGAAGTATCGCTTCCACTATCTGCTGCAAATACGGTTCCAATTACTAAAATTCCTAAAAATAATGAAGTTGCTACACATCCTACCATTTTCTTAATAATTGTATTTCTCATAATCGTTCTCCTTTGCCTTTGTTTTATCTATCGAAAATTTATATTTGTTTCTTGTTGCTTATATATACGATAAACTCTGCAAAAAAGGCTAAAGATTTTCCATAAAAAATTAGAATTTGTTCTTCATCTTCTTTCTTGCAAATAAATCTTTCGATCATATTTCTTAGCAAAATCAGCGATAATAAGAGATCCGCTGCCCTTCCCCCGTGCGATTACGATCACTTCATCCGACCACGCGCTGATAAGACGATTTCTTTTTGGAAAGGTATATTTGGTAGGCATCGGTCCATCAACAATTGATGTTCCGATGAATAACAGATATCTAAGCCATTTCCTAATATAGCTATGGTATAAAGTCAGTATCCAGCAGTGCATATTTTTTCACTTTGATCTGACACCTCCTCAATCCATTCCGTATTCATTTTTCAATTGAGCGATATAAGCCGCATCTTCACTTTCTCGTGATTCAGTAAGATACTCATGCTGGCTATTATACTCAACCTTTTCAAGGAGTGTTCCAAAAGACTCAGTTCCTTTGCCATCAAGCTGCCATCGTTTTGCCCTACCTGTCAAAGAAGCTCTTTTCATCACATCGATAGAGTTAATCTCCAATAGTTTTTCAGCTTGCTTAAAAGAAATATTGCCACTTTCAAATAAACGCAATACAACCGCCTTATATGGCATTGCGAACATATCCATAAGCAT
>CAVKOU010000040.1:0-10787 GCA_963658085.1 bacterium
ATGGGCAATGCACCCCTATATTTCTAAGAATTGCGATAATCGTATCGCTCCACAGAACTTGTAATATGATCCTCCATGGCTTTCTTAGCCCCTGCCGCATCATGAGCCAAGATAAATCCATAGATTTTTTGATGCTCTTCATAAACATTATGAAGCTGTTCTTCGTTTACCATACCGGTACGGCTAACTCTCTTCATCAGGTTATTAATAGTCTGCATCAGACTGTAGATCACCTGATTTCCGGAGCACTCGGCGATGCAAAGATGAAACTCCAGATCGTCCTCCAAAAAATCTTTATAATTTTGCTCTACATAAGCTTTGTGGGATTTATGGGAAATCTCATAGAGCTTTGACATACACTCATTGGAATCGCAGTCTGCCGCAAGCTCCGCTGCCCGAATCTGTAAAAGATTTCGAACTTCTACAATATTATCTACCTGATTTCCATTTAAAAACAGGGACCAGGATAAAGGGATAATAAAGAAATTCGCCTCGTTGCTGCTAATATAACTTCCCTGTCCCGGGCGAATATCGATCATTCCAAGAACATCAAGGACCTTTAGAGCTTCTCTTACCGCCGAACGTCCCACTCCGAGCTTTGAAGCTAAGACTCTGTCAGATTCAATCTTGTCTCCTTTTTTCAATCGCTTATCAAAAAGCTGATCTGCAAAATACATGGTAAGCTCATTTAAAAGCTGATTGATATTTCCTTTTCTGGAATTGCTCTTTTGAATAATCTCTGTATCTGCCGTATTCGGCAAAAGATTATCCAGATTCTCAGCAAATTCCTCCGGTTTCATGGAAAATACGGTGGCATCCATAGCCAGGTTTTCCGCCAACGCAAGCACCACCTCGTTTAATCGTTTGCCACCCTTTGCCTCCAGATTCGAGAGGGTCGCAATGCTCATAGAAGCCTTCCCATTCTCATCCACCAGGAACTGTCCAATAAATTCCTTCTGTGTCAAATGCAGGTATCTTCGCAGCAGACGTATATTGTCTTTTTTGTATTCTGTGCTTAATTTATCTTCTCCCATTGCTTACCTCTCTATCTTTTTTGTTTTTTCAGGGGTACTATTTTGCTAAAACTTCCTTAGCTAAGTCTGTCATAACCACAGAAGCTTTTGCAAAATCACTATATTTTGTAAATTCTACCGGGCAATGGCTTCTTCCATCTTTACTTGGAACAAAAAGCATTACCGTAGGAATGCTCTGTCCGATTTCCAAAGCGTCATGTCCTGCTCCACTCGGAAGCTTTCTATAGCTATAGCCACGGCTCTTACAGCTTTCTTCCATGATGCCAAGCATCTCCTCAGAAAGAAATACCGGTGTAATCACAAGCTTGGTATCAATGTCATAACTTCCACCCATAGCCTTTACTTCGCGGTCTAAAGCTGCGCGAATCCGGTTGGCAATATCTGTAATGTTATCATTATTCATAGAACGGATATCTACGGTAAAATCCACCTGTTCAGCAACAATATTCATTCCACCCGGTGTCACCTTAATAAGTCCTGTGGTGGCAACAGTTCCGTCTGCCTTCTCTCTTGCCCAGTCCGGAATCTTAGAGATTACTTTGGTAGCCGCATCTACAGCATCCAATCTCATATCCATAGGGGTAGTTCCTGCATGGTCCGCTCTTCCGTGAACACTTACCATATAACGCTGAATACCAACGATACCATTTACCAGACCAAGTTCTGTCCCTTCTGTATCAAGAACCGGTCCCTGCTCGATATGAAGCTCCAGGAAACGTCCAATAGAACCTTCCGGCCATTTCGCCTCCTCGATTCTTTCCGGATCTAATCCGTAAGATTTCATAGCATCATAAATAGAAATATTATCCACATCTTTATAATGCTTACAGTACTCTACATCTCTGTGTCCTAACATAGCTCCGGATCCAAAATATCCGGTACCAAAACGCATGCCTTCCTCATCCATAAATCCGGCAGCTACAAAGTTACGAACCGGTGTAAATCCCTCGTCCTTTAACTGTCTTGCCACCTCAATGGCAGCAATTACTCCGGCGATTCCATCAAAATCACCACCATTGATAACCGAATCAAAATGAGAACCCATCATTACACAAGGAAGCGTAGGATCTGTTCCTTTTAAAGTACCAAATACATTGCCCGCAACATCTTCCTCTACCTCAAGACCAGCCTCTTCCATTAGCTCCTTAAGAAAGTCCACAGCTCCTCTGGCTTCTTTCGTAAATGGAAGTCTGGTACATCCATTTCCCGGTGTAGAAGTAAACTGCTTTAAATACTCCAAGTCTTTTGCAATTCTTGCTGTTACATTTTCAATCATTTTTTGAATTTCCTTTCTTGTTGTTTGATCTACTTATTTTTTCGCTTCATAGGGTCAAGGATGTATACCTTTACCGGTGAATAAAGCATTGCAACTACGATTAACAGAAATCCAATCATACATAAACTATTTGAGGCACTGTTTAAGCCCATCATAATTATAACAAAAGCTATCATAATTACAATAAAAGCTATGGTAAGTCCTCCTTCTTTTGTTTTAAAAAATCTCTTTTCTTCCATTTTAGGATCTGCCTCCTATTATTAGATACTGGCCACAAGGATTAAAACCACACCGATAACAATGGTTACCGGCACAGTGATAGTCAGTAACTTTTTCAACACTTCTCCCTCACGGCCCAGAATATTTGCTGTGGTAGTTCCCAGGATAATCTTGCTTGGGCTTACCGCTGCACCGATGGCTCCACCTGCAGTCTGTGCGCCCAACACTGCCGGCACACTAACCTTCAAAAGACTTGCCGTGGTTCTCTGGAAATCTCCAAAAAGAATATTCGAACTCATGTTGCTTCCTGTCATAAAGGTTCCAAGAAGTCCTACAAACGGCGCCAGGATCAAATATGCCTTTCCAAGGACACCGGAAATTCCTTCTGCCAGTACTACGGTCTGACCGGTTCCACTCATGATCTTTGACATAATTACCAAACCGATTACAGCAATACCGGAAGGCATGGTCATAGAAATAGATTTTACGAAAATGCGTTTTACACCGCCCTCCGGGATCCATCCCTTACTCTTATAGTACAAAAGTCCTACAATAGCAGAGATAAACAAAAACATACTGGCATGGGTAAATGGTGCAAAAGCAGAAAAGCTTTCAGTCGCAGCATTTACATATCCATAACCTGTAGATGTTTCCGGAAATGCCAGACCAACGGAGAACTGTCCCAGGAAGCTATTGATGGGCTTCACCAAAAGAACGATCAAGGTTAAGGCTGACAAAAGAAAATAAGGGACAAAAGCCTGAAGCAATGACATATTCGGAACTTCTTCCTCTTTTTCGTTTGTCTCTGACTTTTTCTCCATAATCGGGCTGTCAGAAAGACTCCATGGATCTCGATACATTTTCATTCTTCCCATAAGGAAGAGAACGATCAAGGCCAAACAAGAAGGCAGGAAGCAGGAAAGCGTGGTATTTAGCTGACTAAGCAAAAGCTCTCCGCCTCCCTGGATCAGGGTCAATACAACAACCGCAGGGAGACCTTTTTTTACTGCCTTTCCTTTTCCATAAAACCAGCAGATAGCAAGGCCTGTAACAAAATCCCAAAATAGCAAAAATACTGCGGTCCAAAATGCTGCCAGAAAATACTCATCACTTCCCACGGAAAGTCCTGCAGACATTGCAAGGGAATCCCATGCTGCTGCCAGAGTTCCGAAAGTATTTCCCCAGGACTGTCCAAGAAGAGGAATGATAACTGCCCACATCGGTGACACGCCGATTCCGATTAGCAGTGGTGCTCCTACCGCTACCGGCACACCGAATCCTGTAATTCCCTGAAGAAAACTAACAAAGATCCATCCCATAGCCATTACAAGAAGCAACTCATTAGGAAGCAATTTCCCCATTCCATTTCGGATAACCAAAAAGGCTTTGGCCTCATCCCCTACTTGATACATCAAAATCGCAGTCCATACAATGATCAAAATGATAAGGGCGCTCCAAATTCCTTTGGCGCTTTCTGAAGCAATAAGCTTAATATCCGCCTTATAAACCGCCATGCCGGTGATAATTGTGATCACAAGTCCCACAGCAGCAGCCTCTGTAGCGCCCCAGTTAAACTTGATCATTAATACCAGCAACGCGATGATGGGCAAAAAAGCCATGATCCACATAAAAAAGTTAACAGGTATATTCATAGTTCTTCAACTCCAACTTTTTTTATTTTTTACTGATGAATAACAGTACCGGTTTTTCCGGCAATTCCATCTGCTGCCTTGTCAAGCAGGGTGATGAGGGTTCTTCTGCCCTCTCCGGATTCTGCAAATCGAATGGCCGCCTCCACCTTAGGAAGCATGGAACCCTTCGCAAACTGTTCTTCCTCAATATATTTTTTTGCCTGATCTACGGTAATATCCGACAACCATTCCTGATTCTCTTTTCCAAAGTTAATGGCTACCTTTTCTACTGCTGTAAGGATCACCAGGAAGTCCGCTCCAAGCTGAGCAGCCAAAAGACTGCTGGCATTGTCCTTATCAATTACTGCGTTGCAGCCTACTAATTTTCCATTCTCATTTACTACAGGGATTCCGCCTCCACCGCAGGTGATGACAATATGACCATCCTTTACCAGACTCTTAATCGTCTCCAACTCTCTGATCCGCTTTGGCATCGGAGAGGCTACCACAATACGGTATCCTCTTCCTGCATCTTCCATGCAGCGAATCCCTTTTTTCTCCATCTCATCGGCCTCTTCTCTGGTAAGAAACCTGCCAATAGGTTTTGTAGGATTCCAAAAAGCCGGATCTTCCTTATCTACTTCCACCTGAGACAGAATTGTAGAAACTTTTCCATCAATATTTCGCTCATAAAGCTCATATTTTATAGCATTTTGCAGATCGATTCCAATATAACCCTGGCTCATAGCCACACTGGTAGGAAGAGGAATCTGTTTATAATTTTCATTGGTAACAGCCAGATTATCCATAGCATTTTGGATCATTCCCACCTGGGGGCCATTACCATGGGTCACAATAATATCCAAGCCCTGTTCCGCCAGATCCACAATTACCTTGGCGGTATTTGCCACAGCTTCCTTCTGCTCATCAATGTCATTTCCAAGAGCATTTCCTCCCAGGGCGATTACAACTTTCTTTTTCTCCATGTTCAATCTCCTATATGCAAATATATTTCTCTTTGCATCTTATATGCTCAAAGGCATATGATTTTTCCTAAATCCTATTTCTCCCGGGAATATCTTTCATTTCCCGGGAGTTTCTTGTTACATGGTTTAAATTTAATTATTCTGCCTCGTATCCAAGCTTCTTTGCATAAGCTACGATAGCCTTCTCAAAGCACTCGATTGGAGGATGTACAGTTCCTGCACCGATCTGTCCTTTTCCTGCAACCTTATTGGCAATACCGGTATTGATTACAGGTGTAATTCCCTTCTCTACCACCAGTCTCGCATCAATCCCTAAGCAAATGCCCTGGAAGTTCCAGGTTGGAACGGTAAAGTTTGGATTTCTGTCGATGACGATCTCCATCATCTCATTGCTGGTACGAAGAGCATCCTCATAACCGCCGGCTCCTACAAATCTTGTTACTGCCGGGGCAGCAATCATAGCCATACCACCTACACCGAAGGTCTCTGTAATAGCAGAGTCACCCATATCCGGGCAAGCATCCTCTGCATCATAGCCAGTAAAGTACAGTCCCTGAGGAGTATTTACCGGTCCGGTAAACCACTCATCTCCCATACCTGCAATACGGATACCAAATTCATAACCGTTACGGCACATAGCAGTAACGATGGTTCCGTCTGTATCTTTTCTTGCATCATCCATAACTGCCTTGCCGGTAGCCATCATGATATTCAAGAAGAACTGATCCGTATCTGCCAGGAACTTGATCACGTCATAGCGATCCTTTTCTTCCATATCCATAGCGGTGATTGCAGGAGCTACCTCCTTTAAAAATGCTAAGGATGCTGCAATGTTTCTCTGATGGAACTCATCACCCATGGCAATCGCCTTGGCAATCAATGGATTTAGGGCAAGTCCATTTTCCATTCCTCGAAGTACTTTTCCAAGAGTTGGTCCAAGAACATCTCTCATCCAGCGAAGTCTGTTTACAACCTCTTCATCATAAGCACCGAAACGAAGCACCTTACCGATACCTTCATTCATGGTACAGTATGCCTTATTTCCGCCGGTCTCATTTTCCACAACAAATACAGCCATATTTGGAGATGTAATACCACCCATCGGTCCTACTGCATTGCAGTGATGGCATGGAATAAATTCAATATCTCCACGTAAGAGCATTTCTCTTGCTTCCTCTTCCGTCTCTGCCCACTCCTCGAACATTACAGCTCCAACACAAGATCCCTGCATTGGATCCGGCATATTTTCATAAGCTACCGGAGGACCTGCATGAAGAATGACTTTTCCGCCGTTTCTTGAGAACTCCGGAATCACTTCTTTAGCTCTGACATTATCTTTTAATACCGGCTGAGAAGCAACAATCTTTGCAGTCACTTCCTGATTCCAAGCATCGATCTGCTCATAATTTCTAAGGAAATTCAAAGTCTTAATAAGCTTTACATTTCCTCCTGCCGGCGGTGCCCAGTCATACTGAACCACCTCACAGCCAAACTGTTCTACCACTTCTGCAAAACTCTTAAGACCAATGTTGATGATTCTTGGTTTCTCTGAAAGAAGAGCTTTTAAATCCTCAGATGGAGCGTGTTTCTCACAAGGAACAGTCTCTTTCTTTCGTACCTCTTTTACCGGCTCTTCAAAATCTCTTCCGATAGCACGAATTGCGGTACGGCAAGCAAGTTTGTTATTCTCGCAAACGATAACCCCTGCATCTTTTAATTTATTTACAGCTTCATCATATCCCTGATAATCGCTTCTGGTTCCGCAAACAGTTGCCACGAAAAATACTTTTCTTCCCTGAGCGTCTGCCTTTGCCTGAAGTTCTTTGATGGTAGGGATCAGAGATCCGGCCATATCTTCATGGGATCCATATCCTAACATAATGTCAAGAAGTACTACCCCTGTAGACGGGTCATCCACAGCCTCCTGCATGCATTCAATACGCTTTGCAGGGTCGATCATAGGATGTGGTTTTCCTTGTGTATAAGCATCATCTCCCAGATCCACTACCACATTTCCATCTAATTGAAGCATGTAACCTTCAATATCCTCCGGCGGAACCTTGCAGTTCATGGCATCTTTGATAAGCATAGCCGCCTCATTTGCCAGGGTTCCTCCTGAGTAATAAGCCTTAATGGTCTTTTTATCTTCTGCTTTATAAAATTCAGATTCATCTACATCTACCGTTGCTTCCGGCACATCCTGTCCGCGAACCAGGCTAACAGCCAGACGGGCAGCCTCATCCAAAGTATAGGCATGATAGAATCCTTCTTCGTGATACTCAGGCTTCTCACCTACAAAGAGTGTTACTACCGGCTTGCCAAAGCTTGAAAGTCTTGCAGAGATTTGATCTCTTACTTCCTTTGCCGGCGGCTTAGAAACGATAAGAAGTACCTTTACGGTATCGTCATCTTCCATAGCATCAATCATATCCATCATAGTGATTCCGCCAATCTTGGCATTAAGATCACGTCCGCCGATACCGATGGCATTGGTAACACCCTCACCAAGTCTGTCAATAATGGTAGTTACTTCCTGAATACCGGTTCCGGAAGCTCCGATGATTCCGATAGAACCCGGAGTTACTTTATTTGTAAATGCAATCGGCACACCCTGTATTATTCCGGTACCGCAGTCAGGTCCCATCAGTGCCAATCCTTTTTCGTGAGCCTTCTCTTTCAGTGCCTTTTCATCTTCGATGGTAACATTGTCACTGAACATAAATACATTCAAGCCCTCATCCAAAGCACGATCAGCCTCTAAAGCTGCATAGGCACCCGGGATAGAGATCACTGCCAAATTGGCCTCCGGCATTTTTTTAAGAGCCTTGTCCCAGGACTTCACGCTCTCAGCGCCTTTCTTTCCCTCAGAAGCAGTTGCCTGTTTCTTAAGGAATTCCTCTACCTTTTCCATAACAGCTTCAACAACAGCTTCCTCTGTCACGTCAGCAACTACTACCATATCATTGGCACTTGCTTCCATCAGTTCCTCTGTGTCAAGTCCGCTGGTTTTGAAAATGTCTTTGTTGGCAGGAGTTGCCATCATAACCTGAATTTTGTTCACTCCCTCTAAGGAGGAAAGCTCATTTGTCAAAAGCATCAGTACGACTGAATCCTGATAACTTCCCTTTTTCACCACTGTCTTTAACATACTTGGTGTGCTCCTTTCTTCTTCCTCTTCTTCTCTACTTACATCTAAAGGCTAAAGTTTAGTCTGCAAAGCGATTCTTGTGATCGTATCTGTCAAAGTGAATGGCATCACTCTTTAAATAATCTACGATCTCATCTACTACTTCAATACCGCCTTCTTCGTAAGTTTTCTCTTTTCTAATAACTGCACGCTGTCCCGGCCAGTAAACCTGGTCAAATCCCGGTGCCGGCTTCATGGCATTTAATTCATCGCAGGACTGGGACATATTCTTCATAAACTGCTCTGCACCACAGAATTTCTCCGGATCCATAACAATAATCATCTGCCCAAGCTCGCGACCCTTTGAACAATCATGATACATAGAACTTACATGCTTGCCAAATGGCACTCCAAGAAGGATACCCGAAAATACGTCTACCATCATCATAAGGCCATATCCTTTTGCTCCTGCGATTGGAACCAAAGCATTTACCTCATGAGGATCGGTAACGGTACGTCCTTCTTTGTCTACTGCCCATCCTTCCGGAATCTGTGCTCCCTGGGATCTCTTGTCTAAGATCTTCCCCCATGCCTGCACGGTAGTTGCCATGTCAAATACCACCGTCTTCCCATCTTCCGCCGGAGCTGCAAAGGAAATCGGGTTGGTTCCATAATATGGTTCTGTTCCGCCATAAGGCACTGCCATTGGATCGGACTGGCAGAAAGTAATTGCCAAAAGTCCCTGCTTTGCGCACATCTCTGAATAATAACCGATGGCTCCGGTATGTGATACATTTGCCATACCGACAACTGCCACTCCGTTCTCCTTTGCCATCTCAATTGCTTTTTCTGTAGCCTTGGTAGCTACCCAGTAGCCGATACCATTGTCCCCGTCCATAATACCGGAACACGGTCCTGTCTGCTTCCAGGTAATATTCGGCTCATGGGTGATTCCACCCTTGTAAATACGCTCGCTATAATACTCTACACGAACCGCTCCATGAGAAGCATAGCCTCTCTCATGGGCCCAGGTAAGAACTTCCGCCGTCTGCTCTGCGTGATCCTCTCTCAGTCCTGCCTGGATCATTTTATTTTTCATTAAATCTTTTAACTCTTGTCTTTGTAATCTCATATGCCGATCTCCTTTTTCTCAAGACATCCTAAAAATATTTCCTGCAACCAAAATTTTTCTATAAAGTCACGTCTCTGTTGCAATCCTTAGAATAAATATAAACAAGTTCCTCTTCTCTACCTACTGCATAGCAAGCCTGCGGACAGTAAGCATCTAAGAACATGTAGTCCCCCTTCTTTACCGGTACCCAGTCATCATCCACACGGTACATTCCCTTTCCGCTAAGGAAATACATTCCATGTTCCTGAATATGAGTCTCGATATATCCGTGGGAAGCTCCCAGTTTAAACTTTAAGATATGCATATTCATATCAAATCCAAGATCTTTTGCAGATGGAAGAAGATCCTTGCTATGGCAATTTGTCATGCCTTCATACTCCATATATTCCATGTCATTTACATTATTCACAATGGTATAAGCCGCACATCCAGCCAAGGCCTCATATCTACGTCTGTAAACATAAAGCTTCGCATCCTCACTACCCTTACTTGTAAAGGTAATATTGTTGCCTGCCGGTGAATAGATGTAGCCTCCCTCTGTAAGGTCTGCCTCCGTGTCATCATTCTTTACATGAACTTCACCTTCCACTACATACAAGAAAGACTCGATACCATCCCCACCGATACCTGTATTCTTTCCTCCCTCATGGACGGTTACAAAATAGTCTGCAAAGGAAGCCCCCATAGCCGGAGAACCTAAAATTGTAACATCGCATCCTTCGTATCCCGGAACCACATTCTTAACCAGTCCGTCCGGTTCCAAAATCACATAATTATCCTTCTTTACAATACTGCGAGTCTCTAGAAGTGCCTCACGATATCCTGTTTGACCATTCAAATAACTCATGAAAAAAATCCTCTCTTTCTCTGCAAAAATTATTTTATCAGTTTTTGTGGTTTTCGTAAATAGGTCAACCACTTTTTTATAACTGTATGATAAACCAGTTTTTAATAAATTTTCAAGTGGCATTTTAAACAAATCAACCAGATTTTTTTCAGTGATATTTTTCTTTCTTTTCCCATAATCAATGGTTTTTCTGCATATTTTATGCTATAATTATTATAAAGCAAAATAGTTTATATTATGAGTTATATTAAAATTATTAATCAGTTATCAACCAGTTTTTATATATTTTGGGAGTTAAAACGATGTTAGAAAAAAAATTAGAAACAATAAAAGGAACATTCTGTGAGAAGTCAGCCACAATTTATACAGACTCTGATGCAAAAACAAAAGCCGTACTTCTTTACTTTCACGGTGGCGGATTACTTTGCGGAAGCAGAGAAGATCTTCCCGAATTACACCTTAAGACATTTACCCGGGCAGGCTTTGCCATCATTGCTTTCGACTATCCATTAGCCCCTGCAGCAAAGATGGATAC
>CAVKOU010000040.1:11316-18929 GCA_963658085.1 bacterium
AAGCGCTACATTGCCTCTGCAAAGGCTCACGATTTTGACAGGGATACGGATAATCCGCAGACGAAGCGGTTACTAGAAGAAAGCGTCAATTTCTTGGACAGCTATCTAGATCATTAAACGTATCGGATATGATATTTTGAGAGGAACGCACCGCATGGAGCGATATATGTCTGTTGCAAACAAGCTGTGGTTCCTACTCGTTGCACGCGCTAATCCGCTCGGGTTCCTGCACAACTCGCCACCCAAAAAGCGGGTGGCTCAGACAAGTGCCCACCCTCGCTGCTAGCGTGCAACTCCTGACGGAATCCTCGCAACCGTTTGCAACAGACATATATCGCTCCCTGCTATGCTGTCTACTCCAAGAATTCTATATTCATTCAATTCGATAAACTCTAAACACATAATTTTCCAAACAAAAAAGAAGCAGTCTCGCGACAGCCTCTTTTTTTCTCTTTATTTACTTCTCAAAAATTGTTCCCTTGCGGAAGCTTGCACTGCTTGGCATAACTTTCATAAGCACATAGTAGACAACTCCCGTCGGTATCAAGCTCACATACCAGGAAAGATCCATGATCAAAAGAGAGCATAGAGATCCCACGACAATGGCAATGATAGCTGCCCAGTTGATTCCCTTGAAAGCACCCTGTTTATCATACATATCATTGATATCCAACTTTTGCTTGCGAAGGATGTAGTAATCCACAGCCATTACTGCAAAGATCGGTCCGAGGAATGCTGAGTAAAACTGGGTAAATAAGCTAAGTCCTGCTGCCGACTCTGCGGTTACCAGTTTCCATGGCATTACGCAGGCTGACAGGATACCTACTAAAATTGTGGCATGGGTCCATTTCACATGGAAGGACTCCATAAGAATATAAGCCGGTGGTACAATGTTATTTAATACATTGGTTGTTACCTGAGCAAAGGCGATAAACAGAAGGGTTACAACTGTTAAAACTTTGCTTCCCATAAGCGTAGAGAATACGGTTACCGGATCGCTGTTTCCTGTTGCTGCTGTCACCAAAAGTCCGATCAGTCCCATAAATAAGGTTACCGGTAAGATCGCTACGGTATATAAGCTTCCGGTAAATACAGGTCCTACATTCTCCTTAACATTACGAGAATAGTCAGACGCATTAATAATCATTGTTGAATAGATTCCAAGGAAAGAAGTAGTTGCTGCCCAGAATGGCATTCCCCAGGTTCCCTTGATTCCGGAGAATACATCTCCGATCTCACTGGAGAAGTTTACATTTACAATGTATAACATGTAAATCAAGATACCGATAATAAATACACAGGAAATATTTTCCAACCATTTGATTCCCTCAAACCCCTTAATCGCAAGGGCAACCTGGAGAATCGTAAAGAGGGCATATACCACAACCAAATTATCGATTCCAAATAAAATCTTAAAGCAGCTGTTGATAGCTCCTGCTCCAACCCAACTTTGATATCCAAACCATACGATGGCAGGAAGTCCTCGAAGAACTCCCGGTACTTTCACACCCTGGGTTCCAAAGCTACTTCTCATCTGCACAGAAAATCCAATTCCGTATTTGTGCCCGCAATTACCAATCAGCACTAAAGCAACAGCGATTACCAAACATCCGATACACATAGCAATGATTGCCTGAGTAACCGTCAAAGCCCCGATCAGGCTGGCTCCCATGGAGAAGGTTCCGATAGAAACACATCCTCCCATAAAGCTTGCTGCATAGGATAAAGGATCCATAATACGTTTTTTTGTTGGCTGAAGATCTTCGTTTACACCCTCAACCAGAGCCGGGTTTAGTTCCCGATTATCCACAATACTCATAGTTTTTCTCCTTTTATTTTACACGAGTCACCAGGTTTCCCACACCCTTGTTAGCTACAATTTTTCCATCTTCCTGAACCACATTTCCCCGAACCATGGTCATTACAGGAAGTCCTTTTCCTTTTAAACCTACAAAAGCAGAAATCTTATTTACATAAAGAAGAGATTCCTCTGTAATCTCCCACTCTTTATCCGGATCTACAATCAAAAGATCTGCATCAAATCCCGGTTTGATATCTCCCTTCTTTCCGTAGATTCCAAAAGCCTTTGCAGGAAGTACGGACATGGAGTTTGCCAATACCGTTGGGCATACGCCGCGTTTCACAACACCCTCGCTGAAGGCAGCCTGGAATCCGCTCTGAATTCCGGAGCATCCGCCCCATACATCAAATACAGTCTCTATTTTCTGTCCCAAGATTTCATTATGTTTCTCATCATAGGAGCAAGGAGAATGATCAGAGGCGATACCACTGAACACACCTGCTTTTACATACTCCCACATCTCTTCCACCGCTTCCTTTGGCTGAAGGATCGGAGCACATTTATAAAGAGGTCCTTTTTCTATTACATCATCTCTTGTAAAGGTGAGGTAATGGGTACAGGTCTCTGCTGTAATATCATAACCCTCATCCTGAGCAGCTTTAATTTTCTTTGCCACTGCCGGATGGGATACATGGCAGATATGGGCCTTACAGCCGGTAGCCTTGGCAATCTCAATAATGGCATCGGTAGCTACAATCTCCGCCACCACCGGTCTGGACTCTAAGAATCCCTCCCAGTCGTTACGGCCGGCTTCTTTCATGCGCTTCTCCTGATTTTTTATAATGGAGTAGTCCTCGCAGTGGAAACCCGCACGCCCGTCAAATTCCTTAATAATATCCATAGCTTCCATAGCCTGACCGTAATTTAAAGACTCATAATCCGGAGAAACCGGTCCGATAAAGGACTTAAAAGCTACGCAACCTTTTTCATCAAGCTCCTTTAAATCTCCAAAGTTATAGCTGGTAAGACCTCCCCAGAAACAATAATCTACGTAAGCATTGGGAGAGACTTTATTTTCTTTAAAATCAAAAGCTTTCGCATTGGTCATACAAGGATCATTTTGCAGCGGCATATCAATAACAGTAGTATATCCACCTAAAGCTGCAGCTGCAGTTCCATGCTCATAATCTTCTCTCCACTCAAATCCGGGATCATTTAAATGCGCATGGGTATCAATAGCTCCCGGGAAAATATAATTTCCTTTCGCATCAATAACCTTCTTTGCCTCTGCCTCAATATTCTTTGCAAGAACCGCTGCGATCTTTCCATCTTTTACAGCCACGCTGCCTTCTGTGATTCCATCGGCAGTAACGATTCTACCATTTTTAATCCATACATCATACATGAGCACTACCTCCTTCGTTTATCCCATCACCACCAGATCCTTCGTATCTTCTCTCCGCCTGTTTCCCGCGAATTTGCAAAAACACAAAGAATAGGATTAAAGCAATCGTAAATACGGTGGCACCTATGGCCAATGTCTTTTCTCCCATCCAAAAAGCAAAAAGATCAAATACAATCCAGGCTCCCGGCAAAGTAATCATTGCCAGGGATGCCCGGTTGTGATACTTCTCCCTGTGGTGATTCTGATTCATGGAATTCTTATTTTCTTCCATATCTTTTCACACTCCAAGTCTTATTTTTCTAAGACAGTACTTTTTCGAAATCCCTCACAGGATGGCATGAGCTTCATTCCAAAATAGAAGATCAAACCTGTTGGAATCGTAGCTGTAAAGAATGAAATATCTACATTAAAGAGTCCGATTACAGCTCCCACTGCAATAGCGATAATCGCAGCCCAGTTCACTCCCTTATGATCTCCGTCTTCAATATATAAATCCTTTAACAAAGATTCAGAAACCTTTCTTCTGTGAAGAATAAAGTAATCAGTAATCAGTACAGCAAAGATTGGTCCGAAGAAAGCTGTATAAATCTTACAGAACAAAGCCAAACCTGCCGCTGAACTATCATTGGTAAGAATCCACGGGCAAGTACATACTGCCAGGATACCTACAAGGATAACCGCTGTCTTATGTTTCATCTTAAATACATCCATAAAAGCATAAGCCGGCGGAATGACATTGGATGCCAGGTTGGTAGATAACTGTGCCATAATAATAAAGCAAAGGGTTACTACCAGTACAATCTTGCTGTCTACCATCTCATAGAAAGCATTAATCGGATTTGCTACTCCTGTCGCAGAGCAAGCCATTGCTCCGATCATTCCAAGAAGAACAGTTGCAGGAACCATTGCCAAGAAGTAAGACACACCACGAACCGGCGCGGAATATCCATCCTTCATTTCACGGGAATAATCTCCTGCATTCAACATAACTGTGGTACTGTTTCCAAAGAAAGCAATAATCGCAGCCACAAAAGGCATTCCCCAGGTTCCTTCAGTTCCCAAGAGATTTGCTGAAATCGCATCCCACTGAGTCGTAAGGCAAAGATAAAGCAGATAGAACATCGCCAGAACGATTACCACACCACCTACATTACCAACCCATTTCGCTCCCTGAAATCCCTTGGTAGACAGATAAATCTGAACCAACTGGAACAGGATAAAGAATATTACATATCCATATTGAATATCTAATCCAAAGGCACGGAAAATATTATTGATAGCTGTACCACCAAGCCAGGTCTGATAACCGTACCATACGATTGCCGGCAGACCTCGCAAGAATACCGGAACAATGCTTCCCTTGGTACCGAAGGCCATCTTAAGCTGTATCGCATAAGGGGCTCCTGTCTCGTAAGAGAACTGATCATTGGCCGCAATTCCTACTACCAAGATGGTAGATCCGATCAAAACTGCCAAAAACAACTGTAGTAAATTCAATCCATTATCAAGCTGAGAAGAACCCATGGATAAAGTTCCGATAGAAATACATCCTCCCAGCCAAAGCATGGTATTGGAAGTCCAGTCCATAATTCGATCTTCTTTTTTGATCGGAGCTATAGAGCTTGCTTCCTTCTTTTCGTTATTCACATCACTCATAATCTCTCTCCTTGATACTAACTTTTACTTTACCGGTGTAATATAAGCTCCATAACCGATGGCATCCTCTTTGTAGGTTCCATTTTCAGCAACCACCTTACCTCGGATAATGGTATGAGTCGGTGCACCCTTTCCAGTAAGACCATCAAAGCAGCTTACATGTCCCTTCGTAAGAAGTTTCTCCTGCTCACATTTCCACTCTTTCTCAGGATCCACAATTACGATATCTCCATCAAAGCCAAGTTCAAAGGCTCCCTTTCTTCCATAAAGACCAAAGACCTTAGAAGGATTGTAATCCATGACTTTAGCAATTAAAGTAGGACTTAATTTCTTCTGATGCACTACCATATCAAACATCATCGGAAGGAAATACTGAATAGAGTTCAATCCTCCCCATGCATGCCAGATGTCCTTTGTAGCATTGTCCTTCTCCTCGTCTGCTGCCGGAGAATGATCAGAGCCTACACAGGAGAGGGTTCCGTCTAAGACATAATCCCACAGCTTCTCCATGTCTTCCTTCTTACGCATCGGCGGTGTACATTTTGCCGGCGCTCCCTTCTCAAATACGAAATCTTCCGTAAATCCAAGGTAATGCGGGCAAGTCTCTGCCGTGATAGGAAGCCCCTCGTAGATCGCCTCCTTTACCACCTGAGCAACCATCGGATGACTGACATGGCAAATATGCACTCTGCCGCCTGTAGCTCTTGCCATATCGATAACATTCTTAGTAGCCACATATTCTGTCCATACATCGTGGGAATCAAGGAAATCACGGATCTTCTCCTGATTGCTTCTCCCCTCTTTTGCCTTGGCCTCCCGCTCCATCTCACGAACCTGGCCAAACTCCTCACAGTGGAAACCACACAAAGCATTGTAAGGTTTCAAAATCTCAAGAGCCTTACGAACATTTCCAAGATTCACTGTTGGGAACAAATCTCCGTTAGGGCAGGTAAATCCCTTAAAAGCTGCCACTCCGCAGTTGTGAAGATCCACCAGATCCTTCATATTGTTCTTAACAGAATCCGGCTTATCATCATAGTCACCTACAATACCACCCCACAGTGCATAATCCACTACAGAGTGCTTACTGATCTTACCCATCTTCAGGTCAAAAATCTCTTTGTTCATCAATGATGGATCATTGTTCAGCGGCATATCAATGAGTGTAGTGCATCCTGCTACTGCAGCTGCTCGAGATCCTGTCTCAAAATCCTCCCTATACTCAAAACCGGGCTCATTCAGATGCGCATGGCAGTCAATGATGCCCGGGAAGACATAGTTCCCCTTCGCATCAATCACTTCCTTTGCACAAGCCTCATTGCCCGGTGTAAGAAATGCCGCGTACTTACCGTCTGTGATCGCAATATCAGCTTCATAAATACGATCCGGAGTTACAAGTTTGCCGTTTCTAATTAGCAAGTCATACATAACCTTTTGCCTCCTATCCAACGCATACGCGCCTTATGAAATTTTATAAGCATATTCTAATATATGATTATTAAAATTACAATACCCTTTGTTAACACAAATTTTATTCACTTTTTGTGCATATTGTATATTTTTTACTCTTTTTTGCTCATTTTCTTATAGTTTATTTGTTAACAATTTAAAATATTAAAATCCAGTTTTAATATTTTCAACCACTTTTTTAATTCAAGACTATTGCCATACAGTTTCCAAAGCTTTAAAATCCATCTTATGAATACTTATAAAATTAACCAATTATCACAATACGCATATAAAATTTTAGAAACAGCAGAGGAAGCACATGTACATTCTGTCTATAACAAAACAATAAATCTGGATGTAAAAGGACAGCTTTTGGCTCTGCAAGTGCAGGGTTCTCCTCTGTCTCCAATAAGCCTGATTACCAATATGGAGAAAGACCAGTTAGAGCACTTGCATTTGCAAATCAACCAACGGCTATCTATCAAAGACCTGGAACTAAGAATCTGCCAAGACAAAGATTCAAACCCAACAAGCCTATCTTACAAACAAGCGAAACTCACGGATTTAAGACTCTCTCCATGCAGTTCAAAAAACCAACTTGAACATTTAAAAATCGTTCTGCAGGAAGCCATCGCATCCTCTCACACCAATGGATTCGACATGATTTTTAGTCATGCCAAAGAGGTAGATGACAATTTGATCCTAATGGCAGCACGCACGCACCTACTTTCCATACAGGAAATATTAGAAAAGCCAAACACCATTCACCGGAAAAAAATCGAGAATGTCATCAGAGAGCTCACCAAGCTCATAGGACTTGGCATAGGCCTGACCCCTAGCGGAGACGATTTTCTCACAGGCATATTAGCCGGGATTACGCTCTGTGATCAAAACAATACATCCTTTGCTAGCAGACTGAAAAACGAAATCCAAAAGCATCTGTGGGACACCAACGATATCAGTCGGGCTTTTCTTACCTGCGCCCTAAAGGGGCAGTTCAGTGAGAGTGTACGGATGCTTCAGGAATGCCCGGATGCGGATGCTGCAACTATACGCGAAACCTTCTTAAGAATCGGGCACTCATCTGGCATCGATACTCTCTGTGGGATTTATTATCATCTGAACCTACTGGCAAAATATCTAAACAATTAACGTTTTTCAGGACGGACGCATTACAAACGCCGAGGTGTGCCATTCATAAACAGGGTTCGTTTCCTACTCGCTGCACGCGCTGATCCGCTCAGGCTCCTGCACAACTCGCCACCCTAAAAAACAGGGTGGCTCAAACAAGTGCCCGCCCTC
>CAVKOU010000041.1:0-15199 GCA_963658085.1 bacterium
TCCGGCAGCCCAAAAAACAAGAAATAATATAGACAATATAAATAATGTAAGTGCAAATAAGATATATGTTGACATTGCAAATCAAATAGTCGTTATTGAGTTTGAGTAGCGGACAAAATTGTGAAAAAGCCCATAAATAAAGGCTTTGTGGGTTGCCCAGATGTTCCAGTGGAGTGCAAATGGAGTGAAAATATATTTTTTTCCTTTGCTTTCATTCCGGAGTTATCTAAGGTTTTCGCAAAAATTAACCATGCTCAGAAAATATAATTAGCGTGAATAAAGAACAGTTTGTTTTGATGGAAATATTTTCCGTCAGGGCAGACTGTTTTTTTGTACCCTTTTTTCGATGATATAAACTCCATGCTCCAGCGGTGACATGTATGGAGACTGTGAAATTAAAATAATTTGCAAAAATTCGGAAAAGGATGTCCGGTTTTGTGACTGCCAGTACAGAGTATATGAAGAGATAAATATTCAAAATACAGGAGGTACTGATTATGCAGAACAAATTATTTTTAAAGGCAGCTGATATATGTGAGCTTCTGGAGGTAAAATAGACATCGGCTTATGAGATCATTGGCAATCTGAATAAGGAACTGGAAGAACAGGGATATCTGACACTCAGAGGAAAAGTTCCGACAAAGTATTTTGTGAAGCGTTTCTATGGAGTGGAAGACACCTGTGAGATTCCCCAGGAAGAAGGAAAGGAATGGTTTCATGCGTAAGAGAAAAATGTATTTATCAGTGGAAGACATTGCAGAACTCTTGGTGGAAATTACGCACTACAAATATTTGAAAATTGACAAGAAAACAAGGCGCAGTGCGCCTTCCAGTAGTTTTAGGTGTCAAAGACCCGACTTTATCTGGAATCAAAAAAGAACAGAAGAAAATGGTAAGAAAAAATGCACCGTTTTGTTTTCTTACTTGCTAGAAAAGAAGGATAGAACGTATAATAGTGTTAATGATCCAGAGATATTTGCTCTGGAAATAGAATTATTCGCACCAGTGGTGCGAGTATAGATTAGGAGTGAAAGAATGGTAGAAGATACTATGTTTTCCGGGGAGTCGAAAAATATTGAGTACAAGGTATCCTTACCTGATAAAAGTGAAAAGTACATGAAGACAATCGTAGCTTTTGCCAATACACAGGGCGGCAAGCTGATTGTTGGAGTAGATGATAAAACACACCGGATTGTTGGTGTGGAAAATGAAGTGTTGTTTCAGCTGATGGACGGAATTGCCAATGCAGTTTCTGATTCCTGTGTGCCACAGATTATTCCTGATATTGAGCCGCAGACGGTGGATGGGAAAACGGTTATTGTTGTAACAGTAGAAGCAGGAAAGAACAGACCGTATTATCTGAAATCAAAGGGAAAAGATGATGGTACTTATATCCGTGTAGCAGGTACATCAAGACAGGCATTTCCGGAGAAGATAAAAGAACTGGAAATGGAAGGAGCCAGAATCTCGTGGGATGAACTTACCTGTGTGGGTTATCCCGTTTCAGAAGAAGCTACAGAGAAACTTTGCCAGGATATTGAAAGCTTTCGGAAAAAAGCTGGAATGGCAGAACATTCTGTGAAGAAAGAGCAGCTGATAAACTGGAAAATCTTAAAGCAGAGTGAAGGACAGCTTCTGGCAACGAATGCCTATGCATTGCTGACATCAGATTATTTCTCATTTTCCAAAACACAATGTGCAGTATTCAAGGGAACAGAGCGTGCAGTGTTTCTGGATAAGAGAGAATTTACAGGACCAATCTATACACAAATCGAAGAAGCAGTAGATTTTGTATTGAGAAATATTCGACTTGGAGCAACAATTGACGGATTGGTGCGAAAAGAGAAATATGAGCTACCGCCGGAAGCAATTAGGGAAATGATCATTAACGCCCATTGTCACCGTAACCTGTTAGATGAATCATGTATTCAGGTTGCGGTTTATGATGATAGGTTGGAGGTGACTTCTCCGGGCGGATTATATAACGGATTGACTTATGAAGAAGTCATGAATGGTCATTCTAAGATTCGGAATAAAGGCATTGCCAATATATTCAGTCAGATGGGACTCGTAGAAGCATGGGGAAGCGGAATAAAAAGAATTCTTAATGCTGCAGAAGAGTATGGACTTCCGAAGCCGAAATTTCAGGAATTCGATAATATGTTTCGGGTAGAGCTGTTTCGAGTTAATCCAATAACTGACCAAGCTAACCAAGCTACCAACCAAGCTAACCAAGATTTTGAGAGATTAGACCAAGCGGAAGAGGAAAATGTACTGAGTGAGAAAGAGATTGAAATTCTGAATCTTGTACGTATGCAACCTTCAATTACTCAGAAAGAAATGGCTAATGCATTAGATTGGAATCTTGCTAGTGTGAAGTATTATATAACCAAATTGAAGGAAAAGAAATATTTGACGAGGCAGGGAAGTAGTCAAAAAGGAAAATGGTTGATATTAACAAAATGTGATTAACACTTGTATCAATTTGTGCTAAACCTTACAATGTAAGGAGGAGAGAAAGATGCCTAGAAAACCATCATTAGACGGCAAAGATTCTAGTCTGAGAATCAGGATGTCACCAGAGCAAAAAGAAAAGCTAGTATCTTATGCAGAGCGACATTATCAGACTATGAGTAATGTAATATTTCAGGCGTTGGACATTCTTTACGCAAGAGAAGAACAACAAAATAACAAAGAGTAGAATGGAGTTATTTTGGAGTTTATTTCTTCATAAACAGTACGGAAAATATAAGTTTCCGAACAAATGTTCGATTTAAAAACTGCTGATTATATCCCTTGCGTGCTATAAAACATAGTCTGCAAAGGAGTTTGAATGAAAATGAATCCCGGGTCTGTGAAAGGACTTGGGATTTTTTGTATAAGCAAGATCAAAATAAGGTTTTTTTAGCGAATTCTTGACGGTGGATAAGGTTAGGTATATCCTTATTATGTCTGGTATTAAAGGCTGGATATATATTTTTAGAAAGAAGATAATGTCATCATGAAGTATTTACGACAATTCTGTATCATATTAATCATTTCTTTTGTAGGGGATCTGCTTCATAGTGTGATTCCTCTTCCTGTGCCGGGAAGTATCTATGGGATTCTCATTTTGTTTGGATTGCTGAAATCGGGGCTGCTTCCACTAGAAGCTGTTAAGGATACCGGAACCTTTTTAGTGGAGATTATGCCGGTTATGTTTATTCCTGCAGCGGTAGGACTGATCGAGTCCTGGGGCGTGATCGGTAAATCTTTGGGTGTATATGCCTTTGTTACTGTTGCAAGCACAATTTTAGTCATGGCTGTTTCCGGTATGATAACGCAGAAATTTGTAGGTGGATCCGAAGCGACCGTGAAAGAAGAAAAGGCCAAAGAAGTCAAAAAGACTAAGAAGACCAAGTCAGAATCTGTGACGGTATAAGAAGGAGAGCGCCATGAATTTATTACAACAATCTACATTTATGGGAGCGGCAATCTCCCTCATTACCTATTTTGTAGGAATGGAACTAAAAAAGAAATTAAAGCACAGTTTATTAAACCCTTTGCTATTGTCCATCGTATTTACAATTATATTCTTGTTGGTCAGTAAGGTGAGCTATGATACTTACTATGAGGGGGCGAAGTATATCAGCTATCTGCTTACACCGGCTACGGTTTGTTTGGCCATCCCTCTTTATGAGCAATTTGAGGTTTTGAAGAACAACTGGAAAGCCATTACCATCGGAGTGACGGCGGGAGTGTTGACCTCCTTGGTTACCATCTTAGTTATGGCAATTCTTTTTCACTTTAGCCATCAGGAATATGTAACCTTTCTTCCAAAGTCTATCACAACAGCCATTGGAATGAGTCTTTCGGAAGAACAGGGCGGTTACGTTTCTATTACGGTAGCGGTGATTATTGTAACGGGAATTTTGGGAAATGTAATGGGAGATTTCATTTTGAAAATCTGTAACATTACAGAACCAATCGCCAAGGGAATCGCCCTGGGAACTGCATCCCATGCCATCGGAACGGCGAAAGCCATGGAACTTGGAGAAGTAGAAGGAGCCTTAAGCAGCCTGTCCATCGTAGTGGCAGGAATTTTAACCGTGCTCGGGGCATCCATATTTTCCATGTTCTTATAAAAAACAAACAGTGTCTATTTTGGCCTCATGTGCAAAACAGCCTGGTTTGGTTGCTTTTGCTTATGAGGTCTTTTTATGAAAATAAAAAGGAAGCAAAAAGAAAATAAAAAATAAAAAACAAATATAAAAAAAGAAGGAGAAAGCTATGAAAGAGACAAATGAAACCCCTGTGATTTCACTAAAAGGAGTGAACAAAAGCTATGGAAAACACAGCGTTTTAAAGGATGTTGACATCCAGATTAATAAGGGGGATATTTTTGGCCTTATCGGTAAGAACGGTGCCGGTAAGACTACTATGTTCAAGGTGATCCTGGGACTTTCTGATTTTCAGAGTGGGGAACTTCAAATCGGAGATCCGGGAGATACCCTAAAGCAGGGGCGTGCAAAAGTGGGGTTCCTGATTGGAAGTAATTTCTTCCCTTACATGAATGCCAAGCAAAATCTTCAGTATTACTGTCGTTTGAAGGGGATCAAGAATAGAAAACAGGAGATTGCCAGAGTCTTAGATATCGTAGGCTTAACGGGAGTAAAGAGTAAGTATAAGCAGTATTCTTTAGGGATGAAGCAGAGACTTGGAATTGCCAATGCAATTTTAGGAAATCCGGAGATTCTGATCTTGGATGAACCGACCAACGGTTTGGATCCCCAGGGAATTGCCGATATCCGTAAATTGGTTCAGCGGTTAAACGAGGAGTTTGGAATGACAGTTATTGTATCTTCCCATATTTTGGGAGAGTTACAGAATACCGCCCACCGTTTCGGTATCGTGAATAACGGAGTGGTAGAGAAGGTCATTACCCAGGAAGAATTAGTGACCCGTCAGAATCTGGTACAGATTTCAGTGGATGATCTGGAAAAAGCAAGAGAAGCCCTTTTAGTTGCCGGCGTGGAGATCAAGGGAGAGAAACAGGAGACCTTGAGTCTGGAGGACTTTTATTTCAGTATTGTGGGAGGTGAAAAATAATGCGTCAATACCTAAAGGCGGATTTGTGGCGCATTGCCCACAGAAAAAAGAAGTGGTTTTTTTGGCTACTATGCATACTAATTGCTTTTGATTTTTCCCGTTCCACCATAGAGCTTACCAGCGGAAATCTAAGCTTACTAATGTCTTATTTTCGAAAATGTGTGGAGTATATTACCATGTTTTTAGGACTGTTTAATCTGCTGCATGTCTATGAGGATGACCTGTCTGTTAAAACCATGCAGCTTGTCATCGGAAAAGGTATCAGCCGTGGAAAGATTATTACCTGTAAGTGGTTAGAAATGATCATCTTAACTCTGGTAGATACGATTACGATTTTAGGAAGCTTGTGGCTTGGAGCTACCGTGACGGGAGCCCTGATCAAAGGGGGAAACATTGTCAATATGTTGGTAATCCTTGTATATATTATGCTGATATGTGCCTTTGCCCTTTCTGTGGTCATGATTTTAATCTTCTATAATATGCGGTTAGGTGTTGGTTTGGTGCTATACGAGGTATTATTCTTTCGCCCATTGACGGTGCTTAACACCTTTTTGGAGAGCATTGGTTCTAACTATGTAAAATTACATCCCGGAAGGATCCTGCCGGGAACCAACATCAATAACTTTTGTACGGGATTAAAAATCGGACATTTTGAATTCTTAAATTTCTTGGTAGTCGTGATCTTTATAGCCTTCGGTTTTGCCATGACCTATCGGATCTTCAAGAACAAAGAGTTAGATTTCTAAAACAAGATGGGAGAAGAGATAACTATGAGAAAGAGAAAACAATTTCTTGCCCTGATCTTAAGCGTGGTAACGGTATCCGCCCTGCTTGGGGGATGTAGTGGAGCTTCTGATATCAAGGAAGAAATGTATAAAAGCAAAGTAGATACCAGCAAAACCGTAACGAAAGAATCCAAGTGGATTAATTCCGATTTCGTTGGGGCAGTAACAGAAGATACTAACGTATCCCTAAAAGATGATTTTTATACCGCTACAAACAAAGAGTGGTTCCTTGGTGCGCAGGAACGTGCGAAAAAAGAAGGTAGTGTGGGAGATCTGATCGATAATTCCGGCGTGGTCATTAAACAGGAACTGGACCTGATGAATCAGGCTATGGAAGGAACTGTGGGAGATAATAAGATCGGCATGGATACCGATACCTATGACCATTTAAGAGAGATCTTTACCACCTTTACAAAACTGGTGGGAGACTGGGATGAGAGAAATGAAGAAGGCACCAAACCCTTGGAGTCCTATATTACACAGATAGAAAATATTGATAGCATCGATGATCTTACCGACTATCTTGTAAATGCAGATGGAAGCTTTATTTCCGGAGCTTATCCCATTGGATTTTCTGTAGATGCAGCCTGGGATGATGAGGATGCTGATAAAAATAAAGAAAAAAAAGAAGATAAGAAAAGTAACGACAACTATACCGTAATGATTCGCTCGGATTATGAGAGTTGTGAAAATTCGCAAACCAGTTTGTCGGACTACGAGTACCATGAACTGCTTCGGAAGAATTTATATAAAATTCTTAAAAGTTATGGATATAGCAAAAAGCAGGTAAGTAAGATGCTGAAAAATACCTGGAAGTACGAGGAATTGTTAAAAGAGCATTCTTCCTATGAAGATATTAATGCATCGGAAATAGAAAATTCTGAATATTTTAATAACCTTTATACCAAAGAAGAATTAAAGGATATGACAGGTGATTATCCTCTTATGGAAATTTTATCCACCTATGATTATGATTCTTCTAAAGAATATACGGTATGGGAGCCGGAATTTGTAAAGGCGGTAGGGAAACTTTATACCGAAAAGAATCTTCAGATTATGAAGGATTATTTCCTGGTACATACCGTCATTAACAGTATGCAGTATTTGTCCAAAGACTGCTATGAGTCTTATGAGGAATGCTTTAAGACCATAGATGAAAACTATGCCAGTCTTTTGATGGGTGGTTCTGACGATTCTGATGACTCCGAGGATACAGAGGATTCGAGCAAGAAATCCGATAGTGAGGACGATGACGATACAGATTCTAAGGGAACCTTTAGCACCTTAGACCTGACGGATGAGGAGAGAATTCTTATCAGTACAGTGGCCGTAAGTCTAAGAGAGCTGAACCAGGAAATGTATGTAGCAAATTACTGTACCTATGAGCAGAAAGAATATTTAGAAAATCTTTTGTCTGACCTGGTAGATAGCTACAAGGAAATCCTGAATAACGAGGATTGGATCAGCGACAAAACCAAGAAAAAAGCCGTAGATAAATTGAACAAGATGACCTTTAGAGTTCTGTATCCGGATACCATGAATGCCTATGAAGGACTGGATTTAAATGGATTAAGTCTCGTGGAGGCTGTGGCGGCAGTAAGAGATTATAATCTGAAAAATGATGCGGCCAAGATCAATACGAAAGTAAACAAAAGCGATTGGGATCTCTCGGATGAGATGATGACCACAACCACCACCAACGCTTACTATATGCCTTCCGATAATTCTGCCACTATCATGGCAGGAATCGTGGCAGCAGATAACTACTTTAGTTTGGATGCTTCCTATGAGGAAAATCTATCCCATATCGGAGTTGTCATGGGACACGAGATTTCCCATGCCTTTGACTCCAGCGGCTATATGTTTGATGCAAATGGCGACATGAATCAGTGGTGGACCACCAAGGATGTGGAAGCCTTCCAGGAAAGAGTAGATAAGGTGGCAAAATATTACTCTAGTTTCTCTATTTACAGAGACGGAGACTACCTTGATGGATCTAAGGTAGAGGGAGAGGCCACGGCAGATATGGGCGGTATGCGTTGCGCTTTAAATTTGGCATCTAAGAGGGATGATTTCGACTACGAAAAATTCTTCTTATCCTACGCAAAAACCTTTGTGAGTTGTCAGAACTTTACTACAGAAATAGCCATGGCCCAGGATGTACATCCGGTAGCTTTCCTGCGTTGTAATGTGGTAGTGCAGCAATTTGACGAGTTCTATGACACCTTCGATATCAAAGAAGGGGATGGAATGTATTTGGCACCGAAAAAACGGATCGCCGTTTGGTAAAGGAGGGAGACATAAGATGAAAAATTTTATAAAAGCAGACCTTTTCAGAGTATTTACCAAGCCTCTTAGGTGCGTGATGATAGGAATCTTTGGGATCTTTTTAATCGGTACCGTAATCTATCAACATATAAACGGTTTTACTGATATTTCCATGACAAATTTCATGGTAGGAGGAAATCCAATCTATGGAATGTTGGTGATGCTAGTCTATATTTTTGTTATCTTTGGAGATGATTTTAAAGCAAAAAATCTCCAGGCAGCTATCGGAATGGGCGTCTCAAGATATAAGGTGGTTTTGGGAAAATTTGTAACTTACGTTAGCATCATGATCATTGACCTGATATTTTTCACGTTCCTTCATACTGTACTGGTAGCCATAACCGGACACTTGGTAACAGGAGAGGTATTTGTAGAGATCTGTGTCTCCTTGATTGATGAGCTCCTGAATGGAATTGTAGGCATGAGTATTGCCATGATGGTGGCCTTTATTACCCAGTTGCCGACGGTGGCAGCTCTGGTATATATCATCATGCAGGTAAATCTGGTAGGCTTTGCCATGAGATTTCTACTGGCCTTCAAGATAGTAGGAAAATTAAAATTGAACACCCATTATTCTACACCTGCGGTCTATAACTTTGTGCATCGGCTGGCACTGGGAATCTTCGATGTAGGAAGTTTTATGGTGATAGTGGCTTACTTGGTGGTGGGCATCGGGGGAGCGATGCTGGTATTTACGAAGAGGGAATTAGAGTTTTAATTCTTTGTCCCAATATTTTGCATCTAAGAAACTCTCGTAAAATCTAAGAAAAGTCACAAACCCCGTAGACAAACCCGTAAAAACTGTTATACTAATGATAGTAAAATAGATAGCAAAACAAAATTCTGCTAGACGTAAGAAAGCAGATGAATGCGTTTGCTTGGGAGGAAGCATATGGGAGATTTTAGAGAAGATGTATTAGAAGTGCGAACATTTGGTGGATTTTCCATCAGTTATAATGGGAAATCTATCGAAGGCCGTAAGAATGGGAATTCTCAGTTTGCTGCCTTGATGCAGATGCTGATCCACTACAAAAATAAAGGTGTAAAAAGAGAACAGCTAGAAGGGGTCCTCTTCGGGGATCGGGATGTGGATGATGTGCACCATGCCTTGCAAAGTGTTATCTACAATGCCAAGGTAAAGCTTAAAAATTCCGGCTTACCTAAGGATGTTAACTATATCGAGATTGTTGACGGTGTAGTTTATTGGACTGAGGATATCCCGGTATGGGAGGATGCGACGGAGTTTGATAAGATTTGCCGGAACATCGATATCATGGAAAAACAGAGAGGGAAGGATTTTTCAGAGTGCACCGAGAAAGAGCTTGAGGAAGAAGCAAAGCTTCTAAACGAGGCACTTATGATCTACAAGGGAGAATTCCTCCCGGCGGGAATTATCACTCTTTGGATTGCTTCCGAGAATCAGAGATATGAGCTGCTATTAAGAGGATGCGTGGAGAAAATAGCAGATCTCTTTCGTCTGAAGAATGACTATGAGAAGCTGGAAACCTTAGGTCGTTATATCTCAAGTCTTCAGCCCTATGGAGAGTGGGAGTGTCTTACCATGGAAGCCTTGGTGGTTCAGGGCAAATATGACGAGGCCAGAGATCTTTATGCGGATACTGTAGAACGGTATTTCGAAGAGCGGGGACTAAGGCCATCAGACAGTCTGATGCAGTCTTTAGAAAGCCTTGGAAATCAAGTAGTACATTCCTATGAGATCCTGGATGATATCCAGTTAAAGCTGGTGGAGCAAAGAGAAGAGAAAAAACAGGATCCGGATGGAGCTTTCCTGTGTAGTTATCCAACCTTTCGCGGAATCTATCAGCACTTAGCAAGGATGTTGGAGAGAAGTGGGCAATCCATCTATCTGATGTCCTGCACCATTATAGACAGCAAAGGCAATCCCATGAAAGAAAGTCCGGCCTTAGATGAGTTGGCCCAGCGGCTTCAGGATACTCTGGTAGTAACCCTAAGAAAAAGTGATGTTGTTAATCGTTATGGCAGGGGACAATTTCTGGTGTTACTAATTAATACCACTAGAGAAGACTGCGATATAGTGCAAAAAAGAATCGACAAAGAGTTCTTAACATCCAGACAACGTACCGGAATCCGCTACCATGTGAATGGAATGTTTATGGATTAAAACTACAGGCTAAACGATAGACTGAATAAAGAATATAGACTAAATAAAAAATATAGTTCCGATATAAATAAAAGAAAATAACAGATTATTAGAAAAGGTTTAAGAAATACCCGATTTAGAGTGTTTCTTAGACCTTTTCTTAGTTATACAACATGTTAAACTGTGTTCAAACAATGAGCAACTTTGTAAAATTTCGTGAAATTTAGGAAAGGAGAATGATAGATGAGTGCATCACAAGTTTATGTGGGAAACCCCTGCGGAATGATTCTATGTATCGATAGGATCGATCACAATTATAAGGTTACCGGCCGCATCTATCATGGTTATAGATCGGAGGCTATGGGATTTAGCAGCATGGCTGAGGCAATCCTTTCTATGGATCAGTTCTATGACGAGATGAAGTATCCTTTCCCGGGAACCAAGACTAGATGCTTTGGAAAAGAGAGAGAGCCGGTGGTGATCCCCTATAAGAGGACGGAATCTCTTAAGAAAGAGAGAACTGTAAGTGACAAAGAACTCTTAAATCACAAAGGCAAGCGAGGAACATTCATCGTACGAGTAGAGCAAAGGCAGCACAGCAGCTGGCAAGGTAGAGTTACCTGGATGGAAAAAGGAGAGACCGTTGCTTTTCGAAGTGCTCTTGAACTACTGAAATTAATAGATCAAGCCTTGAAGCAGGATATGAAAAATAAGAATCTTGATAAGGGATTGGTGGAGACCTCCAAAGAAGAGATTACACAGATCAAAGAAGAAATGGAGGCCGTATGACAGATAAGGAATTTAAACGCTTAAAGAGAAAAGACTTGATTGAGATTATTTACGAGCTCCAAAAGGAATTGCAAGAAACCAAAGAAGAACTGGAAAAAGTCAGATGGGCCAGAAGCAAGGATAACCTTATATCTACTTTGGAAAATGCTAAGATCGAGATCGAGTGCATGACAGAAGAAGCTAAGAATTTAGAAATGAAGCTTGCGAGTCTGAGAAGAAAGAGTAAAGAAGAATCGATGGAAGATACATCGAAAGATGCAGAAGAAGAGAATAACAATCAGCAAGCAGATATTTAGGAGTATGAATGGATACAGAGGTAACAGAAGTTACGGAAGTTGTTGAAGTCTCAAAAAAGATAGAACTTCCCTCCTTTGAACAAGTAAAAAAGGAGCGAGACAGACTTCACTACCGAAGGGAATATAGAAAAGCCCTGAAACATATTGTGGGAGTGCTTCTCGTGGCGGCAGCCATAGCAGTACTCATTGCTACCATGTTTTTTCCGATTCTTCGGGTTTCGGGAGTCAGCATGGAGCCTACCTTAGAAAACGGGCAATTAGTTATATTAGAGAAGACAGGAAATTTTGAAACCGGCGATCTCATTGGTTTCTATTATCAGAACAAGATTCTGTTAAAGAGAGTTATAGGATCGGCGGGAGATTATATAGACATGGATGCATCGGGGAATGTATATGTCAATGATATACAGATCGACGAACCTTACCTGAAGGATAAAGCCCTGGGAGAATGTGATATCACCTTCCCTTATCAGGTGCCGGAGGGAAAAATCTTCGTCATGGGAGACCACCGATCCAAATCCATAGACAGCCGAAGTAAATTGGTAGGCTGTGTATCAGATGAACAAGTCGTTGGAAGAGTCGTATTTCGGTTATGGCCCTTAAGCGACATAGGAATCCTTAAATAAGGAGAGGAAAGCTATGATGAATTCATTGAAGAGTCAAAAAGACAAGATGAAGAATAATCAAAAGAAAGGAAGAAGGCTGAAGGTAGCAACCTTTTTGTGCTCTATATTTGTAGTTGGAGCTGTGCTGTGGGGGCTTATCCTGCCGGGAATTGCCATGAGTGGCAAGACCTACTGTGGATTAGAAGAGCATACTCACAGCGAGGCATGCTACACGAAAGAACTGACCTGCGGACAGGAAGAGTCCGGCGAACATACCCATAGTGACGCCTGCTATACGCAGACGCTAACCTGTGGGAAAGAAGAGCACACGCATACGGATTTATGCAGGAGCAATCCGGAGGCAGATGTAGAGATAGCAAAAGACTGGGAAGCATCCCTTGCAGACAGCGGCTACGACCAGGGAGAGAACTGGAATCAGAAGATTACAGCTATCGCAGAAAGCCAGCTGGGTTATACAGAAAGCGTTGATAACTTTGCGCTGGGAGATGATAACAGTCACAAAGGATATACCCGTTACGGCGCATGGGCAACAGCTACCACCGACTATGGTACCTGGAGTGCAGAGAATATGACCTACAGCGATTGGGATACCCTGCTTGCGGCCTTTGCTCTAAACTATGCCGGTGTAGATAAGAATATCTTCCCGGTAAACAGCGATGCCAATGCATGGATGGATGCCTTAAAAGCAGCCGATCTCTTTGGAGATGCCGCCAGCGACTACCGGGCAGGAGATTTGGTCTTCTTAAATAAGACCGGTGATCAGGAAACCCTGTATCAGGTAGGGATTATCGATATTGTGGGAACCGGAGATGACGGAACAAAAAATACCATCACTGTGATTCAGGGAAATGACGGCAATGCGGTAACAGAGACAAAGTATGAAGTGACAGACAGCCAGATCATAGGATATGGATTGGTAAGCCAGACTTGGGAGAGTAGCCAGGAACTCCAGGACGCTGAAAATCAGGATGCAGCAGATAATGGGAATGACTTATTCGTACTTGCCGATAACGATACAGTGGATCAGGGATTGGTTTTAAATATTACTGCTAATCCATCAGCAGAAGCAAATGGTAAGACACTATATATTAATGTAAATTCTACAAATTCTCACCCCAATGAAACTGCAACGGGAGAAGAGGTGCAATTAAAAATTAGCGATCTTCCGGATGGAGTAACTCTTGCAGGCTTTGATGAGGATGGGAAGATGATTGTTTCCTATGGAGATTCTTCTATCACAGGAACTATTGAAGTCATACTTCATAAAAAGGAGAATGGAACACCGGATTATATTACCTATACACAGCCGGCTGGATCTACAGTAAACTTTCAACTGCAATTCAACTCCAGCAACGGTATTATGGACAAGACCAATACGGTTCAAGTAACACCTTCTATAACGAACAAACAGTCCAATGACTACGTGTATATAGACGGAACGGATGTTACAAATCAAGAAGATGCCGCAAAGGTTCTTACCTGGACCGGTAAAAATGAGTGGAATAATCTAAATAAAACAGTAAATCATTCGGAATTAGAGATTGATGCATCGACGAATAGACTGATTGGAAATCTGGAATATAATATTAGTGCTCAGGAAAAGCAAGGAGATGGATCCGGTGATACAGGATCTATATGGACAAAAGAAGTAGTCTTAGAGGATACTCTGACATTGCCGGATGGAATGACCTTTCCTGAGGAGGTAAAGGTAGAGAATAACAAGATCGTAGATAGCAATGGCAATACAATTTTTGAATTTAACTTCTCGTCCTTGGAAAATACGGAAAAACAATCAGTAAAAGTTGATAGTGTGACAGTAGGATCTGATCGAATCTTTTATAAGATTACAGTTACCAATACAAATAAAAATAGTAATGGCTCCTACATAGGAGAGATGGATAGTATCAATAATTTAAAAGCAAATTTGAATGCATCTAAATTAGTCTTAAGCGATGCCTACAAAACTATGGACAATGAGACGCTAAAGACTAAGAAGATTACCAATACAGTGAAAATTAAAACAACAGCTGTAAAGGGTGGTGATACTTACGAAGATCAAAAGTCAGTAGATACGAATCCTACCAAGAAGGAAAAGTATTCTATAACAAAGGCGGCAGATAAGACAAGCGTTAAGCCGGGAGGGACCATCAAATATACCATTACAGTAAAAAATACCGGAAATCAGCCATTGTCGGCAACAGATGCGAGTGGTCAAAAATATACTATCACAGATACTCTGCCGAGTCAGCTTACATTGACAGATGAACAAAAACAAGCGATAAAAGATGCTGGAGGTACAGTTACTGAGAACAATGGAACTTATACCATTACCTTTACACAGAAAGATGAAATTCAAGTTGGTGGGGAATTAAATTTCGGATTTGATGTAACTGTAAAGGACGAAGGAGAACTGGCAGATAGCAAAAATATAAATAATAAAGCAATTTACAGAAATCAATCGAGTGAGGTTAATGTAAATGTAGAAAAAACCAAAATTAACTTGAGCAAGACAGTGAACAAAACGGATGATGTAAAGAATGGAGATATCCTCATCTATACCATCACCGTGAATAATCCTAATATTTTTGCAACTACTTTTGATGAGATACTCACGGATAAATTGAATGAGCATCTGATACTGCAGGGAATGTATTCAGCATCAGGTGAAAAACTTATAAATGAATCCGGTATATATAACGCTGACTCCACATTAAGTTCAGGAAAACATAGCGTAGAGTTTAAAAAAATATCAAATGCCGATGGAACCACAACGCTAAAATGGAATGTGGGAAAATTAGAGCCAAACGAAACGGTTACTATTATCTACAAAGTTAAAGTTGATTTGAATGTTGGAAGCAGTATTACATCTATTACGAATGAAGTAAAATCGGATCACGGAGAGACAGGCAAGACAGATACCAAGGTAACACCTCCAACAACTGTAGATAAAAAGGTAAAAAAGGCGACTGAAGATGATTCTCAGTATAACGATGGTGGAGAAAAATACGAGAATAATACCGTTTTAGATTACAAAATCTCTATTACCAATGCCAGTGGAGATGAAGCAAGTACGAAAGAACATCATGTGCTGACAGATACTATAGATGGTGGTCTGTTGTTAAAATTAGATGACGATAAACTGTATACATATTCAGGTAATGCTTC
>CAVKOU010000041.1:15450-18472 GCA_963658085.1 bacterium
GTGATGGAAATAGTCCTTCATATGCGAATACTGTTACAGACGGAGGCGGCAGCAAAACAGTAACAGTAAACGGGCAGAAAGAAGGTATCACAGCATCTGCGGCAGATATCAAAAAAAATGTATGGACCATAGCAACAGCTCCGAATGACTGGACTTTGGAAACGCTTAACAACAAAAAGTATTTTAATCTTACGGATGGAAAAGATAATTATGTAATTTACTCCATAACCGTTGCCAATACAGGTGAGGATGATATCGAGGTAAGAACAATTACAGATGAATATGGCGAGAATTTGGAATACATCGGCTTTTCAGATGCTTTGTATAATAAGGCTTTCTACCAATTTCGGGCTGAAACGATAAGTACAGTTAATGAATGGAATATGAGCACTTGGTTGGATTCAAACCCTAATAAAAGCAATGTCACAATTAAAATGATTAATGATGATACCGAGGCTCACACAGTTACTTATCAAGTAGGAAGCAACCAAAAAGGAGTGACGTTACAAAATGGAAAAACAATTTCCTTCTTCGTTCTTTGCAAAGTTAAGAATCCTACAGAAGGAACTGTAATTACCAACACAGCCAAGCTTTATACGGATAAGAGTGTAGAATACAAAGATTGCGGCACCATTAAAACCAAGGGTACCAAGGATGATGCATACCAGAACAATGGTAAATCCACAGACCTGGGTACTGAAGGTGACCAAAGAGTCATTAGTTCATCTGTTACTATCATTCCAAAAGAAAAGATCATTCCCGGAATTACGAAG
Source organism: bacterium (assembly GCA_963658085.1). Lineage (GTDB taxonomy): Bacteria > Bacillota > Clostridia > Lachnospirales > Lachnospiraceae > CAKRJP01. Next base: position 16,224 of record CAVKOU010000041.1, read on the forward strand.
GAAGCTGTAGGATATGTAGTAAGTGGTAAAAAAATAGGAGATTTGCAGGCTATAACAGCAGCAAATAAGAAGAATAATATTAATCCATGTTCGGCAGTAAAATGGGAATTGAAACTTTATAACGATGGAACAGTCCCTATACAGAACTATACGATTTCTGATTCTGTGGATGCTCCTTTCCATATTTTGACTGAGAAAGAGGCTACGAATCTTGGAATCACTACAGAAGAAAGCAGGAAGAATAATAAGGTCTTCTTATTGGAGATTTATGATTCGAAAAATGCCGGAAATCCTTCAAAAACCTATGACCTAAGTAGTGATGTTTGGAAGCAGATTCAAGGTGGCACCAATGGTTCTTATTCAACTTCCTTTAGTCTGGATTTGACAGATGAAAAATATACAATACCGGCTGGTGGATATGCAAAGTTCACGGTTTATACCAACAATGTGAATCAGCAGACCTATACCATCTACCAGAACGAGGCAACCTTTACTCCGAAGGGTAACTTTGATGGAACAGATGTTACGACAGGACAGGTGGTAGAGGATGCAAGCGGTACGGTTACCGGTGTGAAAGCATCCGATAGTGTCTATGCGATGGGAGATTATGGTTCCTTCTCATGGAAGACTATTACCGAAGAGGCGAACGAGAATAACACTGCAGTAGGCTATGACACCAGCAACAACTATATTGTCATAGACAACGAAGATACCAATAAGAAGGTCATCTATACCAACAACGTAGAAAATGTCAGCAAACATGAATATAAGAACCTGACGATTCTGGACTTAATGCCATTCCCAAGTGACAACGGAGTTGTAAATAGTAGTCAGAAGCGAGGCTCTGAATTTACAGTAGGATACAACGGAAGTTTAGTTCTTACAGTAAAAGATACGAATGGCAATGTTACTAAAACATTGAATGTCGAAGAGGATTACAGTATCCAGTTCTCGACAAAGACAACCTTTACCAAAGGTGACACCGACTATGGCACTTCAAAAGACTGGCATAATGAATGGGCATCGCAGGATAAGTCCTTTAGAATCCTTCTGAGTGATAGCTTTACCTTGGAGCCGAATGAAACACTATGCATACAGTACGAAGGACTCATTGGTGACGATGTACAACCGGGCAAGATTGCATGGAACAGTTTCGGATATGCATACGATGTAGTAGGAATGTCAAGACTAATAGCCGAGCCACCGAAGGTAGGAGTAAAAATTCCGGTATCACCTACCATCACTAAAAAGGTAGTGGATTCTGCAGAGAAAGATCAAGGATACGACGAAACCAAGAACTTCACCTTCAAAGTATATGAAGGAGATACGGTAGATGAAACGAAGTACAAAGGAACATTCACTCTGCATCAGGGAGAATCAAAGAAGTTTACAACGATTGTAGATGAAGAAAGTAACAAGATCTTTGTATCAGGAACTACGTATACCCTTGTGGAGGTAGTAGATAGCACCTATACCCTTGTGGAGGTAGTAGATAGCACCTATACCTTCCAATCTGTAAAAGGAACCGGAGATGAAAGTGAAACAACCAATAACAAATATACTTTCACCTACATAAGTGCCCTGGATAACTATAACATTACATTTATAAACAAATTCAATGCCTACGAACTACCAGGAACCGGAGGCATCGGAACAAAACCGTTCCTTGTAAGCGGAGCAGCTCTCATGAGCCTAGCAATCCTGCTTTTAGGATATAATTGGAAGAGGAAGAGAAGATAACAACCTTCTTAAAGATAGAAAATCCTCATTCAAGACTCACGCCCCTCGAGAAATCGGGGGGGGGGTGAGTAAAACTGGAAACAGCAAGCAACTCACAAACCAAAAAGAAGACGAAAGGAGTCAAAAAATGAAAAGGATGAAAAAGATATTATCAATCCTACTTTCCGTAGTCATGGTAATGGCAATGGGAATCACTGCATTCGCTGACGATAGCGACGCATCAGGGGAAGGCCAGACCGGTACAACCACACCACAAACCTACTCAGTAACTATCACAAATGCAACAGGTACCTATGAAATCTACCAGGTATTCACCGGTGATTTGGATGCAGCCACAAATACATTATCCAATGTAAAGTGGGGTAAAGATGTTAATGAATTTACTTACACCACAAAGGATAAAACAGATAATGAAGAGGCTAAATCAAGCAACAAGGCATCTGAAATCGCTGAGTACCTTGCTACAAAAACTGATGACATTGCCGTAGCAAAGGACTTTGCAAAAACAG
>CAVKOU010000042.1:0-18008 GCA_963658085.1 bacterium
GATTTTACATCTATAAATCCAAAGCAAATCAAATGGTATTCATACATTTTTGCTGATTCATTGAATGCTATCAGCAAACGGAGAAAGAGGGATTTGAACCCTCGCGCCGCTATTAACGACCTACTCCCTTTCCAGGGGAGCCCCTTCGGCCAGCTTGGGTATTTCTCCAAATCAGTCCGAAAAAAAAATTTTGCCGAGGCAAAATCTCTTCTTCAAAGCGGAGAGGGTGGGATTCGAACCCACGTGCCCTCGCGGACAAACGGTTTTCAAGACCGCCTCGTTATGACCACTTCGATACCTCTCCATCTATTTGATTGTTGTCACATCACTCGCGACAAGATGTATTCTAGCATAATCTTTTACATCCTGTCAACACTCATTTTTTATTTTTTTACTATTTTTTTATTTTCTTTAACTTTCCAGAAAAATCTTCGCGATATCCAAATCTTCCGGGGTGGTGAGCTTGATATTTCGATAGCTACCTTCAAACATTTTCACAGGACATCCCATCATCTTCTCTACTACCATGGCATCATCGGTAACAAAGTTTTCTTCCTTTTCCATATAACGTCTGTAGGCCTCCATAATCAGTTTCTTATCAAAAATCTGCGGGGTCTGAACCGCCCAGACGTTCTTACGATCCGGAGTATCCGCAGCACAGCAATCCTTATCTACGATTTTAACGGTGTCCTTACTAGGCATACCTGCCACACAAGCTCCCATTTCCTCCACAGTATGATAACCGCGTGCCAAGATTTCTTCGTCCGTAAACATCCTGGCACCATCGTGAATAAAGACATAGGCCGTGGCATTCTCGTCTTGAAGATTTTCCTCCTGCCCTTCCAGTGCCTTTAAGCCTTCCCAAACAGAATGGTATCGTTCTTTTCCTCCAGGAATTATGGATGATACTTTTTTATAACTGTATTTTTTTACAATTGCTTCTTCAACGTAGGATTCTTGCCCTTCTCCCACTACTAAAATAATATTATCAATAATCTCTGATTTTTCAAACTGATCCAAGGTATAGGCAATCACTGGTTTTTCTTTCAATTCTATAAATTGCTTTTGCACAGACGTTCCCATTCGTTTTCCCTGTCCTGCTGCTAAGATGATGGCTGTGCATTTTTTCTTTGCTTTTATTGTTGTCTCCAACGTTTTTGCCACTCCTTCCGTATCAGTTTAGATGCACCGATATTTATCGATCACCCAATTTTAAATTCGGCACTGCATTGAGATCCCATCCGTGTCTTGTGCCATTAATAAACTCATAGTAGGCAGCCACTCCGATCATGGCCGCGTTATCTGTACAATAAATAGGAGATGGATAATAGAACTCTACTCCTTTTTTCTCACAAGCCTCTTTCATTGCTGCACGAAGAGCACTATTGGAAGCCACTCCTCCTGCTATAGCAAATTTATCAATCTTAAATTCATCCACTGCATGCATGGCTCTTTCCACCAGCACATCTGTTACAGCTTTCTGAAATGAGGCTGCAATATCCGCCTGACTATATTCTTCTCCCTTCATTTGGCATCCGTTAATATAGTTAAGAACTGCTGATTTCACTCCACTAAAGCTAAAGTCATAAGGATTATCTTCTATATGAGCCCTCGGAAATGCAATGGCCTCAGGATTTCCTTCTTTGGATACTTTATCTATTTTAGGTCCTCCCGGATAGCCAAGTCCAATGGCACGGGCCACTTTATCAAAGGCTTCTCCTGCCGCATCATCCCTGGTTTTTCCCAGAATATCAAACTTTCCATAATCCTTTACCCGAACCAAATGGGTATGCCCACCGGACACTACCAATGCAAAGAAAGGTGGTTCCAACTCTTTATGTTCGATAAAATTCGCTGCAATATGCCCTTCTATATGATGAACTCCCACCAAAGGTTTTCCTGTAGCATAGGCAATGGCTTTTGCTTCTGCTACTCCTACCAAAAGGGCTCCTACAAGTCCCGGGCCATAGGTAACACCGATGGCATCGATGTCATCTAAAGTCACCTTCGCTTCTTCCAAAGCTGCCTCTATCACCTGATTAATCTTTTCTATATGTTTTCTGGATGCAATTTCCGGCACTACGCCTCCGTAGAGGGTATGAAGGGCAATCTGAGAGGAAATAATATTAGACAATACCTCTCTTCCATTTTTTACTACCGCTGCTGCCGTCTCGTCGCAGGAACTTTCTATTGCAAGAATTAAAATATCCTTTTTTTCTTCCATAAACTTGCCTTTCTAGCCTTCTTAGTCTTCAAATGTTAATTCTACGGTCCGTCCATCCTTAGCTGCAATGGAATTGCTAAAGATTGCACGAACATCTTCCATATATTCTTCCGGATAATTTAGAGAAGGACTGTAGTGAGTCAACCACATTTCCTTTACACCGGCTTCCTTCGCCAGGGTTGCCGCCTCGTAAAAGGTCATATGCTTGTATTCTTTGGCTTTTTTTATTTTATCCTTCTCTCCATACATGCCTTCGCAGATAAACAAATCCGATCCCGGCGCATGTTTTCTTATGGAATCTGTCGGTCTGGTATCGGTACAGTAAGTGACCTTCAATCCTTTTCTGGCAGGTCCAAGGACCATATCCGGAGTATATACAATATCTCCCTCTGTAACTACCTCTCCTTTTTGCAACATGGACCAATATTTTTGTGGAATCTCTGCTTCTTTTGCTCTTACTACATCAAACTTTCCGGCCCGGTCTACTTCCATGGTATAACCGTAGCAAAGCACGTTATGGTTTACGCGGTAAGCAGTCAAACGATAACCATTCATCTCGAAGGTCTGCTCCGGCTCCGTAATTTCCATATAACGAATCGGGAAAGGAAGTTCCGGTGCAATCACGCGGAGTGCATTTACCACCCGCTCCAACCCTTTCGGTCCAATCAGGGTCAACGGCTCTGTTCTGTCGGCATTTCCCATAGTTAACAAAAGCCCCGGCAAGCCGCTGATATGGTCTCCATGATAATGGGTAAAGCATATAACATCTATAGGCTTGAAACTCCATCCCCGCTCCTTAATTGCAATCTGGGTTCCTTCTCCACAATCAATCAGAAGGGAGCTTCCGTTATATCGAACCATCAAGGATGTGAGCCAGCGATAAGGTAGTGGCATCATGCCTCCGGTTCCCAACAAACATACGTCTAACATGCTTTCTTCTCCATTTCATTTCTTTCTATCTTGTAGTCTATTTTATAATTCTTTCTTGGTAATCGCCTCTGCGATTTCCTTCTTATAGTTCTTGTGGCTTTCTTCTTATGATTTTCTTATAATTTCCTCATGATTTTTCTGCTTGAGGCAAATGATCTTAAGATAAATCCATACTCATAAGAATACCGTCTTCTCTTGGATTTTCATAAAAATCCCGTCTTCTTCCGTCCTCTGCAAAACCTGCCTTTTTATAAAGGCAAATAGCTGCTACGTTATTCTCTCTTACGTCCAAAAGAGCCCTAATTGCTTTCTGTCCTTTTCCAAAGTTTTTCAATGCTTCTAACAGTTGTATAGCAATGCCCTCACCCCGGCAAGACTTCTTCACAGCGATTCTGAAAATCTCCACCTCATCCACTATATGAGAAAAGATCAAATAACCTACCGTTTTATCTTCTTTATAAGCTCCATAAAAATGGACATAGCTTTGTCCTAAAGAATCAAGCAAAGCACCCTCGCTCCATGGATCTGAGAAAATCTCAGCTTCCATTTTTGCAATTCCCTGGATATCCGATTTCAAAATTTCTCGAATTTGAATATTTTCCATAAGACTATTATTCCGCCGAAGCTTCTTTTTCCAAGCGTTCCTTCCGTTCTCTTTCTGCTTGAGAAACTCTCAAATAATCCGGCTGATGCTCCATAGCTGTCTCTACCTTTCCTGCTTTGTAATATTCTACTCCAAGAGCCGCCACGGATGCGCCTCTTTGACGATTCATATTTGCAGGTGCAAATGCTATCTTGCAATCTGTCATAAGTTCCTGCTCCAATTTATTTCTAAATACAGGAACACCGTCTCCTAAAAAGATAACCTTCTCCTGATATTTTTTTAGCTTATCTGCAAGTTCCTCGATACTTATTGCCATCTGGTCTTCTAAGGTCTTTAACTTTCCATCTTCAAATCGATAAATTCCTGTATAGACCTGTCCTCTTCTGGCATCCATAATAGGGCAGACGATCCCCTCCACTCCCCACAGGTTATAAGCCAGTCCCGCAAGGGTTGGAACATGGACCAAAGGTTTTTTTAAGGCTAATCCAAGCCCCTTAGCTGTAGCAGCGCCGATACGCAGTCCGGTAAAAGACCCCGGTCCTCCTGCGATGGCAATGGCATCTATCGTCTGAAGATCCAACTCAATCATGCGAGCCACTTCATCCAGCATAGGAAGAAGGGTCTGGGAATGAGTCTTCTTGTAATTCACAGTATATTCTGCCACCAACTCTTCCCCTGACTCTGTGCTGTCCACTACAGCCACACTGGCTACTAGTCCCGAACTATCTAACCCTAATATTCGCATATCTGAATCCTCCGATAATCAAATCCCTTTTCCAAATCTTTCTCTATTGTGATCTCTGTATAATGTTCCGGAAGTATCTCCTGTATGAGGTTCGCCCATTCTATAAGAGTCACCCCATCTCCGTAAACATAATCTTCATAACCTACTTCATCCATCTCTTCTACATCTCCAATGCGATAAACATCAAAGTGGTAGAACGGCAAACGGCCTTCCTCATAGATCTGTACAATGGTAAAGGTGGGACTGCTGACCGCTTCTTCCACCCCAAGACCTGCTGCCAGTCCTTTGGTAAATACAGTCTTTCCTACCCCTAAATCCCCCACAAGGGTGAAGACCTGCCCAGCTTTCGCTTCCATTCCAATTCTATATCCTAAATCGTAAGTTTCTTTTTCACTTCTACTCTCGATTGTCATATTCTTTCATCTTCTTCCGCTTATATTTATAGTTTCCCCTCAATCGTCTACTGATTATAACACAAGTTTAAAAAAGAATAAAGAATACGGACGAAAGGGGAGATTCCTTACCGGAAGCTTCCCCTTTCGTCCATATTCATCATTCTATGAAGTTTTTTATCGTTCTTTAAATTTCTCTATTAAGCTGCTCCTTTAAGAATTGGGCTGATTCTCTTGTAAACAAGAAATACAATAACAGATACTAAAGTTCCCTTCACCAGGTTAAATGGCGCAACTGCCAACACTACGAAAGTAAATACACTTGTGATATGAGAATTTACAGCTGTTCCCATAGCTACCAGTGCATCCATCGGCATTCCAAAGGCTGCTGCATAGGTAGGAAGCAATACAAAAGCGTTGATAAAACATCCGGAAACTGCCATAACAATGGTTCCTGTTACCATTCCTACAACAGCATTCTTCTTTGTCTTACCATGCTTGTAAACAAATGCTGCCGGAAGTACAAAGGCACATCCTACAATAAAGTTACCGAGATCTCCCACACCTGCGGTGCTGGTTCCCTGAATCAACATGTGAATGAGGATCTTTAAGAGTTCTATTACCACTCCTGCAAGAGGTCCCATGGCAAAGCTTCCAATGAGTACCGGTACTTCGCTAAAGTCAATCTTATAGAAAGACGGTGCAAAGAAAAGAGGGATCTCAAAAGCCATTAAGACTACTGCTACTGCAGCAAGCATTCCGATCTGTACCATAACCCGTACTCTGGTTCTGGAATTACCCTGGAGTAGGTTCGTCTGTGTTCCTGTTTGTGTTTGTTTCATTTTCGTTTCTCCTTCTCTGAAAAATATTGTTGCATATCAAAATTTCATCTTGAAGGATATGTCTTCTCATGAAATAGGATTATTTTCTAATATACAAAAACCCCGATACAATACTTGTATCGGGGTAACTTATTTCATCTAAGACAATCATTGAATCCTGAAAATCCGGTTCAATCCTATCTGCTCCTTCTCTCATCCAGACTATACTGTCGGTTCCGGAATTCACTGCCGTGTCACCGGATCGGCCATCTTATATCGATGGTTCGCGGACTTTACCGCCGGTTGGGACTTCATCTTGCGATGTCACCCTACCCCGAAGAAATCTTAATACCGATTATTATTCTAGCAAGTCTCTGCCTATATTGCAAGACCTTCGGGAAAAATAATTCATCTCAGGAGTCATTCCTAGACTCTAAGGACATACAATTCATGTAACGCCCTGGTTGCTCCTATATAGTGGAACTGTCCATACAAGGGACTATTTAATTTCTCATCCAGCAAAAATACCTGATCAAATTCCAGTCCCTTTGCCATATAAAAGGTGGTAACTGTAATTCCGCTGTTAAATTTTGAACTGTCCCGATCTATATAGAAAACATTTTCGTTTTTTTCTTTTAGGCTTTCGTAAATTTTCTTTGCCTCTTTTTCTGTCAGAGTCAAAATAGCAGCGGTTTCATAGGCCTCATCCCCTACAGAAATTCTTTCCTGAATTTCTTTTAATCCATCCTCAAGGCTATTGACTTCCATCTGTTCTACATCTTTTCCATGACGATCCATATAAATAATATCTGATTCCGTAGCAAATTTCTCTGCATAGGCTGCAATCTCTAATGTATTTCGATAGCTTTTTGTCATCTCAATTTTACGAATATCTTTTCCAAATATCTTTGGCAAAAACTCCATGACATCTCTGGATTTATCATCTACAGTTTGACCTCTGTCTCCCAGGATAGTCATATTACACTGGAACATTCTTCCCAAAATTTCATATTGCAAATAGGTATAATCCTGCATTTCATCGATGACCAGATGTCTTACCTGCCGTCCCGGTTTTTTGGAATAGAGACGATTTTTCAAATAAAGCACCGGATAAACATCCTCATATTCTAAGACTCTGCGTTTCATCTGTCGATCCGGAAGTGGCGGAAAATCATAATCTTCCAGGAACCAATTATAAATCTCGTACACATCCTTCGTGACATACATACGATCGAATTTTTCCTGGATTTCTAAAAGATCGTCCTCGGAAATGCTTCTTCCTGACAATGTCTCATACTCATCTACAAAATATTCCCGCACTGCATCCATTCTGGAAAGCAATGGAACTCCTGCAAATTTATCATAGAAAAAATCCATAATATCTGATGGGCTTCTGGTAAGTCCCTTGTATCTAACCTCTTTAAAATCCACCAGACGGTCCTCAAGCTCTATTAAGAATCCCTCCACGGCGTCTACATATTCTTTGGATTCTTTAAAGGAAATTCTTTTCTCATCCTCTTCCCTTAATCCCTGAATCTTTCTTTCGATTTGATGATACCGGTCTTCGCAGTCTCCCACTACATCCTGAAGCTCTCTGTAGGCAAAGAGATCAAAACTCATTTCCTGAATATTCTCTTCTCCAAGTTCCGGCAAAATATGGGAAATGTAATCAGAAAATACACTGTTGGGTGACAAGATTAGAATATTTGAAGAATTCAAATGTTCCCTGTCATGGTACAAGAGATAGGCGATACGGTGCAGGGCCACAGAAGTTTTTCCACTTCCTGCCACTCCCTGAATTACCATGATCTTATCCTTTACGTTTCGGATAATTGCATTTTGTTCTTTCTGAATAGTTCTTACAATATTCTTTAACTTTGTATCGCTATTACTTCCAAGCTCCTGCTTTAAGATATCGTCATCAATCTTCATGTCGCTCTCAAATTCGTAAACCATGCGGCCTCTTCGAATTTTATATTGCGATTTTGTAAGGATTTCTCCCGTCATAACCCCCGCCGGAGCCTCATAGGAAGCTTCTCCCTTATCATAATCATAGAAAAGCCCGCTTACCGGGGCTCTCCAATCATAGATTAATGGCAGGGAGCCTCTTTTTTCCGCGAAATTTCCAATCCCTATATAGAAAGTTTCCGCCTCATCATCCCCATCATAAACAAAATCCACGCTTCCAAAAAAGGGGGAATCTAACATTCTTTTTAAGCGGTGCCTGAATTTTGCATTCTCCTGGTTGGTTCCCACCTGGGCGAAAAGTGCCTGTTGGTTATCGTAATTCTCATAACCATACTGATCCATCTCTGTATAATTATCCCAATAATACCGATTCATACTATCGATATCCTTTTGCACCTTAGCAATCGAATCTTCTACCTCTGACAATCTCTGATTCAAACAGGTGGTTACATAATCCAGAAATTTGGTACCTCTACTCATTTTTATATTCCTTTATGTTTATAATTATAATACTAGGGTCAGGAGGTCAAAATGCCTCCTGGCCCTGTAGTTTTTGGACGAACCGCCTTTATGCATCTTTACGCATTGGCTTTCTTTCCTGTATAAAGTTGATAGTATCTACCCTTCTCCTCGATCAATTGATCGTGAGTTCCTCTTTCAATAATTCTTCCCTGCTCCAATACCATGATACAGTCAGAGTTTCTTACGGTAGAAAGTCTATGGGCGATAACGAAAGTAGTTCTTCCGTGCATCAACTTATCCATACCATCCTGCACGATTTTTTCTGTTCTTGTATCGATAGAGCTGGTAGCCTCATCTAAGATCAATACCGGTGGATCTGCAATTGCCGCCCTTGCAATGGCAAGGAGCTGTCTTTGTCCCTGACTTAAATTAGCACCGTCACCGTGAAGTACCGTGTCATATCCATGAGGAAGTCTGCGGATAAATCCATCAGCATTGGCAAGCTTTGCTGCTGCAACGATTTCTTCTTCTGTAGCATCCAGCTTACCAAATCGAATGTTGTCTCTGACCGTTCCTGTAAATAAATGGGTGTCCTGCAAAACGATTCCCAAAGATCTACGAAGGTCTGCCTTCTTGATCTTATTGATATTGATTCCATCGTACCGGATCTTACCATCCTGTATATCATAGAATCTGTTAATCAGGTTGGTAATGGTAGTTTTTCCTGCACCGGTAGATCCTACAAAGGCAATCTTCTGTCCCGGTGTAGCATACAGATCCACATTGTGGAGAACAATCTTGTCCGGATTATATCCAAAATCTACATCTTCAAATACCACATCTCCGGTAAGTTCTACGTAGTCCACACTTCCATCTGCCTGATGTTCATGTCTCCATGCCCAGTGACCGGTTCTCTTGTCTGTCTCTACAAGCTTTCCGTCTTTTTCCTCGGCATTTACCAAAGTAACATATCCATCGTCCACTTCCACCTCTTCATCAAGGAGAGTAAAGATACGATCTGCTCCGGCAAGAGCCATAACTACCGCATTGATCTGCATACTAATCTGGTTGATCGGCATACTGAAACTCTTGTTAAAAGTCAAGAAACTTGCCAGCCCTCCAAGAGTCAAGCCTCCAAAACCATTTAAAGCAAAGATTCCTCCAAAAATCGCACAGATTACATAACTAATATTTCCAAGCTGTGCATTGATTGGTCCTAAATAGTTGGCATAGGAGTTTGCCTTATCTGCGCTGACAAAGAGCTTGTCATTTAATTCTTTAAACCGCTTCTTACTTTCTTCTTCATGACAGAACACCTTTACAACCTTCTGTCCATTCATCATCTCTTCGATGTATCCATTTACTTTACCCAGATCCATCTGCTGATCGTGGAAGAATTTTCCACTTCGCTTGGTGGCCTGTCCGGATAAATAAACCATAACTCCCACCATGATCATAGTAATAATAGTAAGTGGAATACTTAAAATTAACATACTGATAAATACACTAACGATGGTAATTCCACTGTTCACCAGTTGCGGAATACTCTGACTGATCATCTGTCTCAAGGTATCAATATCATTGGTATAAACAGACATGATATCTCCGTGAGGGTGAGTGTCAAAATAACGGATCGGAAGTCTTTCCATGTGCTCAAAAAGCTCATTTCTAAGATTTCTAAGTGTTCCCTGAGTAACCGTGATCATAATACGATTATAAGTGTAAGTTGCCACAACTCCAACTGCATAAAAGCATGCTACTCTGGCAATCGCGTTAGCAAGAGGAGTGAAGTTCGGTTGATCTGTAAGCAAGAACGGAGTGATATATTTATCGATGAGTTCTTTCATGAACATAGTTCCCTGAACATTTGCAAGAACGCTTACTACAATCAGGATCATAACCGTAGTAAATTGGATCTTATAATCCCTTAGTACATAAAACATTACACGTTTTAAGATCGGTCCCGGATTCTTAACGGTAGGGCGTGGTCCTCGATTTCTATTCATACCTGCCATAGTCTATTCACCCTCCTTCTCATCAAAATCTCCGCCGCCTTTGGTTTGAGACTCATATACATCTCTGTAAATGTCATTGCTCTTAAGCAATTCCTCATGAGTTCCAAATCCATTTACACGGCCTTCTTCCATAACAATAATCCGGTCTGCATCCTGCACACTGGAAATTCTCTGGGCGATGATAATCTTTGTAGTATTTGGAATTTCTTCTCTGAATGCCTTGCGGATTTTTGTATCTGTAGCAGTATCTACCGCACTGGTACTATCATCCAAGATCAATACTTTTGGATCCTTAAGAAGAGCTCTGGCAATACAAAGTCTCTGCTTTTGTCCACCGGATACGTTGCTTCCGCCCTGCTCGATATAGGTATTATATCCTGCCGGGAATTTCTGGATAAATTCATCTGCACAGGCAAGTCTGCAGACTTCCTGACACTCTTCATCGGAAGCATTTTTATCTCCCCAACGAAGATTCTCATAAATCGTTCCGGAAAATAGCACGTTATTTTGTAATACTACTGCAACTTTATTTCTTAATACTTCCATATCGTACTCTCGTACGTCATGGCCTCCTACCTTAATCTGTCCGGCTGTCACATCGTAGAGGCGACTGATTAAGTTTACCAAACTGGTCTTGGCACTTCCCGTTCCACCGATAATACCAATGGTCTCTCCGGATTTAATCTCCAAGTTAATATCCTTAAGTACCGGCTCATCACTATTTTTCTCATAAGCGAAGTCCACATGGTCAAATACGATGCTTCCATCTGTCACATCCTCCAAAGGATGCTCTGGATTTTCAAGATCACTTTTTTCTTCAAGCACCTCAGCTACACGTTCTGCACTGGCAGTACTCATAGAAACCATAACAAATACCATTGACATCATCATCAAACTCATAAGAATGTTCATACAGTATGTAAGAAGACTCATAAGTTCTCCTGTTGTCAGGGAATCTGCCACGATCATCTTTGCACCCATCCAGCTGATGAGCAGGATACAGCTATAAACTGTAAATTGCATCAATGGCATGTTATATACGATGTTTTTTTCTGCCTTTACAAACAGCTTGTAAATATTTGCACTGGCATTGTGGAAACGCTCCGTCTCCTGTTCTTCTCTTACATAAGCCTTTACCACGCGAATGGCGGATACATTTTCCTGTACGGATTCATTTAATGCATCATACTTTGGAAATACCTGACGGAAATACTTGGTAGCATGTACCATAATAAAGCACAAAAGTCCTCCAAGTATGATAACGGCAATTAAATAAACGGATGCAATCCTTGCATTGATCGCAAAGGACATAATCATAGCACAGATCAAACTCATAGGAGCCCTTACAAACATTCGAAGCAGCATCTGATATGCATTCTGAATATTCGTAACATCTGTGGTCATACGGGTAACCAGTCCTGCAGTACTATATTTATCAATATTCGAGAAAGAAAATGTCTGGATATTATAAAACATGGACTCTCTCAGATTTTTTGCAAATCCCGCCGAAGCTTTCGCTCCGTAACGGCCACCGCCAAGACCTGCAAACAGTCCGACGGCTGCTGCCAGGACCATGACACTACCTACCTTGTAGATATGCTGCATGTCCCCGGCATTTACGCCCTTATCAATGATGGACGCCATCAAATAGGGGATCGTCATCTCCATAAGTACCTCCAACACCATAAATGCCGGTGTTGCAAGAGATGCCCCTTTGTATTCTTTTACTTCTTTTAATAACGTTCGTAACACAAAAAAGCCTCCTTTATGATATTCCTTTCATTGTCAGCTGTATTCTTTTTTTCTTTAAATCCACACTCATGACCTTCACTTCCACGATGTCACCAACACTTACTACTTCCAGCGGGTGTTTGATGAATTTATCGCATATCTCTGAAATATGAACCAATCCATCCTGATGTACACCGATGTCCACGAAAGCTCCAAAATCAATAACATTTCGCACAGTTCCCTTAAGGATCATGCCTTCTTTTAAGTCCTTCATCTCTAAGACATCGGTTCTTAAAATCGGCTTTGGCATATCTTCTCTTGGATCCCGTCCCGGTTTTTCCAACTCTTTTACGATATCTTGCAGGGTGATCTCTCCGATCTTAAGCTCCTTCGCCAAGGCCTTATAATCCTTAATAGTAAGAGACAAACCTGAAAGCTTTCCTGCGGATACATCCTCCGGAACAAATCCCTGTTTCTTCAAGAGATTCTTTGCAGCCTCGTAGGTTTCCGGATGAACACTGGTGGTATCCAGAGGTTCATTTCCTCCGTAAATACGCATGAATCCGGCACACTGTTCATAGGCTTTTGGTCCAAGCTTTGGCACTTTCAAAAGTTCCTTGCGATTCTTGAAGCTTCCATTCTCTTCTCTGTAAGCCACAATATTCTTGGCAATGGTAGAAGTGATACCGGAAATGTAGGATAGAAGCGGTGCAGAAGCCGTATTCAAATCTACTCCCACTCGGTTTACACAATCCTCCACTACTCCGGATAATGCTTCCGAAAGCTTCTTTTGATTCATATCGTGCTGATACTGTCCTACCCCAATGGCTTTCGGATCGATCTTTACAAGTTCCGCCAAAGGATCTTGCAGTCGTCTGGCAATGGATGTAGCACTTCTTTGTCCCACGTCAAACTTCGGGAATTCTTCACTAGCCAGTTTGCTTGCAGAGTAAACAGAAGCCCCGGCTTCGTTTACAATAACATACTGAACTTTCTGTGGGATTTCCTTAAGAAGTTCCACGATAAATTGTTCCGACTCTCTGGATGCGGTTCCATTTCCAACGGAAATCAGGGTGATATTGTACTTGGCAATGATTTCCTTTAAGAGTTTCTTCGCAGCAGCGATCTTCTGCGGGGTAGTTGGAGCTGTTGGATAAATAACAGTTGTACCAATAACTTTTCCTGTAGGATCAACTACAGCCAGCTTACAGCCGGTTCGAAAAGCCGGATCCCATCCTAATACCGTATGCCCCTTAATCGGCGGTGCCATAAGAAGCTGCTCTAAGTTTTTCTTAAATACTTCAATGGCTCCATCCTCTGCCTGCTCTGTCAGTTCATTTCTGATCTCTCTCTCAATTGCCGGAGCAATGAGACGCTTGTAGGCATCTGCAATGGTATCCTTTAGAACTTGATTGGTATAAGGATTGTCCTTCTTAATAACCTTCTTTTCCAGATAGCGAAGTACATCCTCCTCCGGAGCTTCCACCTTTACCGTTAAGATTTTTTCTTTCTCTCCACGATTCAAGGCCAGAATGCGGTGTCCTGCCAGTTTTCTTACCGGCTCCTCAAATTCGTAGTACATTTCATAGACGGACTCTGCCTCCGGGTCCTTTGCTACTGAAGTAATCACACCCTTTTGCAAGGTCTGCTTTCGAATCCAAATTCGATAGTCTGCCTCATCGGAAATGCTTTCAGCAATAATATCAGCAGCTCCCGCTATGGCATCCTGAATGGTCTCTACCTCTTTTTCAGAATTCACATATTTCGCTGCTTCTTCCTCCAAAGAATGATCTAATTTCTGAAGACGGATGGTCATAGCCAAAGGTTCTAATCCCTTCTCCTTTGCAATGGTAGCTCTTGTTCGGCGCTTCGGTCTGTAAGGTCTGTAAAGGTCTTCCACTACTACCAGGGTTTCTGCCTGAAGGATCTGATTCTTTAACTCCTCCGTAAGCTTTCCCTGTTCTTCAATGCTTCCCAGCACCTGCTCCTTCTTTTCCTCTAAGTTTCGCAGATAAAGAAGTCTCTCATGAAGTTTACGAAGCTGCTCATCATCCAAGGTTCCTGTAGCTTCCTTGCGATATCTGGCAATAAAGGGAATGGTATTTCCCTCGTCAATAAGCTTTACAGCAGCCTCTACCTGCCACTTCTTTACTCCTAATTCTTCTGTGATTTTCTGATTAATATCCATAAAATGTACCTTTCTTTGTGAACACAAATCTAACTGGGACAAAACTTTTGGCCCCAGTTAAGTATAATATTATACAGGAATTTTGATCTATTATCAACGCAGGAATGTGCTAAGAAATCTAAAAGAAATGTAAACTTTTACAAAATCCCTACGGTTTTCTTTAACAAACAGAGTTCACTCTGTTTTCTTGCAAATAAAAATTTGCCATGCTATACTAGAGTTTATGATATTGGGGCAACAAAAATTTTCCCCAGTCGGATAGCGATCAACCATTATTATTGATTGCTTTTTAAAAGAAAAAGGATTATATATGAACGAAGAAACAAAGGAACTATCAAAACAGCAGCAAAAATCGAAAGAAACCAAAGATCGTATTTTTAAAGCTGCTAAGAAAATATTACAAAAGAAGGGATATGACCATCTTTCTATAAAGAATATCTGTGAGGAAGCTCATGTATCCAACGGAAGCTTTTATCATCATTTTAAGACCAAAGATGATCTTCTCTCCTATTATATTGAAGAGCAGCCTAGCATTAACCCGAATCTTTTGGACCTTCCAAAGAATCCTGCGGAGGCAAAAAAAGCAATTATAGAGGTTTATCTCAATTACGTACGTTACTGTCAGGAGCTGGGTGTTGGATTTATGTCTAATTATTATACACCTCAAAACCAATCTCTAAATCCCCTGATTCGTACGGAGCGTCCCTATCCTATCGTGACGGTTCACGACTATCTGCAAAAGGCTCTGGATGCCGGTGTCATTTCCTTTAACGCTGATCTTTCTGACGTCACCACCGATATCCGAATGATCGTCATCGGTAATGTATTTGAATGGTGCCTAAAGGGAGGGGATGCTGATATTGAGAAAAATATGGAACGGTCTCTTTCTACTTATTTGGATGGTCTTTTTCTTACGTCTTAAAAACAAAAAGTGAAGATTTCCGTGTAAAGGAGGTAATTTGCTATGAAATGGGTTCTACTAATTATCCTTTTATTATTTTTACTATATTTGTTTATGATCAGCCCCCGGTTATCTTTCAAGAAACGGATGAATGCCTACGAGGGTGTGATGTTCGCCCACCGAGGATATCATGATATCGATCAGGGGATTCCGGAAAATTCCATGTCGGCCTTCAGACGAGCCATGGATCACGGCTATGGCATCGAGCTGGATGTACATCTAACAAAGGACGGGGAAGTTGTGGTTTTTCACGATGATACCCTAAAGAGAATTTGCGGTTCTACAGAAACAGTAGAGGAACTTACCGCAAAAGAACTTACCGGCCGAAGACTCTCAGAAACCTGGGAACGGATTCCGCTTTTTAGCGATGTTTTAAAACTTGTAAATGGTCAGGTGCCACTTTTAATCGAACTTAAGATTCCTACCAAGGAAGCAGATGAGCTTTGTAGTAAAGTCAACAGCATTTTAAAAAATTATAATGGCCCCTATTTGATTCAATCTTTTAATACCATGGGACTTAAATGGTATAAGAAGAATGCGCCTCATGTACTTCGCGGGCAACTTTCTTCTAATCTTGTAAAGTCTGATCCTGACAAGCCCTGGATTTTCCGTTTTGCCGTTAAGCATATGCTTTGCAATGCCCTGGGGCGCCCAGATTTTATTTCTTATAAGTTACTGGATCTTCCAAATCCAAGCCTTAAAATTCTAAAATATTTTTACAAAACCCCCGTGGCTGTATGGACCTTAAGAACCCCATCCGCTCTTCGAACAGGAAAGAGGCACTATGATATGCAGATTTTTGAAAATCGATGTAAAAAATCTTAACAATTGGTGAAGTCGGTTGTTGATTTTCAAGTTTCATGTTATAATCCCTCAGAAACAAAATCCTTTAGCGATTGTTCCAAGGAGTAAATGATTAGAAAGGGAGTCCTAGTATGGGATTTATAGAAAAATTTAAGGGAACGGCTAAGAAATATAATCACGCATGGGTATTTTTATATATGTTTATTTATTTGCCATGGTTTCATTACTTAGAGACCAGAACAAATGTAACCTATTATATTATCCATTCACCACTGGATGACTATATTCCATTTTTGGAGATTTTCATTGTGCCTTATCTGTTATGGTTTTTGTATATGGCAGTGGCAGCTTTTTATTTTTTCTTTACCAACAAGAGAGATTTTTATCGATTAGCCTCCTTTTTGGTAGCGGGTATGACAGCATTCTTAGTAATCTGTACCGTCTTTCCAAATGGATTAAACCTACGACCTACAACCTTCGCCAGAGATAATATATTTACAGCTCTCGTGGCAAAGCTTTATGCTACAGATACATCGACCAATGTCCTTCCCAGTATTCATGTATATAATTCATTAGGAATTGCCATTGCGATCTCTCACTCAGAGACTTTAAAGAAACATCCTCGTGTCTGTCAGGGAGCCTATATTTTAACTGCACTCATCATCATGTCCACCATGTTCTTAAAACAACATTCTGTAACAGATGTAACTGCAGGTTTTGTAATGGCTATGGTAGTTTATCCACTTGTTTATGTCAGTGAAAGAAGCAACGAGCCAAAATTATCCCGTCAGTGGATTTAAAATTTAGGATTTAAAAAGCATCTCCGATTTGGAGATGCCTTTTTTAACTATTCAATACTCCATTCGCAAAATACAGTTTCATAACTCTGAATAGTTACATATTCTTTGTTATATTATAGGCTGCAAAGGCAGAAGGAATAGAATACTGCTCCTTAATATCCTTCGGACTGACAAATAAGAAATCCTCTTTATTGGTCTTCTCTAGCTCATCCACAATAATCTCATAGCCAATCATATGCCATTCAATATGACTAAAAATATGTTCTGCAGATTTCAGCTTTTTTATTCGCACTGGCATCAGTCCGATGTCTTTACAGTATCTCATCACCTGATTTTCGTCTAAATGCCCCTCTAAATTAGGGAATTCATACATTCCGGCAAGCAATCCTTTAGAATCTCGCTTGTGCAGGGCCAATTGATCATTATCCCGAAAGATCAGAACCGTCTTCTTTTGAATTTTTCTTTTTTGTGTCTTGTTTTTTACCGGAATCTTTAAAATCAGATCTTGAATCCTTGCCTGGCAAATCTCTTTCAACGGACAGATTTCACATTTAGGTTCCCCATTTGGCACACACACGATCGCTCCAAGCTCGATTAGTCCCTGATTAAAATCTGAGGAAAAATCTTCGGGAATAATCCCCTCTAATCCTCTCTCCACTTTTGTTTTTGTACTCTGTTTTGCAATATCACTTGTATCAGCAGTAATTCTGGTAATGACACGCAAAACATTTCCATCTACCGCCGGTTTTGGAAGGCCAAAGGCGAATGAACTGATGGCCCCTGCGGTGTAGCTTCCGATGCCGGGAAGATTTAAAATCGCCTCATAGCTATCAGGAAATAGGCCTTGATAATCTATCTGAATCTGACAGGCTGCTTTTTTCATGTTTCGCACCCGGTTATAATAACCCAAACCTTCCCAAAGCTTTAATAATTGATCTTCTTTAGCCTCCGCCAAATCTGAGATTTCCGGCAAGACTTCCAAGAATCTTTGATAATAAGCTTTTACCGCCTCCACTCTGGTCTGCTGCAGCATAATCTCCGACACCCAAACATGATATGGCGTGGGGTCCACTCTCCAGGGCAATTCTCTCTTATTTTCCTGATACCAGGGAATAATCAAATCCGGCAGGTTCCTTGGAATCTGCCGGATCTTTCCTTCATTATTTTCCCGGTCATTTTTTCTCTGACCACTACTCATATGCTTTTTTTCCTCTGCTGTGAGCACTTGGCGAGGTATTCTCGAGCCTAGTGCGAACGCACATCTTGATACTTAGCGAGGTATTCTCGAGCTTAGTAGCAAGATGTTTCCTCTGTTCTGAGCACTTGGCGAGGTATTCTCGAGCCTAGTGCGAACGCACATCTT
>CAVKOU010000043.1:0-17818 GCA_963658085.1 bacterium
TCTCGTGTTGTCCGTACAAGAAAAGGTTGCTTGTGATGGGGCTAGAGTTTTTAATTGGCAATTGATTCCCGCTTATGCTGGAAGCCTCACAAAAAAGGAACTCTGTGATGCAGGTTTTGTCATCACGGAGGTCCTTTTTTCTATTCTTTCATCATGATAGCCTTTTTATTGCCATTTCAGTGTTTTTTCTTTACTGGCTTTTTCTACTGCTTCGCATATTCGCTCATGACTTCTTTCAGATGGGCCGTCAGCTTAGTATTCTCGCGATAGTCCACCGGGCAATCAATTATACATACTTGCCCGGAAGCAAAGGCTTCTTCTAAAATTTCCTTTAATTCCTCCGCTTTTTCCACCCGATAGCCCTTGGCATGCATGCTTTCTACCAGCTGCACAAAATCCGGATTGGCGAAATCCACAAAGCAATGCTGGCCAAAACGGTCGTCCTGTTTCCACTTAATCAGGCCATAGCTGTCATCTCGCATGATTAGTACCACAATAGGCACATTCAAACGAACCGCCGTCTCAATTTCCTGGCAGTTCATCATAAAACCACCATCACCGGAAACTGCCAACACTTTTTTCTCCGGATGAACCAGCTTAGCGGCAATAGCACCGGGCACTGCAATACCCATGGTGGCAAAGCCGTTAGAAATCAGACAGGTGTTAGGCTCCAGGCAATTATAATGTCTGGAAATCCACATCTTATGGGCCCCAACATCAGAGATCAGGATATCCTCTGCCCCCATCACTTCCCGAATATCGTACAGAATTTTCTGAGGCTTCATAGGGCAAGACAGATCATTTTTGTAGCTCTGGTACTCACTACACATTCGTTTCTTGATAGCCAGTGCCTCCTCCGGCTGCCGGGAGCGGTGGCAACGATTTAATATCTTCTCCAGAGAATCGCTGATGTCTCCTACCACCTCCACTTTTGGCTGGTAAAGTTTATTGATATGGGAGGGTCTGGAATCAATATGGATGATTCTGCTTTGGTCCTTCTGATTCCATTTAATCGGCGCAAACTCCACAATATCGTAACCGATAGCTATGACCAGATCTGCCTGCTCTAAGATCACATTCTGATAATCCTTCTGGGGAATACCGATGGTCCACATGGAATAAGGACTATCATAAGGAATGATGCCCTTGGACATCATGGTATTCACCACCGGAATTTTCAGCTGAGTAGCGAACTTGGTAAGGGCTTTTCCAGCATCTGCCCGGACAGCGGAATGTCCTGCCAGTATGACGGGATGCTCTGCCTGAAAAATAGCTGCCGCCGCATGCTCTACGCTTTCGATGTCCGCATATTCTTTGTTTACCGGCGACTTTCTAATCAGCTTCCTGGATGCTCCTTCCGGAACCATTTCCTTAGCCACATCTTCCGGCAAATTGATGTGGGTGGCGCCGGGTTTTTCACTCTCCGCATACTTAAATGCCAGCCGCACAATCTCATTCACCGATTCCGGTCGCATGATCATCTTGGTTCTCTTTGTAATGGGCTTAAATAAGGCCTCCAAATCCAGGTACTGGTGGGAGGTAAGATGCATCTTGTCCGTAGCCACCTGGCCGGTAATGGCCACAAGAGGTGCACCATCACTATTGGCATCCGCCACACCGGTAATCAGGTTGGTGGCACCAGGTCCTAAGGTAGACAAACAAACCCCAGCCTTTCCTGTTAATCGCCCATAGACATCTGCCATAAAGGCAGCCCCCTGCTCGTGCCGCACTGTGATAAATTCGATGGATGAATCCCTAAGGGCATCCATGATGTCCAGATTTTCCTCCCCCGGAATACCGAAGATATATTCCACCCCCTCATGTTCCAGACTTTTTACCAGCATCTGAGCTACATTTAAACTGTCTTTTTCATTCTCCTCTTTCATTGCTGCCTCTTTTTGCAGTCAGAAGAAAATGATATTTGACATTTTCTTCTGACTTGTATCCCATCTTGTGATATATGTCAATTCTATCTCTTCTGTAACATCTGTCCTGCAGCATATATTCTGCAGTTTGAAAAATCATCTACCTATACTGTGCATCAAAGACATCTGTCAGAAATTCAACGATGCGATCTACGCATTTTGTCACAATCTTCTCACCTTTTTCTTTTGATGCCGCTGTTGCCATCCCCAATATACCGCTCTTTGTGTATTCATCGAAATCTTCATAGGTAATAAAATCAGGGTACTTGTTATCATAGAGACTCTTCTGGTCTGCAATCTGATCCTTTACTACCAGATCTTCCCTGAGATAGAGCATACAAGAAGTACCCACTTCACTGGCATGACCATGGGCCATCTCACCTTCATAATCTGCAATGCCAACACTCATAGGTTTGACAAAACGCCACCAGTCAATCTGTGCGCACAAAAAACCGCGATCTGTTAATTTCTCGCAAATGTGCTCGATAAGACTCACATTAGTCACATGGGAATTGAAAAAGAAAAACTTCTTAAATCCCCATTTAATCAGGCTCTCACAGATATCCATCAAATAGTTTTCAAAGCTTTCCGGTCTGGCTACTAATGTTCCCGGGAATTCATCCAAACACTTGGAATCCCCCACCGTCATGCTTGGTCCTACCAATACTTTCAACTTCTCTGCCACAATTTTGGATACTTCCTCACAGACAATAATATCGGATCCAAGAGGAAGGTGTGGGCCATATACTTCTGTTGCACCTATTGGGATAATAGCAATGTCCGTTTCCTTGCGCAGCTGATCAAATTCCACCCATGTCATTTCTTTAATTGTCTTCATAGCAACCTCTCTATTCTTCCGTTTAAGTACGTCTAGTCTGTCAAAACTACACGAATATGAATTTTCTAACGCTCATTACACATACAACATCTACAGCACCCATGAGCACTGAAAGAGATACTGTAAAACATTCCCTTCAGATATTTATTTTTCCAGTGTCAGAAGTTGTCCGATGTACTCCTTTACATTGGTCTCAGTCAGACGATTTATGTTACACAATTCAGACACCTTCACGCCCTGTTTCATCTTTTCTTTCCATTCTATTTCCTCTGCATCGTCTGCCAGCGCTTTTTCCACGTATTTACTGCATTCCTCTACAGACAGACAGATTACACCATCTGCATCACCGAAGATAATATCTCCGGTTTTCACAGCTACGCCACCGCAAGATATCGGAATATCATACTGTCCGCTTGTCCCAAGGAATCTGGTGGTCACTGCAGAAATACCCTTTGAAAAAACAGGAAACTGCATCTGTGTAATGGCAACAGAATCTGTAGCAGGTCCATCCACTACAATACCTTCTAAGCCAAGCGTCTTGGCAGCATATGCCACAATCTCACCACAGCAGGCAAAGGTGGTATCACCACCCCGATCTATAACGATTACTGACCCCTTCGGCGCCCGTTCCATAGCGTAGTATAGCGTTACCGAATCCTCTCCGGATAATCTGACCGTATAGGCAGGTCCCGCAATCTTTGCTGACTGATAAACAGGTTTGATAGCAGGAGACATGTAACCTCCTTCTATATAATGCCCAATCTGTGCAGGAGATGTTAGCATCAGCTTACTTCTTAATTCTTCTGTGAATTCCATGTCTGCTCCCTATTCCGCAGCTTGTCTGCCGCATTTCTCTCAAACTTATTCCTCATACATCTTTATGCAGTCGCTGTGCAGTGTGTAAATGTCTCTGCGTATATTTTGTAAAGAAGGAACCTGTCGTCTGACTTTGTCGATTAACGTCGTATCAATTTGTGCATAAACCAACTGTTCCTCGTCGCTGGCCATAGCAATCACATTTCCCCATGGATCGATCACTATAGATTTTCCATATGCCATAAACTCCGGCTTCTGCCCAATCTGCCCAGGAGCTGCAATATAGCAGGTATTTTCAATTGCTCTGGCACGGAGCAACGCCATCCAGTGATCTTTTCCCGTATTCATGGTAAAATCTGCCGGCACAAAAATAACCTGTGCACCATTCAGCGCCATTAATTTAAAGATTTCCGGGAAGCGCATGTCATAACAAATAGCAAAACCAAAATTCCCGAGCTTCGTTTTGCTGACTACGATCTCGCTGCCAGCACTGGTTTCATCTGATTCCTTATAACTGGGGCCCTCATCCATATCGATATCAAACATGTGCAGCTTACTGTACTTTCCTATGACTTTCCCTTCTTTATTCCACAGGAAACTGGTGTTATAGGGTGTTCCACCTTCTCTTTTCTGAGTGATACTGCCACAGTGAATATAGATCTGGTATTGCTTTGCCCATGCAGAGAAAGAATCTGTCACAGGCCCAGGTACCTGCTGTGCATTGCCAGGATAATCTGTGCCAATATACTCCGCATTTTCCGGGAAAGCGATCAATTCCGCTCCGCCCACAGCAGCATCTTTTATCATCTTTTCTATTTTCTGCAGATTATTTTCAATATTCTCATTAGAATTAATCTGCGCAAGCGCAATTTTGAACTTCATACTAATCTCCATTTTTAATCTTCTACCAACACCTGCACCTCGCAATATAAATCGCTTAGTGCATCGAAAAGCGGCCATCCCACTTCTGTTCCAAATACCATAAGAGGCTTTAGCTTGTTCTTTTGCAGGTAGGCATTGATCTTACGAATACCGGATTTTTCTCCCCGCACATTAGTGATAAGAGACACATATTTTCCTTTCGGCAGAATCATGATATCGTCAGGGTCTGTATTTTCATACTCTTCCAAATCCAAATCCAAGAATTCTCCTTCTCTGTAAAAAAACCCCTTTTGAAACTCCTCCAGATTAAAGAAATGACCATAATGTCTTCGAATGCTTTCCTGTTTTTCCGTCTCCCTCAGACTGATACTCTGCAATGTCAAATGAAATTCTTTATAGGACCTTACATTCTGCCGATAGATTATTTTTCTCTCCTCCATCTCTCGAACTATAATCTCCTGCTTATAGGTTTTCACTTCATTCATATTCTGATTTTCCTGCAGATACCAATCCATATCATTAAGAATATGTGTGTACTTTCTGACCTGCTCTTCTACAAAAGGTCTTTGTTTCTTTAAAACACTGACAAAAACATCGTCCTTATTTTCTTTCAAAACCTCTCTCATATCATCCAGTGACAATTCCATGTATTTGCACAATTTGATGATTTCCAACTTCCAAAACTGATTACTATCGTAATACCGATATCCGGTCTCAGTATCAATGTAGGATGGCTTAAATATATCCATTCTGTCATAATAACGCAGTGTATGAGAGGAAACCCCCGTCAGCTTTACCACTTCTCCTATCGTATAATGCTTTAGATTCTCTTCCATTCTATCTGTCCTTATCTGAATAATTCTGCTTTAATACGTGGCAGAATGGCACATAGACACAAAAGCAGTCAGCCGCGGGGCATTCAACCTTTTAACTTACTGTGCCATAAACTCGTTCCAGTAAGTATCATACAGAACATCGGCATCTCCAAGGTCAGTCGTGCTCTTTGCTGCGTCCATTACATCCTGGCTTAAATTTAATGCCTTGTTGTTCTTGTAGGCATCTCCCACATATTCTAATGCTGCTGTATTGAAATTATTATAAGGATATACATCCAGAATCTGTGCCATCACCTTACCGTCACAGATGTAATTGATGAACTTTTCTGCGGCATCCTTGTGTGCACATCCTGCAGGAATAAACCAATCATTCTTCCCCAGAATGGTAGCCTCAATATTAGCTACTTCAAAGCTGTCAGCTGCCTCATCCATAACCTTTGCTGCCTCACCACCATAGACGATACCCACACTGCATTCACCATTTAAAAGCTCGGTGCTGGGAGAATCTCCATCAAATACCTTTATGTTACTCTTCATGCTCTTCAGGAAATCCGTTGCTTCCTTGATCTCATCCTCATTTGTAGTATTTACATCATAACCAAGAGAAGCCAGTGCCATACCGATGACTGTTCTGGATGCTGTCACAGATACAATCTGATCTTTTAGAGCCGGATTTGCAAGATCCTGAAAGCTGTTAATCTCGATGGGACAGGTCTCCTTATTATAAATTACCATGCTGTAACCACCCATGTAGGGAACCGTATATTCATTATTAGGATCATAGGTGGACTCCTTTGCACTGTCCTCTATGTTCTTGTAATTAGGAATATTGGAAAAATCAATTTTCTGCACTAGATTCTGATCAATCAATCCCTGTGCAAAGGTATTATTGCACTGAATCAGATCATACTGTTTTCCTGCACCACTTTGCATCTTGGCATAACCCTCTTCCATAGAATCGAAAGTCTGCACATTCACTTTTATGCCATATTCTTCTTCAAAGCCATCAATTGCCTCATCTGTCACATATTCTGACCATATAAAAAGATTTAATTCATCAGAACCGGATGCCTGGGTGGAAGTCTCCTGCGTGCTACTCTGACTGCTACCACATCCAGAAAGCATTCCCAGACTCATTACTGCACATAACACTGTTGCAAAGATCTTCTTTTTCATAATAGCTCTCCATTCTGCAGACACTTTTTGATGAGAGGATTGCCCCAAAATTCTCAGGCTTGCTTTTGCGTTCAACGCTATTTGTGGTGTCTGCGGCACAAATAGCTATGCGTAAAATCTACTGAAAGACAGATTTGTCACGCTATATCCTCTTTTTAACGCTTCTTTGGTTATTTAATTCTCAAGCTTACGCGGCAATATTACCTTAAATACTATGTAAGCACCCGCCACAACCAACATGATTAATGTAGTCAATGCATTGATCTCCGGCGAAATTCCTGAACGGAGCATACTCTGTATCTCAAGCGGCAATGTGGTACTCTTGATACCTGTTACGAAGTTGCTGATTGCCAAATCATCCAGCGATAAAGTGAAAGCCAGGAAAGATCCTGACATAATCCCCGGAAGGATCATAGGAAGCGTCACTTTTAAAAAAGTCTGTCTCTGGTTTGCCCCCAAGTCCATAGCAGCTTCCTCCAGGGATTTGTCATAACCGGCAAGCCTCGATTTTACGTTGATTACTACATAAGGTAGGGTCAATGTAGTATGACCAAGAATAATTGACCAAAGTCCCAAGGGGAAACCTATCTTCATGTAGATGCACAGTAAAGCTACTGCCAGTACAATCTCAGGAATGACGATCGGTACATAAACCGCACTGTTTAATAATTGCCTGCCTTTAAATTCATGCCTTACCATACCAACAGCGCCAAGTGTGCCGATTACTGTCGCAAAGGCTGTAGATATCAATGCAATCAACAGTGTATTCAGCACAACCTGCCAAATATCCGGATCAGCAAATAATTGCTGCCACCAACTAAATGTAAATCCCTGCCAGCTAGTATTCTTTTTCTGATCGTTGAAAGAGAAAACTACCGATACCGCAATGGGTATATAGATGAATGTATAAAACAGAACAATGTACAGTCCGTACCATTTTTCATGTCTTTTGGCTCTTCTCACACGTTTGCCTGCTGCCTCATGTTCCAAGGTCTTCAATATCACCACCTACTTTCGTATAAATAAACAGAATTCCCAATGTTATGACGATCAAGACAATGGAAAGCGCTGCACCAAACGGCCAGTTATTTGACTGCAGGAACTGATTTCGGATCAAATTTCCAATCATCATGGAATTGCCTCCGCCAAGGAGATCGGAGATAAAATAGATGCCTAGAGATGGGATAAAAACCTGAATTACAGCAGCGAATATGCCGGAAGCCGTCATAGGAAGTGTTACTTTCCAAAATACCTGATGTGGCTTAGCTCCCAAATCCTTCGCAGCTTCCAGTAATGACCAGTCAATCTTTTCAATGGAACTGTAAATAGGAAGAACTGCAAAAGGCATGAATGCATAGATCAGTCCCACCATGACCATAGCATCGTTATAAAGAAATTGTATGGGCTCTGCTATAATACCGATCTTCATAAGAAATGTATTGACAATACCACTGGTATTCAGCAGAATAACCCAACTGTAATTTCTCACCAGACTGCTTGTACAGAAAGGAAGCATAATCAACAAGATAAGAGCTGCCGTTTTTTTGGGATGTCTGGCCATATAATAGGCCGTTGGATAAGCGATCAGGATGCACAAAAAAGTTCCCAGAGCCGCTATCTTTAAGGAATTCAGTACAATCTTTAAATATGTTGCACTGAAAATCATGGAATAATTCTGCAGTGTTGGCTTTAATACAATATTTCCATAGGTTCCTCTGGTCATAAAGCTGACACCCAATACATACAAAACCGGTATCATCAAAAGAATGATCAGCCAAAGTGCTATGGGCATTACCATGACGAATCCCGCTTTCTTATCTGCAGAGATATGTTTCTTTCCTGGTAGTTTTTCCGCCATACTTACCTCCCTATGCCGCTGTCTGCATCCTCACCCGCTGTAATCTCGCTTAATCCCTGCATGGATTCTGCTGCTTTCGTTTCTATGACCACAGCCTGTTCCAGATCCCAGTACAGATACAGGATGTCACCTTCTTTTACTTTCAGATCCTTTTGAAACCTGACAATCTTTAATTCCTCTCCTGTGGAAAGTGTTACAATCGTCTTGTAGGTCTGTCCTACATAGATAAATTCCTTTACCATGACCGGAAGATTAAATCCTGTTACCGGTTCTTTACTGTATTTCACATTCTCCGGTCGAACAGATATAAAAATACGTTCTCCCTTTGTCAGTTCTTTTCCTTTTACCTGTACCTTTCCTGATTCGATTGCTACGCTGCAGTCTGTTTCCTGTACTTTTTCTACAACCCCTTCTAGAACATTGGATTCCCCAATGAAACTCGCTACGAATTTAGTTGCAGGATGTTCGTAAATATTGTCCGGTGTATCAATCTGCTCTAAGACACCTCCATTCATAACCGCGATCCGATCACTCATGGTCAATGCCTCTTCCTGATCGTGGGTTACATAAACGAATGTGATACCAAGCTTTCTCTGCAGACGTTTTAACTCTACCTGCATCTGCTTACGAAGCTTCAAATCCAATGCACCAAGGGGCTCATCTAGCAGCAATACCCGTGGCCTGTTAATCAGCGCTCTTGCAATGGCAACTCGCTGCTTTTGTCCACCGGAGAGTTGGGATGGTTTTCTTTTCTCGAATCCTTCCAACTGTACCAGGGAAAGCATCTCTTTCACTCTTTCCTTTATTTCTGCCTTCGGTACCTTTTTTAAATTTAGTCCGAACGCGATGTTGTCATATACTGTCAGAAAAGGAAACAATGCATAGTTCTGGAATACAGTGTTGACATCTCTTTCGTAGGGTTCTCTTTCATCTACCCTTTCATTCTCTATGGAAATAATTCCACTTGTCGCTGTCTCAAATCCTGCGATCATACGAAGTGTTGTAGTTTTACCGCACCCAGAAGGTCCCAGCAATGTAAGAAATTCCCCTTCATAAACCGTCATGTTCATATTTTTGACCACATGATTGGTTCCATATACCTTTTCCACGTTCATCATGGAGATAATCGGTTCGCCCATTTTTTTCCTTTCTATGCCGTAACTTATTGCGGCAATATGAAATTTATTCTGCTTTTCTTACAGGGCATTAATGCCGCGTTCTCCGGTACGAATCCGCACCGTATCGTCAATCGTACTAACAAATACTTTTCCATCTCCGGCTGTTCCTGTGCCGATGACAGATACAATATCATGCAATATATCTTCCAGCGCCTCGTCATTTGTCACAGTAATCACGTATAGCTTAGGTATCAGATTCACTGTGGTATTCGGTATGCCCATCTCATTGGCAAAGCCAAGCTGCTTTCCGCATCCCATTACATTAAATACGGTCATGCCCTGGCACTTATTTCTGGTCAAGAGTTCTTTAAGCCCCTCTAATTTATCCGGCCGAATAATGATTTCCAGTTTTTTCATAATGACACCTCCTGCATCCATAAACGGCAAAAGGCGCTATGCATGTATGCATAACGCCTTTGTCATCTCGTTTATATTCTGTTTTCCTTGATGTGGCGAGTATAAACCTTTGCCCTGCTCTAATGTCAAGAGTTTTTTAGAAAGTTTCTATAACTGTCATAGAATTTGACGACAATGTGCGATTGATTGTTTAATTTGCTATAATTTTGTTCATAGCGACGTTTTAAAGGAGGATGTCTTACATGTTGCCTATTTATCTGAAACTCGCAAAGGAAGAGTATGATTTTGGTCCCCGCGCTTTGTATCAAACAAGCGTTGCGGACACTTTTCCCGATCATTACCATGACTTTTACGAAATTTTTCTTGTTACATATGGAAAGGCTGTTCACAGCGTCAATAATGCCCAACAACTTTTGTCGCAAGGTAGCCTTGTTTTCATACGCCCCAATGATGTTCACAGCTATGTTGCCATTAACTACTTTGATTTTGAAATCATCAATATTGGGTACTATTTGAGTGAGATTGCACCGGTGCTCTCTTATCTCGGCATTGCGCCTTCTGTCATTGACGCTCCGAAGCTTCCAATACATCTTAAAATTGAGGGCAAACAATTCGATCATTTACAGAGTATGCTTTTACAAATGGCCAAACTATATCCGAGTAAAAAATGTCGTCCCTTTTTTCACTCTTTCGCTGCAGAGATTTATTACCCTCTTCTTGGTATTGAGACAGAATTTGTCCATTCTCGTACACAGCTGATTCCTGACTGGCTTTATAATCTGGATATTGAAATGAGCAAGCGGCGCAATTATATTGAGGGCCTTCCCCGCCTGATGCAACTATGTAACTATTCCCAGGCTCATGTGAATCGATCTTTTCAGAAATATTATAAGATGTCACCTACTGAATATATCAACAGTAAGCGTATGATGTATGCCTGCGAGTTGATCCTTTCCAACAAATACAATATCACGGAAATCTGCTACCAGTGCGGTTTTAATAATCTTAGCCATTTTTACAGTGTATTTCATTCTATTTATCACTGCACTCCAAAAGAATTCGCTGCAAAGCATATGCCTTGACCAGGATATATCTCTCAAATCAATAGAGCATAATAAAATGCGCATAAAGTAAAGGTGAAATTCTGACTTTTGCTGTACATTAGTAATATAGAAACTATCATGTTCCAGCTTGCAATGGCAGAAGCATTCTACGGGAGGTTTCATTATGAACAGGAAACATGTACAGGACACCTTTGATTATTTCTTGCGTTTTACAGAAATTTATCGTTCAACCTCGAACAAATACCTTCGCGAAGCCCAAATACTAAAACTTCAAACTCCTGCAATCCTACAGGATTATAAGAAGGGTGAACTCCTTGCTGGTGGTGTTCGCCATACCTTTATCGGCTTTAGTCCCCAATATGGCGGAAAATACATTTACTTTTTCAACGAAACACAGGCAAGGGAACTTCTTGATGAAAACAGAAAATCTCTAAATCGAATTGATGAAATAGAAAAAGCCATCGACTATTGGCATTCGGAACGAACTCTAAATAAACTAAATGAACGTTTTGCATCAGAACACGGCCAATTGGATCCGTACCAGAAAGCAATTCACCGTCTAGGAGATGAGGGACGACTTGGCGTTTCCAGCATTCCTGATGGGCGTCTTGCTCTTACCATACCTGATCTTGACAAGCTTCTTAGTTTAGGACTTCACCACTTATATGAAGAAGTAGCCTCAAAGGATCAAACAGATTCCTTTATTCAGGCGTTAATGATCACAATTACAAGTATTGGAGATGCCATCGATTTTTATAAATATCAGCTCTGCTGTATTTTGGAAAAAGAACCAGACAATGCACAGGTTCGTCATCTTTATAACGATCTCAGTGTCATCCGTTATCTAAAACCATCCACCTTTTCACAGGCTCTACAATTGTTCTGGATTTATGCTGTCGTATCTGACCTGATGAATTATGGTCGCATGGATGTATATCTCGGAGATTTCTATGCACAGGACCTTAAGCAGGGAATTCTTGATGAAGAAACTGCTATTCTCTATCTCACCGAACTATACACCAAGATTAAAACCATTGGGAAAATCCATGATGCCCGAATCATTATTGGTGGACTAGGAAGAAGAAATCCGCAAAACGCTGACCAACTGGCACTTCTACTTATGGAAACAACACGACGTGTGAAAGAAGTGATTCCACAACTAACTCTGCGTTGCTACAGTGGCATGGATCAGGCTGTTTTCGACAAGGCACTTCAGGTCAATGCCGAAGGCTGTTCATTCCCCATCCTATATAGTGATGATACAAATATTGCCTCAATTCAGAAAGCATTCAATGTGAGTATGGAAGAAGCTATGAACTATATCCCTGCTGGATGTGGGGAGTACGTTTTGGAAGGCCGAAGCGTGGGCACTCCCAACAGTTCCCTGAACCTTTTAAAAGCCCTGGAGCTTGCTCTTCATCATGGCAAAGATATGTATTATCAAATACAGGCAGGTCCGGATACAGGAGATGTAGAAGAGTTCTCTACATTTGAGGATCTCTGGAATGCTTTTACTGCACAGATCGATCCTGAGCTTAAGCTCGTGGCATATGCAGAAAAGGATTGTTACGACATTATCGCTGAAAATGCAGGCTGTCTGCATCTCAGTCTTCTAATGCACGATTGTATAGAAAAAAAGAAACCCTTACTAGAGGGTGGTGTCCGCTATTTTCACGGCATGACAGAAATTATGGGAATGATTTCCGCCGCTGACAGCCTTACTGCCATCAAAAGCATTGTTTATGACAAACATCTGATGAGCTTAAAACAGCTTGTTTCCATACTGGATGCCAACTTTGAAGGCTATGAAAAAGAACATAAACTCATGTTAGCCTGTCCCAAATACGGAAATGATAATGATGAAGCCGACCAGATGACTCTTCGAGTGTTCAACTATATCGCCACTTCAAGTCTTTCTCTTACCGAACAGACAGGTCTTGATCGATACATGATGGTGAGTGTCAACAACAGTGAAAGTGCTGTCTGGGGTAATGTGACGATGGCTTCTGCGTGTGGACGTAAGAATGGGGAAGCCCTTGCCAATGCAAACGGTGCCTCCATTGGCTGTGACCGAAATGGAGCTACAGCACTGCTGAATTCCATGCGAAAGTTTGACCACTCTCTACATGCCGGCGTGATCAATAATATCCGCTTTACCAAAGAATTATTTTCTGACCAGTTCGAAAAGATGAAACAACTCATCCAAGCGTTCTTTTTAAACAACGGTAGCCAGCTGAACCTAATGGTGATTGGGAAGGATGATTTGCTTCGAGCTAAAGAACATCCAGAGGAATATCAGAATCTAATCGTAAGAATCGGCGGGTTCAGTGCCCGTTTTGTGGAGCTGGATCCCATTGTACAGGAAGAAATCATCAAACGTACAACGTTTGCTTCCTAGACTGCGAGGAATTATGGGTATTATTTTTGATATACAGAAATTCTGTCTCCACGATGGTCCCGGCATCCGAACCACAGTATTTCTGAAGGGTTGCAATATCCGTTGTCTCTGGTGTCATAACCCAGAGTCATTTAAACAGACACCCGAACTCTCCTATAACGGTGAAAACTGTGTTGGCTGCATGCGCTGTGCCTCAGTATGTCCAATGCACGCCCATACTTTCGATAATACGGGCCACCATATTGACCGGTCATTATGCACAGCCTGCGGCGCATGTGTGAAAGAGTGTCTGTTTGATGCTTTAAAGATTTGGGGGAGAGAATCTAGCGCAGAAGCTGTTCTTTCTGAGATAGTAAAAGACCGTCCTTATTTTACGCAGAGTGGAGGTGGTATCACCATTTCTGGCGGAGAGCCCACTATGCAATATGATTTCCTGATCGAACTTCTAATAGCTGCAAAGAAACAGAATCTACATGTCTGTCTTGAAACTAACGGAATACTTGCGCCAGTTCTTTTTCAAAAGCTGACAGACTATGTGGATCTCTTTCTTTTAGACTACAAAGCTACCGGAATGGAACTTCACAAAAAACTAACTGGAACCGATAATCACCTTATGTTGGAAAACCTTGCTTACCTGGAAAAAATCCAACATCCACTTATTCTTCGTTGTCCAATTATTCCCGGATATAACGATACAGAAGAGCATTTTTCCGCCATAAACCATCTACGGGAAACCTATTCCTGTATCCAGTCCTGTGAGATAATGCCATATCATTCTCTCGGTCGAGGTAAATGGGAACAACTCGGCAAAGAATATACCCTCTCCTCACTTCCTGATGCAAGTATGCAGCAAAAGGAAAGCTGGAACAGAGCAATA
This sequence comes from bacterium, assembly GCA_963658085.1. Lineage (GTDB taxonomy): Bacteria > Bacillota > Clostridia > Lachnospirales > Lachnospiraceae > CAKRJP01. The sequence continues at coordinate 14,206 of CAVKOU010000043.1, forward strand.
CGCTGTTAATTACATATCTCCGTTTTACGAAAAATAAATAAGCCCTATAAAAAGACACTTAACGATCTTCAGGTCGATAAGTGTCTTTCTTTTTATCGTCTCGTTGCTGCAAGAAGTTCATCTACGGTAGTAAAGGCCATCCCTGTCACAGTATCTGCACATCCATAATAAATCGTAATCCTTCCTGTATCTGCATCCGTAAGAGCTGCACAAGGAAAAGTCACATTTGGCACATCTCCAACACACTCATAATACTCATGCGGTGCCAAAATATACTCCTTAGATCTTGCTAACACCTTCCATGGCTTTTCAAGATCAAGCAAAGCTACACCCATACGATAAACAAATCCATTACAGGTGGTAATCACTCCATGATAAATCAGAAGCCAACCTTCTTCTGTCTTAATAGGAATAGGCCCTGGCCCTACTTTTGTACTCTGCCATGCAGACTCATCTCCTTGGATTGGTCCCATGATATGTCTGTGATGCCCCCAAAACTCCATATCTTTGCTAAAACTAACAAATATGTCACCAAAAGGCGTATGTCCGGTATCACTCGGACGTGAGAGCAGGGCATACATATCTCCAATTTTTTCAGGAAACAACACTCCGTTCCTGTTGTAAGGAAGAAACGCATTTTCAAGCTGTACAAATTTCTTAAAATCAAACGTATAAGCGACACCTATAGTCGGTCCATGATATCCGTTACACCAGGTAATATAATATCGATCTTCCAGGAAACAAACTCTTGGGTCGTACCGATACTCTCTGTGAAGAATTTCCTCCTCTTCGCCTTCAAAATGAACTGGTTCGTCTTCTATATCCCAGTGAATACCATCCTTGCTCCTTCCCACGAAGATATCCATACTGATGGATCTGCTGTCACAACGAAATACTCCCGCAAAACCATCCTTAAAAGGAACCACAGCACTGTTAAAAACGCTGTTAGAGACCTTGTTTCCGTTTCTCCCAATGATAGGATTCTCACTGTATCTCCACACCGGCATATGACAACCCTCTGGTTTATCTTGCCATGGAATATTAGGTAATGGTCTTCCAATAATCTTACTCATACATAACTCCCTGTTATTTTATTGTTATTTTTTAGCAGAAAGCACTTGCAGCTCACCTGTCCAAAGTTCCTTGCCTTGATCCATCAAAGTAATCTGGAATATACCGGGTTCTACCACTTTTTTCATATCACAATTGTATAATGCAAGTTCATCAGCGGTAATTGATATTTCAACCTTTCGTTCTTCTCCCGGCTGCAATTCCGTCTTAACAAAGCCTTTTAATTCACGTACCCTACGCACAACAGACGCTTGCAGATCTGTAATATATAGCTGTGGAACACATGCCCCTTCTCTGTCTCCTATATTTTTTACTTGAAACTGCAATGCAACCCCAGTGAATTGCAAATCGCTCTCTAATATTTCTTTCTGACTCAACTTTATACCTGAATAAGCATACTCTGTATAATCCAGACCATATCCAAATGTATACAATGGTGTCTGCTTTTCATCAAGATAATGCATAGCCGTGTAGGAGTTCTTGTAATTATAATAAACCGGTAACTGTCCGTTAGACCTCGGAAGAGATACCGGCAGTCTTCCAGATGGATTTATCTTTCCTTGAAGAATTTCAGCAATTGCCTGACCACCACATGGACCCGGATAAAAAGACAACAAAAGTGCATCTGATTCTCTTTCCACCTCATTTAAGATCATAGGACGTCCTGCAATAACAACAGTGATCACTCTCCTGCTTTTCGCACGTACTGCACGGAACAACTTCATCTGTGATTCCGGAATATGAAGATCTGACCGGTCCATACCCTCTCCACAATCCATATACATATGCTCTGACAGTCTAGCTGCCCCATTATCATCAAAATCAGCCTCTATAAACCTGCTGGAAGAGGAGCCCAGAACCACAATACTCACATCACATTTTTCTGCTATCTGCTCAGCTTCAAAAAGCATTTTCTCTGACGTTTCAGTCAGTTCACTTCCCTTTACGCAGTATACCTCTGCTTCTGGATACATCTTCTGAATTCCCTGACAAACTGTAATTACAGTATTTTCTTTGACAGGTGGTGTATAATCTCCGAGCTGACTATATCCATCATTTGCATTCGGCCCCGTAATCAGAATGCGTCCTGTTTTCACCATCGGCAGCATTCCATCTTTGTTTTTCAGCAAAATGACAGACTCTCTTGCGAGTATAAGCGATTCCGGATACTTCTCATAGGTAAATTGGGGGAGATTCCTATTCTCGATAAAGGGATGCTCAAACATACCTATATCAAACTTTAACTTTAGCACGCGATGAACTGCCTGATCAATTTCCTCCTCCGTAAGCAGCCCCTTCTCTACTGCCTCTTCTAAATGACCATAAGCCTCATCCAAAAGTCCAATATCGACACCTGCCCTAAGAGCCATTCCAGCAGAAACGGTACTGTTACCTGTCATCTTATTAAGCTGATCTATCGCCAGTGCATCTGCCATTACAATACCATCAAAGCCAAATTCTTCCCTAAGTATTTCGGTCAGAAGTTTCCGATTAGCATGACAGTATATGCCATCTATTTCATTATAGGCAGCCATAACTCCTCTAACCCTGGCTTTAATTGCTCTCTGCATCGCCGGCAGGTGAATCTCACGTAACTCATGTTCTCCAATTCTTGCTGCGCTTGCGTTCACACCACCTGTAGATTCTCCCTGAGCGGCAAAATGCTTAGCTACAACCTGGACACCACCTTCATGCAATCCGTTTATCGCCGCCTCAGTCAAAATGCCACTAAGATAAGGATCTTCTCCATAGCATTCTTCCGATCTTCCCCACCGAGGATCTCTTAGAATATCTAGCATGGAACATAATGCCATATGAACTCCCATGCTTTTTAACTGTCTTCCACAGACCTGATAAGCGTCTTTTAGGATTTCGGGATGAAAGGTTGCTCCTACTGCAAGATTCACCGGCAGTAGATAGCCATCCAATGCCTGATGTCCATGTGGACACTCCGAGCTCATCAGCACGGGAATCCCGAGTCTCGTATTCTCTATGACATAGCGCTGAATCTCATTATATAAATCAACTGCCTTTTCTCCATACACTCCGTTCTCGTAATTTCTCTCCGACCAAGGATCCGAACGATATAATGCATATAGAGCACCAAGTCCATCATATTTATCTACTTCCTGATAAAACTCGTCCTTCAGTTCAACTGTGTCACCCTTTCGATCGTAAATCCGGAAGCCATATAATCTTTGGTTTAACTGTCCTACCTTTTCTTTTAGTGTCATTTCCCGAAGTAACAAATCTGCACGTTCTCCTGCACTCTTTGCAGTATCCATCCACGGGCTGTTATAAATATTGTTTCTGTTCATTTTCTCATATTCTCACTTTGTTTTTCAAAAGCGTTCCTCTTTTATTATTATGCGCCATAGCTATTGTCCTGTTCTTATCCCTTTACAGCACCATCTGAAAAGCCCTTATAAATCCATTTCTGTGCAAAAATAAACCCAAGAAACACCGGTATACTTACTACAATGATGCCAGCTGCGATTACACTCCACTCCGAAGAGTATGGACCAATAAAACGATATAATAC
>CAVKOU010000044.1:0-10634 GCA_963658085.1 bacterium
GTCGCGATAGTTTAATGACGTCTCGGTCAAATATTACCTTTTTATAAAACCATTCACATATAATCCACGGCCTCCTTAACACTCCCCAGGACTTAAAATGTAGTAAATACATATACTTTAGGGAGTTCGTAAGTGACCAATGGGAACCTGTCTCACTACAATACATCTAAGTTTACCATATTATCGGTAAAAAAGCAATTTTTATATATAAGTACTCATTTTGGCAAAATTACCACACCAGTCTCCGCCACCGAAATCTTCCCCACCGCAACTCTGCATTCGAACGAGTATTCCAATCGGAATTCGCAAATAGCAACGCCATAACAATCATATGACAAGAGTTCTCTCTTCGAATATCGTCTCCTTTGATATCAAATACACTGATGGATTTTGAGAATTTCTTCCGTCATGGTAAGATACCCCGTGGTAAAAAGTACGCTCCACAGATTCGTTATGCTGTCTTCGATAGAAACCTTCGGTACGTATTTCCTGAAAGCTTTCTGTGCCTATTGGAAGTTTTAAAAACTCACTCATGAAACCACACTCCTTTCTACCGACTCTTCCGGGAAATCATCTTATCACACCGATCCTTTTTTCAACAACACCACCAGCACCGTCTTAAAAAGAATCTTCAAATCCATCTCGATATTCCAATTTTCAATATATTCTCTATCTAACTTTACCACTTCTTCAAAATCCGTGATGTCACTTCTTCCGCTCACTTGCCACATTCCTGTAATTCCAGGCTTTATTGCAAGTCTTGCTCTGTGATGCAATTCATAAAGAGAAGTCTCTGATAGCAATGGGGGTCTGGTTCCCACTACGGACATATCGCCCTTTAGCACATTGAAAAACTGTGGAAACTCATCTAAACTGGTGCGTCTGATAAAATCTCCGATTCCGGTTTTCTTTGTTCCGTCGGGAAGGATCTTATTTCCAATGACTCTTGGATCAAAGTCCATCTTAAACATCTTGCCATCCCCCAGCTTGTTTTCCTTCATAAGCTCGGCTTTTCGCTGTTCCGCATCCATATACATACTGCGGAATTTATACATCTTAAAGCTTTTTCCATTCTTTCCTACCCGTTCCTGGGCAAAGAAGATCGGTCCCGGGGATGCAATGTAAATAGCCGGTCCTAAGAAAATGCAAAGGATTCCTGTAATAATACATCCTACGAATCCTCCTGCAATGTCCATGCAGCGCTTAGCTAATAACTGCTTTGCAGATGCGTAATTTATGCTGGTGGTAAGTACGGTATAGTTTCCCACCTTTCCTACAAAGCGCTTCTTTCCCGGCACTTCAGAAATATTGGCTAGGTTCAAGTGTACGGTAACACCTGTACTTGTCAACCTCTCCATCAATTCTGTTGGATAGGGATGAGCCTCGGAAACATAAACAAAGACCTCATCGATCCACTGCTTACAAACGTATTCCGGTGCCGTCTCTTTGGTGGCTACTACCTCCACATCCCGGATGGTTTTTCCCATCCAGCCTTCATCTATGATCACAGCCCCGGCAAGGCTGTATCTTGCGTAATTATTTTTAAGCAAATTGTTGATCACAGGTTCCGCCACATCCTCGGAGGTAATCACTAAAAGATTCTTCTTTCCTCCATTCTTCATCTGACTTAGGATGTAACGCTTTCTTAATTCTCTCACTGCATAAGTGAGGACAATATAAAAAGCAATGGTAAGGAGAAGGGTTGCTCTTGAAAAGGCTGCCCCTTCCTGGAGCATAAATAGATATAACAAAGCCAGGGCTCCCACCATAACTCCATGGTTGAATGTCACTACAAAATTGCGATAGCTATTTCTCTTTAGCACGCTTTTCATAGTGCCATAGAGAATAATTACCACAAAGTCTGCCAGTTCCAAAAAAACTGCCATGTTGCGATATATCAGCTGGGTATAGATATGAAATCCGTACCCGCTGACCGCATAGGCCAGGATATAAGCTATTTGCAGACAAATCATATCCAACACTATAAAATCAGCATGTTTTATCCATCCTTCCGAATCTATCTTGTACATAATTTTCTCTTTTCCATCCCCCGCCTTAGGAATCCTCCCAAGACTCTCTCCTGTCAAACTGCCTTTTATGTCTCTTTTATATCCATAATCCGTGAGTCTCCCCACGGCTTATATTCTATACTTACCTCTATATAAAACTTTTGTATTTTAGATAATACCCCGGATTAATATCCATATTCTTCATCATTTTCAACATATTCATTATCTTCATCGTCATATTCTGAATATTCATACTCCGAATACTCATCATCTTCTTCATCAAGCTCTGTTCCGAAGAGCCGTTCGGGATTCTCCTGCAGGATCTTCCTGAGTCCAAAGTCTCCCTTTTTCTTCCAAATATATCTTGCCGCCTCTTCCATATGAACGCTGCGGCTTTCGGTATTGTGAGCGTCGGTGCCTAAAAGATCCACATAACCTTCCATCAAGGCCCTGCCGCAAAACATCTTTTTGCTTAAGCCTTCTTTTCCAATGAGGCTTTTGCAATTTACCTGGAGCATAGCTCCTTCTTTTTTTAATCGTTTTAATCTGGTAATATCTTTTCTAAGGCACTCGTATCTCTCAAAGTGTGCTACTACAGGAACAAGTCCTGCCTTTACGAGGTTTTTCACAACCTGTAGCAACTTTCTAAAGCTTTCTGTATAAGAAAATTCCACTAACACCGCCTGTCCCTTTGGCATGCGGTAACGTGCATCCTCCATAATCCGATCCATCATTCTGGATTCGGTATGGTATTCGCAGCCTAAGTAAAATTCCATATCCGGATATTTCTTTTTTGCTTTTTTTACTACCTGATTAAAAACTTCCTCTTTGGCGTCTAAAGGGATCTCAAAGAGGCCTTTTCTATAATGGGGGGTAAATACAATTTTTCGTACTCCCTGTCTGTACTCCATTCCTATGAGCTTCATGGTTTCTGTCATAGACCCTGCTCCATCGTCCACTCCCGGCAAAAGATGGCAGTGTACGTCCCAGTATCCTATGATTCTTTTTCTTGCCCCATTGCTCATATATCGTTTCCCCTGTTAAATATTTTTTTAACTGGAAAGTGGGACTTATATAAGTCCCACCCCCCCGGTTCTACATTAGGTAGAACAAGTATTATGCGTCTTTTCTTCTAGCTGTTACGCACATTCCAGCTGCAGCCAAAGCTGCCATTACAACCATCATCTCTACGATTGGTGTTGCACCAGTCTGTGGAGAAGTCTTTCCAGTTGTGCTGCTTGTGCTGCTTGTGTTGTTTGAACTACTTGTGCTGCTTGCAGTGGTACTTCCGGAAGCTACGGTTGTAGTCTTGTTGTCGCTGGCAACTTTCTCACCATCTGTGGTAGATGCACCCTTTGCTACATAAACAGCAACTGGTGAAAGAGAATCAAACTTCACCTGGATTTTTCCTGCTTCTACAGCAGTAACTTCCTCTGACTGCCATGCACCATTTACATAGTGAAGTACAACAACAGTGTCTCCTACACTTACTTCAGGTACGCTGATAGTAGTGTAAAGTGGCCATTCAACCAACTCTGGATCTCCGTCGATTGTAAGATCAAATACACTTACGCAAGTGTATGCAGATGCATTTACATCAGTCTTAGTCTCTGCTAAAACTTTCGCTGAATCTGCTTTCAGCTCATCCGCAGCAGCCTGCTGTTCTGGATCTTCAAAAGTTTCCTTTTTAACAAGTGCTACAGAGTTACCGTTTACGTCAGTTGCTGACTCAATAACAGTAGTGTCTGCAGTAACACTTCCTGCTGCAAATGCTGTTGTAGCTAATCCAAAAGTCATGATAGCTGCCATCAATACTGTGACTACTTTTTTCATCTTAGGTCTCTCCTTTCATAATATTTGCAATATCTGACAGAAGTCTGCCGACATTACATGCGTTTTCTATATCAAATAAAATTGCGACATCGAGTTTTATGTGAGACCTTCTATTCCACCTCTGTATAGAAGTTGTCAATCAACATCTGCTGAAGTTTGGTCTCGTCTATATGGAATTCTTCATACTTTTCTCCCATGGTAGTCTCCCCCGGAAGATAATGAACATCATCTGTCTTGTATTCGTAATTTTTCAGGGCTTCTAACTGCCCTGCATCTAAATCCGTCAGGATGTAGTTATCTAAAAATGGTGAAAGAGTGTCATACAAAGATGACCCGCTTTTATTTTTCATCTGACTGATCATGGCTGTAATATAGGTAGTCTGCCTGCGCATCCTGTCAGTAACACTGTCGAACACGTTAATGTCTCTGCGGCGAACATAGGTTTCTGCCAAGTCTCCTTTCAGCACCACATCGGTACCTGCAACAAAGGAAGCATCCACCGCCTCATCGGCCTCTACCATGGTAACTTTCACTCCGCCTAATGCGTCGTTGATCTCTGAGATCCCATCTACAGCCAGGGATACATATCCGTCAATAGGAAGGTCATAGAGCATGTTTCCTACGGTCTTTTCCGTAGCCCAACAACTTCTGCTTCCACCGATGCAATAGGCATATTGGGTGGCCAGCTGTTTATTGATGGTTTTATAAGCATTACCGGAGACATCGTAAAGATCTACCTGGGTCATGGAATTGCGGTTGATCTGCCAAATATTTGCCTCCTTGGTATCTTGATCCAAGGATAGAAGCATAATGCAATCTGCCTGACCTGCCTCTCCCGGCATATATGTCTTGTCTATATCATCTGCCTTATCAATCCCCATGAAGAGGATATTGGTAAGATTGGAATTGTATTCATAGGTTTTTCCATTGTACTCGATCTGATCCCTGCCGGCCTGAGACTGACTCTGAGTGGAAGTATTTCCTTCCAACGCCTTGCTTTCCCGGCTTCTTTTATCCTTAACGATAAGGCCTGCAGCTATTACCGTCAGTATGGTAAGTATTACCATAAGGATCAGCGTGATCTTTTGATTTTTATTGTACATCGGTTAACACCGCTCCTACGATAAATCGTTGATCAGAGTTATTGTTACAGGTAGAAAGGATGATAATCCGATTCTCTGTAGTTACCGGCAAAGGGTCCTCTGACCAGGATGGCATGTTGCGTACCGTAGACAAAGAATTCAAAAAGCCTTGATAACCTTCTGTAGTTTTACAGTTATAGGTATCTAAGATATGTCTGTCATCATAGGTGATGGCCGCAAATACCTTGTAAGTATAAATACTATCCTCTGTATAAATCTCTATAGTAGAGTGTTCATTTCTGAAGGTCTCATCCTGATAATCATGCAAATGACTGAAATAGGAGCCATCCTTCATATTGTGACCATAGATCACTGTTACAGGATCCGTCAAAGGATCTTGGTTGTAGCTATACTCTGTCATGATGGATCCCGGAAGTCCTTCCGTTCCATCTACGGTATGGTTTAAGTAGTAATCATCCTCCTCTTTGCTCTGAAGGATCGGATAATCAATGTCTGTATCAGGAATATTGATCCATGCGTAGATATCCGGATTCTCCTGATGTAATTTATCAAAATCTACCGGAATTTGTGGAGCGCTCTCGCTTTCACCATCACTATCTTCGGTATCTGAACTATCTGTATCCACAGCCACTCTTGCTCTTAGCTCTTCGTCTTTCTGCTTGGTGTCGTGACTGCCAAGTAAGGTATAGCCTGCCACACCGATGGCAACAACCAAAACCACTGCGCAGACCCAAAATATAATTTTTCTACCCATGAATCTGATTCATCTCCTATTTGCCGGATTTCTTCCGACGCTTTGCTTCCTTCTTTTCCCTTCTGGCAATCGCTTTTAACTCTTTATCTACCGGAATGGTTCCAAGGATGCTTACCTGTAAGTAAGTCTCTACATCTTTTTCAGTCTTAATTTCATCATTTAATACAAAGCTTACGGTATAGAGTCCTGCAAGAAGTACAAGGCCAATCAAGAATCCAATGGCAACGTGTTTGTATAATCCGTTGTCCACCGGTTTATCTGCCACTTCCGGTTCCTCTACAATCGTAGGTTTGTCTGTTTGTGTAATGCTGGCCATCTGATCGACAGAAGCTGTAGTAAGGGCATCTGCCAGCTTATAAGAAAGGTCCGCATCATCGCTGGTAACGGTGATCACTAACATACGGGTATCCGATTTATTAGATACTTCCACCATGCCTTTTACGGCTTCTCTTGTAAGCTCAATATCGTCTTTTTTCTTCAGCTTTTCGATAGCTGTATCGATTACCGGCTTACTGGTAGCAATCTCAGTATAGTCCGAGGTAAGAGCGGTACCAAGTTGCAAATCTGCCACAGAGGTAATACTGGTGGATTTGGAAAGCACATATAGTGTAGAGTTAGACTCATACTGCGGAGGCTGAACCAATGTAATTCCTGCTGCCGCCACCGCACCGATCAGTGCTGCCATAAAGAGACTCTTCCATCTCTTAAGTAAGTAAAAAAACAAGCGTACAAGATCAATCTCTACTTCCTGATCTTCTACCAAGATATTCTTTTCATTCATTCTAGTTTCTTCCTTTGCCTAATTCTATATTACTCCTGGGAATTTCCATAGCCATAGCCGTAACCATAGCCATATTTCTTTCCATCACTGGATTTCTCCATCTTGTTCATGATAACACCAAGGAAGTTCTCATTGGCATTGCGCAACTGGCTGATGACTCCCTGAGCAGTCCGATAGCTTGCAGTATTCGGTGAAATTACCATAACAGATGCATCGGAAACCTTAGCGACTACCGCAGCGTCTACTACAAGTCCCAAAGGCGGAGTATCTATAATAATATAGTCAAAGCTTTGTCTCATACCCTCCAAGAGCTTCACAAAAGTTTCTTTTCCCAAAAGCTCTGTTGGATTTTTAGAAAAACGACCGGTAGGAATCATATATAGTTTCTTAATATTCGTAGCATAAATACACTCGGATCCCGGATTAATCCCTGCCAGATAGTGACTAAGCCCTACCAATTTCTTCGGGTAATCGTAACGTTCTGCCAATACAGAGTTTCTCATGTCTGCATCGATGAAGAGTACACGGTTTCCATTCTCCGCAAAGCTCTTGGCTAAGTTGAAGGAAACACTGGTCTTTCCATCGTTTTCCTCGCAGCTGGTGATGCAGATCACCTTATTATCAATACCCGTGAATTCAATATTGGTTCGAATTCTCCGGTAAATATCACTCATAACGGGAGATAATACCGCTTTCTCGTGTAAAACTATATCTTTCATCCGGCTAGTACCTTTCTGTTATAATTAAAGTCGCAAAACGAGAGAATCTTTTTTCCGACTCTCCTTCGACAAAATTCATAGGTTTTTCATAATTACTTTTGTATTGTAAAGGTTTTATCTATAATCCGTCAAGGTAAACACCTGCTAAAATGCAGTTTTTTGATGTTTTTCAGGAAAAACATCGCATTTTATTTCCACGCTTTTCCGACAATGGTTTATCCCCCCCCAGAATTTTTTCGACAATTTATCAACTTTTCTGAGTACGAAGTCTATTTCCCTGTACAACTATCGTAGGCAATACTGCCAGTCCCAGAATCCATCCCATCTGCTCCACGCTCAAGTTCGCAACTAAGAATAGTCTTGAAAATACCGGAATTGTCAACACCGCCACCAGAAGTAGTGTACCAAGTCCAAATGCCCCCAGACTCCAGATATTACTGGTCAGTCCCAATTTGATTAATGGCAGGTTACTTCTGCAATTAAAGCCATGGAAAAGTCTTGCCAGGGTCAGGGTGGCAAAAGCCATGGTACTGGCAGTAGCCGGATTTGTTTCTAATCCCAGATAGAAGGCTGTCATGGATACGATTGCGATCAAGGTTCCATAGCCAAGGAGCTGCAACGTGAAGTTTTTGGTAAGGATTCCTTCTTTCGGATTTCTCGGCGGCTGTTTTAACAATCCAGAATCTGCCGGTTCCATGCCGATAGCCAGCGCCGGCAAAGAGTCGGTTAAGAGATTTATAAACAGGAGGTGTACCGGCTCAAAAGGTGTCGGCAGAGCGGCTATGGAGCAATATAGTACTGCCAATATAGCCGCCAGATTTCCTGATAATAAAAATCCTATGGCATTTTTTATATTTCGATAGACATTTCGTCCGTTCAATACTGCTTTTATGATAGTGGCGAAGTTATCATCAGATAGAATCATAGCCGCCGCATCCTTGGATACCTCAGTCCCCGTGATTCCCATGGCCACTCCAATATCGGCTTTTTTCAGGGCCGGGGCATCGTTTACTCCATCTCCTGTCATGGCTACGATATTACCTTTCTCCTGCCACCTCTCCACGATACGGATTTTATTTTCCGGGCTTACTCTGGCATAGACAGAGATGTGAGACAATTTTTCATCCAGTTCTTCATTGGTCATGGCGTCTAACTCCTGACCTGTAAGAGCAAGATCTCCTTCTGTAAAAATACCGATTTTCTTTGCTATGGCTGTAGCGGTAATTTTATGATCTCCTGTAATCATAACCGGTTTAATGCCTGCTTCGATCGCTTCTTTTACAGCCTGAGCAGATTCTACCCTCGGTGGATCCATCATGGAAATCAGACCCAGGAAAGTATAGCCGGTTTCCTGGTCTGGGGTCAGGGAATCATTTTCTTTATGCTCCTTGTATCCGAAAGATAACACTCGAAGCCCCTGCTCGGAGTATTCCTTGTTTTGTTTTAGGATGGTATTTTTGTGAGCTTCTGTAATAGGCACCACACCGTTTCCTAAAGCAATGTGGGTGGATCGATCCAACAGTACATCCAGAGCTCCTTTTGTAAAGATCATCTGGCTTCCCATAAGTTCATGCTTGGTAGTCATTAACTTTCGATCAGAGTCAAAGGGAATCTCATCGATGCGTGGAATCGCTTCTTTTAGCTCTGTATCGGAAATTTTTAGCTTTCTCGCCAAGGTTATAAGGGCTGTCTCTGTAGGATCTCCGATTTCTGTTCCATCTTCTGCAATTACTGAATCATTACACAGAATACTTGCCAAAATAAGTCTGACCGCCAGGTCCTCTTTTTTGTAAACCAGGGAAGAACAGGCTTCTTTTATCCCCTTCGAATCTGTAGTGTTGGAAATGTTGATTTCACCGATAGGAATACTGTTATTTCCTATATATATGTATTCCACTGTCATCTTATTCTGGGTCAGAGTTCCGGTTTTATCCGAACAAATGACAGAAACACAGCCTAAGCTTTCTACCGCTTTCAGTTCTTTGATGATAGCATTATCTGCTGCCATCTTCTGAGTTCCCATGGCCTGTACAATTGTGACAATAGAACTTAGTGCCTCCGGAATGGCTGCCACAGCCAGTGCTACCGCAAACATCATGGCATCTAATATTGCTTCTCCCTGGTACAATCTGAGTCCCAGTACAATGACAGATATAATCATTATGGCGATAGCAAGTTTCTTACTAAATTCATCCAGACTTCGCTGCAGAGGGGTAGTTTTTTCCTTGGTGGCATTCATAAGGCTTGCAATTTTACCCATCTCCGTGTTCATAGCAGTCTCTGTTACCAGTACCTCTGCCCGGCCGTAGGTTACCAAGGTACCTCCGTAAACCATGTTCGTGCGGTCTGCAAGGGGAACCTCTGAAGCTTCTATCAGAGATCCTTCTACGGCTTCTTCTGAGACTCCTTCTGTAATTTCTTCTGTATTTTTTTTCTGCCCCTTTAGGTTTTCGCTTTTATCTACATTGGTAGATTCTCCTGTCAGGGAACTTTCATTTACCTGAAGAGAAAAGTTTTTTAAAATTCTTCCATCGGCTACCACCATATCTCCTGCTTCTAATAAGAGGAGGTCTCCCGGCACGATATCCTTTGATAACACCTCAATCTTTTCTCCGTCCCGCAGAACTTTCGCATGAGGGGAGGATAATGCTTTCAGAGAATCCAAAGACTTTTCTGCTTTTACATACTGGACGGTTCCTAAGATTCCGTTTAAAATCAGCACTACAAAAATTACAATGGTGCTCTCCACGCTTCCGGAGGCCATGGAAATCAGGGCTGCTATGATCAGAATGATCACCAACAAATCCTTAAATTGCTCCAGAAAGATGATGAACGGATATTTTCGTTTCCCCTCTTCCAGGATATTCTCTCCGTAAGTTTCCTTACGCTTTTTCACCTCTTCTTTTGTTAGACCGGTGGTTTCGTATGTAGATTTTTCCAGGCCATAATCGGTAAAAAGCTCCGAAATCGTTTTCTGATAGTTTTGCTTCATAATCTGCTCCTTTCTTTGTAAAAAAAAAGAGACTTTCCGCGTACCAAAATAGTACGCAGAAAATCTCGTTGAACTCATTTCTTTTCTCCAGCTCCACAGGCCCCGGATCATGCTTTCATAATCGTACTGACGAAACCTGCAACATAGAATCTGATAGCATTCTATGCAACTACTCCTCTTCTACAAAATCTATAATACTCTACAAGAAGATGTTTTGTAAAGTTCTTTCAAATAATTATCTTTCTCAAAAGAACTTGTTTCTTTTTATTATATATACGCAATCTCTTTTATAATTTTCTCAATTTCTTCAACACTCTTTTGTGTTGCCAAGGAAATCTGATCTAATGAAAAATCATTTTTATGCATATTTCTAATCAATTCTTTTATACCTTCTTCTCTTCCTTCTTCTCTTCCTTCTTCTCTTCCTTCTGCCAAACCTTTTT
>CAVKOU010000044.1:10768-15867 GCA_963658085.1 bacterium
GTAAGAATCCCTTCAGCAATACATTCATCTATAGCATGAGTAACAGCATTTTCGAATGGGTTCCATTGATCGCATTATACAATTCCAGCAAGTGTTCCGGATCTTTGAACAACATCCGAAACAAACTATCCTTGTAGTTTCTCTTAATATTCTGTTCGTTTTTTCTAGCCATAGGCAGGTTCTCCTTTCGATGCGCAGGAACGAAAATGCCAACCGGCTCCTCGAAATCTCCTGCTGAATTAATTAAAGTTTCAAGCATTGAGATTTCTTTTGCCGAGAAAATCGGCGGATCATATAAAGATATAGAAATTTACTAGAAAATTAAGAAAAATAAATGCTTTTGATATCTTCTTTTATAGCAAGAACAACACCGTCTGTCAATCGAAATTTCCCATCCGACGAAACACGATATAATTCTACAGTCTTCTACCAGCAAGATTTCTATCTACCAACCAAATTCACTTGGACAACTATGCATATAAAAGGAAAAACAAAGAGTGATGCCCCTTTTATGAGAGGCACCACTCGATTCTATTTTTCGTTTTAATTTTTATACATTGTGTCTGTACTCATATGGAAGTACCTTTGTCTGATTGAAGCTCGGGCAATCACGTACCCACTCCAAAGACTCTTTTACGATAGCTGTCTGCATCGGAATGTTGTTCGGCTCTCCGGCATTAGATCCGATCGGCACGTGTGGTGCTGTAATTCTCGGAGCTCCCTGCTGTCTTGCGATTGGTGGAAGGGCAGCGATTACTACGCAGCTCATTCCCGCTTCCTCACAGCATCTTGTTACGATTGTTGCTGAACGATGGCAGGTTCCGCATCCGCCTGTACAAAGTACGATGTCTACGCCCTGCTCTTTTAATTTACGAGCGATTTCCGGTCCGGTCTCGTTGGTAAACTTCTCAACGTTTCCGCCGCCGCCCATGAAGGTATAGGTCTCATCTGCAAGGGATCCGATAAATCCTTCTTCTACTAATTCGTGAAGACGATCGATTGGGAACATTGCATTTACGTCCTTATTGATATCAGAATTATCGAATCCACCGTGTGTTACCATCAACTGATCAGATGGTGTATCAAATGGGATGGTACGATAGCTGAAATCTCCCGATGTATTAAATGGTGTCTGGCTCTTAATGTGAATTCCACCGGCTGTGATAAATGCAACCTTACACTCGCTAAGAGGTTTCTTTAATTCTGTAAACACCGGCTTTGGTGTGATGGGTACGAATATTTCTGAACGCATACCTTCCTTGGTTGTTAATTTCATGGTTTATCCTCCTTAAATCATCTCTACGGGAATGTCGCGTTTGCACTTTACGGTCATGCAGCTAAAGCTAAACTCTACCTGCTGCCCTTCTTTCAAGACTACCGGAGTGAATACCCAGCGTCTCGGCACTGCGATTGTTCCAAGATTATCCATTATAGTTACTTCTACGGCTGTGTCATTGACCTGTGTCAGGGTCCCTCCTATAAGGCAAGGTGCCACCTCCTGATAAACAGTGATACTGGACGAATCATAGTTTTCCGGATGATCCACCACCTGGATATAGCTAAAGTAAAACTCCAGATCATGTCCGGGTACGATTTCTTCATCTGATAAAATCATATTTCTTTTTACGGTGATAACACCCAATCTTCCGTGAAGGTGAATTTTTATATTATCACCATTTACTGCCTTTACAAGGCCTCCCATTTTCACAGGGTTGATCATATAATCCATTAGTGTAATGTTCCGCTTTCTACTAATTTTGTCTCTGGAAGTCCAAGAAGCTTGTTGTTTTCATTGATAACATCATTGTTCCACTTCTTCTCTGCCGGTAATACTTCAACACCAGCCATCTTATTCTTCAGCATCTGAATAGCACGTGCTGCTACTTCCTTGGTTACACATGAGCATCCGGCGATATCGTTCTCGAATCCACCCTGATCCATATTCTCTTCAACCATTGCTGTAGCGTACTCATTTCCAACAACCAACTGTCCCTGATATGCACAGAAGGAAACTCCTACAACCGGAATATCTCTCTTACCAGCCTGTCCGATATGCTGGATAAAATCGATATGGTTATTACCAAATCCTTCAGTTGTGATGATACATCCATCAAGGTCAAGAGCCTCAAGCATGGATCCTAATCTCTCAGATACCCATAATTTTTCATCGTTAACCTGTGGAGATCCGATACAGATTACACCGATTAAGTCTAATTCTTCATCTGCTGCAAGTCCTTCTACCAGTGGCTCACGAATGTAATGACGAGTCATCTCTTTGGTAGCAGGTCCGATACATGTAAGTGCATGGATAGATCCATCTCTTACCTGGTTCGGTGTTAAGATAATCGGAACGTTACCACAGTCTACGTTCTTCTGTCCACCTAAGATTCCGCAAGGCTCTGTTGGGCAGATTACGTTATCATGCATAGCTCCCTGTCCCATGATCTCTTTTACTAATACAACACGTGGATTTCCTACACGACGAACGTCCTCGCAAACTTCCTCGCGTACAACCTCTCCTTCGTATCCCTTTAACTCGTCACGAATTGCCTGGATAATGTAGTCCTGGCACTTGTGTGCTGCAAACGGGCCCGGTCTTGTCATTCCTGATAATCTCTCGATGACTGCATGGCAACGGATAATGATATCATTCTCGTCTGCGCATCCCGGATGTCCAAAATACATCTTCTCATCTAAGTATCCTTCAGAAGATCCAAACTCATGAACCTGAACGCCATCCTCATCAACACCTGTCAGCATAAATACAACACCGTCAGCAACCTTTGTAACACCCTCGCCAAGTTCTCCGTCAACCTTTGTAGCGATTGGGCAAACATCCATAATAGTCTCTGTATATACATGTCTTTGATCAGGATAGATTACATCTAACTCAAGGCTCTTACAAAGAACATCTTCTTTCACTGCTGCATTTACAATGTTCTTGTCGATGGTGATCACACCGTCCTCGATGGATGTCTTATCTCCAAGCTTTACATCTTTAATCTTGATGTGCTTCTTAATAAGGCTTCTGATGACTGTCTTTTCTCCAGTCTTCTCTTCTGCAGCCGGTGCTGCAGGCGCCGGTACTGCTGCAGGAGCTGCTGCAACTACAGGTACATCAAGCTTTAAGCCTTCAAATTTTTCTGCTTTTCCGATTTCAATATGAATCATGCCATTTCCTCCTGTGGTCTGAGTGATTACTGGTGCCGGTGTCTCTGCTTCAGGCTCTGCCTCTTTCTCTTCCTTCACCTCGTCCTCCACTTCATTCACTTTGTCAAGAACCTCTCTTGTGATTGGTGTCAATGCTTCCACATCTGTTACTAATGTGCTTCCGATTACCTGCTCGATGCGAAGTCCATCCGGACTCAAGGTCAAAAGACCTGCATCTACCATGTCATCGAATAAGCCCGGGTCTTCTAGGTCAGCTGCGCTGATTACCAGGCCTTTCTCTCTCCTGCAACAAAAAATTGCAGGGTCTTTCAAATGTTTTTGCAATGTTTCTTGTGTGATAGACATTCTTGCTCCTCCTTATCCTTCTCGACGAAAACGTCTTATCATTTTATAATTAACGGCGCGTAAGGCCCCGTCAGTACAATGGTAAACCGGTAACTTAAGCTGTGGCGCACAGGACATTACCGTATTGCTGCAGTCTGTACAGTTGCTGATAAGAACGGCCTGTGCTCCGGCTTTCTTAAGAGCCATAACTTTCTGTACCTGTCCAGGACATTTACCCGGGTTTTCACATTTTCTGGAAGCTTTCACAGGTCTTGCCTGCTTGCAGAATTCAACTCCTACTACTTCCGATCCCATGCTTTCTGCCTGCTGTCTGAGTCTTGCCTCATCAGCACCGCAGGCACAGACTAAAAGTCCGATCTTTTCCGGTCCCGGGAAAAATTCCTCTGCCGCCAAAAGTCCTCCGGTGGTTTTAATAACCGGTGCCTCAAGAGAGGTTCTCTTTCCTGTAAATGGTCCACCCATGATCAGTTCGCCATAGCGAGGTCCAAGGCCTCCTGCCATGTCAAATACTTCTGCTACCGGGGTTCCAAGCGGTACATCTAAGAATACATGAATGGTCGCATCGTCCTTTAACTTCCCTGCAACTGTCATGTCTTTATCAATTAATGGTTTCTTCTCCTCAACAGCTTCCCGAATCTTAAATACAGTCTCTGCATTAATAACTATGGCATTTGCCGCCATAGGAAGCTGTTCCGGCTCCAGTAAGATTCCAAGGGTTTCACGAACGATGGCCCGTTCCTCTCCCATCGGATAAATGTTATCTAACGGAAATACTGTAATATTAGAATCATCGATAACCTTCTTCAGATCCTCGATAGCCTCTTCATGAACACCCTTAATGGCTATAATCCCCTTTTCGGCATTCACAAGGTTCATAACAATCTTAAGTCCGGCCAAAAGTTTCTCCGGTTCTTTCTCGATCCTTGCAATGTTATGAGAAAGGATTGGCTCACACTCTGCTGCATTCACTAGTACATAGCCACCTTCATCAAAATGAGCGTTCAGCTTCACAGAAGTTGGAAATCCCGCTCCTCCAAGTCCTACGATACCAGACTCTTCAATCAGACTCTTAGGGTCTTCACTCTTAAGGGGAAGATAGGTATCAAAATCTGTTCCGGATTCCTCAATCACGATCTTCTCTTCGTCAACACTTGCTACCTTTCCACTTACGCTGGTAAAAATGTTGGCACTTAAGGCTCCCTCCGGGCGACAGGCAATAAGTTCACCACGGCTTACCAGGTCTCCTTCTGAAACCTTCGCCTCTGCCGGTGCTCCTACATGCTGTCTCAATGGAAAAATATAATTCATCTTTGCACCTCGATTCCTAAGCTTACACAGATAGAGAAATTTTATACACTTTTGAGAAAAGATTAACAAAATCACTATCGTGTAAAAAAATATGCACATGTACTACTGTATGTGCATCTTTGCTTATGGTTCCTTAATTTTCTAACAAATTGTCTTTTTGTGTCGTTTTGTTACTTTTCATTTATCCTATGGCTAAATCATATATGCATTTTAATTATTAGTAAAGCGACACTGTTTAATCGTTGCCATTACGAACTCTCATGGTGGTATTATTT
>CAVKOU010000045.1:0-1390 GCA_963658085.1 bacterium
AAGAGTCCTCAAGAACGTTAGAAAACACAATTTTCTCCGTTACATCCTTCTAAAATAAGCGTATAATAAAACTTGTTGCCTTTTTGAAAATCAGACAACCATCATTCTAAAATTGGAGGATTCTAATTTCTATGAAACGAGATTTAACTTCCGGAAGTGTTCTTAAAAATATTGCCTATTTTTCACTTCCCTATTTATTATCCTATTTCTTACAGACTTTATATGGAATGGCGGATCTTTTTATCATCGGTCAATTTGAGGGAGCTGCCAGCACCACTGCTGTATCTGTAGGTAGTCAGATCATGCACATGATCACGGTTGTGATTGTGGGACTGGCTATGGGAACTACCGTATGTATCGGTCAATCCATCGGTGCCAAAGATAAAGACAGAGCTTCTCTTGTTGTTGGAAATACGGTGACTCTTTTTATTGTGTCATCCATTCTTCTGGCAGGGATTCTTCTGTTGTTTGTAAGACCGATTGTTTCCCTGATGTCCACTCCTGCAGAAGCAGTGGATGGAACAATTCAGTATCTTGTGATCTGCTTTATAGGGATTCCTTTTATTACGGCTTATAATGTAATCAGCTCGATTTTCCGAGGCCTTGGAGATTCCAAAACTCCTATGTATTTTATCGCAGTTGCATGCTTATGTAATATTGGTCTGGATTATCTTTTTATGGGAGCTTTTTCTATGGGGCCTTCCGGTGCCGCTCTTGGAACTACTCTCTCTCAGACCATCAGTGTGATTTTGGCACTGGTTGCGATTCTTACAAAAAAGAATTTGGGACTTTCCATAAGACGTAAGGATTTAAAGCCAATGCCTTCCATCATGAAACAGATCATTCGAATCGGAGTTCCCATTGCTCTCCAGGACGGATTTATTCAAATTGCTTTTTTGATCATTACGGTGATTGCCAACCGAAGGGGATTAAATGCCGCAGCTGCAGTTGGTATCGTCGAGAAAGTTATTAGCTTTGTATTCTTGGTTCCTTCTTCCATGCTCTCCACGGTATCTGCCCTGGGAGCTCAGAACGTGGGGGCCGGGCAGCACGACAGAGCCTCCTCGACTCTTCATTATGCCATTTGTATTACCGTAGCCTACGGACTTGTGGTCTCCATTGCAGTGCAGTTTATTGGCGGAACTATTGTTGGATTGTTTACTTCTGATCATGCAGTTATCCTCCTCGGAGAACAGTACATCCATGGATATATTTTTGACTGTATTTTTGCTGGAATTCATTTTAGCTTCAGCGGTTATTTTTGTGCCTATGGAAGATCGGAAATTTCTTTTTTGCACAATATTATCGCCATTTGCTGTATGCGAATTCCAGGCGTGTATCTGACTTCCTTATGGTTTCCGGATACGCTGTTCCCTATGGGAATCGCCAC
>CAVKOU010000045.1:1544-15766 GCA_963658085.1 bacterium
TTTATAAAGGAGATGTTTTCATGAACGATAAAAAACAAGGAATTATGTATATTATTATGGCAGGATTTTTCTTCGCTCTCATGACATTCTTTGTAAGACTGTCCGGGGATCTTCCCACCATGCAGAAAGCTTTCTTTCGAAATGCTGTAGCCGCTGTAGTGGCCATCGTTCTTCTTGCAAGAAGCGAAGGGGGATTCAAAATCAAAAGAGAGAGCTGGAAGGATCTTTTCTTTCGCAGCTTCTTCGGAACTACAGGTTTAATCTGCAACTTCTACGCCATCGACAAATTAAATATCGCTGATGCCAACATATTAAACAAGCTGTCCCCGTTCTTTGCCATTATCATGTCCTATTTTATTTTGAAGGAGAAGGCAAATAAAATCGAATGGAGCTGCGTGATTGTTGCTTTTATCGGTGCTATTTTCGTAGTAAAGCCATCCATGAACATGCAATTTTTCTATGCTATGGCAGGTGTAATCGGGGGCTTAGGCGCCGGAATCGCCTACACCTTTGTCAGGAAATTAGGAACCAACGGCGAGCGTGGTCCTGTCATCGTCATGTTCTTTTCCGTATTCTCCTGCATTGTAACAGGGCCATTCCTTATTGTAGGCGCTAAGCCAATGACCCTTCACCAAATGCTAATGTTACTCTTAGCCGGAGCTTCCGCAGCAGGTGGACAGCTTTCCATAACCAAGGCCTATACCAAGGCTCCTGCAAAAGAAATCTCCGTATTTGATTACACTCAGGTAATCTTCGCAGCTATCCTGGGGTTCGTCTTCCTGGGACAGATTCCGGATGTCTTAAGTATCATCGGATACCTGATTATCATCGGCAGTGCAGTATACAAATGGCACTATAATTTAAAACATGCGTAACCCTTCAGAGCCATGCATAACGGTGTTCTACAAAAAAGTTCTGAATAGTTGCAATTATACATATCAAAAATAGCAGAGAAGGATATCTAAGAATGTCTCAAGATTTGACTTTAAAACAAATAGCAACCATACATACTGATTTTCCGGAAAAATTCGGACTTCCACGACAGAGCGGCCTGGCTGATACCACGGGCCGCATCGTCTTTAAACCGGAATATCGAAATCCCGAAGCCCTAAGAGGCATAGAAAATTACACTCATCTCTGGCTATTGTGGGGATTTTCAGAAGTGCGACAGGACACCTGGCATGCCACCGTAAGACCTCCAAGACTAGGCGGCAACGAAAGAGTCGGTGTCTTCGCCACCAGATCTCCCTTCCGCCCCAATCCTATAGGATTATCCTGCGTAAAACTCATCTCCGTAGAAAAAAATTCCAACGAAGGAACAATCCTTCAAGTCTCCGGCATCGACATGATGGACGGAACACCCATATATGACATCAAACCCTACCTTCCCTACGTAGACGCAAAACCCGAGGCCAAAGGAAGCTTCTCCGACCGGCACAAAGATGATCGCCTCCAAGTCAACTTCGAAACAGACCCAAAGACAAACACTTCCCTAGAAACCCTGATTCCATCTGAGAAACAAGACGCCCTAAGACAAATCCTCTCCCAGGATCCAAGACCTTCTTATCAGAACGATCCTGACAGGATCTACGGCATGGATTATGCGGGACTGCGAATCAAATTTTCCGTATACAAAGATATTCTAACAGTGCGTGAAGTATTACCTCTTTCTATCTGAATCATATGGATGAAACTGCAATGCCAAGGACGAGTTGCGCAAGAGCCTGAGCGAATCAGCAGGTGCAGCGAGTAGGACCCGCAAGGTGTCTTGACAGCATACCATCCCCTTAGCATTGCGTCCCGACTCTTAATTTCAACAAAAAACAGGGATTGCCACCATATGACAGTCCCTGTTTTTTTATTTGATTTCTTAATCTAATTTGAAATCCTCCAAAATCCGAAAGCATTCTGCATCAAGCACTCTTGGTCTTCATACTCTTAATAACTTTCAGTCTTGTGAATTCTTCACGTTCCTTCTCTTCCAGTGCATTGTTAATATTACGCACAAGCTCTGTGTACATAGGAATCGTAATATTTTTAAGAGCATTTGCTCTCTTCTGGGTCTTCTTGATATTGGTAGCCAGCCGGTAGGCGGAGTTCTCTACCATAGATAACTTTATGGTCAGATCCTTCACTTCTCGGAAGGCCTCTCTGGCAATATCAATAGACTCCCTTGTGGTTCCGAAGGAGTACGTCAGATTGTTCTCCTTGGAATCGTATTTTACATGGGGAATTTCAGTTCCCATGATACTTCTTGCCTGAATTCGGATGGAATCCTCAATTGGCACGGTGAATGCCAGCTGCTCTACCCTACTGATACCATGTTCAATATTGGCACGTTGCAAGCAGGCATATGCCTTTGTAAATGTGCTGTCGATTTCTTCCTGGATCTCTTTCGCCTCATCAATGAGGGTCATCAGCTCCTTTAAGAGCACATTTCTTTTCTTGTCCATCAGGTCATATCCCTGTTTGGCAAGAGCCAGAGAATTCTTAGCCGCGATCAGATTACCTTTGGTGGGAAATTCTCTTGGATCCATATATCGACTCCTTTCTTACTATCTTTGACAATGAGAAACTGCTACTTAAAAAGGCAGACACTTAACGGGCTATGTCTATACCTCTTCCTCCACAGTCTTCTCACCCGGATAGTACTTATCAATGATCTTGGTGTCGATTCGATCCAACTCACTCTTCGGAAGAAGACTTAAGAGTTCCCAACCTAAATCCAGTGTATCCTGAATGGTTCTGTTCTCTGTTGGGCCCTGGCCTACATAACGCTTCTCGAATTCTTTACCGAAGGCCATGTATTTCTTATCGATTGGAGAAAGCTCATCCTCACCGATTACGGATGCCAGGTTTCTTGCCTCTCCTACCTTTGCGTAAGCTGAGAACAACTGGTTAGCCAGATCCTGATGATCTTCTCTTGTAAATCCTTCACCGATACCATCCTTCATCAAACGTGACAATGAAGGAAGTACGCTGATTGGCGGGTAAACGCCCTGTCCGTGAAGATTACGATCCAATACGATCTGTCCTTCTGTGATATATCCTGTAAGGTCAGGGATTGGATGTGTAATATCATCATTTGGCATTGTAAGGATCGGAAGCTGGGTTACAGATCCGTTTACTCCCTCTACGATACCTGCACGTTCGTACAGTGTAGCAAGCTCACTATAAAGGTATCCAGGATAACCTTTACGGGAAGGAATCTCTCCCTTAGAAGAAGATACCTCACGAAGAGCCTCTGCAAAGGATGTCATATCTGTCAAGATAACCAGGATATGCTTGTTGCACTCAAATGCCAAATACTCTGCAACTGTAAGAGCAACCTTTGGAGTAATCAAACGTTCTACTACCGGGTCATTTGCCAGGTTAAGGAACATACAAACGTGATCTGAAACACCGCTTTCCTCAAAGGTCTTGCGGAAGAAATCAGCTACGTCGTGCTTAACGCCCATGGCTGCAAATACGATAGCGAATTCTTCATCAGAATCATCTCCAAGAGATGCCTGCTTAACAATCTGTGCTGCCAACTGATCGTGCGGAAGTCCATTTCCCGAGAAGATTGGAAGCTTCTGTCCACGAATCAAAGTAGTAAGTCCGTCAATAGCGGAAATACCGGTACGAATATAGTTACGAGGATACTCTCGACGAACCGGATTCAAAGGAAGTCCGTTGACATCTCTCTTATCGTCTGAAAGAATCGGTCCCAAATGATCGATTGGCTTTCCTACACCGTTGAAGGTTCTTCCTAACATATCCGGAGAAACTGCAACCTCCATAGGATGTCCGGTAAGTCTTGTATGGGTATTGGTAAGGGACATGTTCTCTGTTCCCTCGAATACCTGGATAACTGCCTTATCCTCATTTAATTCAATAATACGGCCCATTTTTCGTGTGTTGCCGTCTACCACGAAATCAACGATCTCATCATAAAACGCATCCTGAAGTCCTTCCAGAACAACGAGAGGTCCGTTGATATTACTTAAGCCTAGATATTCTATTGCCATGTCCTCTCCTCCTTACGCGTTCTTTGCTAATACACTGTCATAGAAATCATCAATTTTCTTCTTATAAGTATCTAAGAGTTGGAGATTGTCATTCGGTACATCGTACTTAATAGCAATTACCTTCTCGAAAATACCTTCTTCTTTTAACACTGACATAGGCTGTCCCATGGCAATGAGCTTACGACACTTCTTGTATAAATAAAGGATCGTATCCATCATCTTAAATTGCTTCTCCAAAGATACGCAGGTATCATCTTTATGGAATGCATTCTGCTGAAGGAATCCCAGACGGATAACCTTTGCAATCTCAAGAATTAACTTCTGATCATCCGGAAGTACGTCTGCACCAATCAACTTTACGATCTCGTTCAAGCTGTTCTCCTGTCCTAAGATCGACATGAGACGGTTACGGTAATCTACGAACTTCGGAGATACGTTATCTGTATACCAGCCACTCAAGTCTGTTAAGTACTCACTGTAACTTGTAAGCCAATGAATTGCCGGGAAATGTCTTGCATAAGCCAGAGACTTATCCAGTCCCCAGAAGCAACGTACGAAACGCTTGGTATTCTGCGTTACAGGCTCGGAGAAATCTCCTCCCTGTGGAGAAACGGCACCGATGATAGAAACGGAACCTGTGGATCCGCCTAAAGTCTGCATCATACCTGCTCTCTCGTAGAAAGCAGAAAGTCTGGAAGCTAAGTATGCAGGGAAACCTTCCTCTGCCGGCATTTCCTCCAAACGTCCGGACAACTCACGAAGAGCCTCTGCCCAACGGGATGTGGAGTCTGCCATGATGGCTACGTCATATCCCATATCTCTGTAATACTCAGCCAATGTAAGTCCTGAATACAGGGAAGCCTCACGGGCTGCAACCGGCATGTTAGAAGTATTGGCGATCAAAGTAGTACGATCCATCAATGGATTTCCTGACTTTGGATCCACCAACTCACCAAACTCTTCCAATACCTGAGTCATCTCGTTTCCACGCTCACCGCATCCGATATAGATAATGATATCCGCATCGGACCATTTTGCGATCTGATGCTGAGTCATGGTCTTACCGGTTCCGAATCCTCCGGGGATCGCTGCTGTACCACCCTTTGCAATTGGGAACATAGTATCCAGAATTCTCTGTCCGGTAACCAACGGAACGCTGGCCGGATATCTTTTGTGTACCGGTCTGGCCACACGAATTGGCCACTTCTGTGTCATGGTCAGTTCCTGAATCTCACCGTTGGATCTTTGGATCTTAACGATGACATCGTTGATGGTATACTGTCCATCTGCTACTACCTCAACAACCTTTGCCACTTCAACATCCGGTGGAACCATGCATTTGTGAACGATCGCTCTTGTCTCAGGAACTTCTGCGATCACAGTTCCTCCGTGTACTTCATCTCCTACCGCTACTGTAATATGAGTGTCCCATTTTTTCTCTACATCCAAAGAGTTTACTGCGACACCTCTTGTAATAAACGCTCCTCCTGCTTCTGCGATACGTTCCAGAGGACGCTCAATACCATCAAAAATATTGTTCAGGATACCTGGTGCCAATGTAACGGACACCGGTGCTCCACTGGCTTCTACAATTTCTCCCGGACGAAGTCCTGAAGTTTCCTCGTAAACCTGGATGGTGGTGCGGTCCTTATCAAGGGCGATAACCTCGCCGACCAGGCGCTCCTCACCTACATATACCATCTCAGACATTTTAAAATCGCTTTTTCCTTGCAGGTAGATAACAGGACCGTTGATGCCATAAATAACACCTGTTCTTTTCTTATCCAATGCCTGTACCTCCTCTAAACATAAACTCCTGATATGCCTTCTCTAAAGCGCCCTTGTAAGCATGATCAATCAAAATATTTTTCTCTCTTACAACGCTTCTTACGCCTCCGACAAAGTCTTCCTTACTTACTGTAAGCACCATACCAGTGCGCTCCTCTAAGTAATCTTTCTTGTCAGCATCGCTAGGGTTGATATAAATTGTAAGTTGCTCACCCTTTGCAAATCCTGCTGCATTGTTAATATATTCCACCAGGAGTTCTTTATATTCATCTGTTTTCATGAAGTCATAAACCATGCTCTGAACTTCCTTAAACAGCTCTTTTTTCAACTGTTTCTGGCGTTTGCCATACTCACGTTTCAGTTCCAGCTGCGCCTTGGAAACTGCCATATTCTGCTGCTGTCTGGCAGTTACTGTCTCAGCTTTCACGCGAACATCATACTGTCTGTTGGCTTCACCCTTGTGCTGATCCAAAACACCGGTCAGTGTACGCTTGTGCTGTGTGCGGATCTCATTTGCCATGGCTCTCGCCTCTTCCATCGCAGCTTCCTGCAGATGGTCAATTCTTTCTTCTATGGTCAAGCTTCTCACCTTCTTCTCTCTGATTTTACGAACTATCCTAAAATTCATCCTCCGGACCAAAGATCTTCAGAGGATGAATTTCTCTTTTCTACAGTTTCAGCCCAATGGCCTCATTAACATAAGAAGTGATAAAGTCTTTCTTACGTCCGGTTCCGTGTCTGTCAGGAATCTCAACCAGAAGGGGTTGTGTTCTCTGGAGCTTGATCTCATCGATCAAATCCGGGAACTCCCGTCCAAACCGTTCTGTCAAAAGAACGATTCCTACCTCCGGATCATCCATAGCAGTCTCAATGGCGGTACGCAGTTCCTCTCTCTCGTGAACTACAACGCCATCCACGCCTGCCAGTCTCATACCTGTCAGAGTATCGACATTATCACTGATCAGATACATCTTCATCTTACAATTTACCAATGATCATGAAGGAGATGATAAGTCCATACAAACAAACACCTTCTGCAAGACCTACGAAGATCAGTGACTTACCAAGTACACTAGAATCCTCACTGATTGCTCCAAGCGCTGCACTTGCTGCACTTGCTACGGCGATACCACCACCTACACAAGCCAAACCGGTTGAAAGTGCTGCTGCTAAATATCCAAATCCTGTTGCATTACTAGCTGCTGCTCCTGCTGCTTCCGCTGCCTGTACAGGAGTTCCTGCAAAGAGCATGATTCCGGCAATTACAAAAGCGCCAAATACGAAGAATACATTTGCTCCAAGAGCACGTTTGTAACGTTTCTTAGACTGCTCTCCTAAAAGAAATGTTCCGAATGGTACGATGATGCCAAGCACCAATGCTGCGATAAGTAATAATTTAACTGCTAGTGTCATTTTAAATGTCCTCCTTAAATCTTAAGTTCCTTTACTTGTTATTGACTTTATTAAATGGCTTAAACTCACGTCCGCTACCTTTGTAGAACCGGCTGAACATCTCGTAGTACTCAAGACGGAGTACCTGGATACCAACAACCAATCCCTCAAGAAGCATAACGATGAGGTTACCAACGATAACTCCAAGAATATTTGGAGTTCCCTGTTCAGCACCTGAAAGCATAAGAACAACTTCCATGATAGCTGCATGGCTCACTGCGAATGCTCCGATACGTACATAAGAGATTGTATTTGAGAAATAACTGAGCATAGTCTCAAACAACTCGAAGAATCCCTGTACAAAGAACATTCCCTTGCCACCTTCCAGTTTCTGATTTCTCTTCTCGATGATGTTTCCGAGAGGCTCTTTGAAAAAGAACATTAAGATCGGAACTCCCAGGAAGATAACCATCAAAACATTACCTGGTGTTTTATGTCCTGTCATGTAAAGGACAATGGTAATTACGATAAATGCATAGAATACAAATCCTGCTAATCCGTTGTGAGAGAAGAATAAGTCCTCTTTATCTCCACTCTTAGCCGCATTGATCATCTGGAATACCATAACCAAAAGGTTCAGACACATACCAACTGCTACCGCAACGATAAATACGGTATTCAGCTGTCCCACGAAAGGAAGGGTTGTCATGGCATCCATAGGCTTTAACCAAAGAGCCGGAATTATATCTTCAAATCCAAATACACTTCCGTACAATACACCAAAGATCATGGAGAAAATACCTGCTACAGAAACAATTCCTGCAAGATTCATCTTCTTTATTAAATAAAGAAGACCTCCTCCGATAAATAATACAGCTCCCTGTCCCAAATCTCCGAACATTGCTCCGAAGATAATTGTATAGGTAAGAGCTACGAAAATTGTAGGATCCATCTCGTCAGATGCCGGAAGACCATACATCTCAATAAACATCTCGAAAGGCTTGAAGATCTTAGGATTCTTAAGCTTTGTAGGTGGCTCACCGAAGAATTTCTCTTTATCTTCCTCGATGACTGCCATAACCTTGTCATCATTCTTGATTTCTTCCATAAAGCTTTCTACATCAGCTTCACTCATCCAACCACAGATTACATAATGGCCATCCTGGTTCTCATCAGACTCCGTAATGGCTGCCTTCTTACGAATATCAAAGTAATCAGCCAGTTCAGAAAGCCTCATCTTCGCACCTAAAAGCTTTGCGGCATTGCTGCTCATAAGAGTTGCCTGCTTGCTCTCAAGGTCATCTGCCTCTTTCATGGTAGCTTCCATCTCAGCATTGACTTTATTCCAAATCTGCTCCGGAGTTCCCTCATAAGCATCCGTTAACTGGATTCTCTCAAAATGAAGGGAACTAAATAGGGCATCTACCATTCCCTTATCTTTGTTTGCTACGATATATCCACCGTAAACATAGCTGTCGTTTCGAAGTCCTTCAAGGAATACCGCATTTACATCCTGCATCAGATACTTCTGCATTCTATCGTAGTAATCCAGGCCGATTCGACCAAATCTTACCCTTAAGAACTTGTAATTAGAAATATGTCCAAGATCTACATCCAAAGCTCTAAAAGGCTCCAGGGCATTGGCAGTTTCTTTCTGCTCTCCTGCCTTCTTTTTCAAAAATTCTTTCTTCTCATCCATCTCCACATAATCATGGTTGATGCTTCGAAGAAGTGTTTTCATTTCCTCTTCTTCCATGGAAGTATCCGGAGTTACCTGTAAATTCTTATCCAAAAGCTCGCAGAACTGTTCTGCTTTTGCCAGTGGATCCCGGTACGGATTCACTTCAATGAAAGGTTGCAGATTATCGGTGGTCTTAAGCTCAGCCAGTGCACTCTCAAGCTGCATCTCATGCTTGGTGAGATAAGTTCTGCACATTCTGTCCAAGTCTGTCTGAGGTCCGCTGATCTGCAAGAATTTCATCTTTACTATCATTCTTTCTTACCTCCTATGTATCCCAGTGTCTCCCTAGGTGTCAGACCGTAGCGGATACACTCAAGGGCCGTAATCAAACGATCAATCTCTTCCTCTTTTAAGAACAAGTAAGTATTAACCGTTGCCAGAGAGTAAGGATTCCTCCGACGATCGGACATATACAGATTATGCATACATTCCCGATAGAACTCTTCCATGTTCTCTGATTTTGCCATGGCATGGAATCTTCTCTCATAATACGAATTATTCAAAAGTTGAACAAATTGTTCAACTGTTGGTGCCTCCACCATTGCCTTAAACTCATCCGGTTTAATACGGTACTGGATCGGAATTACCATAAGGTAGATATCCGGAGCAAGCATGTTGTAGTACTTCTTCGCACGATAGATCCAGTTCAGATTCAAAAGATCTATCTTCGTTCCACAGTCTCGTTTAAAGATTTCCTGCTCGTTCTTGTCTAACGCCTTACGCTGTTTGGTCCAGGCATTCTTAAAGAAATGCTGTTCCAAAAGTATTTCATAATCATACAGAGTGGCATCCGGATTATCCTTCACGGGACTAAGAGGCTCATAATACTCTGTATCTTTTAAGCTTTCCACAAGCTCCTGAATGTTTCTAGATGTGATCATCTTATCTACATCCAATTGAGAATACCTATCGAAGTATTCCTTCTTATAATCAATATCAAAAGGAATATCATAGTGATTAAACACGATTCTCAAGCAATAATTAATAAGATCAATCTCATATCGCTTCCAAAACCCTCGCATGAACTTCTTTTGTCTCATGCCGGCAAATCGATACAATCTGGTATAGTCTGCGTAGAGGGATTGACCTAAGACTTTCTCAACATTTCCACGGTGATACAAGGTATCATCCATCTTCCCCAGCGCCTCAGAATAAGCAGGTTTTCCTTTCAGGTACTCCACCGCCTCCGGAACGCTGCGAAGATTCGCAATATTTTCAAAGTCTTGATCGGTCAGAAGCTTTGCCTGCATGGCCTTTACCTTGGTGGTCAGGCCGCTGTATGACATTACATTTCCCATAATTCACCTCTGCCTTATACCTTAATAATGTTTTCTAGAATCTCCTTTGCATATGCTTCGTGATTCTCTTTAAAATCTTCTTCAAGATTGTCGATAACGAAATGATGACGTTCCTTCTCATCTTCCATGATCTGCTTCATCTTGGCATCCGAAGCCTGTCTGATCTCGTTAATCTTCTGTTCTGTCTTATCAGCCAGATCCGCATCGAATTTTTCGCGTTCGTCTTGAAGCTGCTGGTCTGTCATAGACTTCTCGTCTTCCGCACGTTTCACGATGCTTTCTGCGGTTCTCTCTATTTCTTCTATTTTCTGAAATACAGAATCCATAGGGCACCTCCATTTCTACTTAATCTGTAGGCAACGAGAAATGTGTATACACACAAAAAAACCTGCCTCAGCGTGTAAATAGCATCCTTGCAAGGTTTTTAAATTTCGAGTCGTTACCGTTATAAGATATTTTTGTACTTAAATAAGTACCTTATTTCTTGGTTATTATGAAACTTTTCCGCGAGAGAATCAATCGTCATTTTTACCAAAAAAGTAATATTTATACCTAGATAAAATTAAATAATTTTGAAGTTTTTTAACAAAATCTGAACATTGTGTCGATTAAAAATCAGAGCAAAAAAAGAAGTTCTGAATTTCAGAACTTCTTTTTGAGAAAGTTGCACAATTTTTTATTCTACACTTTTCTAGTTTTATGTTGTTTTACCGTCATTTTTAATTGCCTACGTAAGGTCTCGTAGTACTTCCCGGTGCCGAAGATCCTTTCGCCACCAATCGAATCTCAATAGACTCCAAACGCTTTGCTTGGCCCGAAGTTCCGGCTTTTTCTCCGTTCTTTGCCCAGTCTAACCAGCCATAGGTCTGACTGTGTACCCGGTAGTAGATATCATATTTATCTGCCATACTTCCCGTCAACTGAATCTGAATAGCTTCCAATCGCTTTCCTTGACCCGAAGTTCCGGAACTGGCTCCATTCGATACCCAGTTCTGCCAACCGTAGGTCTGCACATGGGTTCGATACTGAATGGAACCGGATACATCCGGATCTACCAGCTTGATCTGAATGGCTTCTAATCGCTTCCCAAGTCCTGTTGTTCCGGAAGCCAGGTTATTATATGACCATCCCATCCAACCATAGGTTTGCACATGAGTCTGATAGGTAATGGAAGCTTTGACAAAGGCGTTGGAAGTGTCTCCGGGTGCGCCACCTCCCTTAGCTACCAGGCGGATTTCAATAGCTTCCAGACGTTTACCCATACCGGAAGTTCCCGCGCTTTCACCATTCTTAGCCCAACCGAGCCAACCATAGCTTTGAGCGTGAACCCTGTAGTAAACGTCATATTTATTTGCCATTTGCCCCGTAAGCTTAATCTGAATGGCCTCCAGTCGTTTTCCTTCTCCGGTGGTTCCTGAAGCAGCACCGTCACTCTTCCAGTCCGACTCCCAACCATAAGTCTGTCTATGAACCCGGTACTGGATACTTCCTGAAACCGGGGCATTACCAAGACTAATGGTAATGGCTTCTAGTCGCTTAGCCTCTCCACTGGTTCCTGCCATGGCACCATTCTGTACCGTATCCATCCAACCATAAGTCTGAGCGTGAACACTGTAATTAACAGAAGCCTCCGAAGACTTATTTCCTGTAAAGACCGTCGTAACATAATCTTTTGAAATGTAAGCATACATATTGCCCATGCTATAATTTCCCGTGGAATCTACCACTGCAGTACGTCCGCTATTTAACACTCCGTCACTCTGGATTTCATAAAAATTCCCGGAAGTCCCACGAATAATCACCGGATAATTGGAATGGCTACCTGTGGTATAAAGTACCGAAGAAGATGTGGATGCATCTTTTCTTACATTTACATTGTTGTGAGAACTACTGATCGTATCCTTAATTCCAATGGTGTAATAACCATAATCCTTATTCCCACCGGTAGAATCCAGATTTCTTGCTATAGAAGCAATGACCTCTCCCCAGTAAGGGCTTGATCCCCAACTCACATTAACACCTACGGACTTATCACCCAGACAACTTCCGTGATAATAGGTATATCCCGGACGCATATATCGCTTTGACATATAGGTTTCTGCAAAATCCTTGATGCAGGCATCTGCACTGGAAAAATAAGTTGCCTGATCCGGGTCAGAATCTACCGCATTGATTCCAAATAAATTATAGCGATTCTTTGCATAATTACTGGTTCCCCAGCCACTTTCATTAATGGCCGCTGCCGCCGCAAGAAGGGCATTTATTCCATAGGAATTCTGACAATTCACAAAAGCAGATCCCGTTCCATATAGTACTGAAGCACTTCCGTAACCATATTTGTTCAAAAGCGTGTTAATAATATTGGTAAGCTCACTGGCACTGTAATTAGAAGTACTTCTCATCGAAAGATACTGATAATAATTGTAATAGGGTTCTCCCGGATTTACCGATTGACTTCTGGTATCCCGCTCATAATCATAGAGCATGGTAGAATAATCAGTATAAAAATAATGACCATCGTAGCTGTAATAGGTGGTATTGGCACTTAGATAACTAGGTTTTGCACCTACATTTAATTCCGAATACGCATTGGAAGCAGCCAGGTTGTTGCTAATACAGTGATACAGACTAGACCCGTCTGTTTCATAGTAACTAAATCCTTTAACAGAAGAAAGTTTAACCACCTGAACCTGAGATTCATCCACCAAGCCCACGACTCCTGCCTGCATGAATTTCACCTTTCCCCCAGAGGTTCCAAGATAAGCCGCATCGGCTCCCACACCACCGTAGGTATAACCATCCACATTGGTTTGGTATTCCTTATAGGCAGTGATACCCGTTACCGCTTGGCCGGATTTTGTGGCACGGAAATTTACGATCTTCGGGCTGGATACCGATGCTCTTGCCAGAGCTTCGTCCGAGTCTTCTTCCTCCGACTCCCGAATCACGCCATCCCCTTCTAAGGTTACTTCGTTCAAATTGCCGTCCGCGTCCATTGCATAAATGGTATCAGTCGTATGATCTCCATCCATGGATGTGGTAGTCTCTGTGGCTACGGTTCCTGTAATAGAAGCATCTTCCGAAGTATCTGTAGATGATTTTTCTGTGGAATCCGTGGTAGATTCTGATACAGAGCCAGTTCCTTGGTCAGATGTCTGGTTGGTGGAAGTAATATCTGAGGATTCCGTAGCAGATCCTACCTCTGATTCTGCTGCCGACTCTGTTGTTGACTCTGTTATCGAACCCGATTCAGTCATACTATCACCAGTCGTCTCTCCGACCTGAGACGTTCCATCCCCATTGCTCGGATTCTCCGTTTCGGAGTCCGACGTGTACCGGGAGCTAACATTCTCCTCTCCATAAGCCATGGATGCCCCTCCAAGAATCATACTGGCAGTAAGCACAGCCGCCAGTATTTTCTTAGAGGCTTTCAATTTTTTAAAGTTTTTCATTTTGTTATATCATCCCCTTATTATGTTACTAACATTTACGAGTGCCTATGTTAGATATTTAACCACACTTCCCGGGGAAAGGCTATGATTTCAGCCTCTTTTTTCAAAGTTCACCGCAAAGATACTCAAGAAGTCCCTGACAGCTCTTAGACACATCATTCCATGTAGCCTTAAAATCTCCGCTGTACCAAGGATCTGCCACATCATAACTTTCCCCGATGTACTCCGTCATTTTGTGAATCTTCCCCTCCGGATCAGCACCGACAATCCGCTTCATATTTCGGATATTATTACTGTCCATGCCAATCAAAAGATCATATTTATCATAATCTTCCCGGGTCATCTGAACCGCCCTTTTACCTGCACAGGAAATGCCATGTTTTTCCATCTCTGCTCTTGCCGGAGGATATACAGGATTTCCTACGCCACGCCAGATTTCTTCGGAGCTGGTAGCTGCCGAGGAAATATAAAATTTGTCTTCGAGTCCTGCTTTCTTAACTAAATCTTTCATAACAAATTCTGCCATAGGGGATCGGCAGAT
>CAVKOU010000046.1:0-14430 GCA_963658085.1 bacterium
GTATATGACCTTGGTGGTGGTACTTTCGATGTATCTATCATTGAGATCGGTGATGGTGTTATCGAAGTATTATCTACAGCAGGTAACAACAGACTTGGTGGTGATGACTTCGACCAGAAGATCGTTGATTATATCGTAGCTGATTTCAAGGCACAGAATGGTGTAGATCTCTCAGCAGATAAGATGGCTCTTCAGAGAGTTAAGGAAGCAGCAGAGAAGGCTAAGAAGGAATTATCTTCTGCAACTCAGACAAATATCAACCTTCCATTCATCAGCATGAATGCTTCCGGCCCACTTCACTTGGATATGAACCTTACAAAGGCTAAATTCGATGAGTTGACTCATGACTTAGTAGAACTTACTGCAGAGCCTGTAACAAGAGCTCTTTCTGATGCAGGACTTTCTGCTTCCGAGCTTGGACAGGTATTGTTGGTAGGTGGATCTACTCGTATCCCGGCTGTTCAGGATAAGGTAAAACAGTTAACAGGTAAAGAGCCAAGCAAATCCTTGAACCCGGATGAATGCGTAGCTTTAGGAGCTTCTGTTCAGGGTGGTAAATTAGCAGGAGATGCAGGTGCCGGTGACATCCTTCTTCTGGATGTAACTCCACTTTCACTTTCTATCGAGACTATGGGTGGTGTAGCTACTCGTCTGATCGAGAGAAATACTACAATTCCTACAAAGAACAGCCAGGTATTCTCTACTGCAGCAGATAATCAGACAGCTGTTGATATCAACGTTGTTCAGGGTGAGAGACAGTTCGCAAAAGACAACAAGTCTTTGGGACAGTTTAGACTTGACGGAATTGCACCAGCTCCACGTGGAGTACCGCAGATCGAAGTTACTTTCGATATCGATGCAAATGGTATTGTAAATGTATCAGCGAAGGATCTTGGAACAGGTAAAGAACAGCATATTACAATCACAGCCGGATCTAACATGTCCGACGATGAGATCGATAAGGCTGTAAAAGAAGCTGCAGCATTTGAAGCACAGGATAAGAAACGTAAGGAAGCTATCGATACAAAGAACCAGGCAGATTCTATGGTATTCCAGACAGAGAAAGCTCTCTCTGAGGCTGGAGACAAGCTTGATCCTGCAGATAAGTCTGCTTGCGAGGCTGATGTTAAGGCTCTTAAGGATATCCTTGAGAAGGTTAACATGGATGATATTACTGACGCTCAGGTTGCAGAGATCAAGGCTGCACAGGATAAGTTAAATGAGAGTGCACAGAAGGTATTTACAAAGATGTATGAGCAGGCTGCTCAGGCACAGGCAGGAGCAAATGCAGGAGCATCTGATGCACAGGCTGGACCGGCACCGGACGGATTCCAGGGAGATGACGTTGTAGACGGAGATTACAAGGAAGTCTAATTAAACATAAATGATAACAGATTTAGATATAAAATTTGGCAACTTACCAAATTTACGAAAGAAATCGAAGATGTTATCATAAACTAGAAAGAACGACTCCGAAATACTCGAGGAGGGTTTAGCCCCCCACGAGTGTTTCGGATTGTTCCATGTTGAAAGGAATACATTGTAATGGCAGAGACAAAGAGAGATTATTATGAGGTTCTTGGCGTTGATAAAAATGCAGATGCTGCAAAGATCAAAAGCGCCTACCGTAAATTAGCAAAGAAATATCATCCCGATGTGAATCCGGGAGATGAGGAAGCGGAGAAGAAATTCAAGGAAGCTTCGGAAGCTTATGCGGTCCTCAGTGACGATGAAAAGAGAAGACAGTATGACCAGTACGGCCATGCAGCCTTTGATGGCAGCGCAGGAGCCGGTGGATTTGACTTTAACGGAGCTGATTTTGGCGACATTTTCGGAGATATTTTCGGAGATTTATTTGGAGGCGGTGGCAGAAGAAGCGGTCGCAGCCAGGGACCTATGAAGGGCTCCAATATTAGAAAAAGTGTAAGAATCACCTTTGAGGAAGCGGTATTTGGCTGTGAGAAAGAATTGGACGTGATCATTAAAGATGAATGTCCGACCTGTAAGGGTACAGGAGCAAAGCCCGGAACTTCCCCGGAGACTTGCCCGAAATGTGGTGGTAAGGGACAGGTGGTTTATACCCAGCAGTCCTTCTTTGGTATGGTTCAGAATGTGCAGACCTGTCCGAACTGTCAGGGAAGCGGTAAGATTATCAAGGAGAAGTGTTCGGATTGTGGCGGCAGTGGATATGTGGCAAACAAGAAGAAGATTTCTGTCACTATTCCTGCAGGTATTGATAATGGACAGTGCGTGAGAATCAGAGAAAAGGGAGAACCGGGAGTAAATGGCGGACCAAGAGGAGATCTTTTGGTTGAGGTTGTAGTTTCCAGACATCCGATCTTTGAGAGACAGGATATGCATTTATTCTCCACAGTTCCGATTACTTATGCTCAGGCAGCTCTTGGAGCAGACATTAAAGTAAAAACCATAGACGGAGACGTGGTTTATACCGTTGCACCGGGAACCAAGACCGGAACTAAGGTTCGTTTAAGAGGAAAGGGTGTTCCTTCTGTTCGAAATAAACAGGTTCGAGGAGATCACTACGTAACCTTAGTGATTCAGACACCGGAGCATTTAAGTCAGGAAGCGAAGGAAGCGTTGAAGAAATTTGACGCCCTTACCGGCAACTCTTTGCATTTGGATCTTTCTGCTTCAAATAAGGAAGACCAGGAAAAAGAAAAGACACCGAAAAAGAAGAAATTTATGGATAAAGTAAAAGAGGCCTTTGATGATTAATCATCAAAGGTTTCTTTCGGACTAAATTATGATATCGATAGATAAAAAAACCATTACGTTTTATAAAAATGTCATGGCTCTGATTATACCGATTGCCCTTCAGAATCTCATTAACGTTGGAGTTACGGCAGCAGACGTTTTGATGCTCGGAAAAGTGGGGGAGAAAGTTCTTTCCGGTGCTTCCTTAGCAGGGCAGGTACAGTTTATTATGACCTTGCTGTTTGCGGGAATTACCTCGGGAGCCAATGTCCTTACGGCACAGTATTGGGGAAAAAAAGACACCACTTCTATTGAGAAGGTATTGGGAATTGGTCTTCTTATTGGTACGGTGACGGCAGCCATTTTCTCGGGATTAGCTCTTTTGATTCCCGGTGGGCTTATGAAGATTTATTCCTCCGATCCGGAGGTTATCGCCCAGGGAATAAAATATCTCCAAGTGGTGGGGATTTCTTATGTCTTTATGGCGGTTACTCAGGTATACCTAAATATTATGCGAAGTATCGAGAGGGTGCTGATCTCTACGGGAATCTATAGTATTTCCCTTTTGATCAATGTATGTCTCAACTGGCTGCTGATCTTTGGAAATTTAGGTGCTCCTAAAATGGGAATTAGAGGTGCGGCCATTGCTACACTTACGGCGCGAATTTCTGAGATGGTCATGGCCATGCTGTATGCACATTTTAGAAATCATGTAGTGAAGATAAGATTTCGGTATATTTTACATCCTGATACAGCCCTTATGAAGGATTATCTTACCTATTCCCTTCCTGTAGTATTAAACGAAGTTATGTGGGGAATCGGAAGTTCAGCGAATACCGCCATTATCGGCCATCTTGGGAGTCCGGCAGTAGCGGCAAACTCTGTTGCTCAGATGGCAAAGCAGTTAGCCCAGGTGGTGACACTTGGAGTGGCAAATGCAACCGCGATCTATCTTGGAAAAACCATTGGGGAACACAAGATCGAACTGG
The DNA here is from genome assembly GCA_963658085.1 of bacterium. Taxonomy (GTDB): domain Bacteria; phylum Bacillota; class Clostridia; order Lachnospirales; family Lachnospiraceae; genus CAKRJP01. The sequence continues at coordinate 3,705 of CAVKOU010000046.1, forward strand.
CAAGATCCTATAGTAAGCGATTTATTTGGCTTAGTATTATTCTCGGAACTATAGGAGCAGCCATTATTTTATGTGCAATTCCGTTAGCACGATCCGAACTTGCTCTTTCCGGGGAGGCAAAAAATTATCTGGGATTTATGTTTTTTGTCATGTCTTATTTCACCATTGCCCAGTCTTACAATGGTACGATGATTATTGGAGTTTTCCGTTCCGGAGGGGATACAAAGTTTGGACTTTTTATGGATGTATCTACCATGTGGGGCTGTTCGATTATACTGGGAGCTTTGGCGGCATTTGTCTTCCATGCTCCTGTAAAGGTTGTATATGCAATTCTTATGTGCGACGAGCTTATAAAGGTTCCTATGGCGACCATCAGATATAAGCAGTATAAGTGGTTGCGGGATGTAACAAGAGAGTAGTATAATGACGGGGAAAGAAAGGACGGCGAAAGATTTCGTCGAAGGTGATGAACATGAAAGTAGTAGCAACAAAAAAAGCACCAGATGCAGTAGGACCTTATTCACAGGCATACATTCACAACGGAATTTTATATACAGCAGGACAGGTTCCGATCAATCCTGAGACCAATACGATTGAGGCAACTACCATTGAGGAGCAGGCTCACCAGTCTTGCAAGAACTTAGGAGCTGTTCTTGAGGAGGCAGGATCTTCTTTTGATAAAGTATTAAAGACTACTTGCTTCTTAGCAGATATGGATGACTTTGCCGCATTTAATGAAGTATACGCACAGTATTTTACTTCTAAGCCGGCAAGAAGCTGTGTAGCAGTAAAGACCCTTCCAAAGGGAGCTCTCTGCGAGATCGAATTGATTGCAGTGGTTGATTAATTTAAGAAGACTTACAAAGTAAGATTAGAGTTTCATAATGAAAAAAGTGCCACGGAGTCACCTCACTTTGCTCCGTGGCACTTTTTATGTAATTTTTAATATAAGTTTAATTTTTTTTGATATAACTTTTTTCTGCTATAACTTTTCATAAAGTTTAACTTAAACAGTTTTTGTCTGCACAAGATAAAATTTTGCGCTGTAAGGTTCTAAATCTAAAGTGATTTTTCCGCTTTTAGGCTTTAGAGAAGTCTTGCAAATAGGTTTGCTTCCGCCGTAAATATCGGTTTCACTATCCAAAAGCGGTACTAGGGAAGTAATCGTTTCTGCCGAAAGCTCAAAGCCCTTTTGTAGATGATCGGAGAAGTTAAATACCGCGATGATGCGTTCTTTTTTACTGGTGCGCTCAAAGGCATAAATGCACCGCTCCTCCTGATGACAATCCAGCCATGCAAATCCTGCAGAGTTATGGTCCATTTCCCAAAGGGCAGAATGGTCAAGATATAGATGGTTTAAATCCATCATAAAATGATGAAAGCTATCGTGAAGTGGATATTTTAAAATATCCCAATCCTGTTCTCTTTTTTCATCCCATTCCCGAAGCTGCCCGATCTCATTTCCCATAAAATTCAATTTCTTTCCGGGGTGGGCATACATATACATGTAAAAGGCTCTTGCCTGTGGAAATTTATCTTCATATTCTCCATACATTTTCTGAAGAATGGTAGCCTTCCCGTGAACGGTTTCGTCGTGAGAGAGTGGCAAAAGATAATCTTCGTTGTAATAATACATCATGGAGAATGTGAGCTTGTGATAGTTGTCGCTGCGGTATTCCGGTGCTGTGCGGAAGTAATTTAAGGTATCGTTCATCCATCCCATATCCCATTTATAGTCAAAGCCTAGGCCACCCTCGTTTACCGGCCTTGTAACTTTCGGGAAGGAAGTTGAATCTTCTGCAGATAAGAGGGCAGTAGGATGTAGCTTTTTAAGTCCCTGGTTCATGGTCTGAATAAAGGAAACCGCATTTCCGTTGACGCCTCTGGCGGGATCTCCCTGCCAGTAAATAATACGGCTGATGGCATCCATACGGATTCCGTCAAAATGAAATTCTGACAGCCAGTAGTTGGCGGCAGATTGAAGGAAGCTTCGAACTTCTCCTCTGGAGTGCATGAAGTTATAGCTTCCCCATTCACTTTGACCTACATCTTCATGGGGATATTCGTAGAGGCTGGTGCCGTCGTATTTTCCAAGAGCATAGTCGTCAATGGCAAAATGTACCGGTACAAAATCGATGATCAATCCAATGTTCTCTTTGTGGCAGGCGTCTACAAATTTCTTTAAATCAGTAGCAGTTCCGTAGCGGGAAGTAGGACTGAAAAATCCCGTATTTTGATATCCCCAGGATTCGTCGCAGGGGTGTTCGGATAAAGGCATAAGTTCCAGGTAGTTATAGCCATTTTCCTTTAAATAAGGAATTAAAATGTCAATCATCTCGCTGTAGGTATACCAGCTGTCTGGATCTTTCCCCGGTTTTTTAAAGGAACCAAAATGCATTTCATAAATATTTAAGGATTCATTCTTTCGAATGGATCTTTTGGTCATCCATTTTTGATCTTTAAAAGTGTAATCATTCAGATTACGAACGATGGAAGCAAATCCGGGACGAAGCTCCATGCCAAAGCCATAAGGATCGCAGTGATCGGTGTAGGATCCGTCTTTTTTGTAAATGCGGTACTTGTACATATCACCGGCTTTGGCGTTTTCAATCCAGCATTCCCAGAAATTTCCGTCATTTATCTTGTGCATCTCCCAGTTTTCCCAGTTGTTAAAATCTCCTTGAATGGTAATTCCGGCAGCATCCGGAGCAAAGGTGCGAAAAGTTACTCCCTTTTCCTGTGGATGTGCTCCGAGATAGGTATAGGCATCAAAACATTGCCCGGTATAAAAGCTATAAAAATCCATGAAAACCTCCTAATAAGTATAAGTTTGCGTTTGGTTTAAATTTAAGTTTAATATGTTAAGTTGTCGCAGATTCCCCGGAATCAGTAGAAGGCAGACTTAGGAGATGATTTAAAAATGCCTGAGCTGATTTTGAAATAGGAATCTGATTATTGTAGGCTACGGCCAATTGCCTGGTAGGAACTTCTGTAGTGGTCTCTACAATAAAAAGCTCCTTGGAGTCCTTGGGGATGCAATAATCCGGAACAAAAGCAATTCCTAATCCAATGGCAGCAAGATCAATCAAAAGGTCATTACTGCTAAGTTCAATCTCCGGGATCAGATCCAGCTGTTCTTTTTGAAAAATAGAATGTAAGAACTCACTGGTGGTACTGTTTTTGTTTAACATTAAGATCGGATAGTCCGATAATTCCTTTAACGTAAGCTTTCGGCCTTTCAATTCCTTGAAGGAATCATTGGCCACAAATACATCCCGGAAGGTGTGAATTTCCTGGACATTGGAAATATTCCGCAGGTATGGATTGGGAAGGTTCACCACAATGAGGTCTACCTGTCCGCTTTCTAAAAGCTCCACACAGCCAATAGAGGTGGCGTTGGTAACCTTAATATGAGCCTGAGGAAATTCTTCATGAAGCTGCTTAAGATAAGGAACCAAAAAATATCGGCAGATCGTATCGCTGGCACCGATACGAATCTGGCCGCCGTTAGAATTGGCGTCTAAAAGCTGGGATTCTCCTCGGTGGATCATATGAAGGGCAGGCTCTACGTGACGTAGAAGAATCTCCCCTTCCGGGGTTAAAGATACCTTCTTGGTGCTTCGGATAAACAGGGTCTGGCCCAGTTTCTTTTCCAGAGATTTGATTGACTGGCTGACAGCCGATTGAGAAATGAAAAGCTTCTTAGAGGCTTCCGAGAAACTTAAGGTGGAAGCAACATAGTAGAAAACTTTATATAATTCGTAATTGATATCCATAATAAGTGCTCCTTATTAAAAACTATTTGTATTATAAGTCAAAACAGGGTGAAAAACAATGGTCATTCTGATAGAATAGATTTCAAAGCTTGGGGAGCAAAATTACAAGTAAAAGAAAGGCAGGGAGAATGTTTGAAGTTTAAAATACTCACTACCATAGGAATGTTGCTGCTTATTTTAGGGCTTCTTCTAACAGCTTTTCAAGTGGCCATTTATGGAGACTCGGACTATGGATTTTATGAAAGAGAATATGAGACCTATGGGGTTGATAAAATCCTGAATATGACAGATTATGATATTATGATCGTTACAGAATATATGATGGATTATCTCATCGGAAAAGAGGAGGAACTATCTATTGAAATTATGGTAGATGGAGAGTATCAGGATTTCTTTAATGAACAGGACAGACTTCATATGGCAGATGTAAGGAATCTGTTTTTGGGTGGTTTGATGCTTCGTAATTTTTGTATCCTTGGTTCTCTTATTCTATTGATTTTAGCTACTATGGGAAATTACAGGGATCAAAGCATGGGGAAAGGATATCTTTTTGGATATTTGAGAGCCATGCTTGTAACCGCGGTATTTGCTATTGTGATTACAGTGGGATGTGCTATCAATTTTGATGCCAGCTTTCGATTGTTCCATCATATCTTTTTTACCAATGATTTATGGATTTTTGATCCAACAACCGATTATATGATCAATATGCTTCCGGAGGGCTTCTTCTTTGATTTTGTGGTTCGGATTGCTATGATCTTTGGAGGATTCTTATTGGGACTTACCGTGATTCTTGTTGTTTTGGCTTTGCTTCTTGCTTTCTTTAATAAAAAGAAAGATTTACCACAATTAAATTAGCAGAAATTATAAATATATTTAAATATATTAATATACTTAATAACAAGATCTATGCTACAATGAAACCATACAACTATTACTAAAGACAGATTCATAAGTGGAGGACAATTTATGAGCAATGTAAGACGTGTATACGTAGAGAAAAAACCAGAGTTTGCTGTACAGGCAAAGGATTTAAAGCACGAGATCAAAAGCTATCTTGGCATCAAGGATGTGAAAGAGGTTCGCGTGCTGATTCGTTATGACGTGGAAAATGTTTCCGATGAGACCTTTGAGAAAGCATGCCATGGTATTTTTTCAGAGCCGCCGGTAGATACTTTATATCAGGAAGATTTCCCGGTTGGAGAAAATAGCAGAATTTTTTCTGTAGAATTTTTGCCGGGACAGTTTGATCAGCGTGCAGATTCTGCAGTTCAGTGTATTCAGTTTATTAAAGAGGATGAGCAACCGGTGATTCGTACAGCTACTACTTATGTGGTTGTAGGAGAAGAAGGGCTGGTATCGGATGAAGAATTTGCAGCGATTAAAGAGCACTGCATCAATCCGGTAGATTCCAGAGAGACAACTTTAGAGAAGCCGGAGACTTTGGTAACAAAGTTTGAGGAGCCTGCGGATGTATTGATCTTTGATGGATTTAAGGATATGGCAGAGGATCAGTTAAAAGAGCTTTATGATTCTTTGGGACTTGCCATGACCTTTAAGGATTTCCTTCATATCCAGAATTATTTCCATGGAGAGGAAGACAGAGATCCTTCTATGACAGAGATTCGTGTTCTTGATACCTATTGGTCAGATCACTGCCGTCATACTACATTCTCCACAGAACTTACAGATGTAACCTTTGGAGAGGGAGATTACAAGGCGCCGATTGAGGCAACTTACAATCAGTACAAGAAGGATTTTGCAGATCTTTATGCCGGTAGAGATGACAAATTCGTTTGTCTTATGGATCTTGCTCTTTTGGCAGCTAAGAAATTAAAAGCCGAAGGAAAGCTTGATGATCAGGAAGAGTCTGAGGAAATCAATGCCTGCAGTATTGTCGTGCCTGTAAAGGTAGATGGTGTGGAGGAAGAGTGGCTTGTTAACTTTAAAAACGAGACCCACAACCACCCGACAGAGATCGAGCCTTTCGGTGGAGCGGCAACCTGCTTAGGTGGAGCGATTCGTGATCCATTGTCAGGACGTACTTACGTATATCAGGCTATGCGTGTAACAGGAGCCGCAGATCCTACAGTATCTGTAAAAGATACCTTAAAAGGAAAGCTTCCGCAGAAAAAATTAGTTCGTGAGGCAGCTCATGGATATAGCTCTTATGGTAACCAAATCGGTCTTGCTACCGGAGCTGTTAAAGAGATTTATCATCCCAATTATGTAGCAAAGCGTATGGAGATCGGAGCTGTTATGGGAGCTGCACCGAGACGTGCCGTTATCCGTGAGACTTCCGATCCGGGAGATATTATTATCCTCTTAGGTGGCCGTACAGGACGTGATGGTTGTGGTGGAGCTACCGGATCTTCGAAAGTACATACCCTGGAGTCTATTGAAACCTGTGGAGCTGAGGTTCAAAAGGGAAATGCGCCTACAGAGCGTAAAATTCAGCGTATGTTCAAGAGAGAAGAAGTTAGTAAGCTTATTAAGAAGTGTAATGACTTTGGTGCCGGCGGTGTATCGGTAGCCATCGGTGAGCTTGCAGACGGTCTTCGTGTAAATCTTGATAAAGTACCGAAAAAATATGCCGGCTTAGACGGTACAGAGATTGCGATTTCTGAGTCTCAGGAGCGTATGGCTGTTGTAGTAGATCCAAAAGATGTAGAGCAGTTCTTAAGCTATGCCAACGAAGAAAACTTAGAGGCTGTAATTGTTGCGGAAGTAACAGAGGAGCCAAGATTAGTCCTTTCTTGGAGAGGAAAAGAGATCGTAAATCTTTCAAGAGCATTTCTTGATACCAACGGAGCACATCAGGAGACTGCTGTTTCTGTGGATATTCCTGCCAGAAAAGACAGCGTATTAACAAGAGATGAAGTGACAGACGTTAAGAAGAAATGGTTAGAGACCTTAAAAGATCTGAATGTTTGCTCTCAAAAGGGTCTTGTGGAAATGTTTGACGGTTCCATCGGAGCTGCTTCCGTATTTATGCCTCATGGTGGTAAATATCAGATGACAGAGACTCAGAGTATGGTGGCAAAACTTCCGGTATCTAAGGGAGACTGTGATACCGTAACTATGATGAGTTATGGATTTGATCCATACCTTTCTACCTGGAGCCCGTATCACGGAGCAATCTATGCAGTGACAGAGTCTATTGCAAAGATTGTGGCAAACGGTGGTGATTATTCCAAGATCCGTTTTACTTTCCAGGAGTATTTCCGTAGAATGACAGAAGACCCAAGCAGATGGAGTCAGCCTTTTGCAGCACTTCTTGGAGCATATGATGCACAGCTGGGATACGGACTTCCTTCTATCGGTGGTAAGGATAGTATGTCCGGAACCTTTGAGGACATCGATGTGCCTCCGACATTAGTTTCCTTTGCAGTGGATGTTGCAACGGAGAAAGATATTATCACACCTGAATTTAAGCAGGCAAAAGATAAGATTGTATGGCTTCAGATTCCTACCGATGAATATGATGTTCCGGTTTATGAGAAGGTTATGGAGCAGTATGGTAAATTTACAGAAGCAATCCATGCAGGAGCTGTTAAGGCAGCTTATGCTTTGGACCGTCATGGTCTTGTGGCAGCAGTCAGCAAGATGGCTTTTGGTAATGGAATGGGTGTCGCTCTTTCTAAAGAGGTAGATGCCAAAGATTTGTTTGCTCCGGGATTTGGTGACCTGGTAGCAGAAGTACCTGCAGATCAGCTTGAGAATTTAGGTTTTGCTTACACTGTAGTAGGTGAAGTAACGGATGATGCAACCTTTAGCTATGGGGATGTAAAGATCAGCCTTTCTGAGGCAGAGGAGGCATGGAAGGAGACCTTAGAGTCTGTATTTGCAACAAATTCCGGTGCAGAAGGACAGGATGAGAAAATCGAGACCGGTCTTTATGATACCAAAGACATCCATATTTGCAGTCATAAGATTGCACAGCCAAAGGTATTTATCCCGGTATTCCCGGGAACCAACTGTGAGTATGACAGTGCAAAGGCCTTTGAAAGAGCAGGAGCTAAAGTAGAGACAAAGGTATTTAAGAACCTGACGGCAGCAGATATTGTTGATTCTGTAAATATTTTTGAGAAAGCAATTAATGATGCCCAGATCATTATGTTCCCGGGTGGATTTAGTGCCGGTGACGAGCCGGATGGATCTGCGAAATTCTTTGCAACTGCATTCCAGAATGCAAAGATCAAGGAGGCTGTAGAGAAACTGTTGCAGGAGAGAGACGGATTGGCTCTTGGTATCTGTAACGGATTCCAGGCACTGATTAAGCTTGGTCTCGTTCCAAATGGAACTATTACAGGACAGACACCGGATTCTCCGACATTAACTTACAATACCATCGGACGTCATATCTCCAAGATGGTTTATACTAAGGTAGTAACCAATAAGTCTCCATGGCTTGCGAAAGCAGAGTTGGGCGGTGTATATACAAACCCGGCATCTCATGGAGAAGGCCGTTTCGTAGCCAACAAAGAATGGTTAGAGAAGCTCTTTGCCAACGGGCAGGTGGCAACTCAGTATTGTGATCCGGAAGGAAATATCACTATGGATGAAGAGTGGAATGTTAACGGTTCTTACCTTGCTATCGAGGGTATCACAAGCCCGGATGGACGTGTGCTTGGTAAGATGGCTCATTCCGAGAGACGTGCAAGATCCGTAGCAATGAATATTTACGGAGAGCAGGATATGAAGATCTTCGAATCCGGAGTGGAATACTTTAAATAAGATGAGAGCCGTCCTCAGGGGTGGTTGAAATCCTTTGATATAATTCTATAAATGACGGATTTGTCGAATTAATATAGCAAAAAAGAGTGGTTTTCCCTTGGAAATTAAAAGGGTCAACCACTTTTTTGCAAGTTGTGCAAAATAAAATGCAAAAAACTGGATTTTTGCATTAATTTTGCAACAAAATGACTTGCTTCCTATAAAAAACTTTAGTACAATAAAGCAGAACTTTGTTGCCGGAGGAAAGAGGGAATCCTCCGAGATTATTGGCAGGAGAGAGGAACGCCAATAATTTGCGTAGTGCGAGTGGGGACTCGTAGGACGAAATATGAAAATTAAATAAAAGTGATAAAAGTAATAAAAGTAGTAGAAGTAGCAGACGGGGAACTGCGTTTAAACGTACTACAAGTGACGGGTTTGAAAAAATATTTTTTAAAACCTTAGGAGGTAAATGGTATGTCGTATGTAGATGAGGTATTAGACCGTGTAGTGGCTAAGAACCCAGCAGAGCCGGAATTTCACCAGGCTGTAAAGGAAGTATTAGAGTCTTTGCGTGTAGTGGTAGAGGCGAACGAAGAGAAATTTAGAAAAGATGGTTTGTTAGAACGCTTGACAGAGCCTGAGAGACAGATCAAGTTCCGTGTACCGTGGGTAGATGACAAGGGACAGGTTCAGGTAAATACCGGATATCGTGTACAGTTTAACAGTGCGATCGGACCATACAAGGGAGGTCTTCGTTTCCATCCATCAGTAAACTTAGGAATTATTAAATTCTTAGGTTTCGAGCAGATTTTCAAAAATTCCCTTACAGGACTTCCGATCGGAGGCGGTAAGGGTGGATCTGATTTTGATCCAAAGGGAAAATCAGACAGAGAAGTAATGGCATTTTGCCAGAGTTTTATGACTGAGCTTTGCAAATATATCGGAGCAGATACAGACGTACCGGCTGGAGATATCGGTGTAGGTGGAAGAGAGATCGGTTATATGTTTGGACAGTATAAGCGAATCAGAGGCTTGTATGAGGGGGTCCTTACAGGCAAGGGATTAACCTACGGCGGATCCTTGGCAAGAACAGAAGCTACCGGATATGGACTTTTATATTTGACAGAAGAGCTTCTTAAGATCAATGGCAAGGAAATTACAGGAAAGACCGTAGCGGTTTCCGGTTCAGGAAACGTAGCAATTTATGCAACTGAGAAAGCACAGCAGCTTGGAGCAAAGGTTGTAACTGTCAGCGATTCTAACGGTTGGGTATATGATCCGGAAGGAATTGACGTAGAAGCATTAAAAGAGATCAAAGAAGTAAAACGTGCAAGATTAACAGAGTACAAGAACTACCGTCCGAATTCTGAATATCATGAGGGACGTGGCGTATGGTCTGTAAAGGTAGATATCGCTCTTCCATGTGCGACACAGAATGAGTTGCATTTAGAGGATGCAAAACAGTTGGTAGCAAACGGATGTATTGCAGTATGTGAGGGAGCAAACATGCCAACTACAATGGAAGCTACCGAATACTTGCAGGAAAACGGAGTATTGTTTGCACCAGGAAAGGCAGCAAATGCCGGTGGTGTAGCAACATCTGCTCTTGAAATGTCACAGAACAGTGAGAGATTAAGCTGGACCTTCGAGGAAGTAGACGCTAAGCTTAAGGGAATTATGGTAAATATCTGCCATAACATGGATGATGCAGCTAAGAGATATGGATTTGAAGGAAACTACGTAGTAGGAGCCAATATTGCTGGATTTGAAAAAGTTGTAGATGCTATGAATGCACAGGGGATTGTATAGAGATTGCATAGAGATTGCATTTATCAAAGGAGGCTATCATGTATATTGATAGTCTCTTTTTTTGAATCGGACGCGGCGCAGGAAGCGAAATATGGTTGTCGCAAACAGCTGCGTTTCCTACTCGCTGCACGCGCTGATTTGTTCAGGCTCCTGCGCAAACTCGCCACCCTGAAAGACGGGGTGGCTCAGACAAGCGCCCGCCTTCACTGCTAGCGTGCAGCTCCCTACGGAAGCCTCGCAATCGTTTGTGACAACCATATTTCGCTTCCTGCTATGCTGTGTATTCTAAGAGGTGATATCGATGTATGCAAAAAAAACTCCCTGGTGATTATTCATGATAGAATGATAATTACCAGGGAGTTTGATGAATAGCGGGAACTGGATTTGAACCAGCGACACCACGGGTATGAACCGTGTGCTCT
>CAVKOU010000047.1:0-14258 GCA_963658085.1 bacterium
AGCCGAAGATATACCCGCAGACAAAATTCCTGTAAGAAGGACAACTCCAAGAACTTTTGGCATTAAATTCATACTAGCCCAAATAAGTGCATGGCTAGAAACAAGATCCGGATTCACTCTTACTACCATAACCGCCGCAATACCACTTAAAAATTCAAGAGCAAAGACTCCAATCGCAGCCCAATAGGAACTTTTCACTATAACATGCTCTGACTTTGCCATCTGGTAACGGCTAGCCTGCCATGGTCCTACCATGCATACACTCATCCAAACAATTCCATACACCAGGCCCCAGGCTATATTATCTGCCCCACCTTTATAGGCATCTCCCAGGACGCCACCACGTCCCGCCCAGGAAAGAATTATCGAAGTGTCTGCATTAGATGCAATAGTCTCGATGGTATCATACCATCCACCCGTTCCTCTGGAGATAAAAACTACACCCAATATTGTAGCAACCGTAAATATCGCTGCCATTAATGTGTCTGTAATAAGGACTCCCCTACTACCAGAAGTTACAGAGATAAAGGTAAATACAATCATTACGATTATAATACAAATCCTATAATCAATGTTTGTAACAATTTCCATTAAAGTTCCAACTCCCTGCACAACACTAAGGAGATATACAGACATTGTAACAACAGCTGTAACAGCTGACAAAGTTCTTAATTTGGAAGAAGCAAATCTATTTCCAAAAAATTCCGGCATTGTTAAAGATCCGCTTCTCCTAAGATATCGACCAAAAAAAATTGCCCCGAAGATATATCCTGCCGACTGCATACCTGCAAATAATATAATCGGAACAAAGGCTCCATCATAACAGGTAGCTGCATCTCCCATGAACATTCCCGTACTAGAATAAGATGCAATTAGCGAACCTGCAATAAGAAGCACAGGGGCCTGTCTCCCAGCTACATAGAAATCTTCCGCATTTTGAACCTTCTTGCTGACGACCTTGCTGATAACAAGAAAAAGAAGCATAGCAATGATCATTCCAATAAGATATATATTCATTAGTTCTTTCCTCCATCTGTATTTGTTGAACTAATGTCAACATCCTTATAATCATCCTTTAATTTCAGATATCCCCACAGGGCAAATCCGCTTAACCATAGCCCGATAAAAGCTGCCACTAATATTTCCATTAACATTCCTCCAAAATATTCAATAAAACATCCTGTTTAGACAATTATTGATTCTGTATCTTCTCATTCAAATCATTTAGATATACCCATCGATCCATTTTTTCTTCCAAATCCATCTCTGCCTTCTGCTTCTTTTCCATAAGCTCCTTTAGCTTCACGGAATTGGTCGCATTTTTCATCATTTCCTCATCCAGACTTTCTATTTTACTCTCTAGCTTCGTAATCTCTTCATCAATGGTCTCAAACTCTTTTTGTTCATTATAAGTAAATTTTAGCTTTCTCTCCCGTTCCTTCCATGTTTTCTTGGAATCTGATTTTTCCGAAGCATCAGCTTCCCCAGACATATTTCCGGAAGATTCTTTTGTGGATATCCCCTTGCCTACGGTCTGAAAATTTCCCTCTGGCTTTTCTAACTCTAACCTTATCAAATAATCGGAGTATCCACCCTCTGACTGTCTGATTTTTCCATTTCCCTCAAATGCAAAGATTCTTCTCACCGTACGATCCAAAAAATAGCGGTCATGCGATACGGTAATAACAATTCCGTCAAAGCGATCAAGATAGTCCTCTAAAATCGTCAATGTCTGTATATCCAGATCATTGGTTGGCTCATCTAAGATCAATACATTCGGCGCGCTCATTAAAATTCGAAGCAAATATAATCTACGTTTCTCTCCTCCGGAGAGCTTCTCGATTTTTGACCACTGAAGCGCTCCCTCGAAAAGAAAATTTTCCAACATCTGAGCCGCCGTGATCTTTCCATCAGAAGTGGTAATATACTCTCCCACTTCCTTTACGTAATCGATGACTCGCATAGATTCATTCATATATTCATTTTCCTGGGAAAAATATCCAATTTTTATGGTCTGACCGATTTCTACATGACCTGCATCCGGCTCCACAATCCCATTTAAAATTTTCAAAAGAGTAGATTTCCCACAACCATTAGGACCTACGATTCCAATTCGATCATTTTTCAGAAAAATATAGTTAAAATCCTCTATAAGAAGCTTCTGACCGTAGGATTTGGATATATGTTCCATTTCTATGGTCTTATTTCCCATTCTGGTGACGATAGAATCCATAGCCACCCGCTTTTCTTCCTGGATATCTTTCATCTCCTGCATGGCCTTAATACGGTCAATATGCGCCTTCTGCTTGGTGCTGCGGGCTCTGGCTCCTCGCTGTAACCACTGCAATTCTGTCCGCAAAAGGTTCTTTCGCTTCTTCTGGGTAGCAAGGGCAATATCCTCCCTGGCTTCCTTGAGTCTTAAAAATTCCGAATAGTTTCCGGGATATTGATAAAGTTTTCCCTTGTCCACCTCTACGATTCGATTAGAAACCCGGTCCAGAAAATATCTGTCATGGGTAACCATAAGGATGGCTCCTCTAAAATTAGTCAGATATTCCTCCAACCATTCTGACATAGCATTATCCAAATGATTGGTAGGCTCGTCTAAAATCAAAATCTCTGCCGGAGTTAGAAGTGCTCTTACCAGGGCAATCCTCTTTTTTTGACCTCCTGACATATGAGAAATTTTTTCATCATAATCCAAAAATCCCAAGCGATTCAGCATGGATTTTGCTTCTGCTTCTAACGTCCATAAATCCCCCCAGGAATCTTCGTGATTTTTATATCCTTCCACTGCTCCGGATAAAACAGTGGCATCTTTCTTAAATATCGGCGTCTGAGGCAGATAACAAATCTTTACATGATTTCCCATGCTGATCTGTCCTGCGTCACATTCTTCTACCCCTGCCACTACTTTAAGCAGGGTAGATTTTCCCATACCATTTACTCCAATGACTCCGATTTTCTCATTCTCGTTAATACTGAAGGCCACATCATCTAAAAGCACTCGGTCCGTATAGGATTTTGTAATATGCTCCATTGTCAATAAATTCATACATCGTCTCCATCTTCTAAGCTGATTTGTCTAGCTTTATTTTCATTAAAACAGGCTCGTCATTCCAACGAGCCTGTCCTCTGACATAAATTATAAATAATCTACTGAATCTCTCGAATTTTTTTACGAAGAGCCAAGACGTCAATTGGTGCCACCGACAACTCATCTACTCCCAACTGAATAAAGAATTCTGTCATAGTAAGATCCGCTGCCAAGTCCCCACAAATACTTACATGCTTATTCTCCAAATGTACATTGTTGGTCACGATTCGAATCATTTTTAAGATTGCCGGATGATGTGTGTTGTAATAAGGCTCCAAACGATCACTGGTTCGATCCATTCCCAAAGTCAACTGGGTAAGATCGTTGGTTCCAATGCTGACAAAATCCACTTCTCTTGCCAATTCTCCACTAATCATCACTGCTGCCGGAGTCTCTATCATAACACCAATCTTGATATTTTCATCAAAACTGGTCTTTTCTTCCTTAAGCTCCCGTTTCACTCTCTCGATCATGATCTTGGCCTTACGGACTTCCTCAATGGATGTGATCATCGGAAGCATGATCTGTACGTTCCCGTAGATAGAAGCTCTAAGTATTGCACGTAAATGTGTTCGAAAGATTTCTTCCTTATCCAAAGAAACGCGGATGCCACGATATCCCAAAGCCGGATTGTGCTCCTCTCCCAGATCAAAGCAATCTGCAATCTTATCGCCTCCAAGATCTGCGGTACGAATCACCAACTTTTTGGAGCCCATAGCCTCTGCTGCAAATTGGTAAATCTGAAACTGCTGGTCCTCCGTCGGCATCTTCGGGCCATTCTCCATATATACAAACTCGCTTCGGAACAGTCCAACGCCACCGGCATCGCTTCGAAGAACATTCTCAATATCTTCACGGGTTCCAATATTGGCACAGACATCTATAGTTCGTCCACTCTGAGTAACATTCTCCTTGCCCTTTAAACGCTCTAAATTCATTACCTTCTTTTGGTTCTGATTCTGCCGCTCCTTCATCCTGCTGATGGTTGTATAATCTGGTTCGATATAAACCTTTCCCTCAAACCCATCAATGATGACAGTCTTTCCATCATATTCTTTTTTCAGGGATTCTCCCAGTCCAATGACGGAGGGGATTCCCTTTGTTCTTGCAAGCACTGCTGTATGGGAATTGATAGAACCATATCTTGTGATAAATCCCAACACCTTGCTCTGATCTAACTGTACCGCCTCACTGGGATACAATTCTGCCGCTGCCAATATAAATGGCTCATCTGTAAGCATGCGATCCTTCCAGTCTCTGGAGAGGATCTGCAACAATCTGTGGGATACGTCCCGAACATCGATCTCGTGCCCTTGAACATAATTCTTCTGATTGGCAATAGCCTCCGAAATAAATGTCTGAGCAGTAGTCTGAATTGCATACTCTGCATTCAGCTTCTCCTTGGCCATAATAGAGGTAATCTTATTGATATAATCCTCGTCTTCCAAGATAGACTGCTGCATCTCGAAGATAGCTGCATTTGCTTCACCGATCTCCTTGCTGGCACTATCAAATAGAATCTTTAATTCCAAAATAGCCTTCTGTCTCGCCTTCTGAAATCTTGTAACTTCCTTCTCTACATCCTTCACATAAATACGACGAATTTCCTTTTCTTCCCGCTTGAAGAACAGAAGTTTCCCCATGACGATTCCTTCAGAGACTTTTTTTCCTGTCAACGTAATCATATATTTCCATTCCTTTTTCCAGTCAAATGCAAAACATAATCCTTGTTTGCATATCTTTACTTATTTACTTTACATGGTTCTTGTCTTTTCGTCAAGAAAAACCACCACCGAACGCGCTCTGTTTTTTGTGTATTTTGCTAAATAAATCTGTTTTTTACATTGACTATTTTGTAAAATTATGATAACTTTGTATAGTATAATATTCATTCATTATTTATGGAGGTAACAAGATGAAAGGTACTGTAAAATGGTTTAACAACCAGAAAGGTTATGGCTTTATCTCTGATGAGGCTGGCAACGATGTTTTTGTTCACTACACAGGTCTTAACATGGAAGGTTTCAAGACTTTAGACGAAGGTCAAGAAGTTGAGTATGATGTGACAGAAGGGGCTAAGGGTCCTCAGGCTGTGAATGTAACCAAGCTCTAATCCGCTATCTTGATCACATTTGACTGTACCTTTTATTTTTTTAGAAATAGCAACTTACTATTTTTACATTTTAAAAGTTATATGTAAGTGAGATTATGATATGATTAAAAAAGGAATCGAAGCATCGCTCGATTCCTTTTTGTTGTCTAACTTTTATTTCTTAGTAGCCTAAGACCGACTCGCTTATTTTAAGCTTCTTTATCTACTTCTTTTTTTCTAGCCGTTACATTAAGCATCAGATTCACGCCCAAAGGATTGATGATAACCCCCGCAGTCTGAGGTGTCAAAAGCTTGTGAAGATTTGCTGCCGGAAGAACCGCTGGGATAAACTTCTTCTCACGACTGAATTTCCAAAATTCCTGATAATCTGTAAAGAGGGGCTGATATTCCTTGCCTTCCCTCTGTAAAATACATGGATGCTGATCCTTGGTAGCGATCAGATATCTGCCCTTTCCAAAATGTGCTTTTAATTCCTCATCTAATTCTTTAAGCTTGTCCGTCATCTCTGCAGTTCCCTGTCTTCGAAGCTCCTGGACAAAATACAGCGCTGTCAAATGAAGTTCCGGATTTTCCACCTTCATAATCTCTCTTGCTTCTCCGGTAGGATCATGTCTTTCCACAAACTCTTTCAACTGAATAGCAACCTCTCTGTCTGTTCCACGGCCAAACAGCATGCAGTTGACTCCCATGAAAAACAAATTTACACAGAAAGGAAGAGCTCCCTTTTTCTCCACTTTTAAGACTTGCGTAGGTTCATTTTCTGCCCGAAGGCTTTCTACTTCTTTCTTTGCATCTTCCTCGGTCAAATAAACCAGCACCTGATCGTCAAAGGTTTCTGCATCGCACTCTACATAGGGCATTCTAGTAGATTTTGAAAAAACCACATACCAAGCCTCTGCTACCCTAAGATCATGTTTTACTTCTTTTTTTACCTCTACCAAATCCTTTTGATTCTCTGCCATCTCACTGTCCTCTTACTTTCTCTTGCTATCTCTTCTATTCTTGAAGCTTATGAAGGAAATCATATATTCCCTCCGCTACACCATCATGATCATTGCTTCCCAAAATAATGTCTGCTGCTTTTTTGCAATCTTCAGATGCATTTTCCACTGCATATCCATATTTTGCATAGCAGATCATATCCCTATCATTGTCTGCATTTCCAATGGCCGCCATATGATCTTCTGAAATTCCTAAGTGTTCCTTTAAATACCGAAGGCCGGCCGCTTTTCCTGAATGTTTATCGGAAATCTCTACAAGTTGAGAAACCGAAGAAGTCACATATATTTCCTCTCTGATTTCTTCAAGCAACTCATAAATATGCTGCTTCATTTTCACATCTTTCACCACGATATCCATGCTGTCTAGGGAAGTCCCATGCTCTTTCATGAAGGCCGGCATATCTTCCACAAATTTTCTTGTGCGTTTTACATATTCCACAGCTTCTTTACTGGCACCGTATCGCACAGGATCCTTCACATATCTCTCATCTGCATAGGCATGGCCCTCCACAAAGGCCTCGTAAACAATCTCCTGATCTCTCGTAATCTCAAGGATCCGGTGTACCACTTCCTCTTTAATCTTGAACCCCTGCAATACCTCTCCTCCCGGAACCCTGCATACTGCGGCTCCGTTGGAAGTTACGGCATATTCAATGCCTGGAATTTCAAGGATCTGTCTAGGCAAAGTATTGTAGGCCCTCCCACTGGCAATAATAATATGCACGCCCCGGGAAATAGCATATTCTATAGCCTCCCTGTTCTTCCCAGAAAGTTGTCCATCGCTATTTAGGGTTGTGCCATCCAAATCCAAAGCAATGCAGGCTTTTAATTTCAAATTATCTTTTGTCTTCATATTTCCTCAAATCTTAGAATACCACCGCTGATACAATAGGAATTGTTATTACAGAAAGCAGGGTCGAAAGGGCAACGATCCTGGCCGCCAATTCTTCATTTCCATCATATTGTTCTGTCATCATAACTACCATACTGGCTGCCGGTGTGGCAAGGATGATCATGCACACGTGGCAGAGCATCTCATTGCTTACCAGTCGATTAATAATAAACATGCCTATAATTGGGATTACCAAAAGCTTAACCAAAGAATAGATCAGAAGCTTAACATCCGAAAATAGCTTTCCTAAAGGTATCTTGCATAAAGATATCCCGATCACCATCATACTAAGTGGCGAAGTCAGATTACTCAAACCGCTGGCGGTAGTCTTTATAAATTGAGGCATAGGAATCTGGGCAATATATAAAATCAGTGCCAAAAAACCACAAAGAACACCTACATTTATAAAGCTTCCCTTAGAATCACCGTCTGTCTGATTTCCCTTGCAGCTCCTGATTTTTTGCACTCCATAGGTATAGATCAATACATTAAACGTGATAGAAAACAATACTGCATACAATAGAGCTGAGGTTCCATAAACTGCCGATATGATCGGATATCCCATAAACCCAATGTTATTAAAAACCAAAGCAATCTGATAGATTCCCCTCTCCTGTACCGGAAACTTACAAACCAATGGCAAAAGCGCGGCCACTCCCATGAGCACAGCATATACAACAATTGCTAAAATAAGGGTCGTAATAAAATCCTTTCCCTTAATGTTGCCGTCGCTGTTAATAGCAGCCGAAATAATCATGGCATTATTAGCAATCTCTACCACCAACCAGGATATTTTCTTGCTGAAAACATCATCAAATTTCCCCTTTTTGCAGGCCACATATCCTATGAGCATATACAAAAAAAGAACCATCATTTGCTGCAATAATATCATATCCCCGGCACCTAAGCGTTGGCCGTATAGGCTTCATCTGCACTATATACTTCATATCCGCAACCTGTTAAGATATCGATTGCTCTTGCCACGTCATCACTCTTTAATATCGCAGATGCCGTATCTCCATTTGCAAATACATACATATACTGAATGTCTATTTCTCCGTCTACCAACTGATGCATCGCCATACCTAAGGATCCTGCCGCATGGGAAACCCGGAATGCAATCACATCAATAAGTCTTGCCTGGTAACCTGCCTCCTGAAGAAGCATTCTTCCCTTATGGGGATCTGAAACAATGAGTCTAAGCAGACCATAATCTGAAGTATCTGCCAGATTAAGCGCAACGATATTTACCTTCTTCTCTCCTAAAATATGAAGCACATCATCAAGTCCTCCGGATCTGTCATCCATATATACTGTCAATTGTTGTATTGTATTACTATATCCCATAAAATCCTCCCGATTTCCTTTTTTATGATTAGTTAAACGTAATTCACCATCATTAAGTCATATTATAACACAGCACTTTATTCTATGGCTTGATGAATTTTCTCTGATTCTTTATCTTTGCTTCTTTATTCCAAACATTTCTAGAAAATTTCTCGAAGAGTAGCCTCATCAGCCTGAACAGATCCCTGGATCATTTCCGGTTTTCCACCGCCTCTGCCACCTAAAGCTTTTAATTTTTCTCCATAAGGGCGAACATCCTCTCCCCTGCTTCCAATTACGTAACGATAGCCCTTCTCATCATCTCCGGCAAAGATTCCGCAGGTTTTCGCACCTTTATCCAGCAGCAGATTCATAAATTCTCTTGGTTCGTTGCCGGAAAGCTCAGCGTCAAAGATCAAGGTAACCGGAGCTTCTACGGAAATTTCTGCAACCCGGTAAGCTAGAAGTTTTTGTTTTAGAGATGCAATCTCATTTTTCAAAGCTCCATGATCTTCCTTTAATTTCTCCACTGCCTCTGACACTTCATCTTCCTTAACACAGAGAGTGGCAGAAATAGTTTTTGCACTATTCTCCTTAATCTGATAATCCTTCAAAGCACGCATTCCACTAAGCATGTAGATACGTTCCCCACCTTTGTAGTTATCCATGCGCACTAACTTGATCAGTCCGATTTCCCCGGTGGTGGCAGTATGTGGTGCACAGCATGCGCAAATGTCTACTCCGGGAATCTCCACGATTCGTACCTGTCCATCGATTTCAATCTTGCTTCGATATTCCAGATTTTCCAGTTCCTCTTTGGATGGATATAAAATATTAATTCCAAGATTTGCAAATACAACCCTGTTGGCTTCTTCCTCAATTTCTTTTAAAGCCTCCATGGTAATAGGACCATTAAAATCCATGGTACAATATTCATCTGCCAAATGAAAACCCACATTATCATACCCAAAACGTTTGTGGACAATTCCTGAAATAATATGCTCTCCGGAATGCTGCTGCATACGATCAAATCTAACAGTCCAGTCCAAACATCCCAGGACTTCTTTACCGATCTCCAACGGCTCCTTGGTATAATGATAAATAATATCCCCTTTTTCTTTGGTATCTATTACCTTCACGGAATCTAGGCATCCTAAGTCTCCATATTGACCGCCTCCTTCCGGAAAAAAAGCGGTCTGATCCAGGACAATTTCATATCCTTTCTTTGTCTCCTGGCAGGAAATTACAGTAGCTTTAAATTCCTTCATGTAACCATCTTTATAAAACAATTTCTCTGTCATGATTTTCTCCTTAAAATTTATAAGTAGTCGCTGATACAACCTGGGGTTGCTCATATACCACCAGGTTACGATCCACAATTCGCTTCCGCAATCAAACAAAAAGCCCGGCGATTGCCGAGCTTTTAAATCTACATCTTTTCCGGAGCTTCAAATCCAAGCACATCAATGCAGGACTCTAATACTTCTTTTGTCACCTTAAGCAGTGCGATATAACTTTCTTTTCTTGCCGGGTCTTCCTCTGACAAAATCTTTGTCTCATGATAAAATCTGTTAAAGGCATTGGACAAATCATAAATGTAAGCGCAAATCTTGTGAGGCGCTAATTCCTCATAAGCCACCTGCATGACATCATTATACTTAGACACCTCCAGCATCAAAGCCTTCTCGCTGTCTCCCACTGCCGGAAGAATCTTAAGGTCTGTTAATTCTTTTCCCTCAGCGGTATATTTATTCAAAATAGATTTGATTCGCACGATGGTATATAAAATATAAGGACCAGTATTTCCCTCAAAGGAAGTAAAGCGGTCTACATCAAAGACATAGTCTTTGGACGCCTGATTAGAAAGATCTCCATATTTAATAGCAGCGATTCCGACAATTTTGGCAGTCTGTCTTGCTTCCTCTTCCTCCACTGTACGGTTGTCTGTAATTTTCTTATACATCTCATCTTCAATTTCAGCAATGAGATTCTCCAGACGCATAACACCGCCTTCTCTGGTCTTGAAAGGCTTTCCATCCTTTCCATTCATGGTTCCGAATCCCTGGAATCTAAGAGAAGTGCTCTCCGGAACAATTCCGGTTTTCTTTGCAGCTCTAAATACCTGAACAAAGTGTAGTTCCTGACGCTTATCAACCACATAGATCACTTCGTCCGGCTGATAATCCTGCTGCCTCTGAATCAGAGTAGCCAAATCGGTAGTTCCGTATAGAGAAGCTCCATCTGACTTCTGGATCATACACGGCGGAATCTCCTTGGTATCTGACTCTTCCTTTACATCGATAACCAATGCTCCGTCATCTACATGAGCAAAGCCTCTGGCCTTCAAATCTTCGATCATATCCGGAATATAAGCCTGTGCATCAGACTCTCCCTTCCAAAGATCAAAGGTAACATTCAAATTTTCATAATTCTTTTTAAGATCTGCTACAGAAACACTCATAATGTGGTTCCAAAGAGCCGTGTATCCTCTATGTCCATTCTGCAACAAATAGGTAGCATGCAATGCTTCTTCTCTGTAAGCATCGTCTTCCTTTGCCTTGCCACTTGCGGTTGGATAAATCTCCTCCAGCTCACTGATCGTAAATGGAGCCTCCTTCGGATACTCTCCCTCGAAGCTATCATCATAGTATGGAAGCTCTGGTTTACGTTTTCCTAACTCTGTGATGATGAGACCCATCTGATATCCCCAGTCTCCAAGGTGAACGTCTCCAAGAACCTCATTGCCAACCTTGCGATTGATGCGCTTAAAGCTCTCTCCGATTACAGCTGAACGCAAGTGTCCAACATGTAATGGTTTTGCTACGTTCGGTCCGCCATAGTCAATGACAATCTTGCGAGGAGTACTCATTTTTTCAAGACCAAGATCCGCATCTGCTGCCATCTCATTTAAGTATTCTGAAACTGCTGCTTCCTCCAACTTGATATTGATGAATCCCGGCTTTACTGCCTCTACTTCCTTTATAAGTTTACTATCCTTCAAAAAACCTACCACATCTTCCGCGATCATGATTGGAGCTTTGTGATAAGCTTTTGCTCCTGCCATGGCACCGTTACACTGATATTCGCACAGATCCGGTCTGTTAGATAAGGTAACTTTACCATAGCTTTTATCGTAACCTGCCTGCTCAAATGCACCGGCAAGTTCCTCTGCAATTAAATCTATAATCTTTTTCATTGCTAATTCTCCCACCTATTTCTGAAGTCAAATTTAAACAAAAAAAATACACACCCGGGCGGATTCGAACCGCCGCTCCCGCCTCCGGAGGGCGGTGCTCTATCCCCTGAGCTACGGGTGCATGTCTATATAAGGTGTCTCCTTAGAGACACCTTTGTAATCTTACCATATTTAAATTTCAATGTAAATGTATTTCTTATAGAAACCTTGGATTATCGCCACTGTCAGGTATTTTCATCATTTCATTCGTTTCTTTCTTCCGATCACAATACCCCCGATAACTAATGCAACTACGGCCATCGCCATATAAAGAAGCACCTGCGTTTCATCCCCGGTTTTAACCGTGGATGCTGTTTTCTTCGTTTCGCTCGTCGATCCAGGTGTTTTTGTAATGATCTTTTCTTTTTCACTGACGATTACTGTTTGCTCTTTATCCTCTAAATCTTCGTGATTTGCAATCTCTTTACCTTTTGCATTATAGATCTTCTCAAATACAACGAATTCCTTCTTTTCAAGAGAAGATGCATCAAAGGTAAATGTTACTTCTACCGTTCCAGTTGCTTTTTCCGGTGTAAAGGTTGCCTCTCCGGTTACTTCCTTGTTATCAACGAATACTTTTTCTCCGGTAGATTTATCCATCAGAACACCGGATACTTTGTATTCCTGTCCAGGAACTAAGTTCTCGTATTTAACAGTATCTACAACGGTTACTTTTCCAGTTGTTAACGTATGATCTCCATCTTCCTTATCGGTAGCGGTAGTCTTAATCTCTGGGAAGTGTACCGTCTGATCCTTGTCCGTAATATCAGAATGAGTTGCAACAACCTTTTCGTTGTAATATAAGTCCTCAAATGCAACTACGGTCTTTCCTGCAAGTGCAGAAGAATCAAAGGTAAAGGTAATCTCAACTTCTCCGGAAGTTTCTGTTGCAGTAAAGGTTGTCTCTCCGGTGATTTGATTCAAAAGACTATCAAGAAGTGGTTTCTTGGTATCTTTATCCATCAGAACTCCCTTTACGGTATAAGTCTTACCTACAATAAGGTTGGTGTATTTTACAGTATCAACAATGGTAGTTTTCTTTGATGGAAGTGCATTGTGTGAATTACTTGCAACGTCTTTGGCTGTGGTCTTAATCTCTGGGAAGTGTACGGTCTGTCCTTCGTCATTGATATCAGAATGTGTTGCAACTAATTTTTCATTCAAATACAGATCTTCAAATACAACGCTAGTCTTTCCTACGAGTGTGGAAGCATTGAATGTAAATGCCACATTTACCGTTCCATTTGCTTCTTCTGCAGTGAAGGTAGTTTCTGCTGTGATTTCTTTTCCCTTTGCATCCAAAAGGTTTTCACCAGTCTCTTTGTCCATCAGAGTTCCTTTTACGGTGTACTCTTTCCCTGGAATCAAATTCTTGTAGGTTACGATATCTTCAATGGTTACTTCCTCTTTGGCTTCTGAAAGAGAACTGTTACTATCAGCATCTTTGGCTGTAGTCATAATCTCTGGGAAATGTACGCTCTGATCTTCATCCGTGATATCCGCATGAGTCGCTACTTTGTGCCCATTCTCATAGACATCTTCAAATGCCACAACGGTCTTTCCTGCAAGTGCGGAAGAATCGAAGGTAAAGGTAATTTCAACTTCTCCGGAACTCTCCGGTGCATTAAAGGTAGTCTCTCCGGTGATCTGATTTCCTTCTGCATCAAGAAGTGGCTCTTCGGTATCTTCATCCATCAGAACACCCTTTACGGTATAAGTCTTACCTACAATAAGGTTGGTATATTTTACAGCATCAACAATGGTGATTTCCTTTGATGGCAATGCGTTGTGCGAATCACTGGCTGCATCTTTCGCTGTAGTCTTGATCTCTGGGAAGTGTACACTCTGTCCTTCATCCGTAATATCTGCATGAGTCGCTACTACGGTTTTGTTGTAATACAGATCCTCGAATACAACGGTAGTCTTTCCTGCGAGTGCAGAAGAATCAAAGGTAAATGTAACATCTACACTTCCATCTGCGGTTTCAGCAGTAAAGGTAGCTTCGGATGTGATTTCCTTTTCATCAGCATCTAAAAGCTTGTCACCTGTCTCTTGATCCATCAAAGTTCCGGTTACGGTATACTCTTTTCCTGGAATCAGATTGGTATAAGTTACAGTATCAACAATCGTAGTTTCTTTTGTAGCAAGTGCACTCTGTGACTCACTGGCTACATCCTTGGCTGTTGTATGAATCTCTGGGAAGTAAACGGTCTGTTCTTCATCTTCCAAAACAGCATGAGTTGTTACTAATTTTCCGTTGTGATATAACTCTTCAAATACAACGGTGGTCTTTCCTGCAAGTGCAGAAGAATCAAAGGTAAATGTAACATCTACACTTCCGTTTCCTGTTTCTGCCTTAAAGGTAGTTTCTGCTGTAATCGGATTTCCATCTTCATCTTTGACAGATTTTCCGGTATTTTTATCCATCAAAGTTCCGGTTACGGTATATTTCTTTCCTACTGTCAGATTCTTGTAACTTACTGTATCAACAATGGTTACTTCCTCTTTTGCTGCGGAAATATGATCCTCTGTCTCTGCATCCTTCGCTGTTGTCTTAATCTCTGGATTCTTTTCAAAATGAATGGTCTGTCCTT
>CAVKOU010000048.1:0-10537 GCA_963658085.1 bacterium
AATTGGTTGTTTCCGAATTAGTCGACTTCTTTTAGCATGGAGATGTCGGAATCGATAATGAGAGAGTAGTTGGTGTAATATACCACGAAGCCCGGCTTTGCGCCACTTGGTTTTTTTACATGTTTTCGCTCTACATAATCGATTTCTACTTTATCTCCGGGGTTCTTGGAGTAGTAGGCTGCTAGTTTTCCAGCTTCTTCGAAGACCCGGTCTGGGAGTTCTTTTCCATCGGCTTTCACAATCACGTGAGATCCCGGAGCCTTTTTTGCATGGAACCACCAATCCCCGTTGTTAGCAAAATGAAAGGTAAGCTCATCATTCTGAAGATTATTGCGGCCTACATAGATATCATAACCATCACTGGAAATGTAATGTAGGGGCTTGCTGGTTAACTTTACTTTTTTCTTTGTGAATTTCCTCCTGATATATCCGCTCTGGGTCAATTCTTCTTTAATCTGTGCTAAGTCTGCCTCACTCATGGCAATATCAAGGGCAGTATTTACCGAATCCAAATATTGAATTTCATCAGCAGTTTCCTGTGTAAGAGTAGTAAGGGCCTCGAAGGTACGCTTTTGCTTATTATATTTTGCAAAATATTTCTGAGAATTCTCCTGAGGCGTAAGGGTTGGGTCCAAAGGAATCTTTACTTCTTCGTTGGTATAATAATTCAGGCAGGTAAGAGACCTGGATCCTGGCTCTAATCCATAACCATAGGTATTGATAAGCTCTCCGTAAATCTTATTCTTTTCCCTTTTTTCCGTATCTTTTAATTGCTTTAACTGTAGATCGTATTTTTTGTGATTTCGATCCAGGGCAGTCTGTACCACGTGCCTTAAATCTGCACTTTTTTGACGAATTCGAGTAATTGTATTTTTAGTAGCATAATAGCTTACTAATACTTCGGAGATGGAGTTATATTCCTTTGCAGTGCAATCCGTGAAATGGGAAAGTGCTACAGCATTGAATTCTACAGGAACGTTCTTTCTATAATATACTACAGGATAAAATTCCTTTTCCTTAATGGGATCAAGATAATAGCAAAATTGCCGATATAAATGGGTAAGAATATCGGGGGAGAGCTCCTTTGCAGGAAGGTCAGAATCAACCCCAGCCTGATAGCAGATTTCCTCAGCTACTACCGGGCTGATACCTGTGAAGGAAGAGTAGATGCCTTTTCCTACAGCCATAGGTTTTTCGTTAAGTGCATTTTTAAAGGTTTCTTCCGTAACACTCAAAGGATCTAATTTGCTCATGGTATCCGGGATAAAATAATCCCTTCCGGGAAGGACTTCTCTTACGGAACTCATTTGAGCGGATACATGCTTGATACTGTCGATAATCTTTCCCTCATCGCTGCAGAAGATAATATTACTATGTTTTCCCATGATCTCCACGATTAATTTCTTGCGGCAAAGATCCCCCATTTCATCTAAATGTTCGATCTCAAAGATGATAATTCGCTCAAGCCCGGGCTGAGTAATAGAAAGAATCTTTCCATTTCCGATATGCTTTCTAAGAAGCATACAAAAATTAGGAGCCGTCATAGGGCTTGGTTTATTTTCCTCTGTTAAATAAATCAGGGGGAGAGAGGCACTGGCAGAAATATAAAGTCGCCTCTGTCCTTTGGTGGATTTAATCGTTAAAAGAAGTTCATCCACTTCCGGCTGAGCGATCTTAGCGATTCGTCCGCCGGAAAGATTCTCCTGTAATTCCTTTGTAATTGCAGATACTGTTATTCCGTCAAATGCCATGTTCATTCCTCCTGAGTTTATGTCTTCTTGTCATTCTAACACAGTTGACGGCAGAATCCAAATGGATTATAATTAAGAATGGTTTTTAATGCCGTGATTTAAGTTCCAAGCAGGAACTATCAAATATTTATTCATTAAGAGGAAACAATCATGATTAAAAGTATGACAGGTTTCGGACGTTGCGAGATCACAGATGGTACAAGAAAGTATACGGTGGAGATGAAGAGCGTGAATCACCGTTATCTGGACACCAACATCCGTATGCCTAAGAAGTTGAATTTCTTCGAGAGTGGAATTCGAAACGTTCTAAAGCAAAGAGTTCACAGAGGAAAGGTAGATATCTTCATTAATTATGAGGATAGTTCCGAGGGACAGGTTTCTATTAAATATAATGAACAGCTGGCGGGAGAATATTTAAAGTATTTACGCAAGATGCAGGAGACTTTTTCTTTGGAGGATGATATTCGGGTATCTACCCTTTCAAAATATCCGGAAGTATTTACCATGGAAGAGCAGGCCCAGGATGAGGACGAACTTTGGAAGGGGCTAGAGAAGGCATTAAATGGTGCCATCGATCAGTTCGTGGATACCAGAACCAAAGAGGGTGAACATTTAAAAGATGATATCATCGAGAAGCTTGATAACATGATGGCTTTGGTTCTTCAGATCGAGGAACATTCTCCGAAGATTATTGCGGATTACCGGGAAAAATTAGAGAGTAAGGTGAAAGAGCTTTTGGCAGATACACAGATTGAAGAGAGCCGGATTGCTGCGGAAGTTGTGATTTTTGCAGATAAGATCTGTACAGATGAGGAAGTGGTGAGACTAAAGAGTCATATTTCCGGAATGAAAGATACCTTGCTTTCCGATGATGTAAATATTGGACGAAAACTTGATTTTATTGCCCAGGAGATGAACCGAGAGGCTAATACCATCTTGTCTAAGGCCAATGACCTTAAGATTTCCAATATTGGAATTGATCTGAAGACTGAGATTGAGAAAGTCAGAGAGCAGATTCAGAATATTGAGTAGTTATGTTATTAAGTAGCTGTTTCGTACCAAATCAGCTACAATTTTAAGATGATTATAGCTAGGAGAATGAGTGAGTTATGAATGACAAGGGAATTTTGATCGTTGTTTCCGGTTTTTCAGGAGCCGGAAAAGGCACTTTGATGAAGCGAATCATGGAGAAATATGATAACTATGCCTTATCTATTTCGGCCACCACAAGAGCTCCCAGAGAGGGAGAGGTTCATGGCAGGGAGTATTTTTTCAAGACGGTAGATGAATTTGAAAAAATGATTGCGCAGGATGAACTGATAGAGTATGCTAAGTACGTGTCAAATTATTATGGGACTCCGAAGGCCTATATCATGGAGCAATTGGAGGCAGGTAAGGATGTAATCCTTGAGATTGAGATTCAGGGAGCCTTAAAGGTACGGGAAAAATTCCCGGATACCCTGCTTTTGTTTGTGACACCTCCGTCAGCACAGGAGCTTGAAAAGCGTCTTACGCTTCGAGGAACGGAGACTCCGGAGGTGATTGCTTCTCGAATGGCGAGAGCCTGTGAAGAGGCAGAATTCATGGATCACTATGATTATCTGGTGATCAATGATGACCTGGAAGAATGTGTAAAAGAGCTGCATGAGCTGATTCAGGGAGAGCACAGAAGAGTTACCCGTAATATAAGCTTTATAGATCAAATGAAGCGAGAATTGAAAGGAGAATAAATTTATGTTACATCCATCTTATACAGATTTAATGAAAGTAGTTAACAAGGACGTGGAAGAGGGAGAAGAGAAGGTAGTTAACAGCCGTTATTCTATTGTTATGGCAACTGCCAAGAGAGCCCGTCAGATTATTGATGGTTCTATGCCTTTAGTTGATACTAAGAAAGGTGAGAAACCACTTTCCATTGCCATTGACGAGTTGAATCAGTCAAAGATCAGCATCCTCGGACAGGGTGAAGACGAAGAAGAGATCGTTCCGGAAGAGACTGAAATTACCATTGACGAAGTTTAAGTCGATGTAAAAATCTACGTGCAGAGAACATGATGTAGATTGCAAAGGATTAAAGATGGCAGATGTCCTATGACATCTGCTTTTTGAGCATATATTATAAAAATTTATATTCAAGGAGAGCCTATGAACATATTATTTATTTCCCTTGGGTGTGACAAGAACCTGGTGGATTCGGAAGTGATGCTGGGATTGTTAGCGGAAAAGGGATACCAGATTATAGATGATGAGACTCAGGCGGATGTTATTGTTGTAAACACCTGTTGTTTCATTAATGATGCCAAGGAAGAGAGTATCCAGACTATTTTGGAGATGGAAAATCTTAGAACTGAGGGAAGACTAAAAGCCCTTGTTGTCACAGGATGTCTTGCTCAGCGCTACAAGCAGGAAATTATGGATGAGATTCCGGCAGTAGATGCTGTATTAGGAACTACCGCCTATGATAAGATTGTAGAAGCTATCGAGGAAATCCTGAAAAATAAAGGACATTTATTGGAGCTTGAGGATGTAGATTCCCTTCCGGTGGTAGAGAGCAAGCGTATGGTTACCACCGGAGGACATTATGCATATCTAAAGATTGCAGAAGGCTGCGATAAACATTGCACCTACTGTATTATCCCGAAAGTGCGAGGCAATTATCGAAGCGTTCCTATGGAGCGTCTTTTGAAAGAGGCAGGGGAACTTGCCGAACAGGGAGTGAAGGAGCTGATTCTTGTTGCTCAGGAGACTACCCTTTACGGTAAGGATCTCTATGGAGAGAAATCTCTTCACAAGCTGTTAAAAAAATTATGTGAGATTTCCGGAATTCAGTGGATCCGCGTGCTTTATTGCTATCCGGAAGAAATTTATGATGAGCTGATTACTACCATCAAAGAGGAACCAAAAATCTGTCATTATTTGGATCTTCCGATTCAGCATGCCAACGATACTATTTTAAAACGCATGGGCAGAAGAACTTCCAAACAGCAGTTAATTGACATTGTCTGTAAACTGCGAGAAGAGATTCCGGACATTGCCCTTCGTACCACTTTGATCACAGGATTTCCCGGAGAGACCAAGGAACAGCATCAGGAGCTTTTGGAATTCGTAGATGAGATGGAATTTGATCGTTTGGGTGTATTTACTTATTCCCCGGAGGAAGATACACCGGCCGCTGCCATGGCTGACCAGATCGAAGAATCTGTAAAGGAGGATCGTCAGGCGGATATCATGGAACTTCAGCAGGAGATTGCTTTTGATAAAGCTGAGGATATGATTGGCCGAGAAGTCCTTGTTATGGTCGAAGGAAAAGTAGCAGATGAAAATGCCTATGTTGGAAGGACTTATAAAGATGCTCCTAATGTAGACGGAATGATTTTTATTCATACAGATGTAGAATTAATGTCCGGAGACTTTGCGAAAGTTCGGGTGACAGGAGCTGCAGAGTATGATCTGATCGGAGAACTTATTTAGCAACATTAAATTTTAAATAATTAGGAGATGAGCATTATGAATTTACCAAACAAATTAACCGTATTGCGTGTGATCATGGTTCCGTTTTTTGTATTTTTTATGTTGACGGATGTAGGAGGCAGTGCTAACAAATGGATTGCTTTATTAATTTTCTGTCTTGCATCTTTGACAGATCTTTTTGACGGAAAAATTGCAAGAGCCAGAAACTTAGTAACGAATTTTGGAAAATTCATGGATCCTTTGGCAGATAAGCTTTTGGTTTGTTCTGCAATGATCTGTATGATTCCTTCCGGCCAGTTGACTGCCTGGTTTGTAATTATTATCATTGCAAGAGAGTTTATTATCAGCGGTTTCCGTTTGGTGGCATCCGATAGTGGTATCGTAATTGCTGCCAGCATGTGGGGAAAGGCAAAGACTGTATCCCAGATGGCTATGGTAATTCTTTTGATCGCAGATCTTGGTGGAATCTTTGATGTATTGGGTGTTATCTTGATCTGGTTATCCTTGATCCTTACCATCGTATCTTTGGTTGATTACGTTGCAAAAAATATACAGGTATTGACCCACGGTGGCTTGTAGAATAGAAGTAACGATTCAAATAAAAGGTCATTTTGCAGGATAGTTGTAGATATTCAAACAAAAATTATTTTGTAAAATAGACAAAAGCTATTCAGACAAAAGGGAGTTTACAGATGAAGTATAAAGTTCTTGCAGCAATTTCTGTTGTAGTGATTATTTTGGGAACCATCGGTAATATCTGTCTGTTTGTTCCGGAACTGCTAAGCTTTGGGGAAGAAATGATAGATGATGATTTCTATGAAGATGAGGATGACTTTAACAATTTCGATGAAGATGAGGGTGAGCACGGCCTTTTCGATGAGGGGAATACTTTGCCGGGAGAACTTTATGATGATTTCGGAAATAGAGGAGAATCTGACGAAGATTCCCAGGATGCTTCCAATGGAGTAGAAGCTATCCCGGAATACATTGACGAAGATGTCTCCTATACCCTAGATGAAGCTACCTATTCTTTCACAGATGAAGAAAAAACCAGCACTTATATTACTTTCGAAGTTGCTTATCCAACAGTTACAGGATTAAAAAATTCTAACTTAGAGGATAAGATAAATGATGCATTAAAAAAAGTAGCCATGGAATCTGTAGATGAACTTTATGATAATCCAACGGAGGAAGTAAAGGAAACAGTCCTTTCGTCAGATAATCCGGTGTTAGCAAGTACAGTGGATTACAAGGTAACCTATGCATCCAAAAACCTTTTAAGCGTGGCCTATGAGGACTACAGTTATCGTGGAAATACAAATAATCTTTGCTATAATCTCAGAACATTAAATATCAGTTTGAAGGATGGCACGATTTTTGAAGTGAAGGATATCATAGATATGGATCAGGAATTTCTGGATGAGTGGCTGTCTGTTATGAGAGATGAAGTTGGAAATGATAAATTTTTATCAGAGTTATCTGACGAGGAATTAAAAGAAGCCTTAAAAGGAGACAGCAAAGATGGTGTCTATGTAGCGAATTTTTTTGTAGATAAAGATGGCATAGAAATAGGATTTGATCTGAACTACAAAGCCGATGATTCCAATGATTTGGGTTATTTATGGGTAACTGCTCCGTTTCAGTTTGATGAGATAGAAAAGTACCAAAATGATTCAGAATTTTGGTCATTATATTAATTGACGAACATGCGGGAATATGAGAAAATAATGACTGGTGTTAAAGGAATAACAAACCTAATAACAAAAGTATTAGCAGTTGAAAGGAGTATTTCGCATGATTTACACAAAAGAAGTTGAAAACATGTGCCCAGTAGCTAAGGGTGCTAAGCATGAACCAGCTCCAATCCCGGAAGAGGGACAGTGGGTACATGCTAAGAAGATTGAAGATATCTCCGGTTTCACACACGGCGTTGGCTGGTGTGCACCGCAGCAGGGAGCCTGTAAGTTGTCTCTTAACGTAAAGAATGGTGTCATTGAGGAAGCGTTAGTGGAGACAATCGGATGTTCCGGTATGACACATTCAGCAGCTATGGCAGCTGAAATCTTACAGGGTAAGACAATTCTTGAAGCTTTGAATACAGACCTTGTATGTGATGCAATCAATACAGCTATGAGAGAATTATTCCTTCAGATCGTTTATGGACGTACACAGAGTGCATTCTCTGATGACGGACTTGCAGTAGGTGCAGGATTAGAGGACCTTGGAAAGGGACTTCGTTCACAGGTTGGAACTATGTACGCTACCAAAGAGAAGGGGGTTCGTTACCTTGAGATGGCAGAAGGTTATGTAACTGGAATCGCATTAGACGAGGACGGAGAAGTAATCGGATACCAGTTCGTTTCTCTTGGAAAAATGACAGACTTTATCAAAAAAGGTGATGATCCGAACACTGCATGGGAAAAGGCTAAAGGTCAGTACGGACGTGTACAGGATGCAGCTAAGATTATTGACCCACGTGTAGAGTAGTAGAAATATTTCAGGAGGATAATTAAATGGCTTTATTTGAATCATATGAAAGAAGAATTGACCAGATCAATGCTGTTTTAAATCAGTATGGAATCAGCTCTATTGAAGAAGCTGAGAAGATCACAAAAGACGCTGGACTTGATGTATATGAGCAGGTTAAGAAGATTCAGCCAATCTGTTTTGAGAACGCTTGCTGGGCTTATACTGTAGGTGCAGCTATCGCTATTAAGAAAGGATGCAAAAAGGCTTCTGATGCTGCTGCAGCAATCGGTGAAGGACTTCAGGCATTCTGTATTCCGGGATCTGTTGCAGATCATCGTAAGGTTGGTCTTGGACATGGTAACCTTGGAAAGATGCTTTTGGAAGAGGAGACAGAGTGCTTCTGTTTCTTAGCTGGACATGAGTCTTTTGCAGCAGCTGAAGGTGCGATTGGTATCGCAGAGAAGGCTAACAAAGTTCGTCAGAAACCACTTCGTGTCGTATTGAACGGACTTGGAAAAGATGCTGCTCAGATCATTTCCCGTATCAACGGATTTACATTTGTTGAGACAAAGTATGATTATAAGACTGCAGAATTAAACGTTGTATACGAGAAGCCATACTCAAATGGAATCCGTGCAACAGTTAAGTGCTACGGTGCAGACGATGTTCAGGAAGGTGTTGCAATCATGCATCACGAGAACGTTGGTGTATCTATCACAGGTAACTCAACAAACCCAACACGTTTCCAGCATCCGGTAGCAGGTACCTACAAGAAAGAGTGTATCGAGCAGGGTAAGAAGTACTTCTCAGTAGCATCCGGTGGTGGTACAGGACGTACACTTCATCCAGATAACATGGCTGCAGGTCCGGCTTCTTATGGTATGACAGATACTATGGGACGTATGCACTCAGATGCTCAGTTCGCAGGATCTTCTTCTGTACCGGCTCACGTAGAGATGATGGGACTTATCGGTATGGGTAACAACCCGATGGTTGGTGCTACTGTAGCAGTAGCAGTTTCTGTTGAAGAAGCAGCTAAGGAAGGTAAATTCTAATCCTGGTTAATAGAATTAAATAGTGCTTAGCACGAGTTTTACAGAGGTGAAATAGCAAAGATAATAGAAAAGACAATTTCAAATATCCTTGACAGATATTTTATCTTTCGCTATAATCCATTGTAATTTATATGACGAGGGCGTTATTTCTAGAAAATAGAAATAACGCCCTTATTTTTTATATAATAAAGGTTTACTAGTGGGAAGTGCTAGGAAAATGAATGAGTAACCAAGAGAGTAGAAGAGGGAAAGGAGTCTTGTTATGAGTGAAAATAAAGGAGCAAAAAGCTTCTCCAGATTTGGCTATGTCATGGTAGCAGCCGGAGCGGTGGTGGGACTTGGTAATATTTGGAAGTTTCCATCATTGGCATATGGCGATGGTGGAGGTGCATTCGTACTGGTTTATATTGCGGTATGTATTCTCTTAGGTCACCCGATTGTTCAAGCGGAACAAGCCATCGGACGCAGAGGTAGAGCTAGTGCAGCGGGAAGCTTTGGTGTGATCAATCCAAAGTGGCGATTCGTTGGAGTTATCAATATTCTATGTACATTGCTTATCGATTTTTATTATGTGGTAGTATCCGGATGGGTATTAAAATACCTGTTTAACTATATTGTATCCGGTGATTTCGGAGAGGATAAGCAGTCATATTTTGATAATTATATCAGTAGTACTGCACAGCCTTTAATTTTTAATCTGATCATTATAGCGATTATTGTATTTTTCTTATATTTCGGAATTACAAATGTTGTTCAAAAAGCTTCCAAAGTAATCATGCCGGCATTGATCATTCTTCTGCTTTTATGTGGAATTTTCGCACTGATTGTTATTCCTGGAGCTGTAGATGGACTCAAATATTACTTTATTCCTGATTTTAGTAAATTTGGAATGTCAGAGTTTGCAGATGTATGTATGCAGTCTTGTTTCTCTGTAGGTATTGGATGGGGTATCTATACAACCTTGGGAGCCAGCATGGATAAAAATACGAATCTAATAGCAGATGCATGGTGGGTGGATCTATGTGACACCTTCGTTGCACTTCTGGCCGGATTTGTTGTAATTCCTACGGTAGTAGGAAGTGGAACAGAGATGTCTTCTGGACCTTCACTGGTATTTGTAGCTATGACTCAAATCTTTGAATCCTTGCCGGGAGGACGTGTATTTGGTGCCTTCTTCTTTGCAGCTTTGGTATTGGCAGTAATCTCTACTTTCTTTACAATTATCGAGATTCCTCGTATGTATATAGAGGAGATTACCCATACTTCCCATCATGTATCCCTGTTTATTACAGCGGCAGTGATCTATGGCGGAAGTGTTTTGTGCTCCTTGGCAAAGGGAACTCTTAGCTGGTTCACACTTCCATGGCCAAGTCTTCAGGGGATTGCGCACTATGACATTTATGACTGGTTTGACTGCCTAAGCGGTTACGTTCTTCTTCCTCTAGGTATCCTGCTGACATGTGTTTATGTGGTAAAAGGATGGGGATTTGAAGGCTATGAAAAAGAGCTTACAAACGATGGAAAATATGGAAAGCTTAAAGCCTTTGATAAGTTCTCCCTGATTGTGATCTGTCCGGTATTGACACTTATCGTTATTCTTCATGTGTTTGGTATTATTTAAACTTTGGACTTAACACAGATCCATGGGCTCTTCCAGGTAGAGTAAGCAAGCGTATATGCAATTGTTCTTGGAATTGAAATGACGGTCGTAAAAGCAACTAGAAGAAAAAGAAAGAAATTATGATATTCTTCGGAACCTCGGATTCTTGTCCGGGGTTCTTTGTTCTCATT
>CAVKOU010000048.1:10612-13457 GCA_963658085.1 bacterium
TTGGCTTCTTTTAATGAGTTAAAGATTCGGACTGCTATCGGGATTAAGAATGGAAGAATTACAGACTATACGAGGACAGAATAGTGTAGAAAAAAGGGTAGAATAGCGATCACAAAGAAGCTGATTTTTCGATCATACAAAAATATTATTGCAACCAAGAAATTTAACAAGTATACTGTAGATGATCTGGAAAAGAAAACAACAGAGTTAAATAAGATTTTGGAAGACTTAGCAAAAACGCAAGATCTAAGTATTTCCGAATTATTCGAAAATATGGCATGACGGAACCAGTATCAAAAATTAAAGGAGAAAACATATGGGAGCTATCATTTTTTTGATATTAATCATTGCATTTATCGTTTCCAGCGTTTCTATTGTTCCCCAAGCAGAGGCTTATATCGTGGAACGGTTAGGGGCTTACCGGGGAACGTGGGGGACTGGAATCCATTTTAAGATTCCGTTTATTGACCGCATAGCAAATAAGGTGACGTTAAAAGAACAGGTTGCGGATTTCCCTCCACAGCCGGTGATCACCAAAGACAACGTAACGATGCAAATTGATACCGTAGTCTATTTTCGGATTTTTGCCCCGGATGCTTATACCTATGGTGTGACTGATCCGATGAAGGCATTGGAAAACCTAACTACCACTACACTGCGAAACATCATCGGTGAGTTAGAGTTAGACGAGACACTAACCTCTAGAGAAACCATTAATTCCAAGATGCGTGCAGATCTTGATCTTGCTACTGATCCTTGGGGAATTAAAGTAACTCGTGCAGAATTAAAAAAGATCCTGCCACCGGAAGAGATTCGTGCTGCAATGGAAAAACAAATGCGTGCAGAGCGTGAGAGAAGAGAGTCAATCTTAAGAGCAGAAGGAGAAAAGAAATCTGCTATTCTAATTGCGGAAGGAAATAAGGAGTCTGCAATCCTTGAGGCACAAGCGGAAAAGGAATCTGCAATCTTAAAAGCAGAAGCGGAAAAGGAGAAACGAATCCGAGAAGCAGAAGGTGAGGCAGAGGCAATCTTAAAAGTACAGCAAGCAAATGCAGATGGACTTAGAATGTTAAAAGAAGCAGGTGCAGACCAGGCAGTATTAACCTTAAAAAGCCTAGAAGCATTTGAGAAGGCGGCAGATGGAAAAGCGACTAAGATTATCATTCCATCTGAGATTCAAGGCATTGCCAGCCTTGCAAAATCCTTCAGTGAGGTTATTAAGGATGAGGAAAGTAATATGGAGAAATCGGAGAATTATTGAAACCAAAGGAATAACATCTGCACGAGTCGGGGTTTGTGATCCCGACTTTTGTTGTTATTATTTATCAAAAAGAGGGTGAAAATATGGAACAAAAAGTATACTTTGAGCAATGGTTAAACGGAGACTCAATATAGCCGTATTGCCAATCAGAGGAATTCTAATTCCTATTTTGAATTTAAAAGTAAGGGAGCTAACGAAATGTCTGAAATACAAATAGCTTGGTTGGAATTACTTTTGGTTGGAGGCATTGGCGTTATTTTGATGCTGGTTGGCATAGGCATCAAAATAAATACAAAGAAGAGAAATGTATCCTGCACAGCAGTAACAAACGGAATTGTCATAAAGCACGTTTTTTATGGTGAAGGCAGAATGGCCCCTATCGTGGAATTTGCGGTGGACGGCAAAACATACAGGACGAAAAAGAAATATAATGGGATAAAAAGTGTATCCATAACCGGCTTCCCGATTGCAATAAAAGAGAAAGCTTGGGAAGATGAAAAGGGCTGGTTACATGTTAAAACCGGAACATTTCCCAATATGCGGCAGCTGGCAGAAGAGTTATGGCCAATCGGAAGTGAAATGAATGTCTTTTATGATCCGACTAATCCGAAGAAGAATTATGTGGACAGACCGATCACAAATCAATTTCTTACGATCGGGTTCGTGAGCGGCGGCATGCTTGCCATAGCAATGGGGATCTTGGTGTTTTGAATAAAAGAAAAAAATCCGCTGGAATTGGTCTGGCGTTTATGGTAATTGGTGCAATTGGATTAGTATTGTGTTTGGGATGTTGATCACTAATTAAAAAAGTAGAAAATATTACAAATAACAGGAGATGCTCTCATGATAATAAAATATGACGAAATAATTAAAACTTTAGAACAGAAGCAAAATAGAACTCCAAAGGAAGAGTCGGGTTTAAGGGAATTAAAGAAGCTGGAAGAAAGCAAAAAAGAAATTGAAGAAAAAATTGAGAGGGAGAATTTAAGGCCAGCAAACCTATCAGATAAAATGAGTGGTGAATACTTTAAATTGGTTTCGCAGCAAGCGGCTTATGATAGGAAAGAAAGAAATATTTTAATGGGTTTGGGCTTGCTCAAACAAAAAAGAATCCATAGACCAACGATTACTCCGCTGACGGAAGAAGAGCAAGAAGAGCTGAGAAAAAGGAAGGAAGAAGAAACAAAAAGAGGAATCGAGGAAGCGAAGCGCAAAATGTTGGAACAGGAATTTCAAGAGTGGAAAAGAAAGAAGGAATCCGGAGAACTGGAGTTTGAAGAATACAGAATGCGCAAGCAATTTATGCAGACAATCGTGCAACAGCAGGAAGAAATTCTCCTAGCTATCAGATCTGGATTGGCAAATATGCAGGGTGTAATCAAAGATAATGCAGAACAAACTGCACGGGCAGAAGAATGGTATCGTGCACGAAGGGAGAATTATAGAATCCAAGATGAAATGATGAAAGATTTCTTCCAAAAGTAGAGTAGCTTATTGCGAAAATAATTCTGCGGGAAGTCGTTTATGATGTAGCTACCACAATGAACCGCTTCTACGAAAAATTACACTTGGAAGACCCTCCTG
>CAVKOU010000049.1:0-13325 GCA_963658085.1 bacterium
ATGTAGAGTATACTTCTATATTAAATAACCAAGCAGTACTTGGTAGCCAGGGTAATGTAAACAAAGCAAAATTAGAGTTCTCCAACAACCCGAATGGTGACGGACAAGGTACAACTCCATGGGATAACGTTATCGTATTCACCTACAAGGTAGTAATCGATAAGGAAGATGATAGTAATCAGCCATTAACAGGTGCTGAGTTTACCTTGACAAAAAAAGTAGCAAAGAAAGATTCAGACGGAAATGTTGTAAATGGTCAAGATGGAAAACCAGAATATGATGCTAAAACAGTTGCTGTTGTTAAGAGCGATGAAGGTACCAAATTCACCTTCAAAGGATTGGATGATGGAGACTACATCTTAACAGAGACTGTAACACCAGCAGGATTCAACACCATCGATCCAATCACCTTTACTGTAACAGCAGATCATAAAATCGAATGGACAACTGAAGATAGAACCGATGTGCTCAAAGAATTAAAGGGTGACAAGGTTACTGGTGAGATCACATTTACTAGTGATGAAACTGAGGGATCATTAACAGCTACCGTAATTAACAAGAAAGGAAGCGTTCTTCCATCTACCGGTGGTATCGGTACTACAATCTTCTATGTAGTAGGTGCAATCCTTATGATTGGTGCCGGAGTGATCCTTGTTTCCAGAAGACGTGTAAACAAATAATCACGAACACTTTTATAATTAGTAAATTGTATTTGCCTGAACAATTGGGCAATAGGTAGACTGGATTGTACACAATAATCAAAGCTTAAGAAGGCCTTTCGGAGTGAAAAGCGCGTCTTCACAGCTTTCGATTATTGTGTACAACCATAAATAATCGCAACTTGAAATTTTACAACCTCAGGGAGAACACCATGATCAAAGATAAAACTACTATTATATTGTCTCTTATCTTTCTCATAGGGCTCTCCGTGATGTTGTATCCCAGCTTTAGTAATTACTGGAATTCCAAGAGACAGACGGAGGCCGTTGCTTCTTACGATGCAGCCGTGAATCGTATGTCGGATAAGGAGTATGACAAGTATTTTGCCGAAGCAGAAAGCTACAACCGGGAACTTTTGAATATTACGAATCCTTTGGAGAACGAGGCAAAGCTTCCTGGATTTAATGACATCTTAAACATTACAGATTCCGGTGTCATTGGATATATCACCATTGATAAAATTGATACAGAACTTCCTATTTACTATGGAACCTCCGAGGGGACTCTCCAGATTGGAGTAGGTCTTTTGGATGGCACTTCTTTTCCTGTTGGAGGAAAAGGCACTCATGCAGTTCTGTCTGCGCACAGGGGATTACCCAGTGCTGAGCTTTTTTCCAGATTGGATGAGATGGAGGAAGGAGATACCTTTCAGATTACTGTTCTCAACAGGGTTCTTACCTACGAGGTGGATCAGATTCATATCGTGATTCCGGAGGATGTAGAGGACCTTGCCATTGACCCGGATCAGGATTATTGCACACTGATGACATGTACTCCTTATGGTATCAATACTCACAGGCTGTTGGTTCGTGGTGTTCGTATCGAGGGACTGGGAGAATCGGTTCCTGCAGATGCCTATCAGGTGGACCCCAGGGAAGTGGCTGTTGTGATCACCCTTGTGATCCTTGTAATCCTGATGCTGGCAAACTTCCTTTTGTGGAGAGTACGAACCGTAAAAAAGAAGTTTAAGCCAATGATCAAGGAACAGTGATACAATGAACAAATAAGAATCAATAAGGATCAATAAGAATCAAATAATAATGAAATAATAAAATTGGAACATGATTTCATGAAGAAATTCAAAAAAATTTTACCAAACCTATTGCTCGGTGCGATCTTCCTTATAGGATTCATGATTTTCGCCTATCCTACCGTCTCTGATCAGTGGAATAAATACCATCAGAGTATGGCCATTGCCTCTTATGACAGTGCAGTGGAAGATATGAGTGAGGAAGACTATTCTTCGTATTGGGAGGCGGCAGAGCAGTTTAATAGCACAATTGCTGAAAATACATTTACAGG
The DNA here is from genome assembly GCA_963658085.1 of bacterium. GTDB lineage: Bacteria > Bacillota > Clostridia > Lachnospirales > Lachnospiraceae > CAKRJP01. The sequence continues at coordinate 2,023 of CAVKOU010000049.1, forward strand.
AGATGCTTTTTCTAATAACCTTAAAGATATAGAGGATACAGAATATTATAAGATCCTAAATGTGGGAGGTTCCGGGATTATGGGATATATCTCCATCCCGAAGATTAAGCAAAAACTTCCTATCTATCATGGGACTGCAGACACGGTTCTTCAGATTGGAGTAGGACATTTGGCCGGCACCAAGCTTCCGATTGGAGGCAGTGGTAATCACAGTGTGCTGGCAGCCCACAGAGGCCTTCCCTCTGCCAAGTTGTTTTCCGACTTAGACAAGATGAAGAAGGGAGATAAGTTCTATATCCATATTTTAGATCAGGTATTTGCCTATGAGGTTTCTTCCATTGATCCTATGGTCGATAAGGAGGATACCACTACTTTGGAGGGACTTCTTCAGATTCAGGAAGGAGAAGACCTTGTAACTTTATTTACCTGCACCCCATATGGTGTCAACAGTCACAGACTCTTGGTACACGGCAGCAGGTGTGAGTACCATGGCGAGGACGATGAGAAGGTAGCAGATGAGACCATGCTAGAGTCCATTCAGGAATACTATATGCTTTATGGACTATTGGCGGTGGCCATCTTGCTGTTGTTATTCTTTATCTATAGAACAATCAAAAGAAGAAAAGTGAAAAACTTACAGAAACCATTAGGAAAAGTACAGCACCCAAGGAGGGAAAAAGATGAGAAAGATAAAGGTGAATAAGAAGTGGATCGCATCCATTGCGGCGGTGGCTCTTCTGGCTACGGGATTCGCGGTTCCGAGTCTGAAGGCTGCAGATTCCATTGATTTGCAGAAGAGTTGCTCCTTAACTTTGAGCGTAGATTCCTCTACGGAGTATGGACAGGATCTTCTTCAGGATAACGTGGCTGTTGAGGTGGCAGCTTACAAGGTGGCAGATGTCACCAGGGATGGAACCTTTGAAGCTAGTGGAATTTTTAAAGATTTAAAGCTTGTAGACCTAAAGACGGATACTAAGGACTGGAAGGATACCGTATCCGAAGCCTGGAAGGATGTTTCTGCTGAGGCTTCTGATATCTTAAAGGAAAGTAAGGAGGAAAAAAGTGCTCCGGTAGCTGATGGAACAACGACTCTTTATAATGGAACCGGAGTTATGACAGACTTGTCGGCAGGCCTTTATTTAGTAGTTGCTTCAGATGCAGACTCTGAAAGCTACAGCTATAAATTTACTCCGTATCTAATTTCCCTTCCGGGCAATGTCTATCGTCAGACCGGCACCGGAGAGGATGCCTGGATATATGATACAGAGGCTGGCTTTAAGCCGGAGAGAAGTGAAAGATATGGAAGTCTTAAGATCGTAAAGACGGTAACAAACTTTGATACGACCAAGGGACGTCAGACCTTCGTCTTCCAGGTAGATGGAACGAAAGATGGAGAATTAGTATATAGTAATGTGGTATCCATCGATTTTGATGGTAGCGAGCTTCCAACCAGAGAGGTAATTCTTGAGAAGATTCCGGTAGGATGTGACATTACCGTTACAGAGGTTTATTCCGGAGCAAGCTATAGCGTATCTAGCGAGGCTGTGGTAACCCCTGGAATTATCGTAGCAGATCAGGTGCTGGAAGCAGATTTTACCAATACCACCAACAACGACAGAAAAGGTGGATTTGGAACCTGTAACAAATTTGAATATAACAAAGAAAACCAGGAATGGTCATGGAGCAGAATGACAGACAGCTCTAGTAGTGCTGCCGAAGAGAAGTAGGAGGGGATAGGATGAAAAGAAAATTTTATAAAAATCAAACCTTCTGGCTTTCGGCTGCAGCCCTGGTGCTTGCAGGAGGGATTTCTATCCAAAGTGCATCCGCTTACTTTACCACTTATGTGACGGCAAAGGGCGGTTATCAGCTGGAGTTTGGAGAGACTACAGAGATTGAAGAGAATGTTAGCCAGATGACCAAGCATATTGTCATCCAGAATACTGGAGATGAAACCGGAGATCAGGATGTCTACGTGAGAGTTAAGGTTTTTAACGGAAGTATGTTCAACCTGACATACAGTGATGGGGAGGCTTCCACCATGGGAGATCAGGCAGGTTCTGTGGGAGATGGTACCTGGAGTCTTGGAGATGACGGATACTATTATTACAGCAAGATCCTGAAACCAAAGGAACTTACTTCCGTACTTGATGCCAAGATCACTGATATTCCGGAGGATTACAAGGAAAGCTTTAATATTATTGTAATTCAGGAATGTACACCGGTAACCTACAATGCCGATGGAACAGCCAAGGAAGCAGATTGGTCCGCTACCGTGGATTCTACCAAAGAAATCGGAACCGCAAACCAAGACGGGCAAGAATAAGGGGGCTTTTAGAGAATGAATAAATTTAAAAAGTTTATGAAAAGTAAAAAAGGCACTCTGGTTCTGGCCGGTGCGGCTGTAATCCTCCTTTTGGGAAGCGGCGTTGGAAGTGCCAGAGCAGCCCTGACCTACTATAGTGAAAACTATAGCGCACAGGTAGAGATGTATGACATCGGTGTAACCTTAGTGGAAGCTTCCGGATCAGATGCCGAAAATTTAAAGTCTACGGATATCAGTAGCAGAGATTATACCGGTAAGGACGACGCCTGGGAAGAATCTCAGGGAGAGTTGCTTAACAATCTTCTGGAACAGTCCGATGACAAGCTGGTTCTTGGAAAGACCTATAACGAACAGCTCTTTGCAAAGAACTCCGGGAATATCGATGAGTACGTGAGAATGCGGGTCTATCGTTATTGGACCGATGAAGACGGAGATAAGAGTGCAAGGACCACAGAGCTAGAGCCATCTCAGATTGAACTGGGACTTGCGGATGCAGGATGGATTTTAGACGAAGCCAATTCCACAGAGGAGCGCCTGGTATTCTACTGGCCTCATATCTTGGCAGTAGGAGAGACTACCGATGCACCAACCATCAATACCTTAACCCTTGATGGGAATCTTAAGAATAAAGTAGATGTAACCAGTGAAGAGGTTAACGGGGAGAATGGTACGTATACCAAGACCACCACAACCTATCGCTACAAGAATATGAAATTTAACTTAGAAGCCGAAGTGGATGCAGTACAGACCCACAACGCTGTAGATGCTATTAAGAGTGCCTGGGGTGTTGATGTGAATGTGGACGAGGCATCCGGGGATATCAGTTTAAAGTAACAGGGAGGAGATACGTATGAAGAAGAAATTGCTGGCCATTGCAGCAACACTGCTTACCATGATGCTACCTGTTACCGCCATGGCAGAAACCTACAATGGCGGAGAAGACTGGGCCGTATATTTTGATGGCAGTAAGATGACAAGTACCTTTAAAAATACCGATATGGATGATGTATTACTGGGATTACAGCCCGGGGATGATGCCAATTTTCATCTGACACTGGAAAATAAATATTCCAAGGCCACCGACTGGTATATGACCAACGAAGTGTTGCAGTCCCTGGAAGAGAGCCAGACCGTAGCAAACGGCGGTGCTTACAGTTATCTTTTAACCTACATCGATCCGGAAGGAAAGTCTACGGTCCTTTTTGACAGCGACAAGGTAGGTGGAGAGAATACGGATGACGTTAATAACTCCGCCGGTGAAGGACTTCATCAGGCTACCGATAGCTTGGAGGAGTGGTTCTTCCTAGATCGCTTGGAGGCCGGGGAAAAGGCGGAGGTTACCCTGTATGTAAAGCTTGAGGGAGAGACTCAGGGCAATACCTATCAGGATACCATGGCAAAATTACAGATGAATTTTGCAGTGGAATTAGCGGATACCACAACCACACCTCCGACACCGGGAACAACCACTACAACGAACACAACCACCACATCATCCCCAACCGTAAAAACCGGTGATTACAGCAAACCATTAAGATTTGCCATCATCGCACTGATTGCAGGGCTTGTATGTGCAGGGGCAGCTATTTATAACGTAAAAAGCAGCCAAAAGACAAAAAGAAAGAAATCTGAAAGAAAGGGGAGAGAGTCATGAGAACTGTAAAAACCTTGGCCTTGGGAATTGCAGCCTTTGCCTTAACCCTTGCAATGACCTTTCAGTCAGGAAGCCTGACAGCTTTCGCAGAGGATAGTTACGGCTATACAATAAAGATTTACGCTGGAAAAGAAGGAACCTTTGCCGATGGATCTACGGAGATCACTGTAGCTACAGATGTACCCTATGGAAGTCAGGTAGACTTAAGCAGCTACATGAACCAGGTAAATCTAAATGATTCCCAACAGTATAAGGTAAAGGGAATTAGAGAGAGCGGAAAAGATAACAATACCGTGGGTAATGCGAGATTTACCGTAACCGGTGATAGAGAATATGTGGTAGCCTACGGAATCGCAGGCAACATGGTACAGTATACCGTAAACTATCAGGATCAAAACGGCAATGCCCTTCGCCCATCCGAAACCTACTGGGGTGAGATTGGAACCCAGGCTGTGGTAGCCTACCTCTATGTAGACGGTTATCAGCCGCAGGCATATAATTTATTAAAGACATTGGTGGAAGATGAGAGCCAGAATGTACTGACCTTCACCTATACACAGATTCAGAGGAACCAGAGTGGAACTGGGAATAATAGTACAGGAACCACTACAACAACTGGTACGACAGATACAACGGGAACAACAGGTACCACAGATACAACCGGAACTACTGGAGCAACTGGGACAACCGACACCACGGGAACAACCGGAACTACAGATACAACGGGAACAACCGGCACCACAGGCGCAACAGACACCACCGGTACAACGGGAACTACCGATACCACAGAAACCACTACAACAACCACAAATGCAGGGAACGTAGTAACCGACACTACCGGTAATCAGGCCACTGTGGATGTGGTAGATGAAGAGACACCACAGGAGCAGATTAACTTGGACGATGAAGAAAACGAAAAAGTACCGGAGTCCAACTTAAAGACCAGCACCAGTAATCGCCCGATGACCATCATGATGGCGCTTGGTGCAGTGGCAGTAATTGCAGTTATAGCACTGATTGCAGTAATTGTAGTAATGCGCAGAAGAAAATAATAAGCTTACCGCAGAGGTATGATGCAGCAAGCATGAGTTATAAAAGGGGACGAACGACAAGTTTGTCCCCTTTTTAATTTTGTAAAATTATCAATTTGTGATTTCATCAGTTATATCTGATAAAATCACAAAACCAACCTTGAATATCAGTTATAAATGCACTATTATAAAGATGGTTACATAGAACCATTCAAAGGGAAGGAGGATGAGCAATATGATAAAACGTGAAATGTATATGAAGCGCATCCGACCATTTATCGGAACGGAATTGATAAAGGTTATGACAGGTATTCGAAGATCTGGAAAATCTGTGATGTTGGAATTAATAAAAGAGGAGATTGTTGCATCAGGGGTAAGCTGTGATCAGATGATCTCTATTAATTTTGAAAACTTAAGTTATGCACATTTACATACAGCCGCGAAACTTCATGATGAGATCATTAAGCTGGCCAAAGAGATGGATGGTAAGGTTTATCTCTTTTTTGATGAGATTCAGGAGGTTCAGGATTGGGAAAAATGTATCAACTCTTTGAGGGTTTCTCTTGATTGCGACATCTATATTACAGGGTCCAATGCGAAGCTTTTATCCGGAGAGCTTTCTACATATCTTGGTGGACGTTATGTGGAATTTGTCATCTATCCATTCTCTTTTGCGGAGTTTTTGGAATTATATCGTTCAACGGTAGCGGATGAACCGATACAGCAATGTTTTCAGAAGTTTCTTTTAACCGGAGGTATGCCTTATCTGAACAATATTCGCTATGAGGAAGTTCCTTCCAGGCAATATCTCCATGATCTGTTTAATTCTGTTCAGTTTAAAGATATTGTACAGCGTAATAACATTCGAGATGTAGATTTGCTAGAGCGGATCATCGCATATGTCATCGTCAACGTAGGGACAACTTTTTCTGCCACTTCCTTAGCAAAGTTTCTGAAAAATGAAAAACGGTCAGTTTCACCGGAGACAATTTTGAACTATATCAGATACTGTTGTGATGCTTATTTGTTCTACCAGGTTAAGCGCGAAGATTTACAGGGGAAACAAATATTAGCATCCAACGAAAAGTATTATATTGCAGATCATGGAATCAGGGAAGCTGTATTTGGTGGTAATATGCGAGATATTAATCTTGTCTTAGAAAATATTGTTTGTCTAGAATTGTTGAGACGGGATTATAAGGTTACAGTTGGAAAAATCCGAGACAAGGAAATCGACTTTGTGTGTGATAAGCATGGAGAAAAACTGTACGTTCAGGTGACGTACCTGTTAGCATCGGAGGAGACAATCCAACGTGAATTTGGAGTCTATGATAATATTCGGGATAATTTTCCCAAGTATGTTGTTTCTTTGGATGAGTTTGATATGAGCAGAAATGGGATCAAGCATCGTAATATCAGAGATTTTTTACTGCAACAAGACTGGAATTAAAGCTACTTTTTGGCTAAAGGGTATCACCCTTGCAACACATAAGAAAACCGTCTATACTCAGAGTATCAGAATCGAAGGAGGCCGCAGAAAATGGGACAGTTTTTGAATAACAAAGAACCTTATGATAAATTCAAAACCGTCAAGAACGGAATCTATTTTGTAGATAAATCGGAGATATTAGAAGAGCTGATTCCGGCATTGCAGCAGGAACAGCGGTTTTTTTGTATTACCCGTCCAAGACGATTTGGTAAAACTGTTATGGCCAATATGATTGCTGCCTTTTTTGAAAAATCACGGGAAGGCTCCTTGTTCGAGGATCTTAAAATATCTGAATATGAGGGATATCGAGAGGAAATCGGAAGCCACGATGTGCTTTATATTGATTTCAGTGATATGCCAAGAGGATGTTGCGATTATGAGGAATATATTGCCAGGATTCAGGATGGGTTAATCCGTGATCTTAGAGAGGCTTATCCGGAATTTGAGATAAAAACGGATGCAGCAGTATGGGATGTCTTGTCAATGATATTTGACAAGACCGGAGATAAGTTTATCTTTGTAATGGACGAGTGGGATGCTATTTTTCATATGTCTTTTATTACAGAACAGAATAGAGAAAATTATCTTCTTTTTTTAAAACTCTTGCTGAAAGGAAAAAGCTATGTAGAACTGGCCTATATGACAGGCGTTTTGCCTATCGCAAAGTATTCGGATGGTTCAGAGCTGAATATGTTTTTGGAATATAATATGGCAACAAGAGTAAGGTTCAGTGAGTATTTTGGATTTTCGGATGAAGAGGTTGATGTGCTGTATGAACGATATCTGAAGCGTACGAAAAAACCACAAATCACAAGAGAAAGCTTGAGAGAGTGGTATGATGGATATCATACAGCCTCCGGAGAACGATTATATAATCCTCGCTCTGTAGTATGCGCCCTAACGGATAATCAATTATCCAATTATTGGGTGAGTTCCGGAAAATATGATTCCATCTTTACTTATCTTAGATGTAATGTGGATCAGATTCAAAAAGATCTGACATTAATGGTTGCAGGCGAAAAAATACCTTCTGTAATACAAGAGTATGCGGCTACAGCTTCCGAGTTAAAGACAAAAGAAGAAATCTATTCCGCTATGGTTGTGTATGGTCTCTTGACCTATGAAGACGGTATGGTATTTATACCAAATAAGGAACTTATGGGAAGCTACGCAGTCATGATGAGAAAAGAAGAGTCTATAGCTCAGATTAAAGAAAAGGAGTATGCGTTGCGATTCAGAGGAAAAATGGCGGAAGAAGAACAATATACCGGACGAATTCTTGCAGTTGGAATTAGTTATGACAGCAAGACCAAGGAACATAAATGTAAGGTGGAAGAGCTTTAAAAAAGAAGAAAAACTTTAAAAAACATTTTAGATAGTGTATAGTAGATACTGTATTTTTTGAAAAGAGACGTGGCGTTTTTTGCCACAGAGGATATTACATGGCAGATAAATTAGTTTTAATAGATGGACATAGTATATTGAACCGGGCTTTTTACGGATTACCGGATCTTACCAATGCCGAGGGACTGCATACAGGTGCAGTCTATGGTTTCTTAACCATCATGTTTCGGATGTTGGAGGAGGAAAAGCCTCAGTATTTGACGGTGGCTTTTGATGTGCATGCGCCAACTTTCCGCCATGAGATGTATCCGGAATATAAGGGTACCAGGAAGCCTATGGCGGAGGAGCTTAGACAACAGGTTCCTTTGATTAAGGAAGTACTCCATGCCATGGGTGTTCGTACCATCGAACAGGCGGGACTTGAGGCCGATGATCTTTTGGGAACTCTCTCTAGACGAGGAGAAGAGGCAGGACTTGAAGTAACGGTGATATCAGGAGATAGAGATCTTTTACAGCTTGCTACAGATAAGGTAAAGATTCGTATCCCTAAGACCAAGCAGGGGCGTACGGAAGTGGAAGATTACTATGCATCCGATGTGTTGGAAAGATACCAGGTAACACCTACGGAATTTATTGATGTGAAGGCTCTTATGGGTGATACTTCCGATAATATTCCGGGAGTTCCTTCTATCGGAGAGAAGACCGCAACGAAGATCATTGCACAGTATCATTCCATCGAGGAAGCCCATGCTCATGTGGAGGAGTTGAAGCCTCCGAGAGCGTCTAAGGCTTTGGCGGAGCACTGGGATCTGGCGGTTATGAGTAAGACTCTGGCCACCATCAATGTGAAGGCAGATATTTCCTATGAGTTAGAGGAAGCAAGACTTGGAGATTTGTTCACTCCGGAGGCCTATACTTATTTCCAGAAACTTCAATTTAAGAACCTGTTATCTAAGTTTGATCATGTGCCTGTTACCAATAATCTGGAAGATGGATTTCATGTGATTACAAAGAAGCAGGAAGCAGAAGGGATTTTAGAAAAAGCATCTAAGAGCCAAAGAGTAGGAGCCTGTATCTATAAGGATACGGAGAATGTCCTTCCCTTATTTGCCAGTGAGGCAGGAATCGGAGGTGTTGGCCTTTGCTATTCGGAGGATGCATCCTATTGCATCAAGGTTCAGGGAGATATTTTAGAAGGTTGGCTTCTTAAGAAGCTTCTTGAGGTTGCAAGCTCTGTGGAAGTATTTTCTTTATTTGATTGTAAGAGCCAGTTCCATATGATGGAAATCCTGGATTCTTCGGAAGAAACTACGTCTGTTGAGAATATAATAAATATAGAACATCTTTTTGATGTCAAAGTAGCGGCCTATCTTATAAATCCATTAAAGAGCAATTATTCTTTCGAGGATGTAGCCGGAGAATACCTAAATCTCATGGTAGATGAGAAGGCAGAGGAAGATACAAAGGTTTGCTACGAAGCTTATACAGCCTTTAAAGGCAGTGAGATTTTAAAAACAAAGTTAGAAACTACAGGCATGTGGAAGCTTTTTAGGGAAGTAGAGATGCCTTTGATCTATACCCTCTATGATATGGAAGTGAATGGAGTCCGTGTCAATGGGGAGGCCTTAAGGGAATATGGTGAGAATCTTGGCGCCAGGATCAAGAATCTTGAGGCTGAAATTTATGATATGGCAGGGGAAGTTTTTAATATTAATTCCCCGAAACAGCTGGGAATTGTTCTCTTTGAGAAGATGGCCATACCCGGTGGTAAGAAGACGAAAACAGGATATTCTACAGCCGCAGATGTGCTGGAAAAATTAGCACCGGAATATCCTGTCATTCATAAAATTTTGGAATATCGTCAATATGCAAAGCTAAAGTCCACCTATGCCGATGGCCTGCGTGGATTTATACAGGAGGATGGAAGAATTCATGGGAAGTTTCACCAGACGGTTACGGCTACCGGTCGTATCAGCAGTGCGGAGCCAAACCTTCAGAATATTCCCATCCGTATGGAGCTTGGGCGACTGATTCGGAAGGTATTTATTCCCGAAGATGGTTATGTATTTGTGGATGCGGATTATTCCCAGATTGAGCTTCGAGTTCTTGCTCATTGCTCCGAGGATCAGCATTTGATCGAGGCCTACAAGGAAGCTTGGGATATTCACAGAATTACGGCGGCAAAGGTATTCCACACCCCGTTTGAAGAGGTGACGGATGAGCAGCGGCGCAATGCCAAGGCGGTAAATTTTGGAATTGTATATGGTATCAGTTCCTTTGGTCTAAGTCAGGATCTTAGCATCAGCAGAAAAGAAGCTGCTAAGTATATCGAAGATTATTTTGAGGCTTATCCGGGAATTAAAAAATTTCTGGATGGAGCTGTAAAGGATGCCAAGGAGGATGGTTATGTAACGACCTTATTTGGCAGGAGAAGACCGGTGCCGGAATTATCCTCCGGAAACTTCACGCAACGATCCTTTGGAGAGCGGGTGGCAATGAATGCACCTATTCAGGGAGCGGCTGCAGATATTATGAAAATTGCCATGGTAGGAGTGGAGAAAAGACTAAAGAGTCAAAACATGAAATCCCGCTTGGTATTGCAGGTTCATGATGAGCTTTTAATCGAAGCCCATGAGTCGGAACTGGAAGAAGTAAAAAAACTTCTAAAAGAAGAGATGGAGCAGGCCGTGGAGCTTAAAGTTCCGTTGGTGGTGGATATGCATACCGGAAGCAACTGGTATGAGGCAAAGTAATCGTTTCCTTTGATGGATTGCTAGAATAAAAAGTAAGAGGTGCGTTTGGAATATGAAAGTTATTGGAATTACAGGCGGAGTTGGAGCCGGGAAATCTGAAGTATTGGATTATTTACACGAAAGATATGGAGCTACGATTATCAAGGCAGACGATATCGGAAAGAAGCTGCAAAAAAAAGGCGGAGTTTGCTACCAGGCCATTGTAGATCATTTCGGAGAAGAGATCCTGAATGAAAAGGGTGAGCTGAACCGTTCCAAGCTTGCAGAGATTATCTTCAAGGATGAAAAGGAACTGGCAGCGGTAAATAACATGGTACATCCGGCCGTTAAAGAGGAGATTATTAAGAAGATCAAGCATGAAGAGCGAAAAGATACCAACCTGGTGTTGGTGGAATCTGCCGTATTAAATCAGGTAGCTTATCAAGATTTTTGTGATGAAGTATGGTATATCCACGTGGGAGAATCTGCAAGAAAACAGCGTCTTATGTACAATAGAGGCTATAGCGCCGAAAAGGTAGAGGACATTATGGCATCCCAGATGTCAAAAAGTGATTATCTGGCTAACAGTGACAGAGTTATTGATAATACGGATAACTTTGAGGAAACCAAAGATCAGTTAGATAAAATCCTAGAAGATTTTTAAAGGGTTAGACGAGAAATCCTGCAAACTTTAGTTTGGAGGATGAAAGCCCTGTGAGGCGGTTCT
>CAVKOU010000050.1:0-12267 GCA_963658085.1 bacterium
TTCCAAAACTGAATAGCCCTGACGAATAGAAAAGTTAAAAAAAGCCCGTATTTGGTGAAAGATAGCTTATAAATTGTATTTACAGATGTAATCAGTTATACTACGAGCATGTAGTATAACCGATTTTTTTCGGAGGCATTTATGACAATGGTAATGAAAACACCGGTAGCAATTGATAATTTTGAAAAAAATCGGAAACTTAGTTTCACAAAGAAGGAGGTACTTCTATGGGATTAGGTCCAAGCATCAAAATGACAACCTTACATCACTACAGATGTCCGGTAACTGAAGAACTTACGAAAACAGAGGATCTGGAATATACAGGAATTATCGTAGACGGTGTGTCGGAAGTATGTGATGACAAAATCTATACTGCAAAAAGAGTCGGTGATCTGGCACAGATTATGAGGGCGGATGGAGCGATTGTTGCGATTGATGGGTGGGGCAATCATCATGTGGATTTTGTAAATGTGATCGAACAGCTTGGAATACGTGGAATCCCAAGTGTGGGACTTAGTTACATTGGTCAGCAGGGCAGACTGGTATGTACCAATCATTATGTGGACTGTGTGGTAGATTTTAATAAGAATGTATCTGGCTATGAATCTTGTATTGTCGGAGATAATAATCTGACAGAATATGATGCCATGAAAGCCGTGGCGCTTCTCAAGAATAAGCTTAGAAAAGCCGGAAAATATGTTCCGGAAGGCAATCATGCAGAAACAGAGAACAAAACTTTAAGACGCCTTATAAGAAAAATATTTCAGATCCAAGAAGTGAAATTCGGTGATATTACAAAGATTGAAGGTGGAACTCTGACGATTCGCAAGGGACTCGAACAGTCTTTGATCATGCAGGAACACCGGATCAAGGATATAAAGGTAGAGATCTTAAAACCGGGAGAGCGCAATATATTTGTCAATTCAAATTTGGATTTTTCGCCCATTGCATGTAAAGTACGGGGAGAACTGGGGGAAGGGGTGACTCACTTGTTGTCCGGGATAACGGTGATGCTTACCGGAGTGGAAAATAAAAGCGGTTTCCAACCCTCGAATATCGGATCATCGGAGGGCATACTAAAGGATCAGGTTGTGATGGACCGTGCAGGAACACCGGATTCTTCGGATTATATTCTGCATATTGACGTTCTCTTTGAAGAAGGAGAAGGCAGAAGTGCAGAAGGAATTATGGCAGCTCACCGGGTGGCAGATCAGATTGTTCAGGATATTCGAAAGGTATTGAAGGAGCTTCAGAACATGCCATATACAAGAGAAGAATTTGCTGATATAGCAAAGCCGGGAAAATGTAAAATCATACAGGTGAAAATCGTATCGGGGCTTGGAAATATGTATGATACAGCGATGTTCCCTTATGAACCCTGCGGATTTATAGGAAGCCACAATATGCAAGATACAGGAAATGTCCCCTATGTGATCACACCGAATCAGGGAAGAGACGGGGCTATTCACTCCTTACTTTAGAAATAAAGAGGTATTTCTTTCAGTTTGTGAAAGAGGTACCTCTTTTTGTTTTATGCACAAATGATAGCATAAAATGACGTAAACAATAACATTTGTGTTAAATAAACTACTTATGGAGTTTCTATTCGCTTTGGTCTTCTTTTCTGATAAAATGTACTAAATTATGAAAAGGAGACTTTTGCTATGAGCAGATTGGAACTTAGAACTCTGGATCGTACACGTATTGTAATGGAAGAACTGTACAAGGATTTGGAGAGAAGAATCGAATCAAGTCCTCCGGGATTATGTCCGGTGGATATGTCCAGAGCTTTTCTGGAGTTATGTCATGCCCAGACCTGTGGCAAATGTGTGCCATGTAGAATCGGTCTTGGACAGTTGAATCATTTTATCAAAGATGTACTGGATGGCAATGCCACCATGGATACACTTGCTACTATGGAAGAGACTGCTCTTTCTATTATGGAATCGGCAGACTGTGCTATCGGTTATGAGGCAGCTCATATGGTATATAAGGGACTGGTAGGATACAGGGATGATTATATCGAGCATATCAAAAATGGCAGATGTACCTGTACCTACAGCCAGCCGGTGCCTTGTGTGGCTTTATGTCCGGCCCATGTGGATATTCCGGGATATATCGCTTTGGTTGCAGAGGGAAGATATAAAGACGCTGTTCGTCTGATCCGCAAGGATAACCCATTCCCTACCACCTGCGGATTTATTTGCGAGCATCCTTGTGAACTTCGTTGTAGAAGAAATATGGTAGATGATGCCGTAAATATCAGAGGTTTGAAACGAGTTGCCGCTGATTTTGCCGGAGAAGTGGAACCGCCAAAATGTGCACCTTCTACAGGCAAGAAGATTGCTGTCCTTGGTGGAGGTCCGGGAGGATTAAGTGCCGCTTATTTCCTTCAATTAATGGGACATCAGACTACCGTATACGAGATGCTTCCAAAGCTTGGCGGTATGCTCCGTTATGGTATTCCGAACTATCGTTTGCCGAAGGAACGTCTGGAGGATGATGTAAATGCAATCCTGAAAACCGGTGTGGAAGTTAAATATGGCAATAAGATCGGTAAGGATATCACCATCCAGGAACTGCGTGAACAATATGATGCCGTGTTAATTACCATCGGTGCCAGCACCGATAAGAAGCTGGGACTTGAAGGAGAGAACTCCGAAGGAGTTATGTCTGCGGTACAGTTCCTTAGAAATATTGGTAAGAATATCATTACAGATCTTACCGGTAAGGAAGTTGCCGTTGTCGGCGGCGGTAACGTATCCATGGATGCGGTACGTACTGCAAAGCGACTGGGAGCAAAGAAGGTAAGTATTGTTTATAGAAGAAGAATGGCAGATATGACAGCCCTTCCGGGAGAAATCAACGGGGCCATCGCTGAGGGTATCGAACTTCAGACTTTAAAGGCACCGTCAGCCATTGATGTAGATGAAAATAATCACGTAAAGGGACTTTATGTAACACCTCAGATGGTAAGTACTATTAAAAATGGCAGAGCAAGTGTTCGCCCTACCGGAGAGGATGATATTTACATTCCTTGTGATGTGCTGGTTGTAGCGATTGGACAGAATATCGAAACTGCTCACTTTGAGGAGGCAGGTATTTCCGTATCCAGAGGAAAAATCATTACTACCAAAACCGGAGCGGTGGAGGATATGCCGGATGTATATGCCGGAGGAGATTGCTCCAGTGGTCCGGCTACAGTTATTAAGGCCATTGCGGCAGCCAAGGTTGTGGCAGCCAACATTGATGAATATTTAGGATATCATCATGAGATTTCCTGTGATGTGGAGATCCCTGAGGCGAAATTAGACGACAAGATTCCATGTGGACGTATCGACCTTACAGAACGTGAAGCCTGTGAGAGAGTCTGTGATTTTGAGGCAGTGGAAAATTGCATGACAGAAAATGAAGCAAGACAAGAGGCAAGCAGATGCCTTAGATGTGACCATTTCGGATATGGAATATTTAAAGGAGGCAGAGAGACATTATGGTAAATCTTACAATCGATGGAAAATTAATTTCTGCGCAGGAAAATACTACCATCATGGAAGCTGCCAGACAGAATGGAATTCCTATTCCGAAGCTGTGCTATTTAAAAGGGATCAATGAGATCGCAGCCTGTCGTGTCTGTGTAGTTGAAATAGAAGGAAAAGAAAAGCTTATTACTTCCTGCAATAATGTTGTAGAGGAAGGTATGGTGATCTATACCAACAGTCCAAAGGTACGAAGAAACAGACGAAATACCGTGGAACTGATTTTATCCCAGCACAATTGTGAATGTGTTACCTGTGTTCGTAGTGGCAATTGCAGCTTGCAGAAGGTGGCAAATGATCTGAATATCATTAAGATTCCGTTTAAGATGGAAATCGAGAAACAGCCTTGGGATAAGGAATTCCCGCTGGTTAGGGATTCTTCCAAATGTATTAAGTGCATGCGCTGTATTCAGGTATGTGATAAGGTACAGGGACTTGGAGTTTGGGATGTAGAAGGAACCGGTTCAAGAACTACCATCAATGTGGCAGGCCATAAGAAAATTACAGAAGCAGCCTGTTCCCTGTGCGGACAGTGCATCACTCACTGCCCGGTGGGAGCCTTGACAGAGCGGGATGAGACAGAAAAGGTATGGAATGCTATCTCAGATCCGGAGAAAATCGTGGTGGTTCAGATTGCGCCGGCGGTACGTACTGCCTGGGGAGAAGAACTGGGACTATCAAGAGAAGAAGCTACGGTTGGTAAGATTGTGGATGTATGGAAGAGACTGGGTGCAGATTATGTATTTGACACATCCTTCTCTGCGGATCTTACGATTATGGAAGAGGGAACAGAGTTCCTGAAACGATTTACTTCCGGTGAGCTAAAAGACAGACCGATGTTCACCTCTTGCTGTCCGGGATGGATTCGTTTCATTAAGTCCCAATATCCGCATTTGGTGAAATATTTGTCTTCAGCAAAATCACCGCAGCAGATGTTCGGTGCGGTAATGAAAACCTACTTTGCAGAAAAGCTTGGTGTGGAACCGGAGAAGATCTATACCGTATCGGTAATGCCTTGCGTGGCGAAAAAGAGCGAGCGGGAGATGGAGCTGTACTATGGCGAATATGAAGGACACGATGTGGATGCAGTAGTAACCACCAGAGAGCTGCTTCGTATGATTCGTGCGGCCCATATTGAGCCTTCTACTTTGGTAGACAGAGAAAGCGATCGTCCAATGCAGGAAGGTACCGGAGCAGGTGTAATCTTTGGTGCTACCGGTGGTGTTATGGAGGCGGCTCTTCGTACTGCATATTACCTGCTGAAAAATGAGAACCCACCGGCAGATGCCTTTGAGGCCGTCAGAAGTACCGGACTGAATGAGCATCATGGTGTTCAGGAGGCAGTATTTAAGGTAGATGACGTGACCGTACGCACGGCAGCAGTCAGTGGACTTGGAAATGCAAGAGCTCTGTTAGAAAAGATTGAACGTGGGGAAGCACAGTTTGATTTTGTAGAAGTTATGGCTTGCCCGGGAGGCTGCGTAGGCGGCGGTGGACAGCCGATTCACGATGGAGAAGAGTTGGCCTTTGAGCGAGGCAAAAATCTATATTATCTGGATAAGAATGCGAATATTCGCTATTCCCATGAGAATCCGGATGTAAGTAAGCTTTACGAAGAATATTTTGAAAAACCAAATTCCCATAAGGCCCATATGTTATTACATACAGACCATATGGCGAAATAATCTTAAAGATTTAAATGATTTAAAGATTTTAAAGAACTTAAATATCTTAAATATCTATGTTTCGGTCTTTAAAGACTTGAATACTTCGATCAAGAATTCCTTTCATGTAAGCTATGGCAATGCCATAGTTGGTGAAAGGAATTTTTGCATCTTTGGCACACTGCATGCGGTAACGGACTTCTCTTTCGTTCAGCATACAGCTACCACAGTGGATGATCAGGCTGTATTTTGACAGGTCCTCGGGAAATCCTGTGCCGCTGGAAAATTCAAAATTTAGATCTTTCCCTGTATGCTTTTTGACCCATCGGGGAAGTTTTACTGTTCCGATATCATCGCATTGTCTGTGATGGGTACAGCCCTCGCTGATGAGGACAATATCTCCGTCCTTTAGATGATCTAAGGCTTTTACACCTGCGACAGTGGTGGAAAGAATTCCTTTGTGTCTTGCAAAAAGAATCGAAAAGGAAGTTAATAAAATATCTTCCGGAACAATCTGGGATACCTCCTCAAAGGCCTGGCTGTCGGTAATGACTAAGGACGGAGTTTTCCCGATAGAAGCGAGAGTATCCTTTAGTTCTGATTCTCTGGAGACAATGGAAATAGCTCCGGTATCCAGAATATCCCGGATGGTTTGCTGTTGTGGAAGAATCAGTCGTCCCTTAGGAGCGGCAGAGTCGATAGGCACTACCAGCACTACAAAATCCCCGGAGGAGATTAAATCACTTACAATTCCAAGTTTTCCGTCATCTGCAGGAGCCAAAGAGGCGATGAGGTCTTTGAGTTTTTGGATATTTTTCCCGGTGGCAGCACTTACTTCTATCATGGGGATATCTGTAGATGGCGTATCTATAGATGAGTCTACAAATGGTGCGTCTTTCGGACAGACCGCAGTATTTCTTTGGTTTGTATTTTTCGAAGCGGTTTCAGTTTCTGTCGATGGTTTTAAATCACATTTGTTTTTTACGATGGCACAGGGAATGTGCTTATCCTGAATCCGTTTGAGAATGGCCTCATCCTCTTTTGTAATTCCTTCGTTTCCATCGATTACCAGGATGGCGATATCCGTTTTGTTTAAAATCTGATAGGCTTTCTTGATTCGAAGCTCACCCAGATCTCCGGTATCATCAAGGCCCGGAGTGTCGATCATCACAACGGGGCCAAGAGGAAGTAGTTCCATAGACTTTAAAACCGGATCGGTGGTGGTGCCTTTGATATCAGAGACTATGGAAAGGCTTTGTCCGGTGATGGCATTGATAATGCTGGATTTTCCGGCATTGCGCTTGCCGAAGATTCCGATATGGATGCGGTCTGCCGAAGGGGTATGATTTAAGCTCATAGGAAGGTCTCCTTTCTGGGGGGGAATGTTTTTGCAAATATCTGTGGAGGCGTAAATAGTTAGAAACGGAAATCTCTGCGGTTATCCTCGGCAATGAGTTTTAAGTTTTCCATAACAATGGAACGAGCCTTCTCATTAGGAACATTTAAAACTTCTTTTGCAATTAATTTATCTCCGATGGCCTTGGTCTCAGGAGAGGCGTAGTCCATTAAATATTCCTTCAGTGTCATAAGGGCGTTAGGGTGACAGCAGTTTTGAATCTGTCCGCTCTTGCATAGAGACATGAAACGATCACCGGTACGCCCTTCTCTGTAGCAGGCGGTGCAAAAGCTTGGGATATAATCCATTTCCATTAACCAACGAACTACCTCGTCTAAGCTTCTGGTATCACTGACATCAAACTGCTCGGAGTGGTTATCTTCGTCTTCCGGTTCATAATATCCGCCGACACTGGTACGGCTTCCGCCACTGATCTGAGAGATTCCAAGATGAAGTACACGTTCTCTGGTCTTCTGATTTTCTCTGGTGGAGATGATCATTCCTGTATAAGGAACCGCAATACGGATGCAGGCTACGATTTTTGCAAAGGTATCATCATCAATTCCATTGGTAAATGCGGAAGAATCGATATCATCGGCATTACGGACTCTAGGAACACTGATGGTATGAGGACCTACACCGAAGGCAGCTTCCAAATGCTCTGCATGCATAAGGAGTCCTGCAAATTCATAGCGATACTTGTCAAGGCCGAAGAGTACACCGATACCTACATCGTCGATACCGCCTTCCATGGCACGGTCCATAGCTTCTGTATGGTAATCATAGTTGTGCTTTGGTCCGGTAGGATGTAAGTTTAAATAACTTTCTTTGTGATAGGTTTCCTGGAAGAGGATATAAGTTCCGATGCCGGCTTCTTTTAAGAGACGGTAATCGTCCACGGTGGTAGCGGCGATATTAATATTTACACGGCGGATGGCGCCGTTTTTATGTTTGATACTGTAAATGGTTTCGATGGATTTTAAATAATAATCCATGGTATTTCTTACCGGATCCTCACCGGCCTCCAAAGCCAGTCGCTTATGTCCCATATCCTGAAGGGCGATAACCTCTTTTCGGATTTCCTCCTGGGTCAGCTGCTTTCTTGCGATGTGCTTATTTTTCATATGATAAGGGCAGTAGGTACAGCCGTTGACACAGTAGTTGGAGAGATAGAGAGGAGCGAACATTACGATTCGATTTCCATAAAAATCTTTTTTAATCTGTTCCGCCAGTTTGAAAATTCGTTCATTTCGCTCCGGATCTTGACAGGCTAAAAGGACAGAAGCTTCTCTGTGAGAAAGGCCTTTTCTAAGAGCTGCTTTGTCGATGAGCTTGTCGATAAGCTCCAGATTCTTGCTATTTTCATCGGCAAAAGCTAAGGTTTCTAATATTTCTTCGTGATTAATAAAATCATCTGCGTGTTTTGATGTTACATCATACATTTTTCTAAATCCTCCTAAAAATTATATTTTGGTAACTATTCAGAGCCATGCATAACCGTATTCTGTGAATGTAGACGGAATAGTTACATATTTTGAATTTAATGATTTGAATACTCTTGATTTGAATCTTCTTGATTTTAAGTTTCTTGATTTGAATCTTCCTGATTTAACGAATCTCCTCTGGAGACTACTACTTGGTAGCCAATGGATTCCATTCGCCGCTGCAAACACATACGACATTCGGCGGCCTCGTCTCCGGTGCAGATTTTGTTGTCGTAAAGGGAATAATCCTTCCTTACTCCTACCGGTGACAGGTTTGGCATTACCACATTGGCGCCGGCCTGAATGCCACGTTCCCTGCCCATGGGATGGATGGTTCCAAGAGCTGTGGTAGCCGGTAAAAGTACCTTTGGAAGCATGAGCCTAATAATGCCAAGTAAAAATAAGGTTAGTTCTAGGCTACCGGCAGGTTTGTCTCGAAACTTAGTATCGTGATGGGGAATGAAAGGCCCGATTCCTACCATCTGGGGATTCAATTCCTTCAGAAACAGAAGATCTTCCGCTAAATGTGAAAAAGTCTGCCCGGGAGATCCTACCATAAATCCCGTGCCCACCTGATAGCCAATGTCTTTTAAATAAAAGAGACAGTCCTGACGATGCTTAGGAGAAAGACTCTCAGGATGAAGAAATCTATAATGATCCTGATTGTAGGTTTCGTGCCGAAGGAGATACCGCTCGGCTCCTGCATCAAAGAATCGTTGATAACTTTCTTTCGATCGTTCTCCGATAGACAGGGTGATGGCGCAGTCTGGATGTTGTTTCTTAATGGAATGAATGATATCCACCATACGATTATCGGTATAATATCCGTCTTCTCCCCCTTGCAAAACGAAGGTGCGAAATCCCAGTTCATAACCGGAAGCGCAGCAGGAGAGAATTTCCTCTTTGCTTAGACGGTATCGATTGATATTCGGATTGCTTTTTCGTATTCCGCAATAATAGCAGTCGTTTTTACAATAATTGGTAAATTCGATAAGCCCACGGATATAAATATCATTTCCGTAATAATGGTGTCGAATGTTCCGGGCTTTTTCAAATAGGTACTCCTGAAGTCCTTTGTCTTCATAACTTTGCAGCAGGCAGACAAATTCCTCAGATGAGAGCATTCTATTCTTCTCTAGTTTGTCCACCAGTTGTTTTAACGTGTCCATAAACCTCTCCTTTATACGTAGCTTTTATAATTAGGCCTTGGTATAGGTGGTTTTCGTGCTGATGCCCGGGAGCATTCCCAGTTTCCCGGACAATGAACTAATGACATCATTCGGGGCATCGATGGCAATGCTGATGATAGAAATATTCTTTTCTCTATAGGGAATTCCCATTCTACCTATGATATATTTGGCATGCTGGGATAAAAGTCGGTTTAACTCCTCCACAGACTCCGGGCTTTCTACAATAATGCCGATGAGGGCGATACGTGTGTCCATAAATTTCCTCCTTAAAAATGGATCTAAAAAAATCGCCTGGGCAAAAAAGACCCAGGCGAATAAGGGGAAATGAAATTCATTCCCCTGCATAAATAATGAAATACGTCCGGCGCCTTTTCACTCAGGTATGACCCTTTATGATCAGTACGTTGTTTTAAATTTTATCATAAGGGTAGGGGGAATACAATAAGATTGCACCGATGCAACAATATCGATACAGAATGACAGTATTCCTGTTCTTTATTGTCGCTCTGTGATTTGTAAAATGGAAGGATGATTCATGGGTGTTCTATACCTTGCTATTCCCAAAATGCAATGTTAAAATCTAAGAAACAAATGGTGCGAAAAGGAGTTACTGGCAGTTTCCAATCGAATTTTTGAAACTTGGTTATACAATTTGTATTTGTCATCGGCTGAGATGCAGAAAAAAGAAATCGGTGTCAAAGAGATTGTAATTGACGGAAAGACAATTGTTGAAGCAATTGTATAACCAACTCTAAAAGTTAAGGAATAAGTTTTATGATAAAAAGTATATTACCGAAAATCTTAGAGGCACTGGGAATTTTGTGTGCCTTGTACGGAGTCGCAATATGGGGGACCAGGTCCGGAACTAAATTTTTCCTGGTGTGGTTTGGTATGGCAGTTTTGTTTATTGTCCTTGGAATCGGTTTCCATATAGGAATATGGGATGGGCTTCCGTTGGTATGCAGGAGAATTCTTCTGCTTCTTCTCGCACTGGGAATGTTCTCGTTTGTTGTCATTGAAGGCTGTATAATCAGTAAATTGAAGACAGATGGGAAGGAAAATCTAGACTATATCATTGTACTTGGAGCTCAGGTGAGAAGAAGCGGTCCCAGCGTTGTATTGAAATATCGTTTGGACAAAGCCTTGGAGTACTTGAACAAAAATCCAAGAACTATTTGCATTGTATCCGGTGGCCAGGGATACAATGAGCCCTACCCAGAAGCGGAAGGGATGGCTAAGTATCTGGTGGAACAGGGATTGTCGGAAGAAAGAATTATCAAAGAAGATAAATCTAAGACTACAGAACAAAATATTTCTAACTGCATGAAATATATACAAGAAGGATCCTCAATCGGGCTAGTGACTAATAATTTTCATGTGTACCGGGCGCTACAGATTGCGAAGAATCAGAAGCTTGAAAATGTATGTGGTATCGCGGCGGATTCTACTGCATTTTATATGCCAAATAATATGTTCCGGGAATATTTGGCGGAACTTAAATATCAAATTAAGAAAGTCCTGTAATCGGTGAATCCAAGATTACAGGACTTTTTTATCCTCCTAAGAAGGTTTCCTTGTAGCAGTGTCCTGGAAGCAGAAATGATCAGGGCGATGTCTGGACTGCGTATATTCAAAC
This sequence comes from bacterium, assembly GCA_963658085.1. Taxonomy (GTDB): domain Bacteria; phylum Bacillota; class Clostridia; order Lachnospirales; family Lachnospiraceae; genus CAKRJP01. The sequence continues at coordinate 10,907 of CAVKOU010000050.1, forward strand.
ATGACGCCGTCTGCGTTGAAGGTCTGTCCGGTAACAACGGCAAGACAATTGTAGTCATTTAACTCCAAATATTTTTCATCAATTGCAGTTACGTGTTCAACTGTCATTTTTCTTTTACTTGTTACGATAGGCATTCCTAGGGTATTTTCAATATAGTTATAGATAGAATCTTTGGCAATTTCCGGGGTAAGACCGGGGACGAGAGAGCGCAGGAACATATTTATATCGATAATTAAAGCTTTGCCATCCAGATAGCGGACACGTTGAATAAAATAAAGTTCGCTGTCCGGAGCAAATCCGGTTTTTTGTGCAAGTCTTTCATCAGCGGTAATTTCTGCGAATTGAATGACATCGGTATGGTATTCTAAGTGGTTTCGGATAGCGGATTCTTTAAAAGATTCAATACCGCCGATGGTAAAATCAGCCTGATCAATCGGACGGTAGATTACCCGGACACCTTTGCCGTGAAGAGACTGTACATAGCCTTCTTCGGCTAATTTTGCGATGGCACGTCGGATGGTATTTCGGGAACAATTATAAATAGTCACCATTTTATTTTCTGAAGGCAAAAGATCCTGATAAGGGTATTCTTCTGACTCTATTTTTTGTTTTATATCTTTGTATATTATTTCAAATTTTGCCTTTGGCATAAGAACTCCTTGTGTACTTGTTTAAACATTCGTGGATAATTATAAGAGGGAATTCGTTTTTTTTCAACAGATTAGGCATTGTTTATGGAATGAAAATAACATGTTTAAACAAGCTACGGAAAAGGCGTTGACTTGTTTGAACAAGTGTGGTATAAAATAATCACAGAGCTTGTTTGAACAAGTGAAAAATAGGAGGAACGTAAGATGGGTAAGTATAAAGAGGATGCAAAAGAGCTCCTTCGCCTTGTAGGAGGAAAAAGCAATATCGCGGCAGTAACGCACTGTGTATCGAGAATGCGGTTCGTTTTGAACGATCCGGGGAAAGCGGATGTCGAAAAAATTGAAGCAATGAAGATCGTAAAGGGATGCTTTACTCAGGCAGGTCAATTCCATGTAATTATTGGAAATACGGTTGCAGATTTCTATAATGATTTTGTGAAAGTTGCAGGAATTGAAGGGGTATCAAAGGATGCGGTGAAACAGGCGGCAAAGCAAAATCAAAATCTTTTGCAGAGAATCGTGTCAGTTCTTGCGGAGATATTTGCTCCGTTGATTCCGGCAATCATCACCGGAGGTCTGATTCTTGGTTTTAGAAACTGTATCGACAGTATTTACTTTTTTCAGAATGGAACCATGACATTGTGTGATATCAGTCAGTTTTGGGCAGGGATCGACAGCTTTTTGTGGCTGATCGGCGAAGCTATATTCCAT
>CAVKOU010000051.1:0-11050 GCA_963658085.1 bacterium
TCCGAACAAGTGTTTGTCAATGGGTTATAAGAAGCAAATCGAACATATTTTCTAAACATTTGTTTGCCTTTTGATTTTGCCTATGCTAGAATAAACCTAAGAGTTAGGATTTTTAAAAGAAATACTATATAATTTTTTTAATTCTATGAGGGGATAAATAAGGAGGTTTCATATGCCTGGTAAAATCAGCGATAAACAACAAGAAATTTTAGAATATATCAAATCACAGATTATAGAGCGAGGATTTCCTCCATCAGTGCGAGATATCTGCACAGCAGTGCATTTGAAATCTACTTCTTCTGTTCACTCTCACTTGGAGACTCTGGAAAAGAATGGTTATATCAAAAGAGATCCTACAAAACCACGAGCTATTGAAATCCTGGATGATTCCTTTAATATGATCCGCAGAGAGATGGTCAGTGTTCCTGTAGTAGGTCATGTAGCTGCCGGAGAGCCTATTTTAGCGGAACAGAATATTGAGGAATACATTCCCTTCCCTGCAGAGTATATTACCAGGAATCAGGCCTATATGCTTCATGTACAAGGAGAAAGTATGGTAAATGCCGGAATCCTAGATGGTGACTTGGTATTGGTAGAATCTTGTAATACGGCACACAATGGAGATATGGTCGTAGCTATGATCGAAGACGGGGCGACTGTTAAGCGATTCTATAAAGAGGACGATCATATCCGCCTGCAGCCGGAGAACGACTCTATGGAGCCTATTATTGTGAAGGACTGTAGTATTCTTGGAAAGGTACGAGGAGTATTTCGTTTGTTCTAATATTTTTTCTGTAAATTCAGATCTTCTATGATAAAAATCAGCTGGATTCGGGAGTTTTTCCAAAGCCGAATCCAGCTGATTTTTATCACTCTGTCCGCCCTGATCCAGTAAATTAACCTACTGAAAATCATCTTGCTTTCTTCGGTACAAACATACGGCTCATATCCGCATGTTCCAATTCAAGCAGTGAAATTTTTTTGTCAATTCCGCCCGCATATCCTGTCAGACTTCCGTTTGTTCCCACGACCCGGTGGCAGGGAATGATAACAGACACTTCGTTATGTCCTACTGCGCCGCCTACCGCCTGTGCAGACATGCGGGAAGTATTTTGTCTTTCTTCAAATCGCCTTGCAATCTCTCCATAAGTAATGGTCTGACCATATGGAATCTGTAGTAAGATCTGCCACACTGCTTGTCTGAATTCTGACCCCTCAGGGTGAAGCGGCGGTGTAAATTCCGGTTCTTTCCCTGAAAAATAGATGTCCAGCCAATGCTTTGCCTCCTTAAGAATAGGAGTTTCCTGTGAAATTCTCTCATCCGAAAGTGTATTGGCAAAATATTTCTGACCTTCAAACCACAATCCTGTAAGTCCAATCTCATCAGCAGCCAGCAAAATATTTCCTAACGGCGATGAATAAATACAAGTATACATCATAGTTTTATCCTTCCAAGTAAAAAAATATTACATTAAATAGCAAAAATCGAGGCTCCTCCTTTTAGAGGTCCTCGATTTTGATTTGTTTTGCATCTCTCCAGATACGTTCCAAATTGTAGAATTCACGATTCTCGCGATCAAAGATGTGTATGATCACGTCTTCATAGTCCATAAGAATCCAAGAGCTGCTTCTGTGTCCCTCCCGGCGTTCCTGATGGTATCCTGCTTCATGCATTTTCTCTTCCACATTATCTGTCAGAGCGTGCACCTGGCTATCATTGCTTCCGTCACAGATTACGAAATAATCTGCAAGGGTAGAAATTTCAGCAATATCTAAAATGACGATATCATTTCCCTTTTTTTCATCCAAGGCTTCATAGGCTGTCTTTACCATGTTCTTTATTTGATTCATAGTGTTCTCTCTTTCATTCACAAATACAGGTTGTTTCCTTTTGATTAAATTCTTCTTTATAATAAAGATAGGTTTCTTTTGTGGTAGGATCAATAGCCTTTCCTGTGGTCTCCAAATACTTTACAGAATCTTCCAAAATACGATATAAACATAAATCTAAATCACGGAAGGCTAAAGGACGGACCTCTGACATATTAGGCAAAGGCTTTCTTCCGGGTTCGATATAATCTGCAATATAAACAATTTTCTCCAAAGGAGACATTTTAGGACGTCCTGTGGTATGACTTGCAATTGCATTTATGATATCCTGATCTTTGATCTTATACTTTTCGCTTGCTAAATAAGCACCCAGTTTTGCATGAAGTAACCCTGGGTTTTGTTTCTCTGTCTTTGATATTTTAAGGCCATATTTACGGGCCATCTTTAACTTATTTACATCGGAAATACACTTGGCACAGTCATGTAACAGTCCGGCATATAATGCCTTCTCCACATCCACACCGTGACTCATGGCCATGGAAGCTGCAGTATACATAACTCCCATGGTATGATGATACCGGTCTCTGTCTAATTCTTTATATAATTCCTTGCGTATATTGTTTAGTTTTTCGTCCACAATATTTCTCCTGAAAAATTACTGATCATTTTTGTTTTCTTTCACACGGTACAATCCATGGTCTAAGATAAATTTATAAACATGTGCCGGAATATCCTTTTCCACAGACATTCCATTTTTCATTTTCTGTCGCAACTCACTGGAAGAAATAGGAATCAGGGGTGTTTTCATAAATCTTATATCTACTTGCTGATAGTTTTCTTCCAATTCCCGGATTCTCGTTTCCATAGCACTTTTTGTATTCATATCATCCCTGCAGGTAGCCACAAGGGTGCAGGTAGGAAAGATACGTTCCGGATGAACCCAATGGTCCAACATTTGAAGTGAATCCCCTCCTATAATAAAATAAAAATCATAGTGGGGATACGCTTCCTTAAAATGTTCCATGGTACTGTAGGTACAGCAGGTATGTTCTGCCAGTACCTCATAAGCCTCCAGACGATATTCCGGATGATTTTCTATAGCAAGTTCTACCATAGTAAGGCGTTCTTTTGCCGTAGTCTCTATAGATTCCAGATCCTTGTGAGGCGGCTGCCCATTGGGCATAAACCATACCTCATCAAGGTCAAAGCTTTTATAGGCATATTCTGCCAGCATCATATGTCCGTTATGAATGGGATCAAAGGTTCCACCCATAATTCCGATTTTCTTCTTATTCATAGCCATTATCTTGTGAAATCATTTAAGGAAGGACGATCTTCTTGTTCTTATCCTTGCCTTCCTTGTAAAGGACAATCTTCTTTCCGATAACCTGAACGACCTGAGAACGGGTGCGTTCAGCCATCAAAGCAGCAATCTCTTTTGGATCGTCGATACAATTTTTTAAAACACTGATTTTAATAAGTTCTCTTGCCTCCAATGCTTCTGAAATGGCATTGGTAAGCTCTGGAGTAAGACTATGCTTTCCTACCTGAAAAATAGGATCCATTGTCATTGCAAGGCTTTTCAAATAAGCTCTCTGTTTCGTTGTCATATATTTGCTCCTTATCTTATACTGCGATCGCTGTAATTATTAATTAACTATTTATAATAATCAAACTGTAAGTCGTACATGCAAACCGTATCGCCTTCTTCGATACCAGCATCCTCAAGTTGCTGCAAAATTCCAGTTTCTTTTAAGAATTTCTGGAAGAAGGCAAATCCCTTTTCAGAATCCAGATTGGTATATCCTAACATCTTCTCGATTCGCGGTCCTTCTACAACATACATGTCTCCGTCTTTCTCTACAGTAAATGGAAGATCTTCATATAAAAGCTCTTCTTCCGGGAAATATTCCTGCTCAAAGATGACAGGAGTCTGATCTAACTTCGAAAGTTCCTCGGAAACGTAGTATAAAAGTTCCTTGATTCCCTGTCCTGTAACACCGGATATTGGGAATACTTTCACTCCCAAAGGCTCAAATTCATCTCTTAAAGCCTGAATAGGATCTTCACCATCCTGATAGATCGCATCGATCTTATTTGCAGCGATTACCTGTGGACGCTTTGCAATCTCCGGATTGTAAGCTTCCAGTTCTGCATTGATCTTGTGAATATCCTCCACGGGATCACGACCTTCGGTACCTGCGGCATCTACCACATGGATCATAAGCTTGGTACGCTCAATATGGCGTAAGAACTCATAACCCAAGCCCACTCCCTCGGAAGCACCTTCGATAAGACCAGGGATATCAGCCATTACAAAACCATGACCTCCGTCTAAATCCACCACTCCAAGATTGGGATTTAAGGTAGTGAAATGATAATTTGCGATTTTGGGCTGAGCATTGGATACTCTGGAAAGCAATGTAGATTTACCAACATTTGGAAATCCTACAAGGCCTACATCGGCAATAACCTTAAGTTCCAAACAAACCCAAAGCTCTTTCGAAGGTTGTCCAGGCTGAGCATACTTTGGAATCTGCATGGTAGATGTAGCAAAATGCTGATTTCCAAGTCCTCCTTTTCCGCCCTTTAAGATCACCTGTCTTTGATTTTCACCGGACATATCTGCAATTACTTTTCCTGATTCTGCCTCTTTAATTACGGTGCCTTCCGGAACCTTTAAAATAATGTCCTCGGCATCTTTTCCGTGACAACGTTTCTTGCCACCAGGTTCTCCGTCTTTAGCTGTAAATTTACGCTTATGACGAAAGTCCTGAAGGGTATTAAGTCCCTTATCTACTTCAAAAATCACATCGCCGCCACGGCCACCGTCTCCACCGTCCGGTCCACCATTTGGTACATATAATTCCCGGCGAAAGCTTACATGTCCATCGCCGCCTTTACCAGATCGAATATAAATTTTCGCTCTATCTGCAAACATATTTTTCATCCTTTCCTATGTATGGAATCCTAGAAGGCCATAAGCCCTCTCTTCATATATGGAAACAAAGTGAGAACTATAAAAATCCTCATAACAAAAAGGTACTGCATATAACTGTTTGACCAGTTACATTGCAGCACCTTAAAACATTCTACTTATTACTCAGCTACTGGGTAGATAGAAACCTGCTTCTTATCTCTACCTTTTCTCTCGAATTTAACAACGCCGTCAACAAGTGCGAATAATGTATCATCTCCGCCACGACCAACGTTAACACCTGGGTGAATTCTAGTTCCGCGCTGTCTGTAAAGAATGTTACCAGCCTTAACAAACTGTCCGTCTGCTCTCTTAGCGCCAAGTCTCTTAGACTCAGAATCTCTACCGTTCTTAGTAGAACCTACACCTTTCTTATGAGCAAAAAACTGAAGGTTTAATTTCATCATGGTTGTTGCACCTCCTCGAATGATAATTTCATGTATCCTGCATAGTTCTCATCAGAGGCCATCTCCCGTAAACCAAGAAGCATTGTATTCATCAAAAGATTGGTATCCTTCGACGGATGATCAGTCAGATGACAAACCAAAACTCCTTCTTCTTCATCAGAAAAACAAGTAATCTCGTCAGATGTAAATACATCGATGGCATTGATGGTATTAATCATCAATACGGAAACCGCTGCACAAACAATATCCTGACCCGACTCTGCATAGCCTGCATGCCCGGTGGTCTGAAACCCCATACATTCCTTCTTGTGATTTTGAAATATGGTAATCTGAATCATTGGATCTACTCCAAATTATGCATTAATCTTTTCGATCTTAACTGCTGTATACTGCTGTCTGTGACCGTTTTTCTTGTGGTATCCAGTTTTTCTCTTGTACTTGTAAACGATAACTTTCTTTGCTTTACCGTTCTCAACTACAGAAGCCTCAACTGTTGCACCCTCAACTGTAGGGTTACCAACCTTTAATCCGTTGTCACTTACTGCAAGCACCTGGTCGAATGTATAAGTCTCTCCGGCTTCTACACCAAGCTTTTCTACTCTAATGATATCGCCTTCGGCTACTTTGTACTGTTTACCACCTGTTGCTATAATTGCGTACATATGGCACCTCCTATTATCATTACTCGCCAGCTACGGTGTCGTGAATCACGAACTTATCACCTCGCTGTGCGGCATACTCACACATAATAACACAGGAACCCATCTGCGTCAATGGATTCCTGCATATTTTTCCTCTAAATTTTTATCTAATATTTTCCCAATAATTTATAAAAAAATTGAGTCTAAAATATTTTACAGCATGATATTTACGAAGATATCATAAATTGCCTTAATAGCATTGTCAAAATCATGATTTCTCACACCGATAATAATATTTAACTCACTAGATCCCTGATCGATCATCTTAACATTTACATTTGCATGGGCAAGGGCTGAGAAAATACGTCCGGAAGTTCCTCTGGTTGCTCTCATTCCGCGGCCTACTACTGCGATCAATGCAAGATCTGACTCAAGCTCTAAGAAATCCGGTTCTACTGCACGATGGATTCCTGCGATTACATCCTGTTCCTTCTCTTCAAATTCATCCTGATGAACAAAAATAGTCATAGTATCGATTCCTGAAGGCATATGTTCAATAGAAATATGATTCTCATCAAATACTTCTAATACTCTCTTACAGAAACCAATCTCAGAGTTCATCATTGCTTTCTCTATTGTAATAGAAGCGAAATCTTTCTTTCCTGCAATTCCTGTAATGACAAATCTTGGCTTTCTGCAGGTATCTTCCACGATCAATGTTCCCTTATCTTCCGGAGCATTGGTATTGCGGATGTTGATCGGGATTCCTTCCTTGCGGACCGGGAAGATAGCATCTTCATGGAGAACAGAAGCTCCCATGTAAGAAAGCTCTCGAAGCTCACGGTAGGTAATCGTATCAATAGCTTTTGGATTCTTAATAATTCTCGGATCAGCGATCAAGAACCCTGATACATCTGTCCAGTTCTCATACATATCTGCATGAACAGCCTTCGCAACAATAGATCCTGTTACATCAGAACCACCTCTGGAAAATGTTTTTACCTTTCCATCCGGCGTGGAACCATAAAATCCAGGAATAACAGCTGTCTCAGTTTCTGCAAGCTTTGCGGACAAAAGCTGATGAGTAGTAACTGCATCAAAATTTCCATTTTCATCAAACTTAATATAGTCTGCCGCATCGACAAATTCAAATCCCAAATAATTTGCCATGAGAATACCATTTAAGTACTCTCCTCTGGATGCCGCATAGTCTCTTCCGACTTTACCGCAGAAATTCTCGCTGATAGTTTTAAATTCGCTATCTAAAGTAATGGTGAGTCCCAAGCCTTCAATGATCTCATCATATCTGGCCTTGATCGCTGTAAGTTCCTTAGTAAAATCTCTTCCCTGCAAAGCAAGACCATAGCAACTATATAACATATCGGTAACTTTGGTATCTTCTGAAAAACGTTTTCCAGGTGCAGAAGGCACTACATATCTTCTGGATGCATCACTTTTGATGATCTTTCCTACTTTCTGAAACTGCTTTGCACTAGCCAAAGAGCTACCGCCGAATTTTACAACTTTACTCATCTTTCTACTCCTTCGTCTACCAATCATAACAAGGTGTTTCAAACCTGCTTAGTATCATATACTATTTTTCTTTATTCATCAATCCCATTTCTTACGGAAATTCATAGGAGATTATTTGATTACATCGGCAAATTTACCATTTGCTGCCTTCAGAAGATCAGCCGGAGCTAACTTTAATTGCATCCCAAGCTTTCCACCGCTAATATGCATATATTCCAGAGATTTTGCTGACTCGTGAATAACCGTGGGGAAATTCTTCTTCATACCGATAGAGGTACATCCTCCGCGCACATAGCCGGTGGTCTTGGTAAGTTCTTTTAAGGGAAGCATCTCTAAAGACTTTTCGCCGACTACCTTGGCAGCCTTCTTAAAATCAATTTCCTCTTCGATGGGAATCACAAATACATAATGCTCTCCGCTTTTTCCTGTAGTTACCAGAGTTTTGAAAACAAGGGCATGATCGTAGCCAAGTTTATCTGCCGTCTCGATGCCATCGGTAAACTCATCACATTCATAGGTCTCATATTCATAGGGTATCTTCATGCGTTCTAAAATCCGCATGGCATTGGTCTTTACTTCTTTCTTACTCATCTTTATTCACAGCCTCCACAAAAGCATCCAAAGGAAGAAGATCTCCCGTCTCATTTTTAGCATAAACATTTAATCTGTGGTAATGCATCGGGAAATCTTCTCCTATAAAATTTAAGAAGGTTTCCATTACAAGATCCGGCTTCAGGTTTTGCTCACTTCCTGTTGCAAGGAAAAGGTAAATAGCATCACCGTCTACATGCATATCATAGATCATAGCACGAATGTTTACTTCTTTTTCGCTCTTTTTTGTCTTCTTTAAAACGATAATCTCATCCTGTTTAATAAATTCAGCGATTTTTTCCGGCCAATCCTTTGGAATTTCCAAATGTTCCTCCGAACTTTTAATAGAAACCAAAGGATATACGTGATAATCAGCCGCTGCGGTGATGGTCATTCCACTTTGCTTTTTATTATCGGAAATGTAAACAAAGTTTGACACTTCCATGCCTTCCACCATTACTTCATTTAATCTTTTAACAGCATCCGCAGGATCTATATAAGTATCTACTTCGATATCAAAATATTCTCCGTCGCTGGTAAGTCCGATTCCTAAAGGCTGGGCAAAGGACATAATCATATGAGGACTAAATCCCTTGGTAAATGCGATGGGAATCTCTGCCCTGCGCATGGCCTTTTGGAAATAGCGCATCACATCCAAATGACCAATAAATTTCATGGTGCCATTCTTCTTAAATTTAATTCTTGCTTTCAACACAGACACCTCTCTTCCATTTTGCTACACCACAGCCGGAACATTTCATTCGGCAGTTTGGCGTTACCGTTGCGGCCATGGCATTTTCCCATTCTTTCTTTAAAAACGCCTTCGTTACACCGATATCAATATAATCCCAAGGTAAAATTTCATCCAGAGAACGATCTCTGTAATTATAAAAATCAATACTTACGCCTGTATTTTCAAAGGCTTGCATCCATTTATCATTGTCAAAGCAATCAGACCAGGAATCGTAAATACATCCAAGTCTGTAGGCTTCTTCAATGACATCTCCAACTTTTCGATCCCCTCTGGCAAATACGCCTTCTAAGACAGAAACCTCCACATCATGCCATTGATATCTAAGACTCTTGCGGTTTAGCTGCTCGTTAAAAGCGTGCTTTACGGTAGCAGCCTTTGCAATGTATTCTTCTCCCCTGTACATTCTAGCCCACTGAAATGGTGTGAAAGGCTTTGGAATAAAAAAGGAAGTACTGGAAGTAATCTGACACTTTCCATTTCTTTGGTCCTTCGGAATTTCATAATATTTTCTTGCAACCTTATCCGCCAAGACTGCAATCTCCTTAATGTCATCATCTGTTTCTGTAGGAAGCCCTAACATAAAATAAAGTTTTACCTTATTCCAACCACCGGCAAAGGCCTGAGCAGCACCGTTTAAAATATCATCCTCAGTAAGGCCTTTATTAATAACATTTCGCATGCGCTGAGATCCAGCCTCCGGTGCAAAGGTGAGACTGCTTTTTCTCACATCCTGAACCCGTTCCATAACATCCAGGGAAAAAGCATCTATACGTAGAGACGGCAGAGAAATATTGATTCCCTTGTCCTTAAACTCATCAATCAGGAAATTAACCAATTCCTTTAAGCTACTATAATCACTGGAACTAAGGGAACTAAGAGAAATTTCCTCATGGCCTGTGTTTTTGAGCATCTTATAAGCATATTCCTTTAAAACCGAAACATCCCTCTCTCTGGTTGGCCGATAAAGCATTCCTGCCTGACAGAATCTGCAGCCTCTAATACAACCTCGTTGGATTTCCAAAACCACACGATCCTGGGTTACCTTTATGAAAGGAACTACCGGCTTCTCCGGATAACAGGCCTCCGTCATATCGAAAACCAATTGCTTCTTGATCGTATTCTGAGCGTGAGAATTTATAGGATAAAACTTTTCGATGGTTCCATCTTCGTTGTAGGTCACTTCGTAGAAGGAAGGCACGTAGATACCCTCAATTTCTGCAGCTTTCTCTAAGTAGTCCTGTCTGGAACCACCCTCTTCTTTGTTCTTTTTGTAGGCATCCAAAAGAAGGTCATAAACCGTTTCTCCTTCGCCCATATAGATCAGGTCAAAAAAATCGGCCAAAGGCTCTGGATTGTAAGTACAAGGACCTCCACCGATTACGATAGGGTCATCCTCTGTTCGATCCTTACTGTGGATAGGAATTCCACTTAAATCCAATACTTGAAGGATATTGGTATAGCACATTTCATATTGTAAAGTAATTCCAAGAAAATCAAAATCTTTCACAGGATCCTGGGATTCCAAGGCGAAAAGAGGAATCTGTTCTTCTCGCATGATTTGATCTAAGTCTGTCCACGGTGAGTAGACTCTCTCGCACCAGACATCCTCTCTACGGTTAAACATATCATAAAGGATCTGAATCCCCAGGTGGGACATGCCGATCTCGTAGACATCCGGAAAGCACATAGCAAACCGAATTGCCACCTTTTCCTTGTCCTTCATCACCGAGTTTACTTCCCCGCCGATGTACCGGGCAGGCTTCTCGATTTTTAGTAATATTGCATCATTTAACGCTAGTTTTCTCATTGTTTCTCCTTGTTTTTTGTGAAGTTTTCACAAAAGTTTACTTGCCTAAAATTCGGGATTTTTTAGGACTTTTTGCGGTTTAAAACAGGGTGTATTTCGGGCTGTTTTTGGGCTTTTTTCGGGCAAAATCGACAACATACGACTGGAATTATTTTTTCAAAGTAGATAGTGATTAAAAATCATACCTAATGCCATTTAATAATAAAAGGGAATAAATGGTAAAGTAAAGACTTTTTTGAGTCATTTTTCAAACATTTTTATGCATAATTATTCACAAATTATGCAATCAAAGCGAATCCTACTTAAATCAAACACAGGAGGGTCTTCTAAGTGTAATTTTTCGTAGAAGCGGTTCATTGTGGTAGCTACATCATAAACGGTTTGCTGTCTGTGATGGTCAATGTACACTTCATCGGTAAACTCCTTAGAGCCATGTCCTAAAGTCTTAGAAATCACTTTTAAGTTAATATCAGAATCTTTCAATATCGTTGCGTAGCTGTGCCTTAAATC
>CAVKOU010000052.1:0-11001 GCA_963658085.1 bacterium
TTTTCTTGCTTTTCCAACTCTGCTTTTTATATTTACTGATTCCTATGTTTTCCTTCTCCCAATACAAAAGACAGAAATTAAAATTCAGCATCAAAAAACAGCCCCAAGAGGTATGGTGAATATGTCACTTGCCTCAGGGCTGCTGTTATCATCTCTTATTCAATTTTCGTAAATGCCTGTGTAATGGCATCTGTCAAATCATATTGTTCATCATCAGTCAGCAGATATGATGTTCTAATAACCATCGTTCCTACAATAGCGTATGAGCCAGAATATAAAATTGTATCGTCAAATCCTTTAAGATACTCTACTCTGTTCTCTGCTTCTTCCAATGTCCCATAACTTTCGATTGCTCCGCCACAATCGGTTCCTTTATCAATAATAGACTCTCCAGGCACCGAGGAATCATCCACTTTATCATAAGAAAAATAGATGCATGACACATAGCCATTTTCCTTATTTAACATACCATTTGGATCGTTATCTTCCGTAACAGCTTCAATTTCCTGAACACCATCTACAGATTGCAATCTTTCTATCAGCCATGCTTCATCTGGTACTGTAATCTGTTCTACGACCTTTACATTTTCTTCAAGCGCTTCTGTCATTTCTTCAAGCGTAGCTATATCCTTCAGGATTTTCTCCTTGCTATTGCCACCCATTACAGATTTGATCACTGCAATATATGATTCTGAAACACGCTCCAAAGTATCTGCTTTTGTAATTAATCCATCAATATTTATCAGCGTGGTTTTTTCTGCTGCATCGTTATATTTTCCCACCGCTGTATTGTAGTTCTCCACTGCTACATTGTAATTTTTTGTGGCATTTTGTGCCGGAATAATCAATGATACAAACAAAATTCCTACAACCACTGCCATGGCAAGTACGCATACTATAAACACCTTTTTCCACGGTCTCTTTTTATTTTCTGCACCATTATTTTCAGTGGTATCAACTTGCTTTTCTTCGGTATTCTTTTTCATCGCAGAAGCTCCCTCTCAAATTTGTTAATTGCCTTTTTGGCTGTATGCTGCTTTATCAAGCCTTCCCTTGCATAACAACAAACGTCCAGACTTTTCTTATTCTTTTTTATGATAATGTACGCCGTATTTTTATTTCCTATTCCGGCTGCTATCGTTCCAATGTAATATTCTTCTTCCAAATTTTCTTGAAGTAGAGTTCCAATTTTCAACAATGTATCCCTAATCTTCAGCATACTAATACCTGTTACTATTTCTCCTGTTTCAACAAGTTCTTCCTTTATCCGGATAAACTCACTTAATTTCTCTATTAAATCCTTATTATTCATAATATCTCCTCTCATTAATGAACGAAAATGATACCCTGCATTTCATCCAGCATTGCATATCTTACTTCATCTTCGGATGGCATGCTGATTTTGTCCCTGTTTGCAAGCTGCTCTTCAAACATCGGTGTCATCAGTTCTACCACAAAACTCTCCCTATCCTCACTAGCATACATATCCTTAAGTTTCGATGAGCTGAGTGCTTCCTGTAGCTGTATGACGATAGCATCGCCTTCTTCCTGTGTAATCATATAATCCTCACTCAAATCTTCAAATTTTGCAGAAATAATTTCATACATCTGCTGAGCATCGCCTTCATACACTTTTCCTGCAATCCAATTGCTTCCTATACCTGCTACTGTTCCACCTACGATACCTCCAGCCACTGTTCCAACACCTGTTCCTACACCTGGAGCAATTGCGGTTCCTGCTGCAGCACCTGCTACACTTCCCACCTTAGCACCTCCAACACTCGCAATCGTTACTGTCAGATTCTTTAATAACTGTTCTGTTGAAATTCTTCCAGCAAACAGGTTATACACATCATCAGCTGATAATACAACAACAATCACTGCATCAGATACTATCGTATTTTGCAAGAGCTTGGATGCCTGTTTGACAATAGACTCCTTTGTTGCTCCAGATACGGTTACTCCGAAGGTATCAATTATAGCCTGGCATGTTTTTTCACCAAGCTGATTAGCAATCGCATCTGTAGTCGGCGCCAGTGCACTGGTTGCACCTGTTTTTACAATCTGAGAAGATATAACATACGAAGCAAATACTACACTCCCTGTTTTAATTCCATTTATGGTTGAGTCCTTTAATGCAGTTTCCGTATCATATCCATTTAGCTTACACACAGCAAAATCTAATGCAAAACTGATTCCAAATGCACAAGCTGCTGTGACAGCTCCATTTGCTGCATCATATTTCAGAGAATCTACTGTTCCTGCCTTTGCAATATTTTTAGCCTGCTCATAAGTTATATTGCCTTTTTTGACAAGATTTTTAGCTTCTGCTGTATCCGAAACTCCAGGAACTTTCCCATCCTTAATCTTCTTTTCCATTGCCTCTACAGCTTTTTCATACTGGTCAGCAGGGACTTCCAGCTGCATTGGTTTATTATCAGCATCAAAATACCGATAATTTCCTGTTTCATTGTCAAATGCAGCTCCAACACTCTTTGATGCCGTCGAATAATATTTATCCTGAATCCAGGTAATGCTACCATCTCGGTTTATAATTTTTCTGTCTGCTCCATTTTTTGCATTATCTCCACCAACCACGGTTGCATTTTTTCCGTGTAATATATCAATAAGATTATTTCCCTGCTCTGCTGCAAAGCCATGCCCTGTTGGATTTGAAAACAGCCTTTCTGTTTCCATTTGATTTACAGTTTTAATACTGCCAGCCAAATATCCGCCAGTCTCACCAATTATATTGGTATTGTCTTCAGTTGATACCTCTATATCGGCTGCTAACACACTAACCGGCATAACCGAAGCACATAAACATACTGCCATTGTGGCTGCAATAATTCTTTTGTATCTCATTCTTTTCACTCTCCCATCCCTCAAGAATGCTTATTGTTCATTATAGACTACATCGCCATTGTCGAATAGGTGATATTTGACATATTGCTTACCGCCGTTCTTTTTCTCTTTATGTCCATATTATATAAAGAACTTTTCTCCCCATACACATCCTTCTCCAAGAATTATCGCCTCTTTTGTGAAGATGCATTGTCACCATTCTATGCGAATTGCAGATTCAGTCCTGCAAACAACTCTCCAGTTGTTGTTTCTGTATGCTTCAAGTATAATGAGAAGCATAAGACTAATACACATCCATCACGTGGAATTAAGGGCTGTTATTCCTCGTGTTTGGTGATATTCAGGGAGGGGATTTCCATAGGAAGACAATCAACAAAAGAAAACAAGACCATTTATCAGGTCTTTCGAGAAGAGGCAGGGCTGACAAGATCCGAAGCCCAGGATCTGATGACCGCTGTTTCAGATTCCAAAATCGAAAAATTCGAATATGAGACTCAGGAGCCCACGCCGTATGACATCGTTCAAATGGCTGACGCCTACAAACGTCCTGATCTTTGCAATTATTACTGTTCTCACAAATGTGAAATCGGACATCGCTATGTTCCGGAAGTAAAAATTACCGATCTTTCCAACATCATTCTTGAGACTATTGCCAGCTTAAATGAAATCAATCCGCTGACTTCGCGTTTGGTCCAGATTGCACGGGATGGCAAGATCACTGATGACGAGATCAAAGATTTCGCTCTGATCAGCAAGAAACTGGATGAGATTTCACTTGCTGTGGATTCTCTAAATCTGTGGGTGGATAAGACTGCCGGCGAGCAGGGACTTAACGCCGAACTGCTCCATGCTGAGAAAGAAAAATTGAAATAAGATCCGCTAAGGCATTGTCACCTTAACTCCTACAAAAAAATAAAACCCTCCAGGCTGTATTGCATTTCATATGTCAGACTCAATACCTAACACTTGAATGTCTCCAGCCCGGAGGGTTCTTTCTATATCTTTTTATATTTTTGCAGCACGCCTTACACGCTCTGTAGCTGTCTCAATATCTGCTCCGTTCTTCGGATTGCTTCATTCACCTGGCTTCTGGCATTGTTGATGCGGTCCTGCACCAGCCAGTCAGCCACAAGACCATCAAAAAAGAAATCTGCGAATGTAAGAAAATCATTTGTTTCGATATGCAGATTGCAGGCCATATTTACATCACTGAGCTCTCTGCCCTGCCTCGACGGCTTCTCTCTTTTCTTTTTCAACATCGTATGTCATAAGATTTTCACTCCCTCATCTGTAAGTGTGTTAATGGTCACCTGCAAGCAAAGCAATAATTCCGCCTACGATCAGGATTGGCAATGCCAGACAAATCAGGCCGCCTACCACCATTCCGATCAGGATCACCGGGAAAAAGATGACGTAGCATAATAATTTCAAGATCCCCCAGGATGCTTTCAGTCCGAAGACGAAGCATTTTCCCATGAATCCGATTAAACAAATAGCAAATAATAACGTTAACATGATATCTCCTTCTGCCGGTTCACTTTCCGGCTGTAACTTTCTTTGAATTATTTTTTTCTGGTTTGAATGTAGATGTATTTCTTACACCGATCTTTTTGCTAAAATTCGGATTATTATCGATTTTTGTAATGATCCGGATCATACGAATTCTCTGCGCTGTATTCATCAGTCTACCTCTTTTTTGACTTCGAAGTCCTCTTGCTAGCTTCATTATAGAAAAATGGCTTGGACAAATACACGGTCCGATTATGGAATTGCTATCGGCTATTTCTCTATTTTCGAGAAATAGCTTATAACTCCATGCTTTACCTGAAAAAATCCCAGTCTGAAATACCAGAATCATTGTAATTCCAATATCTCAAACTGGGTAATCTACACCATCTCAAAAACTATAGGGATTATGATCAGCTTAAATCCATCTCCTGATCCGCACTTTTCTCTCGCTTCATCAGTTTAGGTCTGCTAGCTTCTGCCTCTGCAGCTTCCTTTTTTTTCCTGAATTTTCTCCATGACAGATGGCTTTTTCTCTTCTTCATCTTTACGACGGTCACCATTATTTAGACAACTTAGAGTAAAATTTTACTCTAAGGTTAACGCTGTAGAGATTGCGTTCGGGTGTTGTACGCAATCTCTACAATATTTACATGTGTCCTAAATGTCTATCTTCGAGGATAAAATCCGGATGGTGCTTCATTCAAATTGATCATGATATTCTTAGTCTGGCTATAAGCATCCAAAATCGCCTTATCATTTTCACGTCCGATTCCTGACTGCTTATATCCTCCAAATGGTGCTCCCTCTGGGATCTGGTTATAAGTATTTACCCAAACGCGTCCGGTCTCGATGCTTCTGGAAACTCTGAGGGCACGGTTCAGATTCTGTGTCCATACTGCACCACCAAGTCCGTAAGCGGAATCATTTGCCATGGCGATGACTTCTTCCTCTGTCTTAAATTTGATCACTACTGCTACAGGTCCAAAGATTTCCTCCTGTGCTACTCTCATGTCATTGGTTACGTTAGTGAGCAATGTCGGCTGTACGAAGGCTCCCTTATCGCATCCATTTTCTGTATAGTAATCGCCACCGCAAGCGACAGTAGCTCCTTCCTCCTGAGCAATCTTTACGTAGGAAAGAATCTTCTCTGCCTGACGCTTATTTACCTGAGATCCCATCTGTGTCTCCGGATCTAGTGGATCTCCTACTTTTACTTTCTTGAAAGCATCCACAAGTTCTGCCACGAATTTGTCATAAATGTCTTCGTGAACAAATACTCTGGATCCTGCGCAGCATACCTGGCCCTGATTAAATAGGATACCGAGCTGAACGCCGTCTACAGCCATATCCCAGTTGCAGTCATCAAATATAATGTTGGCACTTTTTCCACCAAGCTCCAAGGTTGCCGGAATCAACTTGTCAGCGGCTGCCCTTGCAATGCTCTTACCGATCTCAGTAGAACCGGTAAATGCCAGTTTGCTAAGATCCGGATGATCTAAAAGATACTGTCCTGATTTTGATCCGGAACCGGTTACCAGGTTCAACACTCCTGCCGGAAGGAGATCTTGGATTAATTCCATGAATACCAGCATACTTAAGGATGTAGAGGATGATGGCTTAAATACCACACAGTCTCCTGCAGCTAAAGCCGGTGCTAATTTCCATGCAGCCATTAAGAATGGGAAGTTCCATGGAACGATCTGTCCTACCACACCGATAGGCTCTCTAAGAACCAAACTCATCATGTTTCCATCCAATACAGTAGCTGTTCCGTCATCGGTGCGGATCAGGCTTGCATAATAATGGAAATGACGAACTGAATACGGAACGTCGATTGCTGTAGTCTCACGGATCGGCTTTCCATTATCCATAGTCTCTACAGTAGCCAGCCACTGAGCGTTTTCCTCAATACGATCTGCAATCTGATCTAAGATATTAGCACGCTCTTCCTTTGTAGTATTTTTCCATGCCGGATATGCGCGCCATGCAGCTGCTACCGCCGCATCTACGTCCTCTTTCGTAGCCTCTGCGCACTGGGCCAATGCTTCTCCATTGGCTGGGTTTTTGCTGATAAATACTGCTCCGTCAGAAGCTCCTCTCCATTCTCCGTCGATATATAATCCGTATGTATCTTTTAACTTATTGCTCATTACTTGTACCTCCTGCTTGTTTTTTGTATAATCACATTATAGTGAAAACTGATACCAAAAAAAGACCCAGTATATTTAAATAAAAGGAGATCAGATTCGATGCATATTTATGATTTCAGCAAGAGAAACGGCCTGTCTAAATATGAATATTTATATCAATGCCTGAAGGCTGATATCCTGGATGGAACCTTTCCGGAAGGCGGAAAACTCCCATCCAAGCGAGAGTTAGCAACAACAAACGGCATTAGTATCAAAACGGTTATGAATGCCTATGAGCAGCTTCTCATGGAAGGATATATTGTTTCCAAAGAAAAAAGTGGTTACTATGTGGTTACCAATTTCAATCCACAGCTTAGATACCAGAATATTCCGGTTCATCTTCCTGCCGCAGAAACAGAAGAAAATTGGATTGCGGATTTTACCGCCAACACAGCGGTTTATGAGAAATTTCCATTTACCATGTGGACAAAAGTTATGCGAAATGTTCTTGCGGATTACAATGTAGATCTTATGAAACGAGGAGAATTTCTCGGAAGCCAGGAACTTAGACTGGAGATTGCCAAACATTTATACCATTCCAGGGGAATGATTGTATCTCCCGACTGTGTAATAATAGGAACCGGGATCGAATATCTCTATTCCAAGCTGATTGGATTACTGCCGCCTCATTCTATTTATGCCGTGGAAAATCCCGGCTATCGAAAGATTCCACACATCTACGAAGAATATGGGGTTCAGTGGACTTGGAGCGACATGGATAATGAAGGAATTTTAATGAGCAGCTTAAAAAGTAGCAATGCCACGGTTCTTCATGTCTCACCGGAGCATCACTATCCTTTGGGAACCGTTATGACTGCCAAGAGAAGACAGCAGCTACTAAAATGGCTGGAGGAAAATCCCAATCGCTATATTATCGAAGACGATTACGACTGTGAATTCCGCTACCGGGGCCGTCCTATTTCCGCCCTTTATGGTATGGATCACAGCCACCGGGTGATTTACATGAACACCTTCAGCAAAACCTTAAGCCCTGCCATCCGTATCAGTTATATGGTACTTCCGGAGAAATTATTGAATCATTACGTAAGCTCTGCAAATTTTTTCTCCAATACTTCCTCCAATTTAGAGCAATATACCCTGGCCAGATTTATAAAGGATGGCTATTTTGACCGACATTTAAATCGTATGAGAAAGTACTATCAGGTTCAGGGAGCAAAACTGGTGAAATGTTTAAAAGAAACAAAGACAATTCCTATGGAAAGCATCAGCAGTATGGAAAGCGGGACCCATTTGCTTTTGAAGCTTAACACGAAGTTGTCCGATGAAGAGATAAAATGGAAGGCAAGAAAAAAGAGAATCAATCTGTGCTGTCTGTCGGAATTCTGTATTGGAAATCCTGCACAGTACCAGCACATCTTGGTTCTCAATTATCTAAATATGTCAGAGGAAGATATCCGAAAGGCTGTTTCTCTTTTGGGGGAGATTTTTAAATCTTCCCCCTCGTAGTCTCTCTTTGTATTAATTTTACATCAAATAAATTTCTTTTTTCGTACTCTTTTCCTTCCACGCAACACTCTACAATCCGGGCTGCCACCATTCCCATTTCCCGAATAGGCTGATGGATGGTGGTTAATTCCGGTGTAAATACCTTTCCGAAATTCACATCATCAAATCCAATCAACTGAATCTCTTCCGGAATTTTCTTTCCCATTTTTCGAAGTTGTTTGTAGACAGCCATCGCCACCATGTCATTCCCTGCAATAATTCCATCCAATTTGGGATATTTCTTTAAGGCCTCTTTGGCTGCATTTCTTCCCGCTTCATAATCATACGTACAATTAATATATTGTTCTTTTAATCCATACTTTTGACAGACCTCCTGATAAGCCTTGTAACGCCTAAGCCCACTGGAGTAATCAGAGGGTTCTCTCAAACAGACAATATTCTTGCAACCACACTCTACCAAGTGCTCCGCCGCCAGATACCCTCCCTTGTAATTGTCTGACTCTACCAGGGCATTCTCATTTACTCCCTCCACATTACGATCTACTAAGATCACAGGTACCGGGCAGCTCTTTAAGGCTTTCCCAGTACCAGGACAGTTGGTCATAATAATGATCCCATCGGCCTTCATCTGTACCAACATCTGAATATTTTGGATTTCCTTTTCCTGGTTATTTCCGGAGCTACATAGAAGCATTCGATACCCCTTTTGATATGCTTCATCTTCCACTGCCTTTGCTAACTCCCCAAAAAAAGGATTCTCTATATCCGGCACTATGACACCAATAATCCGAGATGATTTTTTGTATAAAGCTCTCGCCAGTTCATTGGGACAAAATCCTGTCTGGTCGATAGCTTCCTCCACTCTCCGACGTTTTTCCTCTGTTACATTGGCTGTCCCATTCATAACTCTGGAAACCGTCGCGGGAGAAACTCCGGCGATCTTTGCCACATCTCTGATACTTGTCATAACTTTGTTTTTTCCTCCATTACCCGCTTTTTCTATTGCTATATTGTAACTATTCAGAATCCCATTCGCAGAACCCAGTTTTGCATGGTTCTGAATAGTTACACTCTATTATGTTTGTAACCCGTTACATAATTATCATTATATCTTTCCCCTGAAATTAATGTCAATTTTTTTGTACATATATAAATTGCATTCTTCCAAATCCATTGACTTTTCTAATGCGGAAAGTATTTTGTAGATAAATTTGAAATTATCCATTTTATCTCCCCATATTCATCATACAACAGTGCTCAATGCTTTTTTGTATTCTATCTTGAGCTTTCTTTTAAACTCTTCAATCTCCCCTTGTTTCATTCCAGGCTCGCCAGACGCGCAAATATCTGGAATCTCATCATTTAATATTTTTGTAGCCGTAGGTTGCTCTCTGTACATTTCATCATAATGAGCTACTAACATCCCTTCTAATTCGCAAGAAAATTCATAAATATCCTTTGGAGTGCTATTCAAAAATTCTTTAATATAATTCATTATCATGTCAAACACTTTTCCACTCCTCCCTCGGTGTCTTTCTTCTTACAACAGATACAATATCTCTGGTTCCATGTCGAGTTCCACATATTCATCTTTATCTAATGATACAGGAATGCCAGATTTACCATTTATATGCACACCACCATACCAGGTGCCTGTGATTTCTCTTAACATAGCTTAATTCCATCCCTTCCATATATCCGGCTGATAGCCCAACGTTGACTGTTTGCCGTTGCGGACTACCGGAGTCTTAATTACCTGAGGATTGTCCAAGACTTTTTGAAGCTTGTCTTCTTCAGCGATATATTTGATCAGATTCAGGGTATCCTGATCCTTGCCTTCCCAATTGATCATATTCTCAAGGCCACCATTTACCTGAGCCACAGAGTTAAACTCGCCTTTCGACATGCCTTTTTCTTTCATATCAATGAATTGATATTTGATGCCACGCTCTTTAAAAAAGCGTTCCGCTTTCTTGGTGTCATTGCATTTTTTTGTGCCAAATATCTGTATGTTCATTTTCTAATCATCTCCGTTACTGTATTTTCGATATAATTTCAAGTCTGCCAACTAATGCCACTGATGTTGTCACCTGGCAAGCCGGAAGTTCATTTATTACTCTTATCATTTTTCTTAGAATGTCAGCCGCATTTGATGCCATTGCACATTTCCATGGGTAGACTTATCTGTTATACCTTCATCTTCAAATCCAAACTTTGCATAATAATGAACAAGACGCTCTTTGCAGGTCAGGACTAGTCCTTTGCGTCCCTGTTCCCTTGCATCTTTAATGGCTTGCTTAATAAGCTCACCGGCATATCCACATTTGCGATAATCCGGCAAAGTATTGACTCCAAAAATCATCTGCCATGCACCATTTTCATCGTGCATAGCTGCATTTTCATACATCTCATCGGTTAAATCTGCTTCATCTGTAACAAATCCATCCACAAATGCGATTAGATTTTCAGAATCAAACATCAGCCAAAAATGATTTCCATATGCACTTACTCTCTCAACAAACTCCTCTTCGGTTGCTGCCTCTGCAGGTGGAAAGCACGCTGCCTCAACTGCAGCAATTGCTTCAATATCTTCTTTGCCTGCATATCTTATAATCATTTTCGAAGGGGTTCCATATTCAACTATTGTCATTCAGACTGCACTTCCTTTATTTGGTGTTGATTTCTAAGCCTAATTATAGCATTTGGTTAAATTTCTTTCAGTATCTTTCTTGAGCGATAATCTGATCCTTACTACTGATTGTCACGGTATAAAATTTTGACTTTTACTCGATTCCTTATTACTTAATCAGAACTTTTTTATGATATGCTCTCTGATTGCAATAAGGGCACTTCATCTTGCGGTCTCTCATTTTGTGAGATGCCAGAATGACCGCTTTCATAGTTGGCACATAGCGTTTCCCACAGTTCGGGCACTCATAATAACCGGCATCATGCTCCAGTTTGATGGAAT
>CAVKOU010000053.1:0-10564 GCA_963658085.1 bacterium
TCGATTCCGACATCTCCATGCTAAAAGAAGTCGACTAATTCGGAAACAACCAATTTAAGACACAATATCGAGAACAGAACCCTCCGCAAAGAGCGAAAAATCCCGTCACAAATGGGAACTTCTGTCAGACGATAAACTGAAATTATAGAGTAAACAGCAAAGCAGGGAGCGAGATATGTCTGTAACAAACGATTGCGAGGCTCCCGTCAGGAGCTGCACGCTAGCAGCGAAGGCGGGCGCTTGTCTGAGCCCCCCGTCTTTTGGGGTGGCGAGTTTGCGCAGGAGCCTGAGCGGATCAGCGCGTGCAGCGAGTAGGGAACGCAGCGTGTTTGTTACAGACATATCTCGCTCCCTGCGGTGCGTCCCTCTCAAAACATATCTTACTCGTTAACAGGAGTTCCCAGCAAATAATCGATAAATTGCTGAGCTGTTCTTCCTGATAATCCTCCGTGACTTAACTCCCACTTGTTTGCCGCCAGGAATAATTCTTCCTCCGGCATGTCAATACCATTCTTCTTAGCAAGTTCCTTTACAATCACCTGGAATTCTTTCTTAGCCGGTTTTCCGTAGTAAATGGTTACACCAAATCTGGCTACTAAAGAAAGCTTCTCCTGAACCGTATCATTGGTATGCATATCCTCATCTCTGTCCGCCTTATCCTTGTAGGTCTCACGAATCAGATGTCTTCGATTGGATGTAGCGTAGATCAAAATGTTATCCGGCTTCTTCTCCAAACCACCCTCGATTACTGCCTTCAGATACTTATACTCGATCTCAAATTCTTCAAAAGAAAGATCATCCATGTAAATAATAAATTTATAGTTTCTGTTTTTCACCTGGGCGATTACATCATTTAAATCCTGAAACTGATGCTTATAAACTTCGATCATACGAAGGCCCTGATCATAGTATTGATTCAGAATTGCTTTGATAGAGGAAGATTTTCCGGTTCCTGCATCACCGTACAACAGGCAGTTATTCGCCTTTCTTCCGTTTACAAAGGCTTCTGTATTGTCAATTAACTTTTTCTTTGCCATGTCATAGCCGATAAGATCTTCTAAATGAACATGGGCAATCTTTGTAATGGGAACAATCTCTGCTCCCATATCTGTATGCTCGATACGGAAAGCTTTGTGGAGACCAAATTTACCGACTCCGAATTCCTTATAAAATGTAGTGATAGTATCCTTAAACTCCGCAACATCCTTAGCCTTAGAAAGAGCACCGCTCAGATCACAGATTCTGTCTCTGATTCGTTGATTAAATACTTTTCCCTGACCTTTCACCCCTTCATAACCATGGATCATGGACAGGCAGTCTACTGCCAAAGTCTTCTCCAGCGGAGCAAAATCATAATCAAACAGCTCTTTAAAAATTGCAAAATCGTGCTCTGCTACAGCGTTAATGCTTCCATCCACAGCACCGACGATCTCACAGGAAGTGCTATAGGCATTCTCGTGGCTGGCTAAGAGATAAGTCAGATAAGTATGCCACAGATTTCCTTCAAATCCATATTCACAGGACATTTCCAAGATCTCGTTGATACAGTCAAATAAGAGACCTTTCATATCCTCCAAATTATAGTAGTCGTTGTCAAAATTCTCCATAAGAAAGGTCATATCCTGCAGGATCTGTCCCTCTTCCATATGTTTATATAACATTAATTCATTCGTTCTCATGGTTATCTATCATCTCCTATATAAATGTTTAAATAGTATAAATGTTTAAATAGATTTAATAATTGCCTAAGATCTTAAGGTTTTTGCTTTCTTCTCGCAGGCCTCTTAGGGCATTCTTTACTGCGGCATCTCCGAGATTTCCCTCAAAATCGATAAAGAATCGGTACTCCCAATTCTTTCCATCCACAGGGCGAGATTCAATCCTTGTCATATTCAAATCATTATAAATGAAATGAGATAAAATATGATACAAAGATCCACTCTCGTGAGGAAGCTCTAAGCTTAAACTGATCTTCTTTGCATTCTTTAAGAAAATCTTCTGATTGGTCACTACGATAAATCTGGTGGAATTATTATTTATATCATTAATATTCTCTTCCAGAACTTCCAATCCAAAGACCTCTGCCGCATGGGCACTGCATACGGCCGCCTGGGTATGATCTTTTTCTTCCAAAATCTTCTTTGCTGCAATAGCCGTATTTACCGCTGAGATTTGCTGCCATTCCGGATGCGCATTCAAATAATTGGAAGCTTGCATTAAGGCAACACTCTTAGAGTAAACTCTCTTAATATCTGTAAGCTTTGTGCCAGGCAGTGCCGACAAGGTATGGGTAATTGGAATCACCGTCTCTCCCACGATATAATTTTCAAACTCATCTAAGAGATCATACATTTCATCTACAGAACCTGCGGTAGAATTCTCGATAGGAAGTACTGCATAATCAGCAGCCCCCTCCTCGATGGCTTCCATAGCATCTCTGAATGTTTTTACATAAAAGCTGTTGCAGTTTCTTCCGAAATAATGCTCGGTAGCAGCCTGACTATAGGCCCCTTCTGTCCCCGGGAAAACGACTCTGGCAGTCTCTCCTTCTAAGCTCTCCACCTGAATAAAAGGAAGGCGCCCTAAAGCTCCTGCATCTACCAGAAGCTGATACTGTAATTTTCTACTCATGGACATCAGCTGCTCATAAAGTTCCTGAATGCCCTTCTTATTAAAATCAGAAGAAACCTTGGATGCGACGGAGGTCAGTTTTTCCCGCTCTCTTTGCCTGTCAAAAACCTTCCGTCCATTTTTTACTTTATACTGTCCTACCTGTTTACAGAGGTCCATACGTTTTTCAAAAAGAGCAGCCATCTGATCATCTACATCATCAAGCTGTACCCGTAACTCTTCTAAAGTTAAACTCGCCATATATTTCTCCTTCATCATATCTATATTTGTTTTCATTAAATTTAAATATCAAAAAAACATCAACGGCTTTTAGTTTAGCATACTTTTATAGGAAAATCTATAATCCCAAAAGTGCCTTTAAAAAAACAAAATCCCGCATTGAAAAACAAACTCATTTAGTATATGATAGTAAGGATAAAAATTAACAAAGCACATTAGGAGGATTTCCCATGAATGCAATCGATTGTTTAAAAACCAGAAGAAGTATTCGCAAGTATAAGCCGGACCCCATTAATCATTCATTGATTAAGACTCTTATTTCTACCGCATCTTATTCTCCTTCTTGGAAAAACACTCAAATCACTCGTTATATCGCTATTGAAGATCCAGCGATTCTTAATTCTATTATTAACGATTTCACCCCTGATTTTAATTCCAATGTTATAAAACAGGCACCACTTTTAATGGCTGTTACGTTTAAAAAAGGCCGTTGTGGATTTGAGAGAGATGGCTCTTATTCTACAAAAAAAGGGGATCGCTGGCAGATGTTTGACGTAGGTGTTGCATGCCAGAGCTTTTGTCTTGCAGCTCACGACGTAGGCCTTGGAACATTAATCATGGGTATTTGGGATGAAGAAGGCATTACCAAGCTTTTAAATCTTCCGGAAGATCAGGAACTGGCTGCTCTCATTGCCGTGGGATATCCGGATATCGAGCCGGTGACTCCAAAACGCAAGAGCGTTGATGATCTGCTGACATTTTTATAAATATAGTGCTATAAAAATTATTTTTTAAGGAGACATAACATGAGACATTTAATTAATCCACTGGATTTCACAGTCGAAGAATTGGATCAGTTGATGGATCTGGCCGATGATATTCAGGCAAATCCAAAGAAGTATGCCCATGCATGCGATGGAAAGAAACTTGCTACTCTTTTCTACGAGCCAAGTACTCGTACAAGATTAAGCCATGAGGCTGCTATGATGAACCTTGGAGGACAGGTTCTTGGATTTTCTTCTGCAGACTCAAGCTCCGCTACCAAAGGAGAAAGTGTTGCCGATACCATCCGTATGATTTCCTGCTATGCAGATATTGCTGCTATGCGTCATCCGAAGGAAGGTGCTGCGACAGTTGCCGCTCAGTATTCTGAGATTCCTGTCATCAATGCCGGAGACGGTGGCCACCAGCATCCAACCCAGACTCTTACAGACCTTTTAACGATTCGTTCCTTAAAAGGACATCTGGACAACATGACCATCGGTCTCTGTGGAGATTTAAAATTCGGAAGAACGGTACACTCTCTCATTAATGCTTTGGTTCGTTACCCAAATGTAAACTTCGTACTGATCTCTCCTGAAGAGCTGCGACTTCCCGGATATATCAGAAACGACGTCTTAGAGAAAAATAACGTTCCTTACGAGGAAGTGGTTCGCTTAGATGAGGCTCTTCCAAAGCTTGACATCCTTTACATGACTCGTGTTCAGAAAGAACGTTTCTTCAACGAAGATGATTATGTACGTATGAAGGATTTCTACATCCTGGATTCTGAGAAAATGAAGCTGGCTCAAAAAGACATGTATGTATTACATCCTCTTCCACGTGTAAATGAAATCGCCGTTGAAGTGGATTCCGATCCAAGAGCTGCCTATTTCAGACAGGCAAAATTTGGTGTATATATCCGAATGGCTCTCATTTTAACATTGTTGGAAATTGATGTAGATAAATTGTAAGGAGAATAATTATGGCTTATAATTCATTGAACGTAGGAAGTCTCGAAGAAGGATTTGTACTGGATCATATTCAGGCCGGTCGAAGCATGGATATTTATAAATATCTTCACTTGGATAAATTGGATTGCTGTGTTGCCATTATCAAAAATGCCAGCAGCAAGAAAATGGGAAAGAAAGATATCATGAAGATCGAATGCCCTTTGGATGATATTGACTTAGATATCTTAGCATTTATCGATCACAATATTACCATTAACATCATCAAGGATTCTAAGGTCGTAGACAAGAAAGCATTGCATCTTCCCAAGAAAATCGTGAATGTTATCCGTTGCAAAAATCCAAGATGTATCACTTCCATTGAGCAGGGCTTAGATCATGAATTCGTGCTGACAGATCCTGAAAATGAAGTATATCGCTGCAAGTATTGCGAAGAAAAATATCAGAATAAGATGTAATAAATCAACTGATATAATAACTCAAATGATGTAATGTAACATAATAAAACACCCTAGGTATCATCTGTACGAAAACTCTGACGGATACCCAGGGTGTTTTTATTTAGATATATGTATTTAAATGTGTTTATTTAGGTGTGTTAACTATAGTCGCAGGATGATTTATTTAACAGCCAGAATTTCTACTTCCACTTTTCCATTCAACGGAAGATTTCCCACTTCCACACAGGATCTGGCCGGTTTCCAATCGCCGAAAAATTCAGCATATACTTCATTTACCTTGGCAAAATCTTTGATATCTGTAAGATAAACCGTTGTCTTAATGACATCTTCTTTTGTATAACCTGCTTTCTCCAAAATTGCTGCCACATTAGCCAGTGACTGCTTTGCTTGCTTTACAACGCATTCCGTCATTTTACCTGTTGCGGGATCAATTCCTAACTGTCCGGAAGCAGACAAAATATTACCGGCCTGAATTGCCTGTACATATGGGCCTACAGCAGCAGGTGCTTTTTCTGTAAAAATAATTTCCTTATTCATGATGTTTCCTTTCCTATAAAACAAATATGATTATTTAACTTCAACTTTATCACAATGGGTTAATGCATAATCTGACAGCTCATTACCAAGACCCGGACGATCCGGAACTTTATATTTACCATTTACAGGCTGATCATCATAGATGCACAGTTCTCTGTTAAATTTCTGAAGATTGTAAACATGATGCTCATGGATCACAAAATTCGGAATACTTGCTTCAATCTGAAGAGCTGCTGCCGTACATAAAGGGCTTGCGCATGTATGAACCTGTACTCCCACATCATAAACATGTGCCATATCGCAAATCTTCTTTGTCTCGGTGATACCTCCGCATGTTCCTACATCAGGCTGGATCATATGCAGAGACATATCTTCAAAATATGGGGCATACTGCCACCTTGTATAAATTCTCTCACCACTGGCAATCGGAATCTGGATTTTGTCTGCAACAAATTTTGTTACCTTTGGTGTCGGAGTTGTTGGCTCTTCATAGCAGAAGATATTATATTTCTCAACACGTCTTCCGATCTGAACAGCAGACTGTGCATCTAAGAATGAATGGTTTTCCATAATAATATCTACCTTCGGACCGATGGCCTCCCTTACTGCTGCCACTCTTTCTTCTACCAGATCCACAAAATCCGGTTTCAGAAGTCCGGTTCTTTGTTCCTCTGAGAATGTATTACCTTCTCTGTCAAAGGTAAAGAAGTCGATCTTCACACAATCATAACCTTCTTCTACCGCCTTTAAACTATTCTTGGCATACTCCTCCGGTGTAAGTGCCGGCTGAAGGGATTCACCCCAACCAAACTGAAGTTGGCTTGCATAAGTTCTAAGATTGTCACGGAACTTTCCTCCAAGAAGTACATGTAATGGCACATTCAGTGCTTTTCCTTTAATATCCCACAGTGCCATATCGATTGCTGACATACCGGCAAAGAAGACAGGTCCACCATTCTGTCCCCAAAAGGTCTGTTTGTAAAGCTTCTCCCAGATTGGCTCGATCTTCATTGGATCCTGACCGATAATCATGCCTGCCAGTTCTTTGACCATACCAAAGGCAGCAGGTGCCGCTGAACCATATGCCATAGCAGCCTCGCCATCTCCATAAATACCTTCATCTGTATAGATACGGCATACAACCGGGCGCCATGCGATATTGCTCCAGTCTGCAGGTGCATTTGGATCCACTTCTTTCATTTCTTTGCTTGAATGTAACGCCATAACATCAACTTTTGTAATTTTCATCGTTCATTTACCTCCTGTGTCTGTTCTCTTTATCGATTTTTAATTTATTGCTTTTTATTTTTCTTCTTTTGTCTTCATCAGGCCAAATGTAATAGTAACTGCCACCGCGATCAACAAAAATAATGGATAATATTCATATTTCAAGATCCCCAGATAATCACACTCTGCAGCTTCCTGTACCATCAGCATACAGGTACCATGAGGAACTACCATCGCTCCTAAGCAGGCCCCGATGTCCAAAAGGCTTGCCAGTCGTTTTGGTGCAATCTTATAACTGGAGCCAAGCTCATTAGCTACAGGTGCTGTAATGACAATGGCTAACGTATTGTTTGCAATAATAGTAGCCAGTACCATCGGAAAGAATAATACAATATATTCGCAACTCTTTCTTGATTTGATGGCCTTTTTTGCTTTCTCTGTCAACCATTCCAGGCCTCCATAATAGCGGATTGTACCGATCATACCGGAGATCATCATAGCAAATACTGCTAACCAGAACATGCCCTCCATGCCGGAGCCGATGCCCTGCGCCCACTCCCAGATGGTAGATGTACCTGCTACCACACCGATAATTCCTGATAAAATCATACCGATGGTCAGAACAAGAATTACATTTAAACCTGTGACAGCCAGCGCCAGAACTGTAATATACGGAATGATGGTCCATAGATTATAACTACCTGCCTCCATTGCCGATGTACCTGCACTTCCGCCTCCTACGATTCCATACAAAATAACAGTTAGGATTGCTGCCGGTAATGCAATGGTAAAATTCATCCGAAACTTATCCTTCATCTCGGCACCAACACCCTTCGTAGCACAGATGGTGGTATCAGAAATCATAGAAAGGTTATCACCAAATGTTGAACCTGTTAAAACAGCAGCTGCTGCAATTCCAATATTCAGCCCCGTTCCCTCTGCTAGCGCCACCGCTACCGGCGCCATAACGCTGACGGTTCCCATGGAAGTACCGATACAGGTAGATACGATGGAACACATGATGAAAATACCAGGCACAAGAAGATGTACCGGAATCATTTGGGCTCCGAGATTTACCATAGATTCCTTGCCACCGATGGCTGCGCAGGATCCTGCAAAACCACCTGCTAAAAGAACGATGAGGCTTAAAGTCATTACCCCTTCGGACCCGGCAGATTCATAATAAATCTTAGCCTTCTCATCCAGATCTCTGTCCTTTTCAAAACAGATCAAGCCAATCAGCACACCGGCTAGTACCGCCACATATCTCGGCATGACATTAAAAGGTTTTTCGGCACCTAAAATTGTAAATGCGACGCCACATCCTACATATAAACCTAAAAATACAATAATCGGAATCAGTGCTTTTGCACCATAATATTTATGATCTTTATTATCGCCCATTTTTTTCTCCACTTAAAAACTGCACTAATCGCGCAGTGCCTTCTTTAGCTGTAACAACGCCTTTTCCAGAATACTTCTCGGGCAAGCCAAATTGAATCTTAGGTAGCCTTCCCCACCATCTCGAAACCAACTGCCCATGTCCGTTGCAATGTGTGCTTTCTCCAAAATAAACTTCTCAATTTCATCTGTGCTCATGCCGGTTCCTCTAAAATCAACCCATACCATATAGGTAGCTTCCGGCTTTGTCATCTTTAGCTCCGGCAGATTCTCTTCAAGAAAATCTACCATATAATCCATATTGGCACTGACATAATCACATAATGCTGTCACATAAT
Organism: bacterium; assembly: GCA_963658085.1. Lineage (GTDB taxonomy): Bacteria > Bacillota > Clostridia > Lachnospirales > Lachnospiraceae > CAKRJP01. Next base: position 8,545 of record CAVKOU010000053.1, read on the forward strand.
CATCGCACTTTGTATAAGCCGTCACAAGTGCAGCTGCACCAAACCAGTTCATAGCTCCCAGACGATTTGCTGTCTGCTGACGCACAAAAGCTTCTCTTAATTTGACATCCGGAATAATCGCATAGGATGTCTGAAGTCCCGCCAGGTTAAAGGTCTTGCTAGGTGCATACTGTGTGATTGCAAACTGCTTTGCCTTTTCGGATACAGCACACAATGCATGATGTTCATGTCCGTCCATCATCAAATCCGCATGAATCTCATCAGAGACAATAATCACATGATTTCTCTCACAGATCTCTACCAATTTCTCAAGCTCATCTACCGTCCATGCACGTCCTACCGGATTATGGGGGTTACTGATAATCATCAGCTTGTTTGCAGGATCTTTTGCTTTTTGCTCAAGATCTTCAAAATCCATGGTCCAATATCCATCCTCTTCTATCAAGGGATTAAGGACCAATTTTCTATCATTGTTCTCAACACCTTCCATAAATGGATAGTAAACAGGAGTCTGCACAATAACGCCTTCCCCCGGCTTTGTAAATTGTTGGATTGCCATGTAAAACCCCGGAATCACTCCCGGTGTAAACACAATCCAGTCTTTCTCAATCTGCCAGTGATAACGACGATCCACCCACTGAATGATGGCATCATAAAATTCCTGCTTCTTAATGGTGTAGCCATAAGCCTGTGTCTGGGCACGCTTGATAATGGTATCGATCACTTCTCTTGGTGATGGAAAATCCATATCTGCGATCCACATAGGAATAATCTCTTCCGGATGCTTCACTCCAAACTTTTCTCCAATGCCGTCCCACTTGAAAGAATTTGTTCCCCGGCGTTCCAGGTATTCATCAAAATATTCTTCTGTGTAACTCATTTTACCTCCTTAAATTTATAAATAGTTTTACTCTCGAATAGTTCGGTACCAGAACCATTTGATGCCTTTATATTACTACTGCCCATCTTTTTGTCAATATACTTTTTATATTTTAGTGACTTATACCAATTTTTTGTCTTATTTTTTGTTAGAATTGTTTTGTTCCAAAACCTTTTTCTAATTTGACTCTTTAAATTTTTCACTATATAATAAATACAAACAAACAGGAGAATTATTTATGAGCAATTCAAAAGCAACTTTATCCACAGATCATCTCTTATCTGATCTGGATCATAAAATCGATACGGCCTTTCGCAATCAGCTGATTATGGCTATTTATCAATCGATTCCCAGAAATTACGGACAGCATGTCATGCTGACAGAAATAGAAATGCATTCCTTAGGCTATATCCAGCAGGAACCTGGAATTACAGCTAAAAAACTGGGAGAGATCATGTACCGCACCAAAGGTACGATTTCCAGTATCATCAGCCGTCTGGAAAAAGAGGGCTTTTTGACCCAGGAGATCAATCCTGATAATCGCCGTCAACACAGACTTTATCTGACTCCTAAAGGGAACGAAGCCTGTAATCAGCATATTTCCTTTGACCGCAAGAAGACTAGCGAATTTATCATTTATCTTTCCCAATACTGTACTCCGGAAGAAATTGACGGATTTTTCAAGGTCCTGCAGTACAGAACTGAATTTTTCGAGAAGGCGATACAGAACGATAGGGATGAATATGCAGAAATAAAAAAGACAGCAACAAAAGCGGATTAAACCGCTTTGTTACTGTCTTGGCTTATATAAGTACTTTATATAAGATTTTTATTTAGCCCAATTTTCCTTTGTATCAGCTATTCTTTAATGGTTAAGCAAGACGATAAGCCGGGTTATGTCGTTGGGTAATCATCTATCTAGACCTGATGTCGCCACCAGGTTCAAGCGACCAACCTAAGACGTGACGGGCCGCCACGTTGTCTTTTTCCGGTCTTGCTTCGGATGGGGTTTACATGTGCCCCTGTCGTTACCGACAAGGCGGTAGTCTCTTACACTGCCCTTCCACCCTTACGTATAAAAATACGCGGTATATTTCTGTTGCACTGGCCTTGGAGTCACCTCCACCGGACGTTATCCGG
>CAVKOU010000054.1:0-9336 GCA_963658085.1 bacterium
CTTATAGTGGACATCAGCAGACCTATGGAGATATCGGTCCGGCTTATCAGGGCGAAGAGTTAGGCATTATCGGAGAATCCAAGAGATTAGAGGCCTTATCCGTGAACTTGAATCTTGGAGCTTTATCAGGAGCTGTAAAATATAGAACTCACGTGCAGACCTATGGTTGGCAGGACTGGGTATACGATGGAGAATTAGCCGGAACCACAGGAGAGGCGAAACGTCTGGAAGCGATTCAGATCGAGTTAGAGGGAGACATCGCCAAGTACTATGATATTTACTATCGGGTACATATTCAGACCTATGGTTGGCTTGACTGGGCAAAGAACGGTGAACTGGCTGGTTCTGCCGGACTTGCGAAGCGCCTGGAATCTCTTCAGATTCAGTTGGTTCGAAAAGGAGATTCGGCGCCCGGAAATACATTGTTTTCTTATGTAGATAATCGGTTAGTGGGACAGGCACTTTTGTGGCGTGGATACAATGAAGAAGATGGAAGCCACAGAGAGATTATTGATGTTTACAATAGCCACAGTCCTATTGCCAGAAACTATGCGGTGCAGTATTATGATGCATGGTGTGCCACTTTCGTATCTGCATGCTCCATTAAGCTTGGTATGACCCATATTATTCCTACAGAGAGTGGCTGCGGACAGATGGTAGAACTGTTTAAAGAACTCGGTGAATGGGATGAGAATGACGATAGAGTGCCGAATGTTGGAGATATTATCTTCTTTGATTGGGATGACAGCGGAGATGGAGATAATACCGGTTGGCCGGATCATGTTGGTATCGTAGCAAAAGTTTCCGGCAACATCATCACAACTATCGAGGGAAATAAGGATGACTGTGTATCCAGTCGAATCCTACAGGTAGGCGATCGATACATCAGAGGCTACGGTGTGCCGAATTATTAAAAGTATATAAAACGTATGGCAAACGCACATAAAACATACATAGAACATATATAGAACATATAAATCGAGTAGGAGATATCCTGCTCGATTTTTTGTGAAGTAAATTATTGGTTTGATCTAGTAAAAAATTGCTATTTTGTTAGTGGAATGCTAAAATCAAAAGCACTGGAACACATAAAATGCTGGATTTTTGGAGTATCACATTGGAAAGGAGTGAATCAGAATATGGGGATGTTTGTAAATCCGGATAATTCTGCCTTTCGGGCAGCACTGAATGCAAGAATTTACGTGGATAAAAGCGGTTTGATCAATTATACCAACAGTATTTTGGCTTCCACCGACGCTTTTGTCTGTAATAGTCGTCCAAGACGATTTGGAAAATCAATCACTGCTAATATGCTAACAGCTTATTATAGTAAAGGCTGTGATTCGAAAGAAATATTTTCGGATTTAGAGATTAGTAAGACGGAAAATTTTGAAAAACATTTGAATAAATATAATGTGATTCATTTAGATATCCAATGGTGTGTGGAACCGGCTGGCGGACTGGAGAGGGTGGTTTCTTATATTTCAGAAAACACGATCCAGGAACTCAGAGAATGTTATCCTAAAATATTAAAAGAAACTATAACCTCACTGCCAGAAGCATTGGCAAGGATCAATGCAAAGACGGGAAATAAATTTGTCATAATCCTAGATGAATGGGATATCCTTATTCGTGATGCGGCAACCAATACAAAGGTGCAGGAAGAGTATATAGATTTTCTCCGTGGAATGTTTAAGGGTACAGAACCGACAAAATATATTCAGTTAGCATATTTGACTGGTATTTTACCCATAAAAAAAGAAAAGACTCAGTCAGCTCTGAACAATTTTGAAGAATTTACGATGTTGAGTGCTAGCAGATTAGCTCCGTACATTGGTTTTACAGAGCAGGAGGTATGTGCACTGGCAGAAAAATATCATCAAGATTTTTATGAGGTAAAGAGATGGTATGATGGATATCTTTTAAAAAGCTGTCATGTTTATAATCCGAAGGCGGTTGTAAATGTAATGTTGCGAGGGGAATTTAAAAGCTACTGGTCAGAGACGGCTTCTTATGATGCAATCGTACCATTGATTAATATGAATTATGATGGATTAAAGACAGAAATCATTGAGATGCTATCCGGCGCAGAAGTGAAGGTAAATACAGCGACGTTTAAAAATGATGCGGTGAATTTTACTAGCAAAGATGATGTATTGACTTACATGATTCATCTGGGATATTTGGCATATAATCAGGATTCAAAAACTGCATTTGTGCCTAACGAAGAAATTCGACAGGAGCTGACGAACGCAGTTGAAAGTGAAGCTTGGAATGAACTAATAGAATTTCAACAGGATTCTGAGCATTTATTAGAGGCTACTCTTGAGATGGATGAAGAGGCTGTTGCTGCTCATATTGAAAAAATCCATAATGAGTATGCGTCCAGTATTCAGTACCATAATGAAAATTCTTTGAGTAGTGTACTGGCAATTGCTTACTTAAGTGCCATGCAATACTATTTTAAACCGATTCGAGAACTGCCTACAGGTCGGGGCTTTGCTGATTTTATATTTGTTCCAAAACCAGAGTATAAAAGTTGCTACCCGGCTTTGGTTATAGAATTAAAATGGAATAAAAAGGCAGAAACGGCGATGCAGCAGATAAAAAATAAAAGATATCCAGAATCAATTCTTCGTTATACGGGAGATGTTCTTTTGGTTGGTATTAATTACAATAAAAGCAGTAAAGAGCATCAGTGTATAATTGAAAAATATGAAATATAATAATTTTAAGCGAATAAAAGCAGGAGGAATACTATTATGAATGAAACATTAAAAGTATTAGAAACCAGAAGAAGTTGCCACAGTTTTAAACCAGATATGATCAAAGAAGAGGATCTTGAGGCAGTGATCAAGGCCGGCACCTATGCAGCTTCCGGAAGAGGAAAGCAGAGCCCTATTATTATTGCAGTTACAGATCCGGAGAAGATTAAAGAATTTTCTAAGAAGAATGCAGAAATCATGGGAGCGAATATAGATCCTTTTTACGGAGCACCGGTCATCCTGGTTGTTTTGGCAAATAAGGAAATACCTACTTACAAGTATGACGGCAGTCTTGTTATGGGAAATCTAATGAATGCAGCGGAAAGTTTGGGATTAGGAAGCATTTGGATCCATCGTGCAAAAGAAGAGTTTGAATCTGATTTTGGAAAAAATATTTTAAAAGAGCTGGGAATCGAAGGAGACTACGAGGGAATCGGTCACTGTGCCCTTGGTTACAGGAATGAACCTGTAAAGGCGGCAGCCCCAAGAAAAGATGATTATGTCTATTATATCAAATAAAAAAATCGGTTTTTGAGAGTTATATATGGAGCAGAGAGTTAAATCATTATATAAGGCGCTAAAGCTGTTGACTTATTTTGATGAGAACCATAAAGAGGTTGGCATTACAGAGCTTGCGGAATACAGCGGCATGTTAAAAAGTTCAGTCTTTAATATTATGCGCACATTCGAAGAATGCGGATATGTAAAGCAGAATTCTGATACAAGAAAATACATGTTAGGCGGGGAAATCGTATCCTTATTTTCACGATATAAGGCCACGAGAAGTATCGATTACCGAGTGACGGAATACTTGCAGCAGATTCGGGACAGTTTTCAAGTAAATGCTTATCTGGTGGAAAGAAATGGAGATAAGGCAGTATATCTTTGTGCTGAACAGTTTTTCTATGGAAAAGAGGACAGCCTTGTGAAGGAAGGAGCCAAAATTCCATTGCATTGTACTGCGGGAGGAAAGGTACTCTTAGGATATTCGGAGGTTGCATATAAGGAGAAATTTTGCTCTGGTGAATTAGAGCAGTTTACAGAACATACCATTACCGATGGTGCAGTGCTGAAAGACCAGCTGGAAAAGATCATCTATGATGGTTATGGAATCAGCAACGAGGAATACCAGCTGGGAAACTATTGTGTTGCTGTCCCTATTATTGCCGGGGCAGGATATTCTGAGGTGAATTATGCGGTTGTTGTCAGAAGCAACGAGCCGATAACACCGTATTTATTAAAAAAATATGTTTCGGAACTGAAACATATAAGCAGAGAAATAGGAAGTATCCTATTGGGAGATACAAAATAATAGAGACCTTGCAAAATAATATTAAGTTGTTCAACAATAATGAACAATTTTATTAAGTTTTTAATCGTAAGTGTTGACAAACAGAGAAGTTCGTATTACCATGTGTTCAACATTGATGAACAAAAAGCGAGGCGAAGGAGCTAGATGGCACCTTCGCCTCGCTTTTTTGTTCCCTGCATAAGGAGTTTTCTGGTAACTGCCTTTGTAAGCAGAATAGATTCACCAGTTCAGGAGGTAGCAAGATGAGTAAAACAGTAGAACCGTATTTGATGTCCGTACTTTCCAGCAGATTGTATAGTATCGGATTAGAAATGACAAATACCTTAATGCGGACGGCAAGATCGCAGCTTATGAGTGTTTGCCATGATTTGTCAACTGCCATATGTGATCGCAATGGTAAGGTTATCGCTCTGGCAGAAAGTATTCCTGTTCACTGTGCCAACATGGGACTAACTGTTGGCCCCTGCTTTGATCATCCGGAAGGAATCAAGAGAGGAGATTTATTTTTAAATAATTCTCCCTATCATGGGAATACGCATCATGCAGATTATACCTTCATTGCTCCGGTATTTTGCGGGGATGAACTTATGTTTTTTGCCGTAACTAAAGGACATCAGGCAGATATTGGAAATACGATTCCAAGTACCTATGTGCCTTCGGCAAAGGATATGTTTTTAGAAGGTGCCATTGATTGGCCTTGTGTTAAGTTTCAGAAGGACTACCAGGATGTGCCGGATATGATCAAGATTGCAATGATGAGAAATCGTGTTCCGGATCTGTGGTATGGAGATTATCTTGCCTGCCTCGGCTCCTGCCGTGTAGGGGAGAAGCGTCTGGAAGCTTTATGCGAAGAGTATGGCAATGATTTAATAAAGGATTTCTGTGATGCCTATCAAAAATATGGTGCAAAACGAATGGAAGAAGAGTTAAAACTATTGCCGGAAGGTCATTATACCTACGATATTAAAGCGGATGCCATCGAAGGGGTGGTACCTGAGATTAATATACATATCATATGTGATACGAAACCGGAAGAGGGAATTATAGAGTTTGATCTAACAGAAAATGAAGATTCCATGCCATGTGGTCTTAACATGTGTGAAGCTACTGTTCTTGCCAGTACCGTTACCGGAGTGCTAAATAGAATGCCAAATGATATTCCATGTAATGACGGAGCTATGAGCAGAATAAAAGTAAAGATGAGGGAAGGCTGTGTAATAGGCAAAGCAAAAGCTCCCTATTCTTCTTCTATGGCGACAACAAACCTGGCAGATCGATTGATTTCCGGAGTTCAGGCTCTTATGAATCAGATCACCGACGAAAAGGGAATGGCAGAAGGCGGTGCTACCCAGTGCCCGGCTGTTGCAGTTGTATCAGGAACAGACTGGAGAAAAAAAGATGCCACCTATGTAAATCAGATTTTCTGTGGTATGACAGGAGGTCCGGCGGTGAATGGCTATGATGGATGGATCACTTACCAGTATCCGGTGACCGGCGGTGCTATGAACTGGAATTCCACAGAGGTTCTTGAACAGCAGTATCCATTTAAAGTGATCCACGAAGAAGTAATCATGGATTCTGTAGGCGCAGGAAAATTTGACTCGGCTCCATCTTGTAAATTTGTCATGACCCCAAGACATGATCCTCTGGTAAGTGCTTATTCCTGTGATGGAATCGATAATCCGCCAAAGGGAGCTTGTGGAGGATTGGAAGGATACAAGGCAGCGGCATGGAAATATAACATAGCAGAAGGAGAACGTTCGAAGGTTATGCTTCCGCCATTTGCTGAACCGGTGATTCAGGTGGGTGAGGCAATCGTATCCGAAAGTTCAAGCGGTGGAGGATATGGTGATCCCTTAGAGAGAGATCCCCATCTTGTTGCCCACAGGGTTCGTGAAGAATGGATTTCCAAAGAATTTGCAAAAAATGTCTATGGAGTTGTTGTAGATGATTCCAGAGAAGAGTTTGTTCCTGATATGGAAGCAACAAAAGAATTGCGAAAGAAAATGAAATCTGAACGATAATTGAAACTGTCTAAGCTGGAAAAGGAGAAAAACGTTATGTCAAAATATGCTTGTGTGGATGTTGGTGGAACTTTTACGGATGCTGCAGTATTAGATGAGAGGGGAGAAGTGCATGTATTTAAATCCCCTACAACCCCTCATGACTGGACCGAAGGAATTCTTGGAGCACTAAGAGTTGCTTCGGAATATTATAAAGAAGATTTTAAAGATTTCCTGAAAGATATCAGCGTGGAAAATGGTGGTTTGTTTACCCATGGTTCTACGATTTCAACCAATGCCATTGTGGAAAAGAAATGTGGAAAAATAGGTATTCTTTGCACCGAAGGATTTCGGGATGTGTTCCTATTTAGAGAAGGACCGAATAAAAATCCATTTGATATGTTTTTGGATTATCCGGAGCCTTTTGCACCTCGCTATCTTACCCTTCCTGTAAAAGAAAGAATTAATTCCGAGGGCGGCATTGATACTCCTTTAGATGAAGAAATGGTAAAAGCACAGACTCTGAAATTAAAGGGATATGATGTGGAGGCTATTTGTATTTGTTTCCTATGGTCTACGGTAAATGATGAAAATGAAAAACGTGCAGCAGAGATTGTCAAAGAAGTTTGGCCGGAAGTAACAGTTGTATTAAGTAGTGAGGTGAATCCAAGTAACAGAGAGTACAGAAGATGGGTATCTGCAGCGATGGATGCTTCTCTTAGAAAGTTGATCTCAACTTATGCCAATAATTTAAATAAACGTCTGAATGAAGAAGGCTTTATTGGAAAAGTAGGTATGCTAAATTCAGCCGGTGGCGTTATGAGTACTACGGAGATTGTGGAAAGACCATTGTATTCTGTAGATTCAGGTCCGTCCATGGCACCGGTTTCCGGTCGTAAATATGCCATGGGAGATCTGAATGAAAAAAATGCAGTAATATTAGACATGGGTGGTACGACTTTTGATGTGAGTTGTGTAATAGAAGGAAATATTTCTGTTTCGAAAGAAGCAATAATCGGTAGTGAAATTCCGGGAATTTCAAGAGTAAATGTACATAGTATTGGTGCCGGCGGTGGAAGTATCGCATGGGTAGACAATGGCGGAATGGTTCGCGTAGGTCCAAGAAGTGCAGGATCTGTACCGGGACCGGCTTGCTACAATCGAGGAGGTACCCTGCCTACAGTGACAGATGCCAACTGTGTTCTGGGATATTTAAATCCAGATAATTTTAATGACGGCCGTATGAAATTATATCCGGAACTTGCCAAGGAAGCCATTCGTAAACATGTTGCAGAACCTCTGGGAATCAGTGTTATGGAGGCAGCATATTCTATCTGGGCTACCGTAAATGTAAATATGATTGCAGCAATTAAGGATATTACCATATGGCAGGGAATCGATCCTCGTGCGTATGCTATGGTAGCCGGTGGAGGTGCCTGCGGATTACATGCAATCGCATTGGGAGAGGGGCTTGAGATGGATAGCCTACTCATACCAAGAACTGCAGGAGGTCTCAGTGCGGTAGGAGGAATTTTCTCGGATATCGTTTCTGAATATAACGGAAGTCTGTATACGACAACCAAGAACTTTGATTACACAGGAACCAACAAACTGATAAAGCATCTAAAAAAAGAAGCGGAAGACTTTTTTGTTCGAAATAATATTACCGAAGATCGTCAAAAAATTGAAGTTTATATGGAAGCTCATTATCCGTTCCAGGTTTATGAGCTGTCCGTAGACATTACAGATTTCCTAAGTAAAGACTATGAAATCACCGAGGAAAGTATCGCCAAAATGGAGGAGGCCTTCCACAAGGAACACGAAAGAACCTTCTCTATCAAGGATGATACTTATCTGGAATGTATCAGCTGGAGAATTAAGGCTATAGGTAAACATGAAAGAGAGGCAGTAATTCCGGAACAGGAACTAGTTCAAATGGATCTGGCAGACGAACCGGATAAGGCTTTTGGTACAAGAAAAGTATACTTTAAGAAATTCAATGATATTAAAGTTACACCGGTATTTAGAGGAGAAAATTTGGTTTACGGAGATGTGGTCCATGGACCGGCCATCATCGAGGAACCTACAACCACAATTGTAATATTGCCAGATTATGAGGCAAGAGTGACAAAATTTAACAACTATTGCATACAGAAAATGTAATGTAAATATGCAGAGGATAGTAGAAACTATCCCCTCAGACTGTAGACAGTTACTCAAAAATCGTCCTGAAAAAGTAGATAAAAGAAACTTTTTTTGCTATAATAAGAACGGTTTGTGCAAACTAAACAAAAGCAAATCGTGTTATCTTCAGGAAGGAGTACCTACTAAAAATGAAAAAGAAATGGAAAAGTACTCTGCTTGCATGCGTTATGACAGCATCCATAGTAATGGGAGCTGCACCATCGATCGTATATGCAGAGGAAACTGTGGGGGGGAGTGAAGTTTCCAAAGTCTCCGCAGAGAATAACCAGGAAGCCGATATTGCAGCCCAGGATGAAACTGTAAATTCAGAGAGCGTAGATGCTGCGGCAACGCAGGAAATGGAAGCTATGGTAGAGGCTGAGCAACAGAACGAAGCTGCACAGGCTGTCACAGAAGGTGAAGGAACAGCATCAGATGCTGATCTTGCAACAGCCCAGGAAAAAACTTTGGAGTCAACAACCTCTTGGAAAGACAAGCTGAAAGAAGGACCTTATCTGAACTATTTTGGTCATGTCCAGACTTATGGAGATCTTCCGTATGTCAGTGACGGAGAAGAGTTTGGAACAACAGGTGAGGCCAAGCGTTTAGAAGCCTTAAGTATGTGGAAAGGTAGTGCCATTCAGGACTTTGAAGGTGATATCGTATATCGTGCCCATGTGCAATCCTATGGAACGCAGGATTGGAAGACCTCCGGAGAAGAAATAGGAACCAAAGGAGAGGGAAAACGTATAGAAGCAATTCAAATGTATCTTACAGGAGAATTGGCAGAGTATTTTGATATTTATTATTGTCTTCATGCCCAGACTTTTGGATGGACCAAATGGGTGAAGGGAACAGAGGATGAAAGTGGATGGTGCGGAACTTCAGGCTTAAGTAAGAGAGTGGAGTCTGTGAAGGTTTGCCTGGTACCAAAGGATGGAGGAACCGTACCGGAAGACTTACATGGTGCTATGGTAGACTATACCTATCTGACACCAGATTCCTTTGGAAGCATTTCTTATAGTGGACATCAGCAGACCTATGGAGATATCGGTCCGGCTTATCAGGGCGA
>CAVKOU010000055.1:0-9108 GCA_963658085.1 bacterium
TTTCTGGCATAAATTAGTTTATTTTCGCATAATACCGTTCGCAAAAGGTGTAAAATCAGGTGTATCTTTTTAGATTTTACACCTTGCTATTTTTAATTAAAAATCGTAATTACACAATACGAAGCCGGGCAACTTCTTCTCTGGCATCTTCAAGATTGACATGCGTATATGTATTCAGCGTTACACTTATATCTGAATGTCCCATAAGATATTGTAGGGTCTTCGGATTCATCCCTGATTTTGCCATATTTGAACAATAGGTATGTCTGCATACATGCGGTGTAATATTCGGAAGCTGAACTTTATAAATATTATTATACTTCTGAACAATATGTTTAAAATAATGTTCCCAGTGCAAGGAATAACAGATATTCCCGTTTTTATCAAAATATAGAAAACCTGCTTTTCCGTCCACCATAGGTTCTGCTTTCGGTGGGTTGCGTTTTTCTACAATCTTTCTAAAACATTCCTCCACATCCGCAGTCATAGGTATCTTTCTCGTCCCACTGGTTGTCTTTGTTTCTTGAATATAATATCCAATTTTTGACTTTTTCTGTAATTGATGATCGATGTTGATCGTATGCTCCTTGAAATCAATATCAGGAATCGTCAACCCACAAAATTCCGAGATGCGAAGGCCAGTTTTAAATAATATGTAAATCCCCTCATAATACCTGCAAAAATGAGGATCCTCCTTCACAAACCGTAGGAACTTTCGTTCCTCCGCTCTGCTAATTGCTTCTCTTGTCACACTGTCATTCACAATCACTTCCATTAGCTGAAACTGAAATGGATTCTTCCTGATCAGGTCATCATCCACTGCCAACTGAAATGCCGGACGAAGAACTCCTCGGATTGAATGAATGGAACTATAACTTTTCTTTTCTACCTGCTGAAGATGTATCAGCCAACATTTTGCATCCGAAATCCGAACCGTATCAATCCTTCTTTTTCCAAATGGATCTTTCTTCAATAAATTGATAACTGTTCCGTATCCTGCAACTGTAGTAGGTCTGACACCGGTTTTTGTTGATGTATATTTTTCAACCAGTTCCAGTACCGTCATATTTCCGCCATTTGTTGCAATCTGCTCAAAATGGTCCGCCTGGATTTTCTTCTCCATCTCACGAAGCGACAAGGTACGGCGTTTCCCTTTCGGAGTTGCATCATTATGATCTAAGCGCCAGCTATATACGCAGCGCTCCTTTCCCATCTCATCGACATACTTAAATCGATATCTGCCATCAGATAACTGTATTTCTCCATTGTGTAATATACGTCCTCTATAATCTCTCCTTTTTTCACTCATAATATTTTAGTCTCCTTCATCAAATGTTCATTTAACTTGGAAGACCGTCTCGGTGTGTTCATTGTAACACAAGACATTCTCTTCGCTAAGATAAAATGAACATTATTTTCATCGCTATTTTGCAGTTCTTATTACTTAAACTGTGCTGGCTGCATCCAGATACTCTTCAAATAATTTTCTTTTAAACCGGATGTGCGAACCAACTTCCAGAATAAAATCAGCCCCCTCATTTTCACCTGCAATCTGTCTTAATCTTTTCTCACCAATTCCATAATATTCTGCTGCTTCGGAGACATTTAAAGAATATTTCTTCCAAACAGGTATTGTTTTTTCTGTATGATTCATTCGCATTTCTCCTCCCCTCTGTTTGTATTCAGCAACGTTTTTGCTTTCTCCATTTTCATACTTGCAATCGCTTCTCGCTTGCTTATGCCTCCAACATACATAGGCGTACACATTTCAAAAATACGGTCATAGATACGCCTTTTATCCAACATGGTCTCGCTTTTTATTTCTTTCAGCGGAAGATTGGTCGTGATGATCAATGGTCGTCCTGAACGGATCCTGCGATCTATGACGCTAAAAATAATTCCTAACGCATATTCTGAATTTCGTTCCACTCCAAGATCATCAATAATCAAAAGCTGGTAAGAAGCCAATGCATTGATATATTCCGTTTTGTCTGCCAGTGGAAATATATCATCGATAATGGTATTGAAATTTGTCATCTTCACCGTTACTTCCTGCTTAAGAAGTTCATTGGCAATGCACCCGGCAATATAACTTTTCCCGGTACCAACCGGTCCCCAGAACAAACAGCCTATATGATTTCTTTTCATTTCATCCCAGTTATCAACATAATTTTTTGCCTTATGCATTACCGCATCTGACATATCTGCATTCTCAAATGTCCACTCTTCCATTCTGCTCTCGTCAAAACAGATGCTCGTATTTCTGCTGACTAATTCCCGGCGCTCTTTGTCTTTAAAATATTTTTGTTCTTCTTCATATGCTTTTCTGTCACAGGCACATTGCCTGGAATGTTTCTTCATCCCCATAAAGCCACCCTCTGGAAAAAAAGCTTCTTTCGCTTCCCCACAGACTTTGCAGTATTGCAAACCATCACCGCCTACACATACAGTATCTTCTTCTCTCATCACAAACTCTCCCCTTCCCCATAGTAATAATTTACTTCATGATATTTATTTCTTTTATTTTTCTCAGTTACTTTACTAGATGCCATATTTCCGACTCCTGCACAACCATTTTTATGACCAGATGATGGGTGCTTTTCCGACTCTATTACAGCCATCTTTTCAACCGCCTTATCATCAACCGTCTGTAAACCTATCTCATCAGATGGAATTTTTACATATAAATGATTGGGTTTTGAAAATCCACCGGATCTGCGAACCAATAGTCCCACATCATCTAATTCCTTCAACGCTGTTTTTACAGAAGATTTGCATTTATCGATTTGAACAGACAATTCTTCTATTGGAAATATCAGATAAACATTTCCATACTTATCTATCCAGCTATTCTTTCTCGATATCCGTGCCCGGTCATACAAAATCATATAAAGGAATTTTGCATTTTGAGAAATGCGCAGCTTTAGCAAAAACTTCGGAAACTGGAAGTACTGAAGCATCTGCTCTGACTCCTTCATGTATTCATATTTCATTCTTTTCTCGCCTCGTTTCTATTTCTAACTGTTGTAAAAATCATTTTTATGCCGGCTAAAAAATGTCCTTACATATATTCAAAAGATGAAGGGCATAAATACAGGCTCCTGATGGAAATTTTTTATTTTCTCTGCAAAAAATACCCTTTCTTTAATACGAAACGCTGAGAGGCGTTTTTACAGCCCCCTGAGGAAAATTTTTTTATTTTTTCGGTTAATTGAATACTTAAAAACAAAAAACACTCACCTATTCTAGGTGAATGCCTTATCAAAATTTCCTTATTTTGTTGTCTGTGACGCTTATCCAGAAACGCTTGCGTGTCTGCTAAAATGTAATTGCCAGCAATTATATTTTCACGTGGGTATGGGGACATAATCCCCATCAAGTCTGCTACTCGTAAGTAATACAAAATTGTCAAAATGACAATACTGTAATACACGGGTGGATCTTGCTCTGGTTGTAACGTATGAATTCATACAATAATAGGCTCAAATGGACACTTTTACCATTTGAGTCTATATATTTAGCTTAAGACTTTTCAGGGATCGTCCATCTTCCAGGTGAAGACGTACGAGCTTCTTCTTGAATTCTGGTTCATAGTGATGATTCATTTGTCACATACCTCGTTTTCTTCTAAGATTATATCTTATTAGGTTGGGCTGTTACAATTACAGTTTACCACAACAAAAAGGCTTGATCAGAACAATTCTACTACATGCGTCAATGCTTTGCTCTCAAGAAAGCCCTGCTAACCATTATACAATGACTAGCAGGTTATCTATATGTAACGGTCACCATTTTGCATTCATCGCGTAGAACAATAATACAACCTGCATGATTATAATCAACGGAATGCCCACAGTGAAATAATCTTTTCTCGTTTTATGTCTTAACAAATACATTGCAATAAGGCCTCCTATGGAACCTCCAAAGAACGACAACGCCAACAGGGTTACAATTCTAATACGAGACTTTCTTTCTATAGCAGCTATTTTATCAATCGCAAAGGCCGCGAACGTAATAAAATTAATAATCTCTAGATACGCCAAGAGAATCTTGTGTTGATCGAAAAATATCCAGAAAGCCAAAGTTATGTAATCGGCATAATGTCCTCGAATTACCAGGAACAAAATAATCTGAATCACAAGAATACAAGACACGAACACTCTAGACATCATATTGCCTTTTTCAGCTGTGCGGTCAAAAATCAAAATCGATAAGACAATGCCTAATGATCCCCCAAGAATAGACACAATGGTTAAGACTGCATCTATTTGGCATTCAGCAGTAAAACGGTAAAGAAGAGTATTCACAAGATATAGAAGTAATCCTATGATATTTATGATTACAATATACGTCATGAATGGGCTCAATCCCCACATCTTATTCCCTCCTTACTTTGGTTTATTCTTGTGATATGTATGGTAGGTTATAATAACTTCTGCATCTGCTCTATATTCATTTCCGGCAGAAAACTTATTGTCGCCATTTACAGTCACTGATTTAACTTCGCCGTCATCAGTCATCCATCCAGTTATAATATCATATTCAACTTCAAGTTCTATATTTTCAAAACCAGCGTCCTTGAAGCTTTTCATAACATCCTGATAATTTGCCCCTTTGGCGTCTTTTGATGATAGCGGAAGTGGGAATTTTTCTAGCGTGTGATATGTAATTACAACAGGAAAATTTGATGGAATCTTCGAATCATCGCTAAACTCTTCAAATAATCCAATTTTTATCGAAACCACCTTATTCTCTTCCGAGATTTTATTCAGTGGCAAATCCGAGATTTCATTGATGCTAATGTTAGTAAAGCCTGCCTCCTCCAAAATTGTAATCACAGCTTCATATTCTTTTCCAATCAATGCAGAAGAAGCAGTTCCAACCGGTGTAAGCATTTTGATTTCATAATAAGCCCCACCAATCAGAATAGCAATAATAAGAGCTAACACTCCAAAGATTCTAAGCTTCCAATTTACCTTCTTTTTTGTTGGAGTGTGAAGGCTAGTATACGATGATTGTGATGATCTGCTATATTCAGTTGAATTGCTGCTGTAAACCCTAGAACTTGATGTACCCTGTGAAGAGTATGAAGAATAACTATATTTGGAGCTATTGCTGTCAACTTCTTCATCATCGTCATCATACGACTCAACATCTTCGTACTCATCATCACTATAATCGTGATGTAAATGAACCCCACATTCTGTACACTGCCACTCGTCATCGTATTCGTCAAAACACCATTGAATGTCCAGTGGTGCATCGCATCTCGGGCATATATGCTTAATGACTGTGTATTCATCGTCGCTATAGTCGTGATGAAGATGAGCTCCACATTCTGTACATTTCCAGTCGTTTTGATAATCTGCAAAGCCCCACTGATCATCTAGCTCTGCCCCACAATTCGGGCATTTATGTTTAGGTTCTTCAACAACCGAATATTGGTCACTTCTATAACTATGATGCAAATGTGCCCCACAGGCAGTGCATTCCCAATCATCATTATACTGGTCAAATCCTGGCTGAAAATCTAACGCAACATCACAATTCGGACATCTGAATTCTAGCTGATCATCGCTAATAATATCAGTTTCAGTTATCCCGTTAGTGTGACCGCATTCAGTACACGTCCAAGATCCATAACTGTCGGAGAATCCGTATTGACGGTTAAGCAGTGCTCCACAGCTATCACAATACCAGGCTACACCCTCGAAACTATCACCATCATATACATCATCATCTATTAGAAGTTCACCGCATTCAGTACAACGCCATGTCCCACCGTTCGGATTGAAACCATATTGGTCATTTAATATTGCTCCACATTTCGGACAAAAATATTCATCCATTCCTTACATCACCTTCTCTCGCCACCGCAGTATGCCGCTGGTCATCAATATTTGTTATATATTATTTCAAGATTGATTATTATTTGTTTGGAGCTTCACTGATAACGATGCATCCATCTGCAAACTGTTCAAATGTGTTATTTATCATGTAGCTGATGCCCTTTAAATTTTCAAATTGGATCTCAGATACATAGGCATCTCGCATATCGCCCTTTTCAAGAACCACCCATCTCATTTGACTAAAAGAATATTTTGCAAAAGCAATCCATTGAGGATAGTTAATTGCCATGGGTGATTTCTTAAAGTATATTTTACCGGCATTGATAGTTGCCGATGCAGAATGACCAATAAAAAGCATTGTAGAAAGTTTAGGATGCTTAGTTCTATTCAACGATACAGGAACAGATTCTAATACTCCATGGCCTTCCTTAATTCTTTTCAATGCATATCCCAGTCTAATAACGACTTCTGTTACCATTACAGGAATTGACTGAGCACAAAAATGTATAAAGTCATATCCTTCATAGTACATACCCTGAACAATTTCAGCTATTGTCTGTTCCTCCTCACCAATACTGCCAAACTGCAAGAGATTGAAAAGTCCCATCAGTGGTGCCGGAAGCCCCATCGAAGTAGTAAGATCTGACTTTAGGTGAGCAATTTGCTTTGCTATAGCAGCAAATAGCTCTGTCTCACGACGATTACTATAGTTTTCCATGATCTGTGACACAAACTTTCCTTCTTTGTCAATCGTAGTCATAGAGCCATTTATGATATCCAAAACACCTACCACAAATCCAAGTAGCGGATCGTGCCCTAAAGATAAAAGCCTATGATAATAAGCGGATAAACCTACAATGTACTCTCTAGTATTCCGGTTATCCTGAGCATCAAAGGGAACCTTACTCTCTTTAGAGTTTGCCAATTTCTGCATTTCTTCTTCAGGGAATCTTTGATCAAACCATGCTCTAACATGATCAGCAAGTGGCCCGGCTTCCAAACCATCATAGCCTTTTTGAGGAATCCCTACCATCAAGATATCAACCACAGACCCAAGGATGCCGGCCAAAGCAGCAATCCCTATATCATACCGATCGAGCCTATGAAGAGCATTAAATTCATCATTCAGCTTTTTAATTGCTAGATGGTTTGCCATTAATTCCTCTTCAGTAAATAGATTTTCAATATTGCACTCAGAACCAACTGAATTCTCAGCTTCCACACACAAACGTTCCCAATCTGGGAGAACGAGTACTTGGGGTACAGAAACCTCCTGTTGAACAGGCTTAGCCTTTCCAATGTCTATCCCTACTGCTTGCATTTCTAATTCTAATTTTGCAATCTTAAGACCTAGTTTATCACTTTTGGGGAAGGATATCGCCTGCAACTCTTTTTCATGATACGTAAGAACATTTGTTATCTGCTGTTCCGATTTAGAAAGCTTTTTCTTATGCTTCATAGTCATCACCTCTGCTTGCAGAATATGCTTCCAGAACTTCCTCGTAATGCTTTTGTTTAGCGTGGCTATCGACTGCATCCTTCTTTAGGTCGCGAATTTCCGCATCCTGCTTTTTGATAGCCTCTTGGAATAAACGCTCTGTTTCCTTTTGTTTCCGTTTGTTCCAAGCCCCTTTAATTTTACTGCCCATAAAAAGCGCAGCGCCAACAGCCAAAGCAACCAGTCCGGTTTTCTCATCACCTCCGAGAAATTCACCTAATGATTCAACCACATTGGAGGCCTGCTCCTTTTTTGTATCCCAAAAGTCGACTTTTTCAGAGTCTTCTTCCATTAATTCTAATTCGTTGTCGCTCAACAAACACTACCTCCTTAGTTTTTGCCAAGATCAGCTTTCAGATCTTTAATAGCCTGCATCAATAAGATGTTTATGCTCTGCAAATAATCTAAACGTTCTTTTGAGGCTTCAGCCTCTTCTTTTAAGGCATTAATAATAGCGTCATGTTTTTTCAAAGCTTCCTGATATAAGCGCTCCTTTTCCTGACGAAGTTGCTTGTTTTTAAGGTGATTTGCTAAACCAACTCCGCCTGCAGCTAATCCAGCTACCGGAAGCGCAAGCACAAAAATTCCAACGACTGATGCGGATACTGCTCCACCAAGCAAAGCAGAAACACCTCCACCAGCTGTGGCTAAGCCACTCATTATTCCAGCCGCACTAAGTCCTACTGTTCCTAATCCATAAAGAGCAGCAAACGAGCCTACAGCACCAATTCCGGCACCTAATGCGCCAGCAAGAACTTCAGGAATAGCACTTTCCCGAATAGTTCTATTCTTATCGTGCAATGCCATGGCAGCTTCGTTTACTACATTGACTACCTGCTGTAAAGAGTCAACACTTTGAAAATTCATATCTTTCTTTTTAACTTTTATTTCTTTTTTCTTATCTGTCTTCTTTTCCATATTTATACCTACTTTTTCTTACCAGAAGAAATTGCTTTAATCAGCCATGCTCCCGCTGCTCCGCCAGCTAACAATGGACTAGCAATTGCACCCATTGCTCCTGCAACAAAGGCTCCACCTAATACCGCTCCCATTGCTAACATAACCTCTTTTGAGGCAGCCTTTCGGGTTGCTGTCCCTGCTAAAATAGACGGAGTGATCATGTTTGCCTTTTCCAACAGCGTTCTAATTTCATCTTCTTTATATTGCTCCGGATGATCCACAAGCATGTCCAAGATCAATCGAAGCACTTCTGTTTCCTCCGGACATCTTGCTATCTCTGCATCTAAAACACTGCGCATTGCAATATACTGTGTTTTGTTCAATTTGAATTTATCACGATTGTTTTTTTCCAGGTTGTTGATGGTTTGCCTGGTAACACCAATCTTGTCTCCAAACTCTTCTGCTGTCCAACCTACGGTCCTTCTTATTAGAAGCATATTATTCTGAAATCTAATTATCTCTTCCATGATGTCATCTCCATGTTTGCATCCTATACCTTGACAAATATTTTGTCAAGGTATTCATATTTCTTTTACACTTCAGAAAAGAAGAAGCACTATAAACCCCAAATATTCTTTCAAATTACAAATTGATACATTATATCATCTAATAAGTTTTACTTTCATTTTCCCTCATGATCATGAGGCTTTTTTCGTTCAAATTGTGCGATTATATGTAAAAAGCGTAGGATTTCTCCCACGCATTTATACTATTATTTCAGCTATTCCGATCCGATCTTCCAAAGGTGTAAATAAGGTGTAAATTCTGCGTTTCCATCCAAGAATCCCAATAAAATCAAGG
>CAVKOU010000056.1:0-9000 GCA_963658085.1 bacterium
ACCATACCTGAGAAAAGGAGGCATTAGGATCATCCACATAGTGGCAATGTTATATTTGATTAGGGTTGATGCGAAAAATACTTGACGTATCTTATAATACAAGTAATAATAGCAGTAATCACATGTGACAAGACACGTGGATGTTCAGTAAAGAGCGTGTAACAATTGCAGGACAGAAGTACAGCGTAGGAGAAGTGTAGGAGAATAGTAGAATAGTAGGAGAAGCATATGAAAGAATTTTTGAAAAAGAAGAACATCATTTTTTCAGCGAAACGTTACGGAATTGATGCTTTGGGAGCAATGGCACAGGGTCTGTTTGCATCCCTTTTAATTGGAACAATTATAAGTACTTTAGGGGAACAGTTAGGCATTGCAATCTTAGTTACGGTAGGAGGTTACGCGAAAGGAGCCACAGGAGCTGCTATGGCAATTTCTATCGGAGTCGCCTTGCAGTGTCCGCCCTTAGTATTATTTTCACTGGCTACAGTGGGAATGGCGGCCAATGAGCTTGGTGGAGCAGGAGGCCCTCTTGCGGTTTTGGTTGTCACGATTTTTGCCGCGGAGTTTGGCAAATTAGTTTCGAAAGAAACAAAAATAGATATTATTGTAACGCCTTTTGTAACGATTTGCGTAGGGGTTTTATTGTCTCTTGGATGTGCACCGGCGATCGGAGCAGCGGCAAGTACGGTGGGAACAGCCATTATGTGGGCAACAGAATTACAACCATTTTTTATGGGAATCATTGTATCTGTGATTGTAGGTATTGCCTTGACACTACCTATTAGCAGTGCAGCGATCTGTGCGGCACTTTCTCTGACAGGACTTGCAGGTGGAGCTGCGGTAGCCGGATGTTGTGCCCAGATGGTTGGCTTTGCTGTAATGAGTTTTAAGGAAAACAAATGGGGTGGGCTCTTCGCCCAGGGAATAGGAACTTCTATGCTTCAAATGGGAAATATTGTAAGAAACCCAAGAATCTGGATTCCGCCTACACTGGCATCAGCAATTACAGGTCCTATTGCAACTTGCTTCTTTCATATGAAGATGAATGGGGCAGCAGTAGCATCTGGAATGGGAACCTGTGGACTGGTAGGACAGATCGGTATATATACCGGTTGGGTGAATGATATTGCAGAGGGAACGAAAGCTGCAATCACGGGAATGGATTGGCTTGGATTGGTATTGATCTGTTTTATCCTTCCGGCAGTGCTTTCCTGGGGAATAGCACTGCCTTTAAGAAAATGGGGATGGATCAAGGAGAATGATCTGAAATTAGATTTATAAATTAGATTTATAAACTAAATCTATAAACTGAATTTATAAACTAGTTCCCAGTCGTTTGCGGATTTCCGGTCCGATGATCATGGCAACTACCATCTTGATCAGGTCCGCAGGGATAAATGGAATGACGCATACGGCAAGGGCAGCAGATACAGTATAATTTGCCTGGATGCAGAACCATGCAGTTCCGAATGCATAGCAAATGGCAGTACCAATGATCATTCCTGCGATCTGAATCCATCTTTGATTAAATTTATCAATGACAATACCTGCAATCACGGCCATTGGAAGGAAACCAACGATATATCCGCCGGTTGGTCCTGCAAGTTTGCCAAGTCCTGCGGTAAATCCGGAGAATACAGGAAGTCCTACAAAGCCAAGAAGCAGATAAAGAATATAACTCATGGTGCCTTTCTTCCAGTCTAAAAGATAAAGTGCCAGATAAATTGCAAAGTTTGTTAAGGAAATTGGCACCGGTCCTATGGGGATGGAAAGTGGTGCAAGAATACAGGTGACGGCGGTCATAAGTGCTGTTACAGCCAGTGCATAAGTGTTGGTGGTTCTAAGTGTTTGAACTTTTTCATTGGTCATAATAATTCCTCCGTTAAGTGAAATTTCTAATAAGCGAATTTTTTAATAAGTGAATTTTTTAATAAGTGAATTTTCTAAGCAGATTCAATCTCGTAAGTAAATCCGGCATCCGTGATGGCCTGTATGGTATCTTTAATTCCCTGACCGTCGGCAGTAAGATAACCGGAAGCAAAAATAGAATCAACGACACTGAGAAGTTTCTTTTCTTCTCCTTTGAAATAAACCTCTCGTCCGGCGGCACAGCGAATATCTGACTGTGGAACCAAAAGTCTTGCGAGACATAGAACCTTCATGCAATATTCTGTGGTGAGTCCGGAGATATCGGCATCTCCCAGAGGCGTTCCCGGAATTGGCAGCAGGAAGTTGATAGGAAGTGCTTCCGGTTTAATTTCGCGAAGTTCCAAAAGCATATCTACAACATCTTCCTTGCTTTCCCCCATTCCAATGATTCCGCCGCTGCAGATTTCGAAACCTAATCTTTGGAGCATCTTTATATTCTGAATCCGTTGCTCGAAGGTATGGGTAGAACAGATATGGCTATAATAAGAGCGGCTGCTGTTGAGATTGTGGTTGATCCGGTCCAGGCCGGCTTCTTTTAATATCAGAGCCTGTTTTTCCGTGAGAAATCCGATGGAGCAGCACAGGTGCGTACCATCTTCTTTCATTTTTCGAATCTTAGAAGCCAGTTCTTCAATCTCTTCATCGGTAAATTTCATGCCGCTAAGTCCGATGCAGTGTCTGGACAGATGATGCTCATTTACAAAATCATTGTCTTTGTATAACTTTTCATCAGCAACCCATTTGTATTTATCGATATCAGCTTTTGAACGACAGGACTGGGCACAGTAAGCGCAGTCCTGGGAACAGTTGCCGCTGCGGGCATTTGTGAGAATATGAATGCTCACATGATTGCCCTTATATTTTCTGCGCAGTTTTTCGGCCTGGGCGATGAGCTTAGGAAGTTCTTCATCCGGTGTGTTCAGAATCTCGATAGCTTCTTGCCTGGTAAGCATGGGATCGGTAGTTGTTTCAATTTTAGACATCTTCATAATCCTTCCTTAAATGAAATTAATAACAGGGAAATAGTAGTCGAATAGACTTCTTTGCACCTGATATTATCAAACATAGTTCGCACTTTACCATTCAAAAGATGAAATGTCAACCTAAAAAATAAAGAGGTTAACAATAAAAAACGAAAATAAGAGGAAATGTTTACAAGAATGTTTTAGAGTGTTACATTAATTTCAAAATAGATAACGATTCAGTCACCATTCGCAGAATGCAGTCTTTTATGGAGCTGAATTGTTACCAAAATAGTAATGATTGTGTCAAATGGATAGGGAGGATGATTATGAATAAGAATGCAGATGTAGAAGCAATGAAAAAAGATGCGGTTGAGATTTTCCAGCAAGGATTCGCCTGTTCAGAATCGGTAATCTATGCAATCAAAAAGGGCTTTGATCTTGAAATGTCAGATGATGCCATTGCTATGTCTTCCGGATTCCCCTGGGGGTTGGGAGGCGGCGGCTGTATTTGCGGAGCCTTGGCCGGAGGAACTATGTGTATCGGCTATTTCTTTGGAAGGAAAACACCGGGAGATGATGCTTTTTTTAAGTGTCAGAAGCTGACAAAGGAGCTACACGATGCGTTCAAAGAGCACTGTGGAGCAACATGTTGTCGCGTGCTGACGAGAGGAAAAGAGAAGAATTCTCCGGAGAGAAAAGCACAGTGTATGACTTTCGTAGAATTTACAGTAGAGAAAGTGGCGGAGATCATTTTAAGAGAGCTGTAATACATCAACACTTTGCGTCTGATTTCCACTAAGCACCGCCGGAAGCGAGTTGTTAAGTATCACAGAAAAATATTCAAATGTCTGCTCGCGGTCACAAATTTCTGGATTTTGAAACAAATTAATTAACATACCGGCGATTGCTTCTGTATAAAAATTGCATAGAAAGCACCGGTAATGGTCATCAATAGAAAGGTTCATCCTGGCCTCCGTGTCACGGATGAACTTTTCTACTAGCCCGATAAAATCCTTATAAAAGAAACGTTTCAACTGATCCCTGCCCACCGAATCATAGATGCAGTTTAGGAAGTATGCATTCTCATTTACATAATCAAATACATAATTAAAAGCATCTTTATAATCCTCCAGCAGATCGAATTGTTGTACCACTTTAAAGGTTTCCTGTTCAAGCATCCATTTTAATAAACCATAGATATCTTCAAAATGATAATAAAAAGTTTTGCGGTTCAAATCGCAGTCTTTAATCAGCTCGCTAACTGTGATCTTTGAGAAAGCTTTGTGCTTCATGATTTTTTTCAGGGAAGTGCAAAGCTTTTGTTTTGTCTGCAGGGATGTTTCTTCGTGGGTCATGATTTTCTCCTCCAGTCTTTTTTTACTTTATTATACAGTTGTCCATCAAAATGACAATGGTTTTGCTTAAATTTGCCCATCAAATTACCCGATTTGTCCGTATTTACACAAATGTGTGGATTTGTCCGTGGAATCCCCACAGGGATTTTCCTATAATCGGATGGCGCAGGAGGTGGACTATGAGAAAATTTTATGAATGGGTAGTGGATCACCGAAAACTAGTCATTGCATTTTATGTAGTGGTGGTGATCGTCTGTGGAATTTGTAAGACACAGATCAGTGTAAACTATGATATGAATGATTATCTGCCGGAGGACAGTGCTTCTACAGTGGCACTGGATCTGATGAATGAGGAGTTCGACGGTGGGGTTCCGAATGCCAGGGTGATGATAAAAAATGTCACCGTGCCGGAGGCGTTGGAATATAAAGGAAAGTTGGAAGAAGTAGACGGGGTAACAGCTGTTACCTGGCTAGATGATGCAGTATCCGTGGATGTGCCATTGGAAACCTTGGATACAGATACGGTGGAAAACTACTATAAAGATGCAAATGCTTTGTTTTCCGTAACGATCGATAAAACAAAGCGTGTCGATGCGGTAAATGATATCCGAGAACTGATCGGTAATGATAATGCCATGACAGGAAGTGCGGTATCGACCGCGGTGGCAACTCAAAGTACGGTAAAAGAAATCGGTAGAATCGCAGTCATTGGTGTATTGTTTGCGATTTTTATATTGATCCTTACCACGAATTCCTGGTTTGAACCGGTGATCGTAATGGCAGGACTAGGAGTTGCCATCATAATCAATGCGGGAAGTAACCTGATTTTTGGTGAGATTTCTTTTGTAACAAATGCAGCGGGCAATATCTTGCAGCTGGCAGTTTCTCTGGATTATTCAGTGTTTTTGATTCACAGATTTACGGAATGCAGGAAGGGTGAGCCGGATGCTAAGAAAGCAATGGTAGATGCCCTGACTATGTCAACTCCTTCCATCTTATCAAGCGGCCTTACAACTGTTATCGGATTTTTAGCACTTTGTATTATGCAGTTTCAGATTGGACCGGATCTGGGAAGAGCTCTGGCAAAGGGAATTGCCATCAGTCTGCTTACGGTATTTACCTTTATGCCATGCCTAATTCTTTGCACCTATAAATGGTTGGATAAGTTGGAACATAAACCTTTCCTTCCATCCTTTGAAAGGTTCGGAAAAGCTGTGCAAAGAATCATGATACCAGCTTTGTTGCTATTTGCGTTTACCATTGTGCCGTCTTATCTGGCTTCTAACGCCAATAGCTTTTACTATGGTGCATCGAAGATTTTTAATGAAAAGACCCAGTCGGGGGCAGATACGGCTGAAATTGAGAAGATTTTCGGAAAGAGCGATACCTACGTGCTGATAGTTCCAAAGGAAGATAAGGCAACCCAGAAAAAACTTTCTGATGCTCTTCATAAGATCCCGGAGGTAACGGGAATTATTTCCTATGTAGATACGGTAGGTATGGAAATCCCGGAAAGCTATCTGGATGATGAGACGTATTCAAAATTATGCTCTGATAACTATACAAGAATGGTGCTTTCGGTAGATGCGGAGTATGAGGGAAATGCAACATTCGATCTTGTGAAGGAAATTAGAAATACAGCAGAAATATACTATCCGGGACAGTGGTATCTTGCGGGAGAAGGAGTCTCCACCTATGATCTGATGGATACTATCACACAGGACATGCAGAAGGTAAACCTGGTAGCTATAGGCGCTGTGTTCTTGGTATTGTTAATTACTTTAAGATCCGTGATGCTGCCGATTCTTTTGGTCCTTGCAATCGAGACAGCAGTATGGATTAATTTGTCTATTCCATATTTTACAGATCAGAGGATTTTCTATATTGCGTATCTGATTATCAGCTCAGTACAGCTTGGAGCTACTGTGGATTATGCGATTCTTTTGACAGAGCGCTATAAAGAAAGCAGACAGACTATGGGAAAGAAAGAATCGGTTAAGAAAACATTGTCGGCGGTTACGGTGTCTATTCTTACATCCGGAAGCGTCCTGACGGTGGTGGGATTCCTGCTTGGAATCATTTCCACCCATGGATTATTATCACAGCTTGGTTTCTTCCTTGGAAAAGGAACCTTATGTTCACTGGTAATCGTACTGTTTGCTTTGCCGGGAATGCTGTATTTATTTGACGGAACCTTCATTAAGAAAACAAAAGCAGATGAAAAGAAAAATTATGCAATGGAATGTAATTCACAAGGCGAGGAATAAATCGGATTATACAAGCGAAAGGGAGATGAATATGAATAAAAATAGAATCATTGCAGGAACCATGGCAGTTATGGTGACTGCTGGAAGTGTGGGAATGACAGGTGTAACAGCTTATGCTGCAGATAAACCCAACACCACAGAAAGTCAAAAGGAAGAAGTCATCTATATCATGACAGATGCCGAAGGTGATGTGAAAAATATCAATGCAGTGAACATTTTCGGAAAAGGAAATGTGACAGACTACGGGGATTACAGCACTGTGAAAATGTTGAATACTACTGATGAGATCAACCAAAATGGGGATAAGGTTACTTTTTCTTCAGATAAGGAAAAAGTCTATTATCAGGGAACTATGCAGAATACCGAGATTCCGTGGAAGATAGAAATCACATATACCTTGGACGGAAAGAGTATCAGCCCGGAAGAGCTTGCGGGAAAATCGGGAGCTCTTAAGATGCATATTACTATTGATAAGAATGAAAAATGTGACTCTGATTTCTATGACAGCAGCGCACTGATGGCAAGCATGACATTAGATACGGAAAACTGTGAGAATATTACGGCTGAGGGAGCCACTCTTGCAAATGTGGGTTCTAACAAACAGATCAGCTATACAGTGCTTCCGGGAAAGGGCTTGGATGCAGAAATTACAGCGGATGTCACAGATTTTGAAATGGATGCCATAGCCATCAATGCAGTAAAGATGAATCTGAATGTGGAAATTGATGATAAGGAACTGATGGATAAAGTAACCCAGATCATGGATGCCGCGAAGCAGCTAAACGAGGGAGCAGGAACCCTGTCGGAGGGGACGGATACATTGACAGATGGAGGCAGTAGTCTTTTGAGTGGAACAACATCCTTAGATGAGGGGATGAACTCTCTGGATGCTGGTCTTGAGACTTTGAAAAATGGTGTAACAGATATGCAGACTGCATTAAATACTCTGGATAGTCAGTCTTCAACCCTGACAGGAGGATCGAAAGAAGTGCTGAGCGCACTTTGGACCATTCAGACAGAACTATCGAATGTGTCTGTGGATGCGAGTCAGTTAGAGCGGCTAACTGGAAGCTCCGCTGCCATCAAACAGGGAATCGCAGATGCAAGTGCCGGAGCAGAAAAATTGCAGGCGGGAGCATCCTATTCGGCTTATCAGGCTGCTATGCAGGCGAATGGGTTAAATGTGGATGAGCTTCAGGCGGGAAATACAGAAGCTATAAATTCTATATCCAGCCAAATCAGTCAACTGACAGCTACAAAGGAACAGTTAGAGAGTGCTCCGGGATATGATAGTGATCCGGTAAGCCAGAATCTTGTGGCTCAGATAGACGCTCAGATTAATAGTTTGAGTCAGGTTGTCATTTTATTACAGGGAAATAATGGGGCAATGGCAGGAACGGAGCAGTATTTAAATAGCTTATCTGCCGGAACCGGAGAATTGGTCACTGGACTATCGAGCCTTAATACCAATTATGAAGCTTTTGACAGTGCCATTAGCGAGCTTTCGAATACATTATCAGGACTGTCCGGAAATGTGACTGAGTTAAAGAATGGAATTGATCAGCTAACTGCCAATTATGAAAAATTGGACCAGGGAGTAAATTCCTATACGGAAGCTGTCTCAGCTATTACAGCGGCTTATGCTAAGATCCATTCAGGCACTCTTAGCCTTGCTGATGGAAGTAAGCAGCTGGTAAATGGTTCCGGATTGTTAAAGAGCAAAACTACAGACCTGTATCAGGGACTTGAGAGCCTGCAGAGTGGAACCAAAGAATTAAAAGACGGCACCCAGGAATTTTATGATAAGACTGATGGTATGGATGAAAAGATCCAAGATACTATGGATGAAATGTTAGATTCCCTTTCCGGAGGAAATTCAGAGACCACATCCTTCGTATCTGAGAAGAATGGTACGATAGATTCTGTACAGTTTGTCATAAAGACCGATGCAATTGAAAAGAAAGAGGAAACTAAGACCACAGAAGTAACGACAGAGAAAACAAGTGTGGTGGATAAGCTTAAGAATTTATTTGTTTCGAAATAAAAAGTTGCTCAAAATTCGTCCTGAAAAAGTAGATAAAAGAAACTTTTTGTGCTACCATAAAAGACGGTTTGTGTAAACTAAACAAAAGCAAATCGTATTATCTTCAGGAAGGAGTACCTACAAAAAAATGAAAAAGAAATGGAAAAGTACTCTGCTTGCATGCGTTATGGCAGCATCCATGGTAATGGGAGCTGCCCCATCAATCGCATATGCAGAGGAAACTGTGGGGGGGAGTGAAGTTTCCGAAGTCTCCGCAGAGAATAACCAGGAAGCCGATATTGCAACTCAGGATGAAACTGTAAATTCAGAGAGCGTAGATGCTGCAGCAACGCGGGAGACGGAAGCCACGGTAGAGGCTGAGCAACAGAATGAAGTTGTAACAGAAGAAGCTGCACAGGCTGTCACAGAAGGTGAAGGAACAGCATCAGATGCTGATCTTG
>CAVKOU010000057.1:0-8911 GCA_963658085.1 bacterium
TTGCTTAAAAATTCGTATAATTTCTGATTCTTCGATTTAATCAGTGTTTCCCTAGTAAAATAACTTTTCCACCAGCGGAATCCATGCCCATGTCAAAAAGCCATAGAAAAGCAACCCGGCCACCAATCCCACGGCAGCCCCATTGACACGAATGCCTTCCAGCTCATGGTACACTTTCGACTCGATAAATTCATTCAGTTCCTCTTCTCGAAAACCTTCCAGCACTTCTATCATAGACCTGGACAAGAAACCATGCTCATAGTTGATGATTTCTACCATCAAATCTCTCCCGATCGTATCCAGTTTCTTTCTAAACTCCGGATTTTCTTCCATATAGGAAATACTCTGCTCCATGGCCGGTTTCAATTTCTCTTCCAAAGCCCCCTCACTCCAGTGCTTCTGCAAACCAGAAATCCCATCGTCTATCCGTTTTTCCAGTGGGAAGGACTCGAAGAGCCTCTGACCAAATTCCTGCAATGCCTCTAACGTAGCCGGTTCTTGCAAGAAACGAGCTACCAGGAGATCCCACTGTGCCAAGAGTTCCCTGTGAAACGGGTTGTCTTTCTGTTTCCACGCTTCCATTTTCTCTGCCAACGCATCCAAGGCGGCCTCAGCCAACTGGTCATAATCAATCACGCCAAACCATTTTCCCAAGGTATAACCGATAGACCCTAACCAGCTCTTCTCCTCCTGGTCGCCTGCCTTTTTCAGCTGGCTTGCCAGTGTATGTCTGAGGGATGGATCCTCTATTTTCCGCTTTCCTTCTTCCAAAAGGCGAAGAAGCCATTTTTCTCGATTCATCTCCTGCTGCAACCGTCCTTGCGCAAAAGAAATAAAAGCAGGCAACCATTTCCTAGATTCACTCCGTCCCCAAGTGGCGATTTCTTCTCTATGCCGGGATAGAAACTCTACCGCATAGGTAGATACTTTCTCTGCTATAGTTTGAGACATCGACTCTTTATGATTCGTCAGCCAAGGAAGACATAGTTCCGTCAGCGAAAGATGGGATACCTTTGCCAGCAAATTTTCCCGGCTTAGAAGGCTCTGATTCATTTCCACCACTTTTTGAATAATCCGATCCCGATTGGCTGGAATGAGCGGTTTAACAGGAAAAAGCTTATGCTTCCGGAAGAGAGCTTCCACCGCCATCCAATCCGCTGCACATCCGATACAGCAAGACTGTGCCATGAAATAAACCAGGTCAATCCAATCCGCCCCCTGCCAAGGACTCCATTGCTTAAGCCAAAGAGAAAATAGCAGAAAAACAAAGGAAAAGGCACAAATCCCATTGGCCGTTTTATATCGCTTCATTTGTACACCTCCTTTATGTAACGGTTGTTAGTTGTTGGTATTCAGATCCAAGCAACCATCAACTAACAACAATCCCACCATACTATATGAGTGATACGACAAAAAAGATTCCTCCCAATACTGCTCCCCACAAAGAGCCATTGATACGAATGGCTGCTACATCTTCAGACACAGATTTTTCTGCCAAAGACGCCATAGCCCGGCCATCATAACTAGATAACGCCTTTTCTACCACCGACGCAGCCATGCGATGCATCCATCCCACATGAGGCCGTACCAAGCGAAGCAGAAAGGCGTCGAAATTTCGTCGTTTCTCTGGAGAAGAAAGCTGCCCCTCTATCAAAGAAAGCAAAGTCCCTGCCAACTGATGCGCCAGGGGCTCTTTCTTTTTCTGCCACAAAGAAAGAAACCAATTCCGTCCCCTACCAGACAGTAACCGGCCAATCACCTTCTGTACAGCCCCATTGACCTGCCGCTTCCAAGCCTCATTGGTCTGAAGCTCACCAATCATTTCATCATAGGATTCTCCCATCTTTTGGCGAAGTTCACTTTCCGGATCCGTCAAAGCATCAGATAAGGATAAAATCTTTTCCTGTACCTTTTTCACCATAGCTTCATCCCGATCCTCTACCGCATCTCGGAAAAGAGAATGTAGCCAGCCCTTGTCATTATATTTCTGCCAAGCCAGAAGATAGACCTTCCGGATTTCCTCCTGTGTCACCTCGGCTTGTAAGAAACCTTTCACCTCTGCAGCCAAAGCCTCCGTCAAAAGTTCCTTTCTCGGATAGTCCCGAAATGCCACCATCACCTGGGCCATATGCCCTGCCCAGTCTATGTCTGCCGTCCGCTTCTCGATTTCCTCACGGGACATAGTCCATAACGATTCCTCAGGAAATACAGACAGCACGGTGTGAATCACATCCGCTGCTATTTTCTCCGTCAAATCCCGATGGTTCATCAACCAACGAGCTACCACATCAGAAGGCACATGCTGCCGGAGAATCTCCGATAGCCGCCCCCTGGTCAAAAGCTCATTCACAACCATATCCTTCGCAATGGATACAATCATATCTCGATTTCGAGCAATCAAATCGGTCCGCCAGGAAATCCCCAGCGGTTTACGAAATAAAGAAGTCACGCCGAACCAGTCCGCAAAACCGCCCACCGCTGCCGCAAAGGACACATGAAAAAGGCCGGCCCACGCTATACTCTCCCCTTGAAACGGTGCCGCGCCCAAGGTGAGAATCACAGAACTCGCCAGTATGCCATTGGCGATTGTTCGTTTTTTCAAAAAAATCACCTCCCTGATTTCCCATTTCTACCATTCAGTATACGCTTATAAGTACATAGTTGTTGGTTATCGGAGTTTGACAACCAACAACCCGTTCTTTCCTGTCAATTTTTCAAGAGGAAATCCTCAAACGATTCTCCCTGGTCTTGTAGAATCGCTCTTATTTCATCACAAAACAAAGATGGATTCTCTGTTGCATCCAGCAACTGACATTTCTCATAAATTCTCTGATAGAAGAACTGATTAATTTTTTGAAATCCTTCTTTTAATTCCATTTTCTTATCCAGGAAAGATACCAGTACATCATTAGGAACGACAAGGATCGCATCGGCATACCGTTGCAGTTCTTCAATCCCGCGTTCCGCCTTTTCTCTCCGCGTCTTTCCTTCAAAAGAAAATGGTCTCGTGACCAAAGCCATAGTGACAATCCCCAGCTCTTTCGCTCGCTGTGCTACAATCGGTGCAATGTCAGAACCTACCTGTCCACCCATACCGGTCATAATAAAGAGGACTCCCGCGCCAGCTAGCACCTTATCTAGCTCCACGGTAATCCATGGTTTTATTTTCTCTACATGCAAATACCCATCCATGTAAAAGCATTTCACGACTTCGGAATCCAACTGTATACTACTTTCTGCTCCCGACTGCAGCAATGTTTCTTCATCTGCCACTGTAATATACTCCACATTTCGTATCAATTGATTCATTACATAATCGAGCATATGATTTCCGCTATGACCGATTCCCATCATTTTGATTCTTGGCATTTGCTTCATCGTGTATTTCCTCCCTTGTCTCATACTGTCAATTGTTGGTTATTTCGTCTCAATTTCTTTGATTACATCGGTGTTTCCTTAGGTTAATATGTGGACATTTTTCTCGACTACATCCTTTATTTCATGATAAGTCAGATAAGAGACCTGCGTCACAGAACCATTTTCATCAAGAAGCGGTGTATACAGTATCTTTTGCATCATTATCACCAACTGACACGCTTTGGCCAAAGCCAATATGTTCATTTGATCATATATATCCATATCCGCCTTGTCTTCCATGACATTTGGCAGCTGACTCATCGCCTCATGAAATTTCTCATGGACTTTCCCTATTAAATCAATTAACAAATTGGCACGACCACTAGCTGCCTGAAAGGCATCACTCACCAAATTCATCTTCTGATCTGCCTCTTTCACTTCTACATAGTAATCTTTGGCCTTCTCTAAATTTTCATCGGCCTTCTTTGCCAACTCAAATCCATCAAGAAGAAACGACAGACTTGAAACATCTTCATCAAAATCAACAATTCCATCCACCTGCCTCAAATCCTCCACAGCCATGACGTCTCGCTCCCGGGCCATCAAAGCAGCCACTCCGCTAAATGGCTTTGCATGTTCTCCCGTAGAAATCACACTACATGCCCCCAATACCATTTTTTCTTTGGCTGTGGTCTCTTCCTTTTCTCTCTTCCTCCAATCTACCGATAAACCATTCAGGTATCTGACTTCCTTGTAAACTTCTTCTAGCGGTTCATCAGCTAATAGATCGCTGGCTCTGCCACCTGCTTTTAACCACTTTGCCAAATGCACAAAAGAAATCATATCCTTCGCTAAAACACAGACCTTAGCCTGTCCTAACTCTTCCAGGCTATGGCATGCCCTCGCTTTCGCCTTTTGCAATCGATTTCTGGCTACGCAGTAGTCATGCCGTGCTTCAGCTACCATCTCTTTCGCCTCTTGGTTGGTATCTTCCGCCTTCGTTCCCTTCATGTAACTGGTCATGCCAGCCGCAATCATCATCGCACCTACAATGAATGGCAGTGCCATATGGTTCTCCTTCCTATAAAATGACTCCCTCGGTAATTCAATTTTCAATCCCCAAAATCCGGATTAGCGATTATTGTTGGTTGTCGGTTGTTTGTTGATGAACCCAAACAACCGACAACTAACAACTAATAAACCAATTACCACTTATCCAACCATCTTTCCAGTTCATCTAGAGAATCAATGATAGAATCACAAGCCTTTTCCGTCACCGTATAGGCTTTATCCAGCGTATCCACCAGGGCGTCCGCCGTTGCCATCAATTTCATCTCGGCCGCATTCTGCTCCTCCGGTGGCAACTCCTCTATTTTCTGATCCACCCAATTTCCTGCCTTCTCCAATAATTGATCCATCATTGATGGCTCTTCCTCTGCCTGCTTCTCCTCCACCATCTTGGCATAATACCGCTCTGCCCACTGTTGTAAGGCTTTACTCGCCATCACATTCGCGTCATCCCTGTTTCCAAATGGAATCTCAGGAAAATTGTTTTCATTTTCACTCATCCTATTTCCTCCTTATGAAATACGTTTCAGCTGCCTGGTCATCAGCTTTTCTTCCAGTATACCCAGGAGGTTGGACAAAGAATGGGTATGTGGCATAAATTAAAAAAGCCAAATCCAATAAAGCAAATAAAAATGTCGTTGAGTACTTGGATTCATCCAAATCATTCAACGACATTTTTATCAACTTCCAGATATATTCCCTTGTATTTTTATGATAAGGTTACGAATTTTCCGTGCATTTTCCAACAGTCCTTTTTCCATATTCAGGGTATAGCAGACTTCCAAATTCTTAATTATGAACTCTGGCTTGCTCATTGTACTTTGGAAATATTTCTCATACATTTGGCGGGTATTACAAATCTCCGGTCGCTGAGAATAGATACGGCACTTCTTCGTTTTCTTATCATAATTCTTGCAAAAGCCATCTTCCCCTATGTATAGCTGCAACTGCGGTACCATAGCTGCCTTTTCACAACACAGCCCACAAATTAAGCAAGGAAATTCCATTATGCATTCACTTTCGCAATTTTTTGATTCATTTCATGGTAAACATCTAAAGACTTATTTGTCACCGAACCATCTTCATTGAGAATCGGCGTATCCAAAACGGCTTTGGTCGCTACCGCTAAACTCAAGGTCATCGCCAAGATATCTTTTTCTGCTTGACCATATTCGCTATAGTCAGTTCCTTTATCTATAAGTACATCTTTCATCTGACCTATAAATTCTTGGAATCTTAAGTGAAGATTTCCCAGTAAATCAACAAACATATCTGCGCGTTCGCTAATTTTCTGGCATGCGTCACTTGCTAGTCCCATTTCATGAGCTGCTTTCTCAGCTTGTGATCGGTTGCTTCTAGCATTTTCTAGATTTTCATTTGCCTTTGAATCCATAGCAAATCCCAACACGGCTAAAGCTGGCCCTGCTACAATACCACCAAGAACTGCTGTCCCACCAGCAATTCCCAAGCCACCAGCCGCTAACGTACCTCCGCCCAAGTACGCCAAAGTTGCATTGGTAGCTGCCGCACCGCTAAGACTTGCAATAGCAGTTCCTGTTCCAGCAGTTCCTAAGAAAGTAACGGTACCATATGCACCAAGAGCCATGGCTGCTCCTGCACCTATGCCTTCTATACCACCAGATACCATTTTCATAGCCAAGCTCCCCATGCTCTCCATGCTCGCTAAAGTCTCTTCATTGACTTGTAGTCTAGATAAATCTCCCATTCCTCTGATTTCTGTCATATTGACATTTTTAATTTTTCTCATCAATTTAACAAAGGGAACCATATCCTTCTGTAAAACATCTACCTTTTCCTCCCCCAGATGAGTAAGACTTGCAGAAGCCCGATTCTGAGAATTTTGCAATTCTTGTTTTGCTTTTTCATACATTTCTTGTGCATTATTGTTAATACGTTTCGCTCTATTATTTTTCTCATTGGCATCATAAGCCTTTTTTGCACCAGTGACACCTGCTATAACAGCTAATCCTCCTAAAATCAATGGTAACGGCATAATCATTTCTCCTTTTCATTTAACAACAATAACAGCATATTACTAATACATTTCATTTAGTTTTCATCGGTATTTTTACTATCGCCGGATTTCTTAGAAAGTATCTTTTCCTTAGTTTCCGCCTCTTTTGTTTCCTCTTTTCCCCTCTTTTTATTCATTATCCTATTGGCAGCGATTTCTCTAACAGAAAGACCACTAACCAATCCATCCATATCACAACCAAATCCTCCCGAAAAAAATGGTGGCAGCATAATTATTTCCCTCTCTCTTCGTTCACAATATAAGTGGATCATCACTTTTCATTAATGCATCAAATTCTTTTCTATCTTGAAACTGTGCCTCACCTCCTAATTGTGTAGTGATCCGATTAGCTGCATGAATAAAACCATATGCATCTTTCGTCTGCAAAGCAGCATCCATATTCCCTATAGCTTCATCAAATACCTTACGATGTGCTGTCAAGTACTTGTCGGCCAATTCATTCAGCTCTCTCCGATACTCTTCTATCATACGAATGGCTTCTTTGCATTCTTTCTCTATGCGTATCCGCCGTTCTCTCGCTAATTTTTCAGCTTGAAATTGGCGACTAAGCACATTGAATGCCGCACTCCCCAGCATACCGCCAATCATGCTTCCTAGCATGGCCCCTACGATAGGAATAGGAATCAACATTTGACCCGCCATAGCCCCATACGATGCGGCTATACAAACGTTGGCTGTTTCTCCCAATTCCACCATACATTCCTGCGCAGAAATTTCTCCACTAAGATATCGCTTCAAGGTTCCGCCTGTAGCCATCACCGCTGCTACAACCTTACCTGGAGCTCCGGCCTGTCCCAACATCTGTGCAAATTGAGATGTAGAACGACTAAGTACTTGCGTAGTGACGGTCACCATGCCCCCAGTCACATAAGAAACTGCCGCCGTTTTTCCGGTTTCAATAGCAATATCTTTCAATGCTTCCGATGGCTTTTTCTCCCCCCGAAGAACAGCCACAAAATTATTGGCTGTAGACATAATTGCGGTGGCAGAAGCCCCAGCCTTTGCTGCCTCTATCCCCGACTGGTGAAATTCAAAAGTCGCATTTTTAAATTGCCGCACCTGCAAATCCTGCTCAATATGGGATTTTGCCTTTCGTCCATCTTCGATGGCTTTTTCTCTGGCCTTCTTTGAAAGATGAATATCTTTGTCTTTTAAATATTTTTCATCACCATAGCGTTCTTCATTGCTTTTATCTCGTTTGGCATTATTTTGCTTTCTAGAAATAATTTTCAAATTTTCCTTACTATTGACGGTCTCTCGAATATCTTCATTTTTAGTAAACGCATCATTTTTATGCCTCTCGTACACCTTGTGTATAGGTTCCACATGGTCTGCTTCCGCTAAATGTTTTTGCCAATCTTTCCCATATTTTAATTTGGCCTCCTGCTTGCGCAGTAGCAACTCATCACCAGAATAGGGATCTTTCACAGGCTTCCCTTTGGCGAATACATCCATCTTGGCTTGCCGTTTCGCTGCCCCATCATCATAGAGTTTTCTGTCGTAAGTGTCAGGCTTCCTATAAGTTTCAGCCACTCGCTTCACGGACTGTTCCACAGAAGCCCCTGCCGCTTGCCCAGCCATAACATTTTCTAAAATTTTTTGAGATCTCTTTTTCTTCTTGTCTTCCTCAGATGATTTTTTCTGCAAAGTTGTATTCATTATCCATATCCCCCCTTTTCTATACATGCTTCATTCTATTATCAACCCCCTAATCAATAACGATCCATGGGCTTGGAAATCTACGTTTCTTCGGTGCTAATCCCAATGCCTGCTTCAATGCCTCCACCTGCTTAGACCTCTTTACTCCTGTCTTACACCAATAAGCAAAGTGTTCACAATTATTTCCAAAAGGTCCATAACCTCTTTCTCCTAAGCGAGATTTAGCTCGTTCCACAGTTTCTTCTGCACTATACAGGTGGTAGCCGGAAATAGAACTCTCCCTTGGAAAAGCAATAATCCGATATTTACTATCTTGTTCAAAGACGGAAAGCGACACTTTACGAACCATTGCAGAATCATCTAAAAGCTCACTATCCCCAGGTTCACCAGCAAAGTGAATCACCTGCTTTTGTCCAATATATACTCCGTAGTGTTCATACAGATTCCCCCATCGAGACACTGCTAGCACATCGCCTGGTTCTAATTCTTTACAGGCGGTCTGATCTTCATGATGATTCAATACTACTCGATCGAGTATCTCAAGTGGTAAATCCCAAGGGGCAAGCGGGTCATAGCCCGGATAACCCGGATAAAATCCATTTGGTTTTATCATATAACGCACTCCTTTGTATCTTAGTAAACCGTACGCCCCCCGCCGCTTTTTTACTTAATGTGGCAGTACCACTATTCCTCATTCCTAATGTTTAAGAACTTTCACCTTATCTCCCTGGCTCCCCAGCCACATATCGATGCCAATCCCGTAGGCTTCAG
>CAVKOU010000058.1:0-8441 GCA_963658085.1 bacterium
CAATTTTAAATGTAACGCCGGAGTTTTTAGGACAGGAGCTGGACAGTGTATTTACAGACATCTTCCCGGATGCAGTAAAGATTGGCATGGTATCGGATCGGGAACTGATCCGTGTTATTGCAGAGAAATTAAAGAAGTATCATGCAAAAAATATTGTGGTGGATCCGGTGATGGTAGCCACCAGCGGAGCAAGACTGATCAGCGAGGATGCCATTGATACGTTAAAGCAGGAGCTGTTTCCTTTGGCGACCATACTGACACCCAACATTCCGGAGGCGGATGAACTGACCGGCATGCCGATTCGCAGCGCAAACGACATGATCACTGCGGCAGAGCAAATCGCAAATCAGTATCATTGTGCGGTACTTTGCAAGGGCGGCCATCGGTTAAATGACGCCAATGATCTTTTGTATTTTGAGAACCACTATGATTGGTTTTGCGGAAAACGGATTGATAATCCGAACACCCATGGGACGGGATGTACTCTGTCCTCTGCCATAGCTTCCAATCTTGCAAAGGGATATGATTGGAAGACTTCGGTTGAGCGTGCAAAAGATTATCTTTCCGGAGCACTGGCAGCGATGCTGGATCTGGGGGCAGGGAGCGGTCCGATGGATCATGGATTTGCGATTGCAAATAAGTACACACAAAATTAATCTGAGTTATTCATCCGGATAGGGATAATGCGGCTGAAAGCCGCATAACTACTGCATTCGTTACGATTATTGCTTTCAACAGCGAAAAGGATCTCTCTGTGAATCATTCAGGATAAAAGGTGAGCAATTATGAAGATAAAACAGCAAAAGCAAATTAAGTCATTTTTGATTAAAGAATTCGGAAATGATGAGGGAACTGCTTTTTTCGCCAAGCAAGACAAGAGGCTTAACGAGATTATCCAATGCACTAAAAATAAAACCGAGAATCAGAAGGAAACGCTTGCACAGACGATTCTTCCACGCATAGCTTTATACCAAATATTCTTAGAAAGCAGACTGTCGAAAGAAGACATCGATATATCTATGCGAAAATATATGCTTGATTTTGTCGCAACAAAAAAACATAACTCTACGGCAAAAATGGAAAAGGTTCCGGGATTTTATGGAATATATAGCAGGATTTTCCTTAAAATAATGCGGACAACAGACCTTCAGGAAAGCACGCAGAAGAGTGGGAAAGATTTTTACGATATTACCATAACTAAGTGCTTGTGGCATACGGCCTGCGTTGAAAATGGCTGTCCGGAGTTATGCAGACTTTTCTGCGATGTTGATGATGTGACATACGGCGGTTTAAATAAAATAGGCTTTTCAAGAACAAAAACGTTGGGCTACGGCGGCGACTGCTGTGATTTTCATTTTTTCAGGAAGTAGTGCATGTTATAATCTAAAAGCACTGAAAGATGGAATGATACAGGAATACCCAAAGGCGATACAGGACCGTTGCAGGGAGTTGGGGCTAATACAGGAAAGCTCTGAAAAATCACAAAAAAGTAACGATAGGAAAGCTTGGATTCTTTATTGCCTACATATTGCTGCAGACGGTGGGGCTTTTGGTAATGGCACAGTCAGGGAGATAAATGCATGATTCTATATTTCTCAGCTACGGGTAACAGCAAATATGTGGCTTCCCGTATTGCAGGGGCTATTCATGATGAAATAGTAGCGATTACGGAATGTATGGCAGATAACAGTTTTATATTTGAAGATGAGCGGATTGGGGTTATAACTCCGACATATTTCTGGGGGCTGCCGAGTGTTGTAAATGATTTTTTGAAGAAAGCAAAGTTTCATACAGATTATCTGTATTTGGTTGCAACGTATGGCACCACACCTGGAGCAATCGGCGGTTTGGCAAAAGAAGCGATCAGCGGCCGCGAGATAGATGCACTTTATTCTGTTCGCATGGTAGATACCTACACACCGATCTTTGATATTTCGACTCCGGAGAAGCAGAATGTTTTTACGGAAAATACAGAGACAGAAATAGAAACCATCATTCAATCAATCAAGGAAAAACTCTGCAATAAGCGAATGCTACATTCCGCACCAACTTTTGTGGTAAAGGCAATCGCACAGCCGATTTATAACCGCAGAGCAAGACTTACAAGCAGGCTCTCGGCGGATGAAAATTGTATTGGGTGTGGGTTGTGTGCAAAAAAATGTCCGGTACAGGCAATTCAAATGAAGGAAGGAAAACCGGTCTGGGTGAAAGAAAAGTGTGTGATGTGCCTGGGCTGCCTGCATCGATGTCCGAAATTTTCTATACAGTGCGGCAATAATACAAGAAAACACGGACAGTATACAAATCCGAATGTAAAAATCTGAAGACTAATACATCGATTTTTAAATAACTAGCCTAACTAACTTGCTCTAAGAATGGAAAATCAAAATATGGAAACAAACGAGAAGAGAAGAATCATTCAGGATCTTCTGGATAATCCTAAACACGTGGATTATTACTACAAGGCCCTGGAGGACATGGGGGACCTGAAAAGCAACTATTCTGCTTACCTTACAACCAGGCCGATAAGCTGTGATGAGGAACTAAAGCGTGTTCCGACGGCGAATTATGAGCTCTGCACGGCGCTGCTGACGATGTTGCTGCGAGAAGATCATTTCTGCAATGGATCATTTGCAGATAGACTTCGCGACGGGGATGTACAGCCACTGCTAGAGCGGATGCTGGAAGTAGTGGAATAGTTTCTTCTCTGGCACTTGGTTATATTGGACTGTTAGAAAGAAAACGCGTTGGGAAAACGGTTTCCGTAACAGTATTGAGAAAAGAGCCTTGCGGAGATGTATCAGGATTATATTGATGGGAAAAAGGAACTTCGAGATATCAACATGGAGTTCAATGCCAGATATGTGAAGGATGACGACATGCCGGGACGCGGGAGGTGCAGTTATAGTGGTTAAGAAAATAATGAAGGATCCCTTGTTTCTTTCCCAAAAGTCAGAGGATGCTACAGAGGCAGATCGACAGGTGGTGGTAGATCTGTTGGATACACTCGAAGCCAATTGGGATAATTGTGTTGGTATGGCAGCCAACATGATTGGCGTTCGAAAAAACATTATCGTGGTGGCAGCCGGACCGTTCCGGTTTGCGATGATCAATCCGGTAATTACAAAGAAATCGGAACCGTTCCAGACGGAGGAAGGTTGCCTTTCTTTGAACGGAATGCGGCCTTGTACCCGGTACAAGGAGATTGAGGTTGATTACCAGGACCAGAACTTTAAGAAACAGCATGGGAAGTATTCTGGCTGGACGGCGCAGATTATCCAACATGAGGTGGATCATTGCCGTGGGATTGTGATATGAAGCAGAAATTGGAAAGATTAGGTCACTCTTCTGATGTTAAGTTACTGTATGTAATGGAGAATCAAAATATGGAGACAAACGAGATGGGAAGAATCATTCAAGATCTTCTGGATAATCCTAAGCACGTGGATTATTACTACAAGGCCTGAGAAGACATGGAAGAATAGTCATTGATAAAGTATAATATCCATGCATTGTTCTGAGAAATCAAGCTGCTGCGAGGCAATTGTGCCGGATAAAAAGCGTGAGCTGAATCGGCGGCTGTCCATGAGGAGACGCTGTAGTTACTGTAAAAGAAGGCCACCACAGTATCCTGCAGTGGCCTCGGTGCAGCTATGAAAAGTGTGTCATTAGCAATGTGTTAAATCATTTTTGGAGCTGCGAAACAAAGAAATCTTGCTGATCTTTCCCGATCTTAAGGAACTTAACTACTTGATCTATTGAAAATCCGGCATCCTTTATAAGGTCCTTCGCAATACCTATCTTTGTTCTGATTTCTCGCTTTTCTGCATACTCTTCTGCATATTTTTCTACCGCTTCACACATAGTCTCACGTCCTTTCTCAGTCTCTTTGAAATGTTTCACTCCGTCAGCTAAAGCTGTAAAGTGCATGTTCTCTGAGTCTTTTTGATGAAAATCCTCCATGAGCCGGGCTATTTCACCTTCACCACTGTAGCTTCCATTCACATATATGATATGTGAACCATCTTCAAAAGGTTTTCCGGTTTCCCTGACATATCTGTCGATGTGGTAAAGAGGTCTGCCTTCCCTGAATTTATCCTTCTTGTAGATAAATATCACATAAGAATCCTTAAGTTCCTTGAATTCCTGACCCTCTTTCAGCATTCTGGCATCAACCATACTGCTGTGAAATCTGGCCCGTTCTACTACAGCACCTCTGGCATCGCCTTGAACCTCTATGTCGATTTCCTTGCCATGAGAATCTATGGCATGTACATCAAGTGTAATATCTCTGCCACCCATAATAGGATTCTTCAGCTCATCCTGACCGTCTACGCTGATTACTTTGATATCTTCTTCAAGGATAATGCGAAGTATCAGCTCTGTCTACATCGGGGCGCATAATTTGACGTTTACGCCTTTTCAGCAAGAGGACAAAGCAAATGATAAGAGGAATTCGAGTTAATTCGAAACAGGAAACATGCGGCACAAGAAGTGCATAGCCTTTATATATTTTGAAACCAAGGCATATAGAAAGAGAAATAAAAAGGGCTATCCAGAAGATGAAGCTGAAGAAAGGACAGACATTGATCAGCTTGAAGAAGTAGGCAAAATGTTTGTCGTCGTTGAGGACTTATTCGAGGATAGCCGCAGATACTATCGATTGGCAGGATTTTTGCACACATGACCGATGGAGCATGATCGTTGCACCGGGCTTTTTGTTATAATTTGATCATATGGTCAGATGTTCTTGAAACGACATATGTTTTGATTTCGACCTAATGAGAGAGCAATATTTCCAATCTATGGAATCGACGATAAAGGGGAAAATGATGGCAGCAAAGAAAAATACTGGGAATCAAAAGACTAAATCGTTTGATCATAACTTTATCCTTTATGGCCCTCCTGGAACAGGAAAGACGTA
Source organism: bacterium (assembly GCA_963658085.1). Lineage (GTDB taxonomy): Bacteria > Bacillota > Clostridia > Lachnospirales > Lachnospiraceae > CAKRJP01. Next base: position 4,925 of record CAVKOU010000058.1, read on the forward strand.
TAACTCTGCCATCTATGCTGTGGCGATATGTGACTCATTGAATATTGAAGCTGTTAAGAAAATGCCTTATCAGGCTGTTCTGGGTCGCTATAACAAATTGAAGGAAGAGGGAAGGATTGCGTTCACGACATTCCACCAGTCCTATGGATATGAGGAGTTTATAGAAGGAATTAAGCCACAGCTAGGTGAGAGCAATTCGATTGGATATAGCGTTGAAGACGGTATATTTAAGAAATTTTGCAAGAAGGCGGGCGGATTCAAGGTCTTAGGGACAATACGGACGACGGGGAAAGTATGGAGTGTAAGAAACCGTGCGAAAGATGACGATGTACCCTTTGATCTGAATGTATATCAGTATGATGAAAGTGCCATTGTCGTTGAAAATCTTACCGACACAGACCGACAGTGCGATAGCTTAGCAAAGATGGAGCGGGGTGACCTGGTAGTGCTGGGAAGAGATAATATTGTTGAGGCAATTGGTGTAATTACAGATGATACGCCTGTGCAGATAGAAAAGGATCCTTTCCATTGGAAAAGATCGGTGAATTGGCTCGAAAAAGGCCTGTCTGTAAAGATTGCTGATCTCGGAGCAACGACTACAGGGTTTTCTAATTTTGCAATAGCAGCGTCAAAGGTGCCGGCAAAGGCACTGCAGGATAAGATTGAAAAAAATAAGCTGCCCTATGTGTTTATCATTGATGAAATTAACCGCGGCAACATGTCTAAGATATTTGGAGAGTTAATTACTCTCATTGAAGATACGAAACGTGCTGGTTCATCGGAATCGATGGAGGCTATTTTGCCGTATTCTGGTGAGCACTTCTCTGTGCCGGATAACATTTATATTCTGGGAACAATGAACACGGCGGATCGTTCTATTGCACTTATGGATACTGCTCTTCGTAGACGTTTCCAGTTTGTAGAGATGATGCCAGACTCGAAAGTGCTGGATAGCCTCGGCGTTGGGATTATCGCTGTAGGGGATGAGGAATTGAATGTTGCTAAGATGTTGGATGTCATCAATCGGCGTATTGAGTACCTGTTTGATCGCGAGCATACGATTGGTCACGCCTTTTTTACAAAGCTTGCGAATGATCCTTCCATTGACACATTGTCTTGGATTTTTGCAAAGAATGTAATTCCTCTTTTGCAAGAGTATTTCTACGAAGATTATGAGAAGATTCAGTTCGTGTTAGGAGATAACGCTAAACCGGATGAGTTTAAATTTGTACTGGACTGTCCCATCAAAGTGAAGGATATATTCAACGGAAACCCCGATGTTGATCTTCCGGATAGGCACTATGTGATTCAGAAGGAAGCTTTTTTAAAGCTCCAGAGCTATAAGCTGATCGGCAAGGACTTATAAAATGGACAATTTACTGGAGGTAAGGGAGTTTGATAAAATTTCCTGCAACCCAGATTTCAAAACTGAATATGCTTATCTTCCAGAGCCCGTGTTTAAGGATTTAGAGAAGTTCATTCACACCTTTACAGGCGGTGAAGAACATGTGGATGTGATGAAATTTCTTTCTGTTGGTTATCGTAGGAATGTTGGGAACATCATTTCAGTGAATAACTATGTCGGACTGATCCAGATGGAGAATGGATATCAGGTACAGATCCTTCCTAAGATGGATTGTGGTGAGGGGGCTGATAAAACAAAGAAAGTGTTCCTTCGAATGCTCCGTAGCATGAAGGATTTTCCATGCAAGGTTTTCAATGATGCAAACCTCAAGCTGGATCGAATGCCGCTCTACGAGATCTTCATCAACATGTATTTGCAGGAAGCACGGATACTGGTGAAGCAAGGGCTTAAGTCGTCATACATTGCCAGAGAGAACAATCTGAACTTCTACAAGGGAAAACTGGTTGTTGGTGAGCACATCAAAAGAAATCTGGCCCACAGTGAGAGGTTCTTTGTTCGCTATGATGAATATCAGCTGGACAGACCAGAGAATAGACTGATCAAGGCGACACTTTTGAAACTTCAGAATCTCAGCGGCAGCTCTGAAAACCAGAAGACTATCAGGCAGCTTTTGCCAGCGTTTGAGACGGTAATACCTTCGGTAAATTTCCAGCAGGACTTTTCACGGATAGCTATTGATAGGAATACAAAAGAATATGAGATGTTAATGCAATGGTCGAGGGTATTTCTGTTGAACAAGAGTTTCACAACATTTTCCGGCGGCACCGATGCAAGGGCTCTGCTGTTTCCAATGGAGAAGGTTTATGAGTCCTATGTTGCTGCAAAGATGAAGACTGTGTTCGCGGACCTGGGCTGGGAAATCTCCTCGCAAGATCATGGATACTATCTATTTAATGCTCCGAAACAGTTTGCGCTCCGGCCAGATATTGTTGTTACAAGAGATGACGGTAGTCTGATCATTCTGGATACGAAGTGGAAGAGCCTGATTGATAGCTCAAAGAAAAACTACGGGATATCACAAGCGGATATGTACCAGATGTATGCATACTCGAAAAAGTATGGAACGTCGGAGATCTGGTTGCTCTATCCGATTAATCAGGAAATGCGCGGTCATGAGGATATTTCCTTCAAAAGCAATGATGGTGTAAATGTGAGAGTGTTCTTTGTGGATGTGGCGCATATAGAAGATAGCCTAGGGGAGCTGCGTAAGCTTTTAGTATGAGGAGTGGGGGGATGCAAAATCACTGGACAATATTTTCTGGAACGGGTGATAAGACCACGAATTATCTGATCTATGCGCCGTTCCCGAAACCGGATGTAAGAGACAACCATCTGGAAGATATGAGAGGGTATGAGAAATTATGATGAAAATATTATTCGTCTGCCACGGCATAGTACCAACATTCTCTCGAAAATCCTTTATTTGAGCCATTTCTGAGCTGCCAAGACCTTGCTTTACACAGGATTTACACAGAATGAAGAGATGGATTTTTAAGAAAATATTGTGATGTTAAGAAAAAAGAGCCTTGCAGGTTATATTGTGTACTGTCAAAAAATACGTATGGAAAACAATCTTATCGTCTGTTAAGTCAAGGGATTCCTTTGTTGAGAGGGAGTCCTTTTTTATTGTGCGATTTATCTACCACTTTATCTACCACATATGATATAATGTGGTAGATAAAACCGGCAGATAAAAGAGGGGCACTTTATGGATAATTATGAAAAAATAGTGGAGTCATTATTGGAATATTCAGAAGAGGAATGGTTTGAATTTAAAGAAAACTGGTTCGAACCACACGAAATAGGAGAGTACATTTCTGCTCTTTCAAATGCTGCTGCTATAAAGGGGAAAACAAACGCATATTTCATCTGGGGAATCAATGACAAAACTCATGAAATTACAGGAACCAGTATAAATTATCAGAAGGATGTTAAAAACGAGCCTTTTCAGCATTATCTGGCAAGATCTGTTTCACCTGATATTGGTTTCACCTTTCATGAGATAAAAATCAATAAAAAAAGAATTGTAGTTCTCGATATTCCGGCTGCGGTTAAAGTGCCGACTTCATTTGATGGAATACGATATATACG
>CAVKOU010000059.1:0-8356 GCA_963658085.1 bacterium
CTTGAACTATGAAGTACGCAGTTGTCATTACTGATACAGCAAAGCAGGATTTAAGGGAAATTGCCGTATGGATTGCTAACCAGTCTAAGAATATTGAGACAGCAAAGCGTTTTGTCAATGAGTTGCGGGAAAGATGTCAAGCACTGTATAAATTTCCAGCGACAGGGTCTTTTCCAAGAGATCACGTTCTGAAATGTGCGGGTTTTCGTTTTGTCACGCATAAGGATTATCTTGTTTTTTATCTTATCGACGAGGAAAATAAAACTGTAATCGTGATGGCGATATTCAATGCCAAAAAAGATTATATGCGCGTGATGAGGAATTTCATCTAGGACATTGGCATTATCTTTATGCGTGATAATGGTGAAGATTAGTTTCGTAAAGAGGTAAGCGTCACGAGAAATATCGTGTTCCCTGCAATAATCATCAACTTTTAATATTTCATTGCTTCTTCTCTGCTCATCCAGAAATGAATCCCTGTGGTAGAATCGAACCACCGGTCCTCATTAAAATCTTTCACCTCAACACACTCTCCTTTGCGATAGACAAAGTTCTCATCCACCAGAGACCACGCTTCATCAAATTCTTCCGTTTCATCGAAACTTTTGATTGCAAGTACTTTCGCCTTATTGCATCGGCAGGTTGGATAAGTTGACGATGTACGCTTGGCATCTGCCGGAACCAGTAATTGCACAATACGGTCGTATAAGCATTTTTTATATGCAACAAACGGTCCGGTCTCTGGACAGTGCAAGCGGAACCACTTAGTATTCTCATCTGATTTCACATCTGTTAGAATTGCATTCTCAAGAACTGCTGCATACAGATTTGCCCCACAGATATTAGACCCTGTCATATCACATCCCCGCATACAGGCTCCCCACATCTCCGCATTCTGAAAATTAACACCTCGTAACGAACATCCGTCCAGCTGCGCATTCTTTACACTGGATCCTGAAAAATCTGCTCCATCTAGCTTTACATTCTGGAACATACATATTTCAAAATCAATATTATGAAGATCTCTGCCTGACAGATCCAGATCATCAAATCCCAGGTCTTTCAGTTCCAGCCTCTCGCCATCTTTGCGATCTTTTAATATCTTCTCCAGCTCTTCCAATTCCATTTTCCGCATATAACCGCCTCTGCAAATTCCGCTTGCTTCAAATAATCAGTCCCTTCCATAGAAACGCTTCATTGTCTCCTGCATTCATTTCATTGATTCTATCTTTAACTTTTTCAATAACAGACATCTGATCGCCTCCTTTTTATCACGATTATTATGTAATTTTCGTGACAAAATGTCAATCCAAACGAAAAAAGCCTGCCGGCATCAGGATTGTCCCAAATACCCGCAGGCTAATATGTGAACTTCCAGAGATTTTACAACTAAAACGCTTATAGCAAAAAGACGCTTTGAGTTCTGCCTCACAAGCGCCTTTTCATACAATATTCATCCAGCTATTTATTTACCAGAAAACTTTTTTATTTATTTTGTGATAAGTTCTACCTCTACCGGTATCTCTTTTTCTACGGTTTCACCATTCAGAATCTTCTGTGCTGTCTCAACTGCAGTTGCTCCCATAAGGTCCGGTTTCTGGGCAACTGTCGCAGCCATCTTTCCTGCTTTAATGGCCGCCTGGGCATCATCAGTAGCATCAAATCCAACTACAATAATGTCGCGGCTACCAATAGCTTCTACTGCTCCAAGAGCCATCTCATCGTTGTGGGCAAATACTGCTTTGATGTCAGGATCTGCCTGAAGCATATTTTCCATAACGGTCATTCCTTCGGAACGGTTAAAGTTTGCGGTCTGGCTGGATACTACATCCAATTGATCATCTGCCACGTTATGGAATCCTTCTCCACGGTCAATGGTAGCACTTGCACCGGATACACCTTCGATTTCAGCAACCTTTGCACCTTCTCCAACAAGGCTTACCAAATATTCTGTTACAGCCTCTGCACCGGCCACATTATCGGAAGCAATCGAACAATCTACATCCACGCCATTTACCACACGGTCTACGGAAATAACTTTAATTCCCTTTGAAACAGCGTCTTTAACTGCAGGAGCTACGGCATCAGAGTCTACCGGATTTACGATTAATACACTGATATTTTTAGAAATCAAATCCTCGATGTCACTGGCCTGTTTTGCACTTTCATCTCCAGCGTCTACCACAATAAGTTCTACACCCTCTTCTTCGGCCTTCTCCTTTGCACCCTCGCTTAAAGTTACAAAGAATGGATTGTTTAATGTAGATACAGAAAATCCTATACTTCCGTTTCCTGTAAGTTCTCCTGACGCTTCGGAAGAAGAAGCCTCTTCTCCATCAATTGTAATTGCATTGCAGCCGGTTACAGAAAATAGCATCACTGCTGCAAGGGCCAGACTTGCCAATCTTTTTATTTTCATAATCTTATTTCTCCTGTCTCTTAACGTTTACGATCAGATAATACTGCGATCAAAATTACAACACCCTTTACTACATCCTGATAGTAAGAAGATACTCCAAGAATATTCAGTCCATTATTTAAAACTGCAATAATAAGAACACCTACAAAGGTTCCCCAGATTCTTCCTCGTCCACCGTTCATACTGGTTCCGCCAAGAGCTACAGAAGCGATGGCATCCAGCTCGTATCCCTCACCAAGTGTAGGCTGTGCGGAACTAAGTCTTGAAAGAAGGATCAATCCTGACAAAGCTGCCATACCTCCGGAAATTGCATAGGTAATAAGCTTTGTCTTATTTATATTTACACCTGCAAGTTTCGCAGATGTCTCATTGCTACCTGTGGCATATACTCTTCTTCCAAAGGTTGTTTTTTCCAGAATGAACATCATAATAGCAAAAACTGCAACAAAGAGAATAACCGGAATCGGAATATGATAGAAATTTCCTTTTCCTACTACTTTCAATGTAAAGCTGTCTCCAAGGTTGGAAATCGGCTTTCCATCCATGTAGATCATAGTCAGTCCACGATAAATAGTCATAGTAACTAAGGTTGCGATAAATGGCTGAAGTCTTCCCTTTGTTACCAGAATACCGCTGACAGCGCCTAAAGCTGTACCGATCACAAGGGCAAGAAGCATTGCGATTCCTACCGGCATTCCCCCCGCAATAAATCCGGCACAGAGCGCAGTAGAAAGAGCCAACGTTGATCCAACTGACAGGTCAATTCCTCCTGTCAAAATAACGCAAGTCATGCCAAAAGCAATAAATCCGTTTATTGATGACTGACGTAACAATGACAAAAAGTTTGAAACGGTTCTAAATTCCGGACTGATAATTCCGATTACGATTACTAAAAGGATCAAAGCGATCAAAGCACCAAGATCCTGTACTCGATTGACTAATTTCTTGTTATTCATCTAAATTTCCTCCTGTTGCCAGAGTCATAATATTCACCTGGTTTGCCTCTTCCTTTGATAACATGCCTCGAACTTCACCTTCTCGAACCACCATGACACGGTCTGACATTCCAAGAACCTCCGGAAGTTCCGAAGATACCATGATAATCGCTACATCCTTCTTCGCCAAATCATTGATAATGTTGTAAATCTCTTTCTTAGCTCCGATATCTACGCCCCTGGTAGGCTCATCCAAGATTAAGACTTTTGGTTCTGTATAGATCCATTTTGCGAATACTACCTTTTGCTGATTTCCACCACTTAAATTTCCGCAGTCGTGCTGTGGTCCAAAGCATTTGATATGTAGCTCCTCTATACCACGTTTTACAAGATCCTGCTCACTCTTACGATTGATTACACCATTTTTTGAAATTCTTCCAAGGTTTGCAATGGAAATATTTTTCATAATGCTCTCTTCTAACATTAATCCTTCTAATTTTCTATCCTCTGTAATGAATCCGATTCCGTTCTTCATTGCCTGTTGTGGATTCTTATTCTGGATTTCTTTTCCATTTAATCGAATGGTTCCTGTTACGTGAGGCATATTCCCGAAAATAGCCTGCATAATCTCCGTTCTTCCTGCTCCCATCAAGCCTGAAACTCCTAGGACCTCGCCAGCACGCACTTTGAAAGAAACATTTTCAAACACTCCGTCACAATTAAGATTCTCTACTTCCAGAACCACCTCACCAATTTCACATTCTCTTCCAGGATAACGCTCCCCTATCTCACGTCCGATCATCATTCTAACCACATCGTTCATATCGGTATCTGCAATTCTCTTGGTATCTATATAGGAACCATCTCGAAGGACTGTAATTCTGTCACAGAGTTCAAAGATTTCTTCCATACGGTGAGATATATAAACGATAGATACTCCCTTTTCTCTCAGAGATTTCACTACCTGAAACAGAACATCCGTCTCGCTCTGAGTCAAAGCCGCCGTAGGCTCATCCATGATAATAACCTTGGCATCTACCATTAGGGCCTTGGCAATTTCGATCATCTGCTGTTGTCCGACAGACAAGTTGCTCATAACCTCTCCCGGATTGATTTTCACTCCAAGCCTGTCCAAGATTTCCTTTACTTTTTCTCGCATTGCTTTTTTGTTACACACACCAAAGGCATTTTTTATCTCTTTTCCCAGGAACATATTCTCTTCAACGGTAAGGTCAAAGAGTACATTCAGTTCCTGGTGAATAAATACGATTCCCGCTTTTTCCGCCTCCTGGGGATTCTTATAACACACTTCCTTATTATCTACTGTGATAGTTCCGGCATCCTTTGTGTAGACTCCTGTGAGAATCTTCATCAAGGTGGATTTTCCGGCGCCGTTCTCTCCCATAAGCGCATGAATTTCGCCACTTTCCAGAAGAAATCCTGCATCCTTCAGCACATTGTTACTACCAAACGACTTGTTGATTCCACGCATTTCTATCTGCATTTTGTCTCCTCCCTGCTTGCCCTAGCCAAATATACATCCGGACTGTAAGATAATATTTGCATAAGGTGTTGTCTCTCCGGTACGAATCACCGCCTTGCATTCCTTCGTTTGTTTCTTAAGCTCTGTATGTGATACAAATTCAATTTCCATATTGGTATTTTCCGGTTTCTGTACAAAATAGCTTTGGATTTCCTCTAAAATCTTTGGATTCTCTGATTTAATTTCCTCTGCAAGAACAATTTTTTCTACTTTCATGTCCTGACCTACTTCTTTCAAAACATCCATAAACGAAGGTTGTCCAAACTTCACAGCCAGGTCGATGCGCTCCGTCTCCTCCGGAATCGGCAGTCCACAGTCACCGATGCAGATAAGATCTGTATGTCCCATGTAAGATAGGACTCTTGATATCTCTGCATTTAAAATTCCGTTTCTTTTCATTTCCCTAATTCCCTCTAATTTCTCGTTTCTATCTTAATTTCAATTCTTTCTCTACTTCCTCTGCAGTAGGCATTCCTGTCTGGGCTCCAAACTTTTCTGTAGAAAGACTGGCAGCTGTATTAGCATAAATTAAAGCCGACTCCATATCTTTCCCCGTCGCAATCTGTACAGAAAATGCACCGTTTAAAGTATCGCCGGCTCCGGTAGTATCTGCAACCTGTGCCCTTCTTGCAGGAACCGTAAGAACCTCACCGTTTGCAAGACAGGTAGATACGCCTCGAGCTCCCTGGGTGATCACCAGTTTCTCCGGATACTTTTTCAAAAGTTCTTCTGTCGTAAGCTTATCTCCGAAAATCAAAACTGCCTCATGTTCATTTGGTGTTACATAGGTGACTTTTTCAATAATCTCCATTGGCACTTCTGCGGCAGGAGCCGGATTTAGCACTACCTTGATTCCCTTTTCATGACAAATCTCTACCACATAATGCACGGTATCCAGAGGAATCTCATGCTGAAGAATAACCATATCAAAGCTCTCTAATTCAGATTTCACGCTGTCAATGTAAGCCTTGTCCACTTTTCCGTTGGCTCCCGGCACCACTACGATAGTATTGTCATTGTCACCAACTGTAATCATGGCAATTCCTGTAGGCACGTCCTTAAGGACCTGAATGTGATTCGTTTTCACCCCAACTTCTTTAAAATTCTGAAGCATCTTCTCTCCGTTACTGTCAGCTCCCACACAGCCGAACATTTCTACCTCTGCGCCAAGCTTTGCCATTGCTACGGCCTGGTTTGCACCTTTGCCTCCCGGAATGTAACGAATGCTTTCCCCCATAAGGGTCTCACCTTTTAAGGGAATGCGTGGTGCAGTAACTGTCATATCCATGTTAATGCTTCCTACAACTGCAAGTTTCATTCACCTTCTCCTTTCTCTCTCCTTCTTGTAACCGGTTTCAAGTCTTTCAAAAAAATATAATCTCATTTTATATTTTTCACGTTTTAACATACCTCTTTCTGAAACCCGTTTCAGGCATGCCCTAATTATATTAATGGATTGACTGTCTGTCAATCCATTTTGTAAAGTTTGTGGCTATTTCATATTTTCACTCTATATCTTTTGTACAATTTGCATATATTCCACGGAGATCAAACCCATGATTCACAGGTCCGGAACCTTTTCCCAAATCCAACATAGCACCCAAGGCACCACTGATATAATCCTTTGCTCGTTGTACGGACTCCGCAAGGGTAAATCCCTTTGCCAGATTAGATGCAATAGCACTGGAAAGTGTACAACCCGTGCCGTGGGTATTTGGATTGTCGATTCGTTTTCCCTCAAACCAATGAAGCTCTCCATCTGCGTAGAGAAGGTCATTGGCATCATTGATGCTATGTCCACCTTTTAAAAGAACAGCACAGTGATAGGTATCTCCAATCTCCTTTGCAGCCATCATCATATCTTCTTTACTTTCAATCTTTTTCCCAAAAAGGATCTGGGCTTCCGGGATGTTAGGGGTAATGACTGTTGCGATTGGAAAGAGCTCACTGCACAATGTCTCCACCGCATCATTCTTCATGAGAGAGGACCCGGATGTTGCAACCATAACCGGATCCACTACTACATTTTTAACATTATAAAATCTCAATCGCTCTCCAATCACACGGATCAGGACACTTGACGATACCATGCCAATTTTTACTGCATCAGGATAAATATCCTCAAATACTGCATCTAACTGCTGTTTCAAAAAGTCCGGTGTAGATTCCTGGATTCCCCGGACTCCTGTGGTATTTTGTGCCGTCAGAGCGGTGATGGCGCTCATGGCGTAGACGCCATTCGTTATCATTGTTTTTATATCTGCCTGGATGCCGGCTCCTCCGCTGGAGTCGCTGCCGGCTATGGTTAATGCTGATTTCATTTGTTTCTCCTTTTGATATTAAAGTCCGATAGGTAATAATCTCCTAGTTCACGAACCCGGTTTTGGTGTTTTTCGCTGTCATCGTATACTGCTACTACCCTAAACCCGTCTGTTTTGGCGGTTTTTATGGCGTGGAGGGCATCTTCGAATACCAGGGTATTACTTCGATCTGCGTCGCAGTATTCCATGGCTTTTTGGTAGATGGTTGGTTTATCTTTTCCGTATCCTACTTCTCTGCAGGTGAAGATGGCTTGAAAGTAGTGTTCCATTCCGCATCTTTTGAGTGCCGATTGTATTTGATATTTCTCGGATGCCGTGGCAATGCACATGGTGATTTTTGCTTTTTTCATCTGCTCTAGGAAACCTATGACGCCTGGCTTTGGTAATACGTGGTAGATGTAGTAATCTTCGATTTTTTTATTGATTCCTGTCATGATTTCTTCTACGGACTGAGATAGCTTATACTCCCGTTTTAAATAAACGGCTGATTGCTCTAGGCTTAAGGCTCTCACGTCTTCTCTCAGGGAGGCCTTTGGTTCTTTTCCTATGGAAGTTAGATAGATTTCTCCTATTTGATCCCAAATCGGCATGGAATCAAATAGGGTTCCGTCAAAATCGAATATCGCACATTTTATTTTCATTGATTTACCATTTCCTCCGACAGTTTTCGAAGCTGAATACATTCTTTTTCGATATCTTCGGCAGAGAATATGGCACTTACCAGGGCGACTCCATCCACACCGGTTCCTGCAAGCTCTGCGATGTTGGATTTATTGATGCCACCGATGGCTACCACCGGCACTTCAACGGCTTCGCATATTTCTCTGAGGGTTTCTTTGGGCAGAAGATTCACATCTGTCTTGGTAGATGTGGAAAACATTGCTCCCACTCCCAGATAATCCGCTCCTTTTTCTACTGCTTCTTTTGCTTCTTTTACGGAATGGGCCGACACTCCGATCATCATTTCTTTTCCAACCAGTTCTCGTACTAAAGATGTTTCCATGTCCTCTTGTCCTACATGAACTCCCTCGGCATGGCACTTGATTGCCACTTCTACATTGTCGTTGATAAAAAGCGGCACCCCATAGCTCTTACACAATGTGGAGATTTCTATGGCTTCCTCTAGAAATTCTTCTTC
>CAVKOU010000060.1:0-8034 GCA_963658085.1 bacterium
TTCAATAGTTATTCACGAAATTGCAAAATGTTTTTCATAGATTTTTCACGAAATTACAAAATGTTTTCCACTAGTTATTCACGAAATTACAAAATGTTTCCCACTAGTTATTCACGAAATCACAAAATCCTTATCCAACCTACACACAGGGGGGCGATACATCGCTACATTCTATCGGCAATTTTTTCAATCAAAGTAATATCCGCCGGCAACCATTCCACGTCCTTCAATTGATCCTTAGTTAACCACCTGGCATCCTCATGCTCTTTAAGCACCAACTCTCCGGATAGGATCTCACACCAGAAGCAATCCATAGAAAGATGAAAGGTTGGATAATCATATTCAATGGTATCCAAAAACTCTCCAACTTCAACTTCTGTATCTAACTCTTCCATAATCTCACGCTTTAGAGCTTGCCCAGGCGTCTCTCTTGGTTCAATCTTCCCTCCCGGGAACTCCCATCCACCTTTAAACTCCCCATATCCTCGCTTCGTTGCAAAAATTATAGGCTCTCCATTTTCATTAGTTGCTCTGATGATGGCCGCCACGACTCTTATTGTTTTCATGCATCCTCCTAAGAATTTACTATATACTCGTAGATATCCTCCCGCACAGGTACATCCAGAATCCACTCAATCTCCACCGCAGTCTTCTTGGTATTCGCCATAGTAAATTCCTTCGTATTCCCACTTGCCGTCATAGGACCGAGATAATAAAATTCTTTTGATATCTTGTCATCTTTATTCTTTCTCACAAAAAGTTCCACCCGGATTCCTCGTTCCTTTGCATTCAGGAAATTTTGTACATCCTCTGACTGCACCTTTCTTCCCGATTTTGAAATTGCAATCAAGCGATCTCTGTATCCCGGCACAAAATGATCCTCATACTTCGTAGTGTCGCTGATATTTTCATCCTTGTCATAATTAATAAATACCGGATAGGTCTTGGTTCTTTTATCCAGAAAATATCCATTCATTACAGAAGACAAATTCTTATTCCAATTGAGCAATCGACATACATCCTCGTAAGTATATTTCTGATACAATACTAAATCCGACTTGTCGTAGCCATTCTTATAATCTCGTTCATATCGACTGATTCCAAATTCTATAAGCTCTTTTAGCATGTCATAGAATTCCTTATTTTCTAACATCTCCATAAAGGAATTGGTTGGTTTGTAATCCTCTCCTTCTTCCTCTATGAAAATGCAATTGGAATAGGTTTTCTTGCTGGCTTCCGACGGAAATTCATTGGTCATAACACTTACAATATTTTCTTTTTGAGACTGGCTAACAGTTTTTCCGTATCCCTTCATATCTTCTGCTAGGCCAGCAAAAAGTCCCAGCTTTGCCAATCCCTTTGTATATGTGAGAATCCGTTTCAACATCTGAAGCTCTTGAATCCGCTTTCCACCGGCAAGCTTTTTGGAAACAAATTCAATCACCTTCTCTTCATCCTTAGATAATCGAATCTTGTATGATTTTTCATATTTTACCAGAAACTTATAGTAAGACCCCAAGCTGTTGTTATCAAAAATACGAAGGACATCCATCTCTCCATAATCATCAAAATCTCGAAGTCTGGGGATTCTTCCAAGCTTATTTTTTAGATTGGTATAATTCTCCTTGATTAACTTGATATCGCTGAAATTCGCGCGGTCCACGGAAGCGAAAATCCGCTTTCTGCTGATCTCATCAAAATGAATCGTTGAAGCTCCCGGAATAATCCTTCCGCCTTCCATAATATATCTGCGAATATTGTCCTTGTTATAACTTCGATCCCCTGACAGAGCGATTGGAATCATGAAATTATTCGTGTAGTTACCTATAAAATCAAGGATCACTACGTATTCTTTGCCGTCTGCTTTTCTGAGTCCACGGCCGAGCTGCTGAATAAATACAATGGGAGACTGGGTCGGACGAAGCATGATCACCTGGTTTACTTCCACAATATCCACACCCTCGTTTAAAATTTCCACTGAGAAAATATAATCTAAAGGTTCATATGAAACCGATGTATCTCCTTCATTCATTGCCAGTCGTTCAAAGGCAAGCTGTCTCTCCGACTCAGAAGCACTTCCGTTTAAAGCTATAGTTCGAAATTTCTTTCCTGTAGCAGGATTTATCATTTGATTAAACTTAGCGGATAATTCCTCCGTCTCTTTAATATTTCTGCAAAAAATCAATCCCTTAACCCTGTCACCACTATAGCCATAGTAATCTGCCTGGCGGAGAATGTGATTCACCCTCTCATCACCGGTAAGCATAGAGAAATCTAAGCCTGTCTCATCGTCTCCGATAATTTCCAGATCGGTAATTCCAAAGTAATGAAAAGGACAGAGTAAGTTCTCCTCCATGGCCTGCTGCAAACGAATCTCATAAGCAATCTGGTAGTTGAAAAGTTCGTAGATATTTCTACCTTCCATCTGATCATCTCGCTTATCCGGAGTCGCAGTCATACCAAGCCAAAGCTTAGGTGTAAAATGCCGCATGATCTTTTGATAGGTATCGGCAGATACGTGATGAGCCTCATCCAAAATGATACAGTCAAAGGCATTCTTATCATATTGCAGCAAATGCTTATCACGATTGAGGGTCTGCACCGTAGCGAACACATAATCCTTATCGTACTCATGATGATTACCACCTACCAGGCCCATGGACACGGATTCTGCAAACACTTTTTCATAAGAAGCCTTGGTCTGGACTGCTAACTGTCCCCTGTGGACTAAGAAGAGGACTCTTCGAAAACCAAGTTCTCGCATAGCAAAGGCGGAGGCGAAAGTCTTACCGGTACCCGTAGCCGAAATCAACAGTGCCCTCTCCTCACCAGCTTCCAAGATCTTTTTCAGATTTGCGATAAAACCCACCTGCATACTATTCGGCTGCAATTTATACTTCTCGATAGAAGTAATTGGATCTCGCTTTGCCACCTCTCTCTGATGCTTGATGATCTTATATCTTTCGCTATAATTTTCATAAAATTCATCAAAAGATAGGGAATACTTCGAGTTCCATAGTTCCTGAAATTCGGCAACTATTTCCTTTGCAATCTCACCCTGTTCCGTGGATATTATCTTTGTATTCCACTCTCTGTTGTTTGTAAGAGCTGCGCTTGTAATATTGGAACTGCCGATTATGATCCGATAGATTTCCTCTTTCTTAAAGATATATCCTTTGGTATGAAACCCCTCATCTGCGGCCTCCACATCGTACATTTTAAGAGTAATATTGGAAAGTTCATGTAGCTTTTTTAAGGCTCTTGGCTCACTGAAATTTAAGTAATTCGTTGTTAAAATTTCACCTTGTATATTCCTCTTCTCCAGATCTTTCAATGTTTGAAGGAGAGGTGTAATTCCACTCATTGTAATGAAAGCGACACTGATTTGAAATTTATCACATGCTAAAAGCTCATCCTCGATGGATGAGAGAACCTTCTTTCCCTCTCTGTGATTATTGGATACAAATTGCGGTCTATATCGATTACTCGAAATCACCGATCCGTCAATATATGCTGTTTCAAAACCTGCTCGTAACTGATCTAAATTCCCCATCTGACATTCTCCATTTTTATTATCGCCTGTAGGGCAACTCTTCGAACACCTTTTCTTCCATTTATATTCTACAAAATCCCTCCGAAAATGCAATTTATTTTTATTGACATCCCATTCTGTTCCTTGTACCATATGGCTAAAAAAGGGAGGCACAGGCAAATGCTCACTAACAGCGATTGGATTATTCTAAATGCCCTTACTTACAAAATACAATCGATTTTTGATCTTGATGAGATGAGAATGGCCCTCATGACCGGACTTGGGCACCTTATAGATTATGACGCCGCATCTTTTTATATCGTATCGACGAATGATAAAAATGACCTTTGTTCACCTCTTGGAATTAATTATTCCACCGCGGACATGTTGGACTATATTCACAAATACAAAAGTATCGATTATTCCGAAGGACTCATGTCCGCAGGAAAAAATATAGCCTATCGAGAAAGTGATCTGATACCTGAAGAAGTCAGAATTAACACGGACTATTACAAAATGGTTTACAACGTCCACGGCTGGCACTATTCTCTACATCTAAACATAAGCTATAACGAACACTTTCTGGGAGTCTTATCCTTTTTCCGCAAAAAGGGCAGTAATGATTTTTCCCAGGAGCATGTATTTATCTTGGACATGATAAAGGATCACCTGTCCTTCCGGCTAGAACAAGATTTCAAACACCGGCAAGCCCAAAAACTTTCTTTGCATCAATGCATCACCGAATACGGTCTCAGCAAAAAAGAATCTCAGGTTCTTGAACAGCTGCTCCACGACAACACCTCCGATGAAATCGCAGAAACTCTCAATATTTCTGTCAGCACTTTCAGAAAACATTGCAACCATATATACCACAAATTAGGTATAAGCCAACGGATACAACTCTATGATTTAATAGAAGTATAATTCTATAAGTTAGAATTATATATGAATAAATTGGAATATAAATAGAATTGAAGTGCTATTTTTTTAATGTTTTAATATGCTTGTAAATAAAACAAATAACCATTGCAGAGAGGCAATCTTCCCGACGGGAAGACTGCCTCTTTTTTTTACAAGGAGGACTTCAAATGAGAAAAGTAAAAGTTGCCGCAACCCAGATGAGCTGTAGCTGGGACAAATCTGAAACTCTTATGCAGGCAGATGCTCTTGTACGTGAAGCTGCCGGACAGGGCGCGAATATCATACTTCTTCAAGAGTTATTCGAAACCCCTTATTTCTGCCAGCTTCAGAAATTCGAGTATTTCAGTCTGGCTACAAAACCAGAAGAAAATCCTGCTATTAAGCACTTTCAGAAAGTTGCTAAAGAATTAAATGTAGTACTTCCTATCAGTTTTTTTGAAAAAGCAGGCAATACACAATTTAATTCAATCGCAATCATCGATGCAGACGGACAGATTCTTGGAATTTACCGCAAAACACATATTCCTGATGGTCTGCCTTATGCAGAAAAATTCTATTTCACACCGGGCGACACAGGATTCAAGGCATGGAAAACTAAGTTTGGAACCATCGGTGTTGGAATCTGCTGGGATCAATGGTTTCCCGAAACTGCCAGAAGCATGGCTTTACTCGGTGCCGAACTTCTTTTCTTCCCTACCGCAATTGGAAGTGAGCCAACTCTGAAGCACGACTCTTCTACACACTGGAGGAATACTATGGCCGGACACGCTGCCGCCAATATGATGCCAGTAATTGCTTCAAATAGAATCGGTACAGAATCCGACGAGGATTCATCCATGACTTTCTATGGCAAATCTTTTATCGCAGACAATCATGGAGAAATCGTAAAGCAGGCGGATGATCATACTTCCCAGGTACTAGTTGCAGAATTTGACCTGGATGCTTTGGCCGAGGAACGCAGATTCTGGGGGGTATATCGTGACCGACGTCCTGAAATGTATAAGACACTGTTAACTCACGGAGAATAGGAGGCAGCTTTCGATGAAAGAAAAGAATTTTAAATTGATCGATGCTGTACTCACTGTTATATGTGTAGTTTTCGTAGCTGAGGCCGCAGCTCCTGTTGCAGCCATCGGAAACTCTCAGTATTTCTGGTGGATATTTTTAATGATCACCTTTCTGCTGCCTTATGGATTAATCTCATCTGAGCTAGGTTCCACTTACGACGGCGAAGGAGGCTTATATGACTGGGTATCTAAAGCCTTTGGCAAGAGATGGGGTGGCCGCTGTGCCTGGTATTACTGGATCAATTTTCCTCTGTGGATGGCCTCTTTGGCTGTAATGATTCCCCAGGTTTTTGAGCTTTTATCCGGCGGACAGATAGCAACGCTCCCGACAATCCTAATAGAACTTGCATTTATATGGATCATCGTAATCATAAGTTTTTTCCCGGCCGGAAATAACACCTGGATTTTAAATATATGTGCAGCTGTAAAGATTTTCCTGGCGCTTTCCATTGGTGTAATCGGTGTTTACAATGCCATTCATTACGGAGCTGTCAACAAGATCACGCCTGCTTCTTTGCTTCCAAGCTTTGATATTGACAGTATTTCCTATATTTCTGTTATCATATTTAACTTTCTTGGATTTGAAGTAATCTGCACCTTTGCACCTTCTATGAAAAATCCAAAGAAGCAGATTCCGACTGCCATCATTGTTGCCGGCATTGTTATCATGGCGATCTACATGTTCTGTGCCTACGGAGTCGGTGTTGCAATTCCGGTAAATGAGATAAGTACAAGCACAGGCCTTTTAGATGCCTTTGAACTTCTCCTTGGTGGAACGAAAGGATTTTTCTTTATCCTGGTAGCTTTGTTTTTTGTGATAACCCTCTTTGGAAATATGATCTCATGGAGCTACGGGGTAAACGATGTGGCTTACTATGCGGCATCCAATGGTGATCTGCCTAAAATATTTGCAAAGCAATCCGAGAAAAGAAGCATGCCTGTAGGTGCAGCATTAATGAATGGAATTGTAGCTTCTATCGTATGTATCGCAGCTCCATTTATGCCTAACGAGGATATGTTCTGGTGTTTCTTCGCCTTAAACGTTGTAATGCTTTTGGTATCCTACCTGCCAATATTCCCGGCATTTCTAAAGCTTAGAAAAACAGATGCCAACACCCCAAGACCTTTCAAGGTTCCCGGAAATAATCTGATATTGCATCTTATTGCATATGCACCATTTGTAATGATCATCATTTCCCTGATTTTCTGTGCCGTACCACTAAGCCTTGATGTAGAAACACTTGAATCAGTTCTGCCTATTACGATCGGATCAGTACTCTGTATTCTAATAGGTGAAATCATTATACGAATCAATCGAACAAAGGAGGCATAACATGTCAAAAATCATCAAAAACTCAACACCAAAGCAGGATGGCTTTCGAATGCCCGGAGAATTTGAACCTCAAGAAAGAATTTATATGATCTGGCCTCAGCGTCCTGATAACTGGAGAAATGGTGCAAAACCGGCACAGAAATCCTTCACCGATGTAGCTGTCGCTATCAGCAAATATACACCTGTCACTATGCTAGTCAACTACGATCAGTACGACAATGCAAGAGCCCATTTACCTGAAAACATTCAGGTTCTGGAGGCCTCCTCCAATGATGCATGGGTAAGAGACTGCGGCCCCACCTTCCTTGTAAATGACCGGGGAGAACGTCGTGCATGTGATTGGACCTTTAACGCATGGGGTGGTCTGGTAGATGGTCTTTACTTCCCATGGGATGCAGATGATCGCCTGGCTGCAAAGATTTGTGAGCTTAATGAGATTGACAGATATCGCTTGGATGACTTCATCCTGGAAGGCGGTTCCATCCACGTAGACGGTCAGGGAACTGTTCTGACCACGGAAATGTGTCTCCTCTCAGAAGGAAGAAACAGCCATCTGTCAAAAGAAGAAATCGAAAAATATCTTTGTGAATACTTAAACTGCGAAAAAGTGCTCTGGCTAAAAGATGGTATCGATCCCGACGAGACCAACGGACATATAGATGACGTAGCTTGTTTCGTTGCTCCGGGCCATGTTGCCTGCATCTACACAGAAGATAAGGAAGATCCCTTCTACGAAGTTGCCCAGTCCAACTACAAGGCATTATCAGAAATGACTGACGCCAAAGGAAGAAAACTTAATATTCATAAAATATGTACTCCAAAGAAGCCGGTGAAGCTCATCGGAGCTGAAACCATTGATCCCGTTGCCGGAACAATTCCGCGAGAGAACGGAGAAATATGTATTGCTTCTTATTTGAATTTCCTGATTACCAATAATGGTATCATCGTTCCTCAATATGATGATGAAAATGATCAACTAGCATTAAGACAATTACAGGAAGCTTTTCCTGACAGGGAAGTTGTAGGAGTCAGCACCCGAGAAGTCGTTTATGGCGGTGGAAATATTCACTGTATCACACAGCAACTTCCAAAATGTTAATATTCCGTGGAGTTTTTGTTTCCAACACAATTAGAAAAAAACAGGTCGAGGCATATAGCCCCGCCTGTTTTTTTCTCTTTAT
>CAVKOU010000061.1:0-7048 GCA_963658085.1 bacterium
TGATTTCTATTATCCCCCATCACGAACACGGTACCTTCAGAAACCGTATAGCGTTGGGGGCTTTCTTTTCGCATTGTTTCTAAAAAGTAAAGTTCCTTTACTTTTTGACCATTTCGGTACAGTTCGCCATCCCTAATCACAAGAGTATCACCTGGTAAACCAATAACTCTTTTAATCCAGATGTTACGGCTAGGGGCGCTATGAGAGAATCTGGCATAACCATTTTGCAGAGGCTCGATAAGGTCATCCAGCACTGATCTATTACGCTCTACCCGGCTATCGATTGCGACAATGTCTCCATAGGAGGGGAAGAGATTAAAAACATGGGGTATTTTTAGCAAAATGACAAGCTCCCGATCGGCTAAGGTCGGCACCATAGATGTGCCGGAAATGCGAGCAGGGGAGGCTAAAAACACAAAAGTGATCATTGCCAAGATAAAACCAATGATGGCTGCACGCAGACCCCGAAACAGCAGCCTTCCCATTATCTTCCTCTCCCCCCAAGCTTCAAACCGGCCGCGAAAGAATCCATAGACCGTTCAGCCTCGGTATAGAGATCGTGCGTCTCCATCCGCTTATCTTCTGTCGGCTGGATATTAATAAGCTGTCCATTGATTGCATTGTCTTTAGACTTTGCTCTCGGAGGATTATCTGCAATTTTTCCAGCAAAGGCACGGAGCTTACTTGCCTTGTCTT
Organism: bacterium; assembly: GCA_963658085.1. GTDB lineage: Bacteria > Bacillota > Clostridia > Lachnospirales > Lachnospiraceae > CAKRJP01. Next base: position 697 of record CAVKOU010000061.1, read on the forward strand.
TGATATACTGTTGTGTCGCATAACCAAGCACTGTTTTTTGGGCCTTCGGGAACCGTGCAATGCGATCAATTCCATATTCCATCTGGTTGTGCGCTTTGTACACGGGGATGGTCTCTCCCGTTGGACGCACATGGCCGGCTTTCAATGCGGTATATGTTTTTCCGGAAGTAGTTTTCCTCTGCTCCACCACTACATCAAATTCATAGACCTTAACCCTACCGTTTTCAATAAAATCGCCCTCACGGATTCCGCGAACCGGAGTCTTACGATTCGGATCAAAGATGGTCTTTTTATCTGCAAGGACATGATAGGTAGAATTGCCGAAAGTGAGAGTTGGGATTGTCCCCACTTTGGTAACGCCATTAAGCCGGATATTGCGATCCAAAATCTTTGGTAAATCTTGCGAATAAACAATATAGTCTTCCGCAAATTCCTGCTTCATATATTCAATTCGTTCCTCATACATTGCCTGTTGCTTCTTATTGTAATTCCAGGCACGATAAGCCTCTTTGGATTTAGCAATAATCTCTTCTTGTTCCTTCTTGATTTCGGCAATCCGGATCTTGATCTCTCCCGCTTTCTTGTCGAGCTGGCAGTTGTAAGCAAAGAGCGCATTATCTGCCCGCAAGAAATCATTGGTGGCTGCGGTACAACCAGCCATGAAAGTGCCATAATCCGGACGGTTAATATCCAACGTGCGAAGCTCATTATCATAACGAATCTTCTTCTGCTTTGCCTTAGTCCAGTTTTCCTTAATTTCGCGGCCTTGTGGCAGCACATCAGCCTCAGCTTTGGCGGCAATAAGTTTATCCGAAAGCAGCTGCTTCTGGAGGCTCTTGTAAAGGCCTTCCTGTTCGGCAGCAGCTTTCTTAAAGCCGACAACTCTTTCAGCCATAACGTCTTCGATATCTCCAGCAGTAATAACAGTGGGTTGTCTGAAGTAATCATCGAGAATTTCGGTAGCAATCGCAGAGCCTTCCAGACTTTCTCTCATGCTCTCCAAACGCTTACGTTCCTGCTGGATCTCCCGTGCAATACGGCGCATTAAAGCATCTGCGGCGAAAACCATCATTTTGCGCTCCGTCGCAGTTGCTTCTTCGACTTCTTTCTGGGTCTTCTTATCTTCCTCCGGCGCATCATAGAAAGTAGGATTTTCTTCTGCAGTAAAATCCTCAAGTTCTTTTTCTAATTTCTTCTCGAAATCAGAAATTTTCTTTTTGTTTCGCGGATTGCGGTACATATCTCCCATATGCGGTGCCGGAGTCCGGTTAAAATATTCAGCTTCAATGTCTTTTCCGGCTTTTTTCAGTTCATAATATTGAGCCTTCAAAGTCTTCTCAGAAATACGGCAATCCAGGCCTTTTTCTGCAAACTTTTCGTTCACTAGTTCCGCCCAGACACGGCGCATATCAATAGTGCATTCCTTGGAGTGGAAATAACGATCCTTTTTGCATCCACCAGTCGGATTTCCTTCCTTATCTGAAGCATAGCGTAGGAAATACTGATCTTCACCTAAATGGCGATTCTTCTCGATAATTCTTTCGTCAAACATCAAATGGCAATGGATGTTTCGATGGGAAGCATCAAAGGCAGCCGGCTTATCATGCACAGCAAAAGTATAGGCATGATTTTTAGAAATGCCCATTTTATCGCAGAACTTCTCTACTAATTCGATATTTTCTTCCAGGGTCAATTCTTCCTGGAGTGCCATTTTAACTTCACGATATGCCCTACCATTAAAGCGGCGATGTCTCTCGGCTTTCGTCCAATAGTCCTTTTCGGAAGATGCCCATTCTGGAATATTGCCGGATGCTTTATAGACCAGATCTTCACGTTCTGTATTTAGTTTCTCGTACTTCCCTTCGCGGCAAATGTAATCAAAGTGATTCTGTGTCGCAATGTGCACGCCGTCACGAGAAACGGCATGAGGTCTATTTTCCAGATAGAACATCGCCATGTTATTTTTCCCTCCTTTCTTCTGTATTTCAAACGGGGAATTTTACATCCCCTGTATTCAAATGGTTTTGAGGTTTCGTGCGTAGCACCCGCTTCAGCGGTTCCAGATCCAGCCGCTTTAGGGGCTGGCGCATCATTCCGGGACGGAATGGGTAAATGCGCACTCCGTGTTTTCTTGATTTTATTGTATAGCCGTTTTTCGTGATTTTCAACAATTTTGTAGTAAACAAAAACCGTTAAAATTTTGCCGTTTTTCACTCCATTTTACACACTTTTCCCTCTTCTTTGTGGATTTTGTCAACTTTCCTATTTCTCAATTACCTTTTGCACTTGAGAAGTGCTGTAGCCATCTGTATAGTAGAGCGTATGAGGGGGCTATCATGAAATATACCTTTATGCAGAAAAACGAAAAAGTCATGGACGTAGATATGGATGCTTATTCAGGAAATGTGGAAAGCATTTTGACTGTCCATAATCCGGAACGACTACCTCTATCAATACTGTATAGGTCCGCCGATGCACCATTAAAATGGGCATTTCAAACATGGATTAATTACAGAAATATTCCGGCTACTCGACTGGGGATAAAAAGAGGATTTAATATCCACGGGTCAAAAATCAAAATCAATGCAAAATCATTAAAAAGTCTGGGCTTAAATTTAAGTGATCAGTATTGGTTTAAACCATATAGCAGCAACACAAAATGGGACGACGTAAACTTCTTCCAAAATGACTTTTCCCACCAACTTCCAGAAACCTTTTTCGGAGCTGACTTCTCCCCTGACTACAGCACTAACGGTAATCTCTCTAAGTTTTGGTATATCGATCAAGGTGTTCGTCTTTTAGCGAAAGCAGGTAAGAAGCCATATCACCAGCAGATTTTTAACGAAATCGTAGCCTGTAAATTATTGCAAAAAGCCGACCTCCCCCACATAAAATACGAGCTAAAAAATATAGATGGAAGTACCTATTCCACTTGCCCCACTTTTGTTTCGCCTGATACAGAATATATTCCGGCCCATGAAATATACAACGTTATCCCATTTGACGAAAAAAACGGTAGATACAAGCATTTCTTGGCCTGCGCAGAAGCTCTTGAAATTCCCCATGTTAAGCCCATATTGGATGCCATGCTGCAATTCGATTACTTAATCAATAATACCGATCGGCACATGGGAAATTTCGGTTTCATTCGCGACGTCAATACACTGAAAATTTGGGGGATGGCACCCATTTTTGATAATGGGAATTCCCTGTGGTTTGACTCGCCTAAAGCACTTATCCACGAATACGACCAGCAAGATCAGCAGATAAAGCTAGTCGATACAAATCCAACTTGGATAGACAAGTTATCTCCTGATTTTATAGCTAATACTATTACTCAAGACTTTTCCAAGCATGCAGTGATTGGAAAAGAACGAACTGACAGAATAATCGAAAAGGTTTTAAAACTTAGAAGAAACATCATCAACCTAGAACAAAATACGTAAAAAGAATGAGGTGAAAAGTAATGTTATGGGTTATTACAGATACGCATTTTAACCATCATGCCATGCTGAAGAGTTGCGGGCGGCCGGAGAATTTTATGGAGCTGATTTGCGAAAATTGGCAGAAAATGGTGAAGCCGACGGATACGGTGATCCATCTGGGCGACTGCGCCTGGCGGCCGGAGGGGATGCAGCGATTGCTCTCGCTTCCCGGAAAGAAAATTTTGGTGAGAGGTAATCATGATGATAAGTCTTTGGAAAAGTATATGGAAATGGGCTGGGACTTTGCTTGTGACTCTACCGTTATGAGGCTTGGCGGCATTACGATTCTCTTTTCTCACAAGCCGCGGTGGGGGCACCGGGCGGATATCAATATTCATGGACATTTCCACGATTTGCACCGGGAAGATTTCTCGCGGCTCTACCTTCCTCTTTCGTTGGAGGCGATGGGTTATCAGCCCATCGCGCTGGATGACGAGTTTCTGGGGCCCATTTCGAGTTGGGTAGGGAAGCGGCGGATTCCGAAGCTCATGGAAATCTACAAGCTGAAGCAAAATCATCGGCCTTTGAATATACGGGACATTTATGGCCGGCAGGGAAGAGAGCGATTCATGCAGGAGTTCCTCAAGCATGCCAACGGTGAGGCGAATGCAGCCTGTGCAGGAAAGCCGGATATCGATTCTATTTTGAAGACTTATGGAATTTCCGAAGGGATGATCGAGGAAGAATGATCATCCCTTTTTTCTTACATCTCTCCGATTGAAAATAGAGTGTTTCTTATTGATTTGTAACTATGAGCTGCTAACCATTTACTAGCACGCTAAAACGGCACTAGACAATAATCTGGTGCCGTTTTAGCGTCTTAACTCTCTACGCGTATTTTATCATTTCTATCCTGTATTTAAAACTTCGTCCAAACATTAGCATGCAAATGATAGAGCCGTAGGCCTTGGCACCGATCATACCATTTGAAAAACGCTCTATTTGGCACAAATCAGAAAAGTTTAAAGGTTATGTAGTTAAACACATTTTCTCTAACGGAATCGCTCAAAAGCGAAAATAGACCACTTTTAGACGATTCTACAGGAATAGGCCATATAGAACTAGCCCCTTCCAAAACCGATTTTGAAACTTTCTTAACCCTTGTCTCGCATCCTCGATAACATATAAAATAATATTTTCTATGTACAAAATACGCTATTAATAATATTTAATCATTAATTTATCCAGCATTATTCCATATAATAAAAATGGCACTAATCCGTCGAATCAGTGCCATCCTGTTTACTACTTCTTAGTTTTAAGAAACTTCTTGGGAATGTAATTGCAGTCGATTTCGCCCTCCAGTAATCCTGCGGATCGATGATGAATTTTGTAATAAGCCATTATTGCGCCTAGTGTAATATGCTCAAAGTCCGGTTCATTCTTTATGATATCCAGAACTTCTTTTAGAAGAGTATTTTCCGCTTGCGTACTCCAAATACTTCTAGATTTCCGTTGATTACTAGCAGGAAACGCACTAATATCAATTAGTTTTCTGCCGTATTCGGGTCGCCCTTTACTTCGCTCAACTTCATTCAGTAAAAAGTTGGAATTTTTCATCTCTTTACCTCCACAATTGAAGCAATGCTATATAAAATAATATTCATCATATATGAACGGCATAATAAATATTATTTATTATTATTTTTTATAGTATTCCTCCATATATTTTTTTACAGCCATTCGCACCAAATTGCTACGACTCATTCCGGTATCCTCACAAAAATTATCCATTGCTTCAAGGTCAGATTGACGAAGTGTTATGGATATGATTTTGTTTTTCCGCTCTTTTTTAGGAGATTCATTCTCTTTTTTCTCTTGGAGCGGTGCCCCTGAGATGAAAGCATTTACCGTGGTATCACTCAAATTTAAAGTAGTTTTTGCCATTTTCGGTGCTCCTTATTGTTTTCCTGTGCTCTTTTTTTCTTACTCTCTGGAATTACAGATATTCTAATGCAAAATGTCCATAATTTCAGAAACTAAACGGCGTATTTCATCGGCAGCCTGCGATTTTGGATTAAACTCGCAAACAGATAACCCTGCTGCAAAGGCATCCTTGTATGGCTTTCGATCGCCAATCTGAGTATTTAACATCTTGTAATCGGTTATTTTTTCAGTAACGTAGTGCTTAAAAAGCTCTAAATCCTTTTGCTGGAACCTAGTCACCCGGTTAAACAGAACATATGCATTGATATTCTGCGTAACTTCTTTCGCCGCGTGAATTACTTTATCAAAATTCTGTAATCCCATCAACTCAACTTGCGAAACAGCCACTGGCGTAATGATGAGGTCAGAATTAATTAAAAGTAACCGGACAATCTCTGAATCGTATCCTCCGGAGTCAATCACCAGATGCCGGCTGGGGACTCCCTTATACTCCATCAAAAATTGAAGATCCATCTTCGTTAGCTCCTGCCCCCGAATAAACTGAATCAATCTTTCCGGGCCCAAACGTGCAAAACCGATACTGCTGTTCTGCGTATCCAGATCAAGCAAATCAGCATGCAATTCAACCGCTAGGTTTGTCGCGATAGTCGATTTTCCTACGCCACCCTTGGTATGTGCTATATCAATAATCATTTTTTCACCGCCTTAGAAAATATATAAAACCACCATAGCTTATACTCATATAATACATCATAAATAGCATATTATCAATAAAAAATATTATTTTATCATAATGACAAAATAAGGTAGCAAATATTAATCTGGTGCATTTTTTAGTATTCTAAGTTACTAGACATTTTAAAGTGAGGAATCCCACCATTTGAGCACGGTGGGTCTAGATAACCCAGTATCTCGTTCACAATCAATTTTCTTGCCATCTGGATGGGATTCACGCCATTTAGCAATTATCTCTTTTTTCG
>CAVKOU010000062.1:0-6894 GCA_963658085.1 bacterium
GCTATATTCCATATGCTGCCGGTGGGAATCTGTTGGTCAGTGACGAAGAAAATGGGAACAACTCAGATGTTAGGTATCGTACTGGGACTTACATTGGTTTCTGGTCAACTGTTAAATGCTTACTCCGTGGCATCAACAGCTGCAGCGGATATTCCAAAGTGGGATTTTGGCTATTTTCAGATTGATATGATTGGATATCAGGCTCAGGTGCTTCCGGCGATTTTGGCAGCTTTTGCATTGGTATATTTAGAAAGATTTTTCCGGAAAATAACACCGTCGGTAATTTCCATGATCGTAGTTCCTTTTTGCAGTTTAGTACTTGCGGTAGTGGCTGCACATTTTGTAATTGGACCTATCGGCTGGAAGATTGGTTCTGCAATTTCTGCAGTTGTATATGCTGGAATTACCGGTTCTTTAAAGGTAGTATTTGGAGCAATCTTCGGATTTGTTTATGCACCACTTGTAATTACCGGATTGCATCATATGAGTAATGCCATTGACTTACAATTGATTGCAGATTATGGCGGAACCATGCTTTGGCCAATGATCGCCCTTTCAAATATTGCACAAGGTTCATCAGTTCTTGGAATGATCGCATTGCAGAAGAAAAATGCAGAGGCTCAGGAGGTGAATGTACCGGCATGTATTTCTTGTTACCTGGGAGTAACAGAGCCTGCAATCTTTGGTGTCAACTTAAAGTATAGCTTTCCGTTCGTATCTGGAATGATCGGTTCCGCATGTGCTGCAATTGTATGTGTTGCAACAAATACAACAGCCAATGCGGTTGGAGTGGGAGGAATTCCTGGAATCTTATCGATACAGCCAAAATATATGTTAAGCTTTGCTCTTTGCATGGTGATTGCGATTGCGGTCCCATTTGCACTGACCTACATGATAGGAAAGAAAAAACTAAGTATAACAGACTGTAACGGACTGGAAAATAAGGAAACAGATACAGATACAGATACAAACACAGATACAGATACAGATACGGATACAGATACAGAGGGAACCTTGAGTGCTTTTCTCACAGGAAAGGTGATTCCCCTGAAAGAAGTTGGAGACGGCGTTTTCTCTGAAGGTATGATGGGAGATGGACTGGCAATTTTGCCGGAAAGTAATGTAGTGTACGCACCGGCAGATGCTACGGTTGCAGTCTTGATGCAGGAGTCTAGACATGCAGTCGGTTTGGTCATGGACAATGGATTGGAAATCTTACTTCATGTAGGAATTGATACCGTTACGATGCACGGAGATGGCTTTACCTATATGGTAGAAGACGGACAGAAGGTAAAGAAAGGCACCCCACTGATTGAATTTGATCGTGAAAAAATCAGAGCGGCTGGGTATCCGGATGTAACTGTGTGTGTGATCACCGATCAGGGAAATGCAAATCATGTGAATATGCATACGAATATTCAGGCAAAATGTAAAGAAACAGTAATTATGGATTGGAGTGTATAATGGCAAATTTTAAAGATAAAGTAGTTTATCAGATTTATCCCAAATCTTTTCAAGATTCCAATGGAGATGGATTTGGTGATCTAAAAGGAGTGACAGAGCGCCTGGATTATCTGCAGGAGCTGGGAGTGGATTATCTGTGGTTGACTCCATTTTTTATCTCACCACAAAATGATAACGGTTATGATGTGGCAGATTATCGAGCACTTGACCCAAGATATGGAACAATGGATGATTTGGAGGAATTAATCCGAGAGGCCGATAAAAGAAATATCGGATTAATGTTAGATATGGTATTCAACCATACTTCGACAGAACATATCTGGTTTCAGAAAGCCTTGGAAGGGGAAGAAAAATATCAGAACTATTATATATTTAAAGAGGGAACACCAGATAAAATGCCTACAAACTGGGTATCGAAATTTGGAGGTCCGGTATGGGAGTATGTTCCGTCCGTTAAGAAATGGTATCTGCATCTGTATGATGTAACACAGGCAGACCTTAATTGGGAGAATCCGGAAGTACGAGAAGAACTAAAAGATGTCATTCGTTTTTGGAAAGAAAAAGGAATCAAAGGATTCCGGTTTGATGTTGTGAATGTTATCTCAAAACCAGAAAAATATGAAGACGATTTTGAGGGGGATGGGAGAAGATTCTATACAGATGGAAGGCATGTCCATGAATTTTTGAAAGAACTTGTTCGAGATACAGATATTGCCGATATGATAACGGTTGGAGAAATGTCTTCTACCTCATTAGACAATTGTATCCGGTATTCAAATCCGAAGGAGAAAGAACTTGCTATGTGTTTTAATTTCCACCATTTGAAAGTGGATTATAAAGATGGAAATAAGTGGGAGTTGATGCCGGCGAACTTAACAGCATTAAAGGAACTTTTTCGGACATGGCAGGAAGGAATGCAGGAAGGACATGGCTGCAACGCGCTGTTTTGGTGTAATCATGATCAGCCCCGTATTGTAAGTCGCTTTGGAAATGAAGGAAAATACTGGAAAGAGTCAGCGAAAATGTTTGCAACATTGATTCATTTCATGCAAGGTACACCTTATATTTATCAGGGAGAAGAGCTTGGGATGACAAATGCACATTTTTCATCCATAGAACAATACCGGGATGTGGAAAGCTTGAATTATTATCGGATTCTCTTGAAAAATGGAAAGAGCGAAGAAGAAGCGATACGTATTTTAGCGGAACGATCAAGAGATAATTCACGGACTCCGATGCAATGGTCAGGGGATGAAAATGCGGGATTTTCTAAGAGCGAACCCTGGATTGAAGTTCAAAAAAATTATAAAACCATTAATGTGGAAGCAGAACAAAGAGAAGAGGATTCCATTCTGAATTACTATAAAAAACTGATTCGTTTACGAAAAGAAATGCCGATAATCGCAAATGGCTCCATTCAATTTCTGGACGAAAAAAAAGAAGCTGTTATGGGATATGTAAGAGAGTTCGAGGGGAAAAAGCTCGTAGTGCTTTGTAACTTGCGGGAGGAAGAACAAGAAGTAACCTGGCAAAAAGAGTGGGATTCGTATGGAATGCTTCTGGGAAATTATGCAGACGTGGAAGTGAATGCGAAACTTAGAGAGTATGAGTGTAAGGTGCTGGTGTCCTAGTTGAGTTTGGAGTGAAAAAACGAAGAATTATTGGAAGTAATTATATACAAAATACCATATAGATCTATTGATAATCCCTATAAGCGAAAACGTTTATAGGGATTATTGATTGGTAAATCCTTTTTTTCAAGGCTATACTAATTGTTGTAGGTTAAAAATATGTAAGGGAGGTATTAAATCTATGAAAAGAAAAGTAATGTCTGTCCTTCTTGCAGCTACTTTGGTAGCATCAATGGCTGTAGGATGCGGATCAGATAAGAGTGAATCCGCTGATTCCAGTACTGCAACAACTACATCAAGTACAGAGGAAAAGACAGAGAGCAATCAGATCTTATTTAACGGATCATCCACATTAGCACCGGTCATCACATCCATTGCCACAGAGTTCTTCGATACTTATGGAACCTGGAATGCATATGATTCTTCACTTCCGGAAGAAGATATCGCCATCTATGTATCCGCAGGTGGATCCGGACAGGGAACAAAGTCTGTAATCGATGGAACTTCTACCTTTGGTATGGTGGCTAGAAGCGTTAAGGATGAGGAAAAGGAAGCCATTACCGATGAGAAAGAATACCAGGTAGGTATTGATGCATTGACAATCGCTGTTAATCCTGAGAATCCTGTAACAGGAGTTTTAGATGATCTTTCTACAGAGCAGATCGTAGCATTATTCTCCGGTGAATATGCAACATGGAAGGATCTTGATGATTCACTTCCTGATGAGAAGGTAGTTGTAATTACCCGTGATATTAATGGTGGAGCGCATGAAGTATTCCAGAAGAACATTATGGGAGATACAGAAGTATCCAGTGATGCGATTCAGGCATCTTCCATGGGAGAACTGGTACAGGATATTATCGATAATCAGTATGCCATCGGATATGCATCCTTTGGTGTTGCAAATCAGAACGCAGGTAAGGTAGTTACTCTGAAAGTCAATGGAGTAGAGCCTACAAAAGAAAATATTATCGATGGTTCTTATATCATTCAGAGACCGCTTCTCATTGTTGGTTCCGGAGAGCCTACAGATGTTCAGCAGGCATTCTTGGATGTGATCCTTGGAGAGACAGGACAGAAGACTGTAGAAGATATGGGATTCATTCCAATGAACTAGTGTATCATTTGTGAACATATACTAGGAAATATAAAAAAGGGTGTGTCATATCGATGCATCCTTTTTTGTGTAATAGGAAATTTGGTAAAATTTTCTATTACACAGGAAAGGAGTTTATGATGGGCAGAAAAATTACCAATATTTGTTGTAAAGTAGTATTATATGTGATTGCCTTTGTGGTAGTGGCCTTAATGGGGATCATGTTCTTTCATATTTTGAAGGAAAGCATTCCGGCCTTACGGGAGGTTGGAATCCATATGTTTCTTCCTTCTTCAGAGTGGCGGCCGGTAAGTGCAACGCCTCAGTACGGTTTGCTTCCGGCTATTATGGGTACCTTGTATGTATCAGGTCTTGCGGTATTGTTTGCAATGATACTGGGAATATCCTGTGCCTGCTTTCTTACCTTTTTTGTTCCGAGGAAGATAGCCACGGTTTGCCTGGCTTTTATTGATCTGGTGGCGGGGATCCCTTCGGTTATCTTTGGTTTTATAGGTTTGACGGTGTTAGTAAAAGCATTTGCAAAATATCTGAAGATGCCGGCGGGACAGTGTGTGCTGGCGGCTTCCATTGTGCTGGGAGTCATGCTTCTTCCCTATGTTATATCTACCTGTGTGGAATCCCTGGAAAATGCAAAGGAAGTTTACGAAAAATCAGGATTAAGTCTTGGATTATCAAGAGAGTATGTTCTGATAAAAATTATTCTTCCGGCGATCCGACCGGGAATCGTGGCCAGTGCCATGATGGCCTTTGGCCGTGGCCTGGGAGAGACTATGGCGGTTATGATGGTAATTGGAAATTCTGCCATTTATCCAAAGCTTTTGGGACGAGGACAGACCCTTCCGGCCTTGACGGCTCTTGAGATGGGGAGCATTGAGTACGGAAGTATTCATTTGTCGGTACTTTATGTGGCAAATCTTGTGCTGCTATTGATCCTTGCAATAGTAACGATTACAGGGCATCTGGTAAAGAGGAGGTTTATGGAAGGTGAAAAATAAACTGACAAACTATATGATACGGATCCTGTTAGGGATTCTTGGGCTCCTTACCATCGCGGTGACTTTGTTTTTGTTTTTGTATATTTTCTGGAAGGGAAGGAAGGTTATGAGTCTATCCTTTCTTTTGGATAAACCTGCAGGGGTTCCCATCGGAACTGCAGGAGGAATATTTCCTGCCCTTATGGGTTCTATTTACCTGGGAGCTTTATCAGCTTTTATTGGCGGTATCATTGGAATCGGAGTGGCGATTTATCTTGTGTTTTATACAAGAAAAAGTATCTTCTATCATGTAATCAGTGGCTGTATCACCGGGCTGTCGGGAATTCCTTCTATTCTGTTTGGGCTGGTGGGCTATACCCTTTTAATCTATCAGTTGGGATTAGGCAGAAGTCTTTTATGCTCTTCCATATGTGTGGCGGTAATGATCGTTCCCTTTATTGCTATTCGGGCAGAAAAGATTCTGAAAGAAAAGGGTGCAGATTATATGCAAAATTCATTGGCACTGGGTATATCCAGAGAATATGCGGTGATTCGATTGATTCTTCCGGTATGTGCAGTGGAATTAATCGGAACCATAGCTCTTGGAATGGCCTATGGAATGGGAGCGGTGGCACCGATCTTATATACAGGAGCTGTCATGGTTGCAGATGTTCCGGGAAAACTTACGGATCCGTTTATGTCTTTACCCTATCATCTGTATATGCTGGTAAATAATGGATTTTCTCTGGATTATGCATATGGAACGGCATTTGTATTGATGATGTTTTTGCTGATGATACAGATTTTATGCAAAGGCATTACCTATTTACGAAAGGATAAGTAAGATGTTAGAAATAGAACATGTAAGCTGCGGATATGGAAGACAGGAAATTTTACATGATATTAGTCTGACCATACCGAAAGGGAAAATAACGGCAATTGTAGGCCAGTCCGGATGTGGAAAAACTACATTTTTAAAGACCTTAAATCGAATGGTGGAGGAGGAAGGTGGATATTGCAAGGGAACGATCTGCCTTGATGGGGAAAATATTAAGGGGATTTCTACAGAAAATTTAAGAACCCGGGTCGGAATGGTCTTTCAGCAGCCTGTGGTATTTCCCTATAGTATCGAGAAGAACCTATCCTATGTCTTAAAATATCATGGTATCAGAGATTCCAAAGAAATAGAAAAGATCACCAGAGAATGTTTGCAAAAAGCGAGGCTCTATGACGAAGTAAAAGACCAGTTAAAGAAGTCGGCGAAAAAATTATCCGGTGGACAAAAACAGCGACTTTCTATAGCGAGAAGTCTTTGTGTAAATCCGGAGATTCTCCTTCTTGATGAGCCCTGTTCGGCCCTAGATATGAAGAATACCATCGCAATAGAGGAGACTCTTTTGGAATTAAAGGAACAGAATACCTTTGTTATCGTAACGCATAACCTGGCACAGGCAAAAAGAATTGCCGATATGATCATTTTTATGGACCGGGGAAGAGTGGTGGAGATGACCGATACAAAGACATTTTTTGAACATCCGACGTCGGAGCTTGCAAGAGAGCAGATTCAGTATATGTGATGTAAAAATCTAAAAATCCTGTGATCTGAAAATTTCAAGATCACAGGATTTTTTGTGTGTAATTCTTGCTTTTGATACTTAAAATTAAGTTGACATAAAGATTAAAAAATGCTAAATTCAACTTAATTAAT
>CAVKOU010000063.1:0-6541 GCA_963658085.1 bacterium
ACGTATAAACGATGGATATGTTTTTTACATGTAACAGATGCATGAGTTATTTAAGAAAGGAGAATGGTTATGACTTTAGGAGACGCAAAAGTAGGCAGTACTGTAGTTGTAACAAAAATTGAGGGAGACGGTGCTTACAAACGTCGTATCATGGACATGGGCATCACAAAGGGTAGTGAACTTTACATCAGAAAAGTAGCTCCTTTGGGAGATCCTGTAGAAATTACAGTTCGTGGATATGAGCTTTCTGTACGTAAGGCAGATGCTGCTTGTGTTCAGGTAAAATAATTTCATTTTTACATAACCAGTTCACGTGATAGACAATTGAAGGAGGAAGCGAGAAATGGCAATTACTATTGCACTTGCCGGAAACCCGAACTGTGGTAAGACTACCATGTTCAACGCACTTACAGGTGCCAATCAATATGTTGGTAACTGGCCGGGTGTTACGGTAGAAAAAAAAGAGGGTAAAATTAAGAGTAAGAAATACAAGGCAGAGGACGTAAAGGTTACAGACCTTCCGGGTATTTACTCTTTATCTCCATATACTTTGGAGGAGGTAGTCAGCCGTGACTATATCTTAAATGAGAATCCAGATGTGATCGTGGATCTTGTTGATGCAACGAATATTGAACGTAACTTATATCTGACAACACAGCTTATTGAGACTGGAGTTCCTGTTGTGATTGCGCTGAACATGTCAGACTTATTAGAGAAGAGAGGCATCAAGATTGATACCGAGCGCTTGTCAATGCTTCTTGGTTGCCCAATCATTAAGACATCTGCATTGAAGCAAGAAGGTCTTGAGGAACTCATCGACAAGGCTGTTAGCGTTGCAAAGCAGAAAGATGTAAAACTTCCTGGAGAAATTTTCGAGAAGGATTTAGAAGCTGCTGTAGCTACAGTGAAGGATGTTCTTCCAAAAGCGATTACAGAAGATAAGAAGAGATGGTATGCTGTTAAATTATTAGAGAACGACAGCAAGGTTCTTGAAAATGTAAATCTTGGAGCAGATGAGACGAAGATCGTAGATGCTCAGAGAAAAGCCATCGAGGAGAAGGAAGACGATGATATGGAAAGTATCGTAACGGATCAGCGTTACAGATATATCCAGAAGATCGTTGGAACTGCAGTTCAAAAATCTGCTGATAAGCTGACTGTTTCTGATAAGATCGATAGAATTGTTACTAACCGTATTTTAGGTATCCCGATCTTTATCGCGGTTATGTGGCTTGTATATTACATTTCTGTAACAACTATCGGTACGCTTGTAACAGACTGGACCAATGATACTTTCGTAGGTGCGATTCAGACTGTAGTAGGAGATTTCCTTACAAATGTTGGCGCCAGCGATCTGATTAACGGCTTGGTTGTAGATGGTATTATCGGCGGACTTGGAGCTGTCCTTGGTTTCGTTCCACAGATGGCAATCTTGTTCTTGTTCCTTTCTATCCTTGAGGACTGCGGATACATGGTACGTATTGCATTCGTAATGGACCGTGTATTCAGACACTTTGGATTATCAGGAAAGAGCTTTATTCCGCTTTTGATTTCTTCAGGATGTGGTATCCCGGGAATCATGGCATCTAAGACTATTGAGCAGGATAATGACAGACGTCTTACCATTATGACAGCTACTTTCATTCCTTGTGGAGCAAAACTTCCGGTTATCGCTATGATGGGTGGTGTTATTGCCGGAGAAGTAGCAGGATATCAGGAGAGCTCATTTATCGCTCCTCTTATGTACTTCGTTGGTATCGTAGCAGTATTGGTATCAGCAATCATCCTGAAGAAGACAAAACCATTCTCAGGAAAGCCGGCTCCGTTTGTTATGGAGCTCCCACAGTATCACATTCCACAGGCTAAGACAGTACTTCTTCACGTTTGGGAGAGACTGAAAGGTTTCATCATCAAGGCTGGTACTATCCTGTTCCTTGCATGCGTAGTAATGTGGTTCCTTGGTGGATTTGGATTTGTTGACGGAAGCTTTGGAATGGTAGAAGATAGTGCAGACAGTTTAATGGCTTTACTTGGAGGCATCATCGCACCAATCTTCATTCCACTTGGATTTGGTTCATGGCAGCCGGTTGCAGCATCCATCTCTGGATTTACTGCAAAGGAAGCAATCGTATCAACCATGGGTGTATTAGCAAATGTATCTGGAGATACAGAGGACGCTGTAAACGTAGCACAGGGAGTTGCAACTTGGTTTCCATCAACAATGGCAGCATTCTCATTCCTTATGTTCAACCTTCTTGATTCTCCTTGTCTTGCGGCAATCGCTACAATGGCAAAGGAAATGCAGTCAAGAAAATGGTTCTGGTTTGCAATTTTATTCCAGAATATCTTCGCATATGTAGTATGCTTGATCGTATATCAGATCGGTTCTCTTGTAACAGGTGGAGCCTTCGGAGTTGGATCAATCGTTGCTATTGTACTTTTGGCAGCATTGTTATTCATGCTCTTTAGACCGGACCCATACAAGGATCAGAAGGTATATTCTAAGCGTTCGGTTAATGCGTAATTAAACAGTAAAAATAATTTGCAGGAGGCCGGATGTAAGTTACATCTGGCCTTTTGTGTATAACAAGTCATCCTGTGAGCAGACAAAAATCTCGTATCAAGTGGGGAAGGCCTACTTGATTTTATGAAAGACAGGTGAGAAAAAATGATAGCAAATGTAATAATTATAGCTTTGATTGGGGCATATTGTATTTATCTAATTCGAAATATCATCAAAAACTGGAAGGAAGGCAAGAGCCCGGCTTGTGCCGGATGCAGTGGCAGCTGTGGTGGAAGCTGCAGCGGATGCAGTTCTTGCACACCAAAAGAAAAGAAATAGAGATATAAAAATATAAAGATATAGAGATTCAAAGATATAGTATATAGATATAAATATAGAAATATAGAAAGGCGGAGACACTATGGGAAATTCAACTACATCAATGTTCTACGCATTTGGATTGTTTTTGGTACTGTATATTGTAGGGGCATCTATTTATCAGATCTTTCTTTGGATCAAAGCTTGGAAAGAGAAAAGAAAGAATCAGATAGAAGACTAATTAGAGAAATAATAAGAGAATCAACTGGAAGAAACTGGAAGATTAATGCGTATCAATTAACATATCAGTAAGAAAGTGTAGAGAGAAAATAAAATGGCAGATATCATTATTATATTGATCGTAATCGTTCTGATGGTCTTTGCAGGAAGAAGCGCCATCAAACATTTTAAAGGAGAAGGAGCTTGCTGCGGTGGAGGCTCAGGAAGTTCTTCAAAGAAAGCCAAGACCAAATTCTTAGATGGTCCTGTAATAGGAAGAAAGACCATTAAGATTTCAGGAATGACCTGTGAACACTGTGCGGCCAAGGTTACGGAAAGTTTAAATAGTCTGGATGGCGTGGTTGCCCATGTGGATTTGAAAGAAAAATGTGCGGAGGTATCCTACGACCGCCAGATTAATACTTCGGATTTAAAACAGGCGGTAAAGAGTGCCGGTTATGAGGTCCTTGGAATTTCCTAGGGTAATGACAGAAGAATAAAAATCCGTCAAAAGCTAATGTATTATGCTTTTGGCGGATTTTGTTGTATACTAGGTTATGCGAGATAAATGTAAAAGAATTATAATAGAAGTAAGAGAATTTTAGGAGGTAGAGATGATAAAATTACTGATCATAGGTGTTGTCATTATTTTAGCCCTGGTGGCTTATTTTTCTTTCAAGAGTTTAGGTGAAGGAGGAGGCGAAGATGCTTCGAAATCCCAAGGCTGCGGATGCAATTGTTCCACTTGTTCCGAGGGATGTAGTAGTGCAAAAAAGCAGAAGTCATAAAAAGCAAATTAGGGTAGGGAATTTTGGGCCATTCATTGACTTTCAAAAAATACAGACCTATAATTTGACATAGAAAAAAGGAACATCAATTTGTAAGAATAACGAGTTGGGGAAAGATGTTCCGAAAAAAAAGAAAGGCTGGGAAATAATATGGATCAAAACAAAGTATCAAGAGTATTAAAGTCAATGGAGGAGCATGAAATTCCACAGATGATCATTTCGGATCCTGTGGCAATCTTCTATTTAACAGGAAAGTGGATCATTCCGGGAGAACGATTACTTGCTTTGTATTTGAATGTAAATGGGAACCATAAACTGGTAATTAACGAGTTGTTCCCGCAGGAGAAGGATTTGGGAGTAGAGCTTGTTTGGTATAACGATGTTCAGGATGGTGTAGAGATCCTCAGTAAATTTGTTGAGAAAGACAAGGTTATGGGAATCGACAAGACATGGCCTGCAAGATTCCTTATTCGTTTACAGGAATTGGGAGGAGGAAGCAAATTTGTCAATGCATCTCCGATTGTAGATTACATCCGAATGGTAAAGGATGAAGGCGAGCAGGAGCTCATGAGAAAGTCTTCTCTCATTAACGATGAGGTAATGAAAGAACTGATTCCTTATGTTGGAAAGGGTTATACAGAGAAGGAGTTAAATCAGATCTGTAGAGATATTTATAAGAAGCATGGCTGTGAGGATGTATCCTTTGATCCTATTACCGCATATGCAAAGGGAGCTGCAGACCCACACCACGTAACCGATGACTCTAAAGGAAAAAGAGGAGACTGTGTTATCCTGGATATCGGAGGATTCAAAGATAATTATGCTTCTGATATGACAAGAACCGTATTTATCGGAGAAGTATCAGATAGAGCCCGTGAGATCTACAACATTGTATTAGAAGCAAACCTTAGAGGTATTGCAGCTGCAAAGCCGGGAAATAGAATGTGCGATGTAGACTTGGCTGCAAGAAATTATATCGAAGAGAAGGGATATGGAAAATATTTCACTCACCGTACCGGACACTCCATTGGACTTGAGGATCATGAATTTGGAGATGTTTCATCTGTAAATGAAGACATTATCCAGGTGGGACAGTGCTTCTCTGTAGAACCGGGAATCTATCTTCCGGAAGAAGGCTTGGGAGTTCGTATCGAAGATCTCGTAATCATTACAGAAGATGGATGCGAAGTATTAAATCACTTCACAAAAGATATTATCGTAGTTCCGGAAGAATAATAGATCGGATCGAAGAATAAATTAAAGAATAAACAATATAAACGGCAGTTTTTGTGAAAACTGTTGCGAAAAAAATCCAAGAGAATGCCTTGACAACGAGAGAAATAAGTAATACTATTATCTAGCGTGCTGTAAAAAGGCATTCTCTTTTTGTGTGCTTTTTTACCACCGCAATGTCAAAGAATGACAAGCAACTTATTACTATCATAGGAGGTGAAATGAAATGCCAACATTTAATCAGTTAGTAAAGAAAGGTCGTCAGACATCTGTAAAGAAGTCTACAGCACCAGCACTTCAGAAGGGATTCAATTCATTGAAGAAGAAGTCTACAAACGTATCTGCACCACAGAAGAGAGGTGTATGTACAGCAGTTAAGACAGCTACCCCTAAGAAGCCTAACTCAGCTCTTAGAAAGATCGCCAGAGTACGTCTTTCTAACGGAATCGAAGTAACAAGCTATATCCCAGGAGAAGGACACAACCTTCAGGAGCATAGTGTTGTATTGATCCGTGGTGGTCGTGTTAAGGACTTGCCAGGTACTAGATACCATATCGTTCGTGGAACACTTGATACAGCAGGTGTTGCAAAGAGACGTCAGGCTCGTTCTAAGTACGGCGCTAAGAGACCAAAAGACGCAAAATAAGATAAGTACTACTATTAAGAACTGTTATTCACGAACAGAACTATGATGTAGTAAGTTGCAAGGTATATATAATATGTATGCCCGGGCAATACACTGTATCATCAGAAAGACACATGTGAGTACCTATGAATTAATCTGTACAAATTGTACAAAATTATTAAGGAGGGAAGAACCGTGCCACGTAAAGGACATACTCAAAAAAGAGACGTATTAGCGGATCCATTATACAACAACAAAGTGGTTACAAAGCTTATCAACAACATTATGCTTGATGGTAAGAAAGGTGTAGCACAGAAGATCGTATATGGCGCATTTGAACAGGTTGCAGAGAAGACCGAGAAGCCAGCACTTGAAGTTTTTGAGGAGGCTATGAACAACATCATGCCAGTACTCGAGGTTAAGGCAAGACGTATCGGTGGTGCAACATACCAGGTGCCGATCGAAGTTAGACCAGACAGAAGACAGGCTCTTGGACTTCGTTGGCTTACAACATTTTCTCGTGCAAGAGGCGAGAAGACCATGAAGGAAAGATTGGCTAACGAGATTATGGATGCAGCAAACAACACTGGTGCATCTGTTAAGAGAAAAGAAGACATGCATAAGATGGCTGAGGCAAATAAGGCATTTGCTCACTATCGTTTCTAATTTATTAGGAGGCAATAATGGCTGGAAGAGAATACCCATTAGAGAGAACCAGAAATATTGGTATTATGGCTCATATCGATGCTGGTAAGACCACATTGACAGAGCGTATCCTTTATTATACTGGTGTAAATTATAAGATTGGTGATACTCATGAAGGTACTGCTACCATGGACTGGATGGAGCAGGAGC
>CAVKOU010000064.1:0-6526 GCA_963658085.1 bacterium
TTTTAGAAGGATGTAACGGAGAAAATTGTGTTTTCTAACGTTCTTGAGGACTCTTTTGGAGTTAATATTCGTAATGGATAATTTATTGAGATTACACAATAAAACAGTTATACTGTTAATGGATATGTGCAAAATTTACAGAACAAAGGCTGTGATAAAGCACTGGAAGTAGGAAGTATAGATTGTAAAGGAATTGAGAATGAAGATTTTGTTGGTAGATGATGAAAGAGAAGAGCGAGAGGGAATCGAGTGGCTGATCCACAAGTATGAATTCCCTTTGGAGGTAGCTCAAGCAAATAACGGAAAGGCTGCATTGGAATATATAGAAAAGCATCCCGTTGATATTTTGTTTACAGACGTGAAGATGCCAATTATGAACGGACTTGAATTGGCAAAAAAAGTATGTGCACAGTGGCCGGAAGTAAAGATTATTATATACAGTGCTTACGGTGAATTTGAATTTGCAAGGGCTGCTATGGAAGCAAATGCTATCAGGTATTTGCTGAAGCCTATTGATTTGGAGCAATTTCAAACATTAATGGAGTCGGTGATATCTTCTATTAAAGAAGAGAAAAAAGTAAAAGAGGAAAAAGATTTTCATCGGATTGAAAGCGAGAAGAATCTTTTATTTAAGTTTTTTAGTACGGGAAGCGCCTCGGATTGGGAAATGAAAGATATATTAAAACTGCTGTTTACGGAAGAGACTTCTCTGGGAAGATTGTTAAATGTTCAGTTTACTGACAATTTTTTTGATAAGTACGAAGAACAGTTTGGTGAATTGTTAAAAAAGAATTTTCCGGAAAATGTAGTGTATATGAATATGTATCCCAATGAGGCTTATATTTTGATCAGGGATGAGTCGGCTGAAAGGGAGAAAAATTTAAAGGGTAACGGAGATAAAATTCTGCAACAGTTAAAAAATCGAACCAACAGTAATGGAGTGATTCTCGTCAGTAATATTTTTTCAAGTGCCGAGGAGCTTTTAGACGAACTGTGTCGAATTCATAGAATACAGAGAGATTTATTTGCTTATGACAATCAAACAATTCTTGTAAGGGATTATCTTGTTAATAAATCTTATTATGAATTTGATGCGGAAAAAATATGTAAGAAACTACGAGCTGCGATTGAAGATCATGAGGAAGAATTTATAAAAAAGTATAACGATCAGCTTGTAGAAGTTATTAAATCTATGGAACGTGTCAGCAAACTATATCTGCAAAATATGTTATATTCCATTATTAAAACCATGTACGACTCCTATCCGGGAATTGAATCTAAGGAACTATTGATTTCTGCGGAAGCATTATTTTCTACGGGAAATTCGAAAGAACTCCTAAGGATTTATAAGGAGGCCATGGATAAAATTTTTTTGTTGTTAGAGACGGAAGAAGTTGATGAAACAAGAGTGATTGCAAAGATCAAAAATGTAGTAGGAAAAGAATATTCCAAAGATATAAGCTTGAATGATATGGCAGACGCGGTAAATCTGACCCCTTCTTACGTAAGCTATATATTCAAAAAGGAGACAGGACAGTCTTTGATTAAATACATAACGGATGTTCGGATGTCAAAGGCAAAAAAACTATTAGAGGAAAGTGATCTTAAGATTTTACAAATCGCCAAACGATGTGGATATGAAAACCAGTCTTACTTTAATCGTCTGTTTAAGAATTATTACGGAATTACACCGAAACAGTTGAGAGAAAAAATATGAGAAGAATTTGGAATTGGTATTATGGAAAAGCTTCCATACATAAGAAAATTATGATAAGTTGCCAGATTCTGGTTTTTGTTCCTATCATGATCCTGGGAATCTATTCCTATCAGATATCCAGGAACAATCTTCTTTCTCAAACCCGACAGGCTATGGAAAGCAATGTAGAGTCTATGAGTTATACCATGAATAATGATATTAGCAGAGAAAATGATAATATTAAATATTGGTCGTATAATTCCAGACTTCGAGAAAGATTGGCAAATGGATTGAAGGATACCAATGATTTGGCACTGGAATTAAACGAAAATATTGAACCCACGTTCTGGTATTTTATTGCCAGCGATAATAATCTAAAGGGAATAGAAATTTATTCACCTTATATTCGTCAGGAAATCGGAAAATTTTTAAAGCCGTTGAATTCTCAAGAGGAAAAGGACTGGTTTAAAAAAAATTATCATAATTTTAAAACCCAGTGGAGAGTGGATAATGATCGCATCTATGCTACCCGTATGATTTTGGATGCAACTACCTCATCCACGGCCATAGGATATATTCAAATCGAGGTATTTGCGGAGCGTTTTGTAGAGAAGATTTTTCAAACCAGATATTTAAATAACGGTGTGTTGCTATTGGATCAAGATGGAAACGAAATATCCGGTCAAAGTATAGATGATCCGGAATTGGATGAAGAAATTCGAGAAGCTTGTGACAAGAGTGAAGAGGAGCAAACGATTGAGACGAATGAATTTTTATTAACATCAAAAATCTTGGATAATCATTGGAGATTGTATTATTACATTGATAAAAACGAGATTTCTGAGCAAAATAAAGATATTTTAATTACCACATTGTTGGTAATGGCCATAGGTTTTGCAGTATCCGCTTTGCTAATGAGAATTATTGCTGAAATTCTAAGTAAGAGAATTTTACGTCTTAAATCCGGAGCGGAAGAAGTCAGTAAAGGAAATTTTGACATCCAGATTGAACAGGGATATACGGATGAAATCGGAATTGTAGCAGAAAGCTTTGTAAAAATGTGTGTACGAATACGGCAGATGATGGATGAAATGTATTTGCTGGGTATGGAAAAACGAAAAGAAGAGCTTAAGGCCCTGCAGGCAATGATGAACCCTCATTTTCTATACAATTGTCTTTCCAGTATTAAATGGAAAGCTATTCGGTCGGGACAGGATGATATTGCTACAATTACGAGTTTGTTGGCTACATTTTACAGAACAGCCCTTAATGGGGGGAAACAAATTACAACGGTTCAGAATGAACTGGATAATATCAAGGCCTATGTTCAAATACAGTTGATCTCCCATGAAAATAGTTTTGATGTGCAGTATGATTTGTCGGAAGAAGGAATGGAATGCAATATGCCGAATTTTCTTTTGCAGCCTATTGTGGAAAATGCTATATGCCATGGAGCGGATGCCTGTGAAGAGGAAAAAGGAATGATTCAGATTCAATACAAATATGGAGAGGAGGATTTAATATTTGCGGTCTATAATAACGGACCTAAGTTAAGTGAAGAAGAACTTCAAAGAATTCTAAATACACCTGGAAAGGGATATGGTCTTTATAATATTAGAGAACGAATTCGCATGTATTATGGAGAAGAATATGGGATTGAAAGCAGTATTACGGATGAAGGAAAGGTTTGTTTTGTGATTCGAATCGGAAAAAAGTTACAGAATCAAGAGTAAGATATGCGAAAAATTGCACATTGTAAAAATGTATTATAAATCAAAAAAAAGTTCAATTTAAATCAGAATGTCCTCCTTTTATAATTTAGTTAACAGTTATAGAAGGAGGACAAATCTATGAGAAAGAAAATTGTAAGCGTACTACTTTGCACCACAATGGTAGCGGGAATGGTAGTAGGATGTGGAAAGGGATCTGGTAGTTCATCGGATGCTTCTAGCACAGCTGATTCCGGAAAAACGAAGATTCGAATGACTTACTGGAACAGTGAGGATACAGTGCAGACACTGTTAGATTATTTGGCAGAGGAAGTTCCGGATGTGGAAGTAGAATTCCAGTTTATTGACAACTCTAATTACGATACAGTTGTTGATACACAGTTATCTGCAGGTGAGGGACCGGATATCATTTGTGAGTCACCTGCTTCATCGCTGAAACATGCAAAACTGGGTTACCTGGTAGAGCTTAATGATCTTGGAGAAAAGTATTCCAGTGCAGGTACTAGTGTATATAGCTACGACGAGGACGTATACGCACTGCCGGGAATCAGCTGGTTCGAAGGAATTTATTTCAACAAACAGATGTTTGAAGAGAATAATATTGAGCTTCCGACAACCTTTGATGAGTATATTGATGTTTGCAAGCAGTTTAAGGAGTTAGGAATTACACCACTGGCAGCAGGACTTAAGTCATGGGAGCCTATGCTTAAAAACTCTATGGCGTTTGTAACTGCTGAGTATCTTTCAACAGATGAAGGAAAAGATTTCGGAGAGAAATATAGAAACGGAGAGACAACTCTTGACGGAACCTGGAATGAGTATCTTGAGAAGTGGTCAGAGATGATCGATGAAGGAATCTACACAACAGATATGACAGGTATCGATCACGATCAGGCGTTGGAAGAGTTTGCTACAGGAAAAGCAGCAATGTTCTGTTCCGGCCCTTGGGATCTGGATACCATTAAAGAGAAGAATCCAGACCTTCAGATCGATATGATGCCATTTTATGGAACCAAGACCAGTGAAGGTTGGTTGATCGGTGGACCTGGATGTGGATTCGCAATTAATGCAGCTTCTGAAAATCAGGAAGCAGCTAAGAAAGTTCTTGAAGCGATTTCAACCGTAGAAGGACAGGAAGCTTTCTGGCAGGATAATCAGGGTGGATCTTCTTACTTAGAGGGAGCATCCTTCGAACTTCCGGAGGAGTATAGTAGCGCATCTTCAGCGTTGGATGCAGGTAACGTATATTGCCCATGGAATGAATGGGGAGATGCAGCAAGTGCTCACGAGAATTATGGTACAGAAATGCAGTCATACCTTCTTGGAGAGCAGGATCTTAGCACAACTCTTAAGAATGTAGATGCAACTGTAAAAGAACTTTTGGAAAAATAATAACATATTGATTTGATCATGAAGGTGCTTCTGCGTCCTACAGCGGCGCGGGGCACCTTTTGTCATAAAAGGAGAATCGCATGTTTAAAAAGAAAAAATTACGTGCAGGAGAATTGGGAAGATATTTCTATTTGTTTATTTTGCCGGCCCTGCTGATTTATCTGATTTTCTGTATCACTCCGTTTTTGTATACCATTTATTACAGTTTTACGGATTATACAGACATGAATCCGATCCATTTACATTTTGTAGGATTAAAGAATTACCTTAAAGTATTGCAGACACCATTGATGTTAACGGCTATTAAAAATTCCGTTATTTATGCCATCCTTTTGACGGGATTTCAGGTGTTGCTGGGTCTTCCGTTGGCAGTGGTTCTTAATAAACAACTAAAGACAAGAAATATTTTAAGGGCAATCTTTTTCTTCCCGGCTGTATTCAGTTCTTTGATCATCGGTTATTTATGGAATTTTATTATGTCCTCTTCTGATTTTGGTCTAATCAATAATCTGATGCATCATTTGGGATTTTCGACTTTTAACTTTTTTACAAGTAAAGCCGCTCTTTATTCAGTAATTGTGACACAGGTATGGCAGTGGACAGGATGGGCGATGGTTATTTTCCTGGCGAATTTACAGAGTATTTCCCAAGATCTTTATGAGGCGGCACAGATCGATGGAGCAAATGGAATCAAAAAATTCTTTTATGTCACTTTGCCGTTGATGTGTCCTTCGGTAAAGATTGTTGTGGTTACGGGATTGATTGGAGGTATGAAGGTATTTGATATTATTTACTCCATGACATCCGGAGGACCGGGAGATGCAACACAGACGGTTATGACGGTAATGATGAAGAAGGGTATTTCAGAAGGCTTTTACAGCACAGGAGCCGCCTTTGGTGTATGTTTCTTTGTTATTGTGCTCTTGATCAGTACAGTGGTAACAAAATTAATGGGAAAATGGAGTGAGGCAATAGAATGAAAAAACAAAAAAGAGATCTGGTTATTACCGAGATATTTATGATATTAATAGCGCTTCTTTGGTTTGTGCCGATTTATTACCTGATTGTCACAACCCTTAAAAGCTCCCAGGAAGCTACCGAAAATCCGTTGGGACTTCCGCATACGGTTCGTATAGACAATTATATTAATGCTTGGGTTAATATGGAATTTCCAAGAGCCTTTGGCAATACTTTGTTTATCACCGTGACAGCGGTACTTTTGATCGTAATACTGGGATCTATGGCAGGATATGCATTGGCAAGAACAAAATCCAAAATGGGAACAAGAATTTTCCTTTTGTTCTTAGCAGGACTTATTGTTCCGTTTCAAATGAATATTGTCAGCTTATATAAGATTGTAAAAGGATTCGGTTTGATGAATACTTTATGGTCCGTGATTTTAGTTGATGTTGCGATCAATACGCCGCAGGCCATATTCTTATTCAAAGAATTTATCGAATCTACGATTCCAAAGGAGTTGGAGGAAGCAGCTGCAATCGATGGATGTTCCGTATTTCGCAGATTTTTCACCATTGTGCTTCCTCTTTTAAAACCGGTAATTTCTACAGTGGTAATTATTGTAACTTTAAATGTATGGAATGAATTTATGACTCCTCTGCTATTTTTGCAAAGTAGAGAAAACGATGTTATTTTGCAGGAAGTAACAAGAAATATCGGACAGTTTTCAACTGACTGGACAGCATTATTT
>CAVKOU010000065.1:0-6347 GCA_963658085.1 bacterium
GTATTGGCATAGGTCAACGGTTCATTATGGATGAAGAAGATTTTTCCGTTCATCGGAGCATACAGTGTCTCCATAATCTCTCCATCGTAAGGATGAATAATCTCCGCCAGTGGCTGACCCATACTAACGGAATCTCCCGCTTCCACAAGGGCTTCAAAAATCCCTGATTTCGCAGTCCGCACAGAAACAAGCTCCGTATCTGTAATGATCTTACAGCCATTTCTATGAGGCATCCGGTATTTAATAATTCCTCTTGCTGCCAGGAAATTCATCACCGCCATCACAGCCTGCCCTGCACCCTTGGGATCGATTCCCGTGGTCATAGTTGTATAGAGGGAATAAGCCTGCGTATCCCAAACCTGCCAGTTATAATTAAGAGTTGCCGTGTCATAGGGGCGAACCACTCTCTTTACCACATAGGGAAGTCCAAAGTCTTTTCCCGCCTCGGCACTGGTATACCCTTCCGCCATCACTCTGATATGAGGCATGAAATTTCCGGGCATATAAAAAGAAGTAAACTGAATTCCATATTCATATTCGGAAATTTCTTTAAATACTCCATCGGCAATTCTCTGTGTAGTCTCTCCCAGATCATACCCCGGGAACATCCGATTAATATCGGTATTGTCTGTCGGCCAAAATCGTTTTTGAATATTCATGGAATAAGGATTCACGGAAGGGATAATCAAAATCTTGTGATCCGGAAGAATTCTCCCTTCCTCTTCCAGCTGCTTACATTTTTTCACCAGCTGAGAGCAACAATAAACCTGCTGAACTTCATTTCCTCTCATACTACCTACGATGCAAAGGGACTTCTTTCCCTCTCCAAATTCAAATCCTGTCACTCGAAAATCATCCCGGTAGAGGCCCTTGATCTCATAAAGAATTCGCTTACGCATGGTGATAAGCCTCCTTTCTCAGAAGTCGGCCCATAAGGGAGCCCTCGTCTACGATAGGATACTCGCGTATGGTAAATAAAATGCCATCTACCGGCGCTAACACCTCATCCAACACACTTCCACTCAAAGGATCCACGATTCTTCCCACCAGATCTCCTTTTTTTAACTCCTCCCAGTGTTTCACACTCGGAAGGAAAAGCCCTCCCACGGAAGCATTGAGATAGCTTACATCCTCAGGGTCCTTGGACACGATGGGGGTTCTGACAGGATTCACTTCTCCCGTCCAGATTCCCATACTCTCCATTAGCTTAAAAATACCATCTACCATCTGGTCTCCATAAGCCTTGGTAATGCGCATGCCTACACCCATTTCCACTACCAGCACCGGGGTACCAATGCTATTTAAACTATAGGCAAATGTTGATTCCAGAACCGTGCTGGCTCCATGCACCCAGACAAAATCTACATTAGCTTTCATGGCCATGGGAAGTAAAATTTCCTCGTGAAGCTCATTGATACGAATCTGAGGAATTTCCGTCAGATAAAGATTGCTGGCATGGATGTCTAAAACGCAATCGGATCCTGCCACATCCTCAATAATCCCTGCTGCCAGATACTCTGTCATATTTCCATCAATATTTCCGGGGAATAGTCTATTCATATCCAGATCAAAGGCCGGAATTCCCCTGGTAATAGAATCAATTCCCAAAGGATTCATGGCAGGATAAACATCTACAATTCCCTGTAAACATTCTGGTTTCTCATTGATTCTTCTTTGAAGTTCAAAACAAACATACTGTCCCTCCAGCTCATCTCCGTGAATACCGGTGACCACGCTGATTCGTTTCATGTTCTCCCCAGGATTTTTGGGCATGATCCTGTTTTTCTTTATTCTCAAGGTCTCATCTATAGGCAGACCTACAGACACCACTTCTTCAATCATCTATTTTTCTATTTCCTTTCTTCGACCACTACCGATATTTTCTGGGTCTGGTTTCCACCGCCAAACATGATTCCACGATTAATGGCACAATCCGTGGCATCTCTTCCATCTCCCAGCTTGATATAGCCTTTTTTCACCAGGCGATTATGAGTAGGATCAAAGCCCACCCAACAATTTCCCAGAAGCGCCTCCGTCCAGGCATGGCTCTCTCCCTCTCCCTGAATCAAACCGCAGACATATCTTGCAGGAATTCCTGCAAGACGAAGCAGGGTAATATAAATATGAGCATAATCCTGACAAACACCCTTACCAAGATTCCACGCTTCCTCTGCACTGGTTTCTATCTGGGTAGAAGAAGGCACATAGGAAAAATCTGCATAAAGTTTTTCCATGATATAGATACATTTTTCTCTATCATCGGTGGTCTTCTTCAAGATATCCGAAAAAGAAGCATAGTAGGACAAAAGACCACTTTCCGGCATACATTTTCCTGCCGGAAAGCGGTAAACAGAGATTCTCTCTTCCTTTGCTTCCTCTTCGTATTCATTTTCATTATTTTCTACATAGCCACTGATGCGAAAGGTAAAGGAATCATGATCTCCTTCCACGCGGCCATAGATCTGCCTGTTCCCCCAGGCGTCCTCACCGAAAGAATAAGGACTTTCCGGCAACAGCTCAATGCTATAATTAAGTAACTTTTGCCTCTTCGTATTCTTCGGTATACATTTGATTGTAAAATGACAGAGATGAACCGGAATCTCATACTGGATTTCCATATGATATTCAAAATGCAGTACTTCCACCATAACCTCCTGGTCTATGATATCCACAGATTGTTTCGCACTGTACACCTTAACAATCCCGATATCATAAGATACTTTCTACTAAAAATACAATCTTATAATAATCAATCTCCTCTTCCAAGGCAAGGGCTTCCAGCTGTTCCAATTTTTCCTTCTCATAGGAAAGTCCGCTTCTCTCCACTCTTGGTTTTAAGCGGTGAATTTCTCTTAAAATCTCCCTCGCATCCAGTCCAAGTCTTGCATAAAGATCAATACGTTCAATCCTTTTTCCTGCCTTAATAACGTTTCGAACGTGTTCTGAATCAATCCGATCATCGATGGTTCCCCAGAAAGCAAGAAGATAATCTAAGGTCTGCTGCAATTCGATCAACGGAGATCTGCTGACTGCAGCCTTCTTTAACTCATATACCGCCAGCTGAATATAGGAAAGTGCCTCCGATGTAATCCGCTCCCTTAACACAATAGCATTATCATAAGCCCGGTACATGTTACTGATGATGGAGTCCGGATTATCTGTATCAAAAGGATAATGCTTCAAAAAATCTTCTCTTGAACTGTAAACATTCGGAATATCAATCATCTGACAGAACTGCTCGTAGCTGTCCTGATTTTCATCGATCATCCGATCAAATCGTTTAAAATAAATACGAATAGTTGTATAAACCCGCTCTGTATATCTACCTAACCAATATAGGCTATTTGCCTGTTCTACCGAGATAATATCCATGTGTCCTTGAATCCTCCTCCCTGAGATGAATTAACAATAAATGAATCCGGATTTCTGGAAAATCTGGTCAATCCACTCTTCCATACCAAAGGCTCCTCTGCCGTAAGTACAAAAGCTCGAAGATCCGCCTTTCTCGGCAATCTCTCTCCATTTTCCATAATATCGATATCCTGAAAATCAATGACCTCCTGAGCGATAAATCGTCTCGGTTCCTTTTTCAAAAGATCGATAAAATCCGACTTCTCCTGCTTGGTAAGAGAATTTCCAAACAGCACACCGTAGCCACCGGCTTCCGCTACATCTTTTAATACAAGATCATCGAAATGCTCCAAAACATACTTCATATCCTCCTCATAGAAAGGAAGATATGTCGGAGCATTGGACAAGATTGCCTCTTCTCCCAAATAATAAGAAATCATTCGAGGAACAAAATAATAAATTCCTTTATCATCCGCGATACCATTTCCCGGGGCATTCAAGAGAGCCACATTTCCTTTTCGGAATACATCATAGATATGAGGAATACCGATCAGGGATTCCGGATTAAAATTCATAGGATCCAGATACTCATCGGAAATTCTTCGATAAACTGCTCCTACTAATTCTTTCTTACCTGCTGCCGTCAGATAATACAGATGATCATTCTCCACCAGAAGTTCAGAACCGTTGACCAACTTGGCTCCCGTTTTTTCTGCCAGATAAGAATGCTCAAAATAAGCGGCATTATAACGACCCGGCGTCAAAATGACATTTAACCCTCCGGTATTTACATAATCCATGGTATGTTTCAGAAGGTCCGCATAATTACGATTATCCTCCAAATGCGTATCATGGAAAGTCTTCGGCGAACATCTTCTGCAAATTTCTCTTGCAATCATCGGATAGGAAGCACCGGAAGGAACTCTTAGATTATCCTCCAAAATATACCAGGTATCATTTTTCCCCTTTACCAGATCGATTCCGGAAATATGGGAATAAATGTCCTTCGGAGGCGTTGCACCCTCACATTCTGCCATATAACCACTGGAGGCAAAAATAAAATCTTCCGGGATAATCTTATCCTTCAAGATCGCTTTATTGCCATAAATATCCTTCAAAAAAAGATTCAGGGCCTGCACACGCTGTTTTAGTCCCTTCTCCAAATAAGCAAATTCCTCCGTCTCGATAATCCTGGGAATTGCATCAAAGGGAAACAGTTGCTCCTTAAACACGTTATTCTTGTAAATTCCAAATTTCACCCCATAACGTGCTAACAACTCATTCACCTTATTGGTGTCCTGCAAAAGTTCCAATTCTTTTATTTCCATCACATCACGCCCCTATCTTTTGCTCATCATTCCCTTTCGAATTCCCGGTATACGAACAAGGGCGCTTTGCAAATTGCAAAACGCCCTTGTTTTCCTTGTTCATTCTTAAGTTAGTTAAATGATATAGCCCTTTTTAATTTCTGTCAATAGGATTTAGATGTAGTTTCTTTCTATATCAGCATCGTCATATAAATCGGAATATACATAATTTCATCTTGATATTTCAGATCCTTCGTATAAATAATATAACGCTCCTGCATCTTCATCTGATATTTTTTCGTCAGATAATCAAAAGATTTATGCGACATATATCCCGAAGACTTCACCTCGATCGGGCAGATTTTTTTCTTTTTAACTGTCATAAAATCTATTTCATACTTCTTTTCCCTGGCAGAATCTTCCGGGGTGTACAAGTACTCATGAAAATATAGCTCATGACCGGACGCTCTCAACATTTGGGCAACTATATTTTCAATGATCATTCCCTGATTAATACCCAGATTATCGATAATCAATGCCTTATACAAATTTTCATCCGTATCATCTCTACTTTTCATAATCTGTGTTACCAAAAGCCCCGTATCACCCATATACAGCTTGAAATTACTGCAATCTGCAAATAATTCAAGTGCAACTTCCGGTTTCGTTACATTAATACATTCATTCCCCATCATAGACTCTGATATGAAGCTTACCGCATCTACATAATTTTGATATCTTGCGTTTTTTTCGATCAACGAAAATTTAAAATGGGAATTTTTATTCTCCAGTTGCTCCGGAATCGTCCGGAAAACTACCGACGCTTTTTCCCGATTATCCCGATCATATTTTGCTAAATCCTCTTCATAAAGACTCAGTATGTTCCTTTTTATAAAATCAATCTGTGCAAACGTTTTTCCTTCAACAAATGCACTGACCGCCTGAGGCATTCCCCCTATGACCATATATGTCCGGAACTTTTTCATTATTTTTCTGTGAATGGAATCCCCCAATGGCTTGCGCTTTTCATAAGAACTTTTTATTGCATCAAATGTAATAGTATCCCCTAATGCCCACAGATATTCTTCAAAGTCCATCGGAAACATCTTTATCCGATATTCTTCTGATGGGATAAGGATATTCTTAATATTTTTACGTATGGAAATCAATGATCCGGTTTCAATATAATCATACCGTCCATCCGCCACCAGATACTTGATTGCCTGCCTCGCCTGCGGAAACAACTGTACTTCATCAAAAATCAGAACACACTTATTCCCCTTTAAATCCCGTCCCTTTAAAAGAAATAAATTGCGAAAAAAACTATCCATATCGTCCATATTGTCTATGAAAAGATTCTGTATATCCTTGTTTTCTCTTGCAAAATCAAGGATCATATAATCATCATATTCATTTTTTGCAAACTCTTCAACAATCGTACTCTTTCCAATACGCCGGGCACCTTCCAACAAAACTGCTGAGGTCCCTGCCGCTAATTCTTTCCAGTGTAAAAGCTTTGCATATACTTTTCTACGAAAAACCATACAACCCCTCCACAAATACCTTTGCATAGTATTCAAGCTATCGACATTACATCATCCGCTAATATTATACTACGAAATCACAAAATGTTTTTCAATAGTTATTCACGAAATTGCAAAATGTTTTTCATAGATTTTTCACGAAATT
>CAVKOU010000066.1:0-5188 GCA_963658085.1 bacterium
TCCAAATGATGGCAGAACGCAAGACTGTGAATAAATCTACAAGTAGGATTTCTCGCAAAAAATGATGCAGTAATCTTTTGATCAATTACTGCATCCCTACTTATGTTTATTCTTTCCTCAATTTATTCTATTTCCGAAAGTGCATCTTCATCTGCCACTAAAGTTACATCATTATGCATTTGCAAAATAGATGCAGGAACATCTGGTGTAACTGGTCCAAAAAAAGCCCGTTTCACCATAGCCGCCTTGTCTTTTCCACTAACTACCACAAGAATTTTCTTTGCCTGCATAATTGTCTTTATTCCCATGGTATAGGCCTCCTTCGGCACCTCCTCTGCCGAATCAAAGAATCTTTTATTGGCTTCTATAGTTCTTTCCGCCAATTTCACACAATGGGTTTCTTTTTCGAATGCTACTCCCGGCTCATTAAATCCAATATGTCCATTATGCCCCATTCCCAAAAGCTGAAGATCCACACCCCCAAAGGAATGGATTACTCCTTCATACCGTTCACATTCCTTTTTAGCATCAGCTTCTAAACCATTTGGAAGATTTGTATTCTCCAATGGAATATTTACTCTGTCAAATAAATGTTTGTGCATGAAATAATAATAGCTTTGATCATTTTCCTTTGACAAACCTTTATACTCGTCTAAATTCACGGAACGAACCTCTGAAAAATCCAGATCACCTTTGTTATACCACTCTACCAACTGATCATACATACCGATAGGTGTAGATCCCGTTGCAAGTCCTAACACACAGTCTGGTTTCATAATAATTTGCGCAGAAATAATATTGGCAGCCTTCCTACTCATGTCTTTGTAATCTTTTGCTTTGAATATTCTCATTTCTTTAATCTCTTATTCTAATTTTTTTACATGCTATTTTTTTATATACTGATCAATTGCCACTGGCTCGTCCACCAAGCGAGTCCTATGCCTGACCTTTTAAAAATCCAAGAAATTGATCTACTCCTCCACCTAGTTGTAAAACTCCTTCAGGTCTTCTTCCTTTTACCTCTGATACATCAAAGAAATCCCCTGACTTTGTCACATCTGTTTTCATAAAACTGTCGCTTCCATATACACCGTCTTCGATGCCTACATACTCATCTCCCCAGAAACTGCACTCCTCCGGCAAAATTTGATTCTTTTCACAGGCAAACGCAAAAATGCAATTTGCGTTATCGCTTTTACTGGTAATACCAACTTCTAGATATTTTGCATCACAGGTAGGTTTCACATCAATTCCATGTGCCCTCCCTACCTTCTCCGCCAAATCAATAAGTCCCTGCAATCCGCCGAAAATTCCATGTTCCTTTAGGCAACTCTTCAGTTGTTCCACTTCATCCGCCTGCATAAACAAATTGTCGCCTCTATTGTTATCTACCATTAGGTCAATTTTGCAATAATTAGGCCTGCTAAATACAATATCCGTATCAAGATCATATTCTTTTTTTAGTATTTCGTGAATTTCAAAACAAATCCTATGAATTTCTAAAAGATCTTTTTTCTCTGGTATTGCATTTTCAAAGATATATGGTTTTCCATCTTTAAATGCATAGTTATAGGCACCTCTTCCAAGACCTAAATATAAATTTTCAAGTTCCTTTGCTGTAAAATAATTTTCAATTTTTCCACCGGCTATATTTTCTATAGTAGTTCCACTAATGATTGCAAGCTTAATTCCTTTTTGTAGCAAAGGTTTCATGGCCGCAACTGCATCATCCACCGGCGCTTTTCTTGATAAAACAGCCGTGCCATCCCAATCAAAAAATATTGCTTTATATTTCTTTTCCATTTCTTCTTTACCTCATAGACCAACCTTTTACATCATACAGTTGTATATCTTATTCTCTGCGGTCAAATGCACCTTTTCTCCTAATACAGTAAACTGAATATCCGCACCTTCTATTACTCTAAATTCAGCATTTTCCTTTGATACCTTAATCTCTAACAGAGTATCCTGATATTTGATTCGGAAGCTATATTCTTCCCATTCCTTTGGTATCCTTGGCTTAAATTTTAATTCTCCACACTGGCAACGCATTCCCGCAAATCCGTTAACAATCGCTTGCCAGGTTCCTGCCATATTAGCCGCATGAATACCTGCGTAAAAATTGTTGTGATAATCGTCAAGATCCATTCTTGCAGACTGCGAAAAATAAGTATACGCTTCGTCCAAATAACCTATATCGCATGCTACAATTCCAAAAATACAAGTAGATAGAGAAGAATGATGCAGGGTCACTTCCTGATAAAAATCATAATTTCTTCGAATCTCTTCTTCTGTAAAATAATTGCTGTGCAGATACATGCCAAGTATCGCATCCGCCTGCTTGGACATACGATGTCTCATAATAAACAGCGGATGATAATTCTCATAAAGCCATGCTCTCTTTTCCGGCGGAATTTTAGATTCATCCCATGGTTTACGCATCATGAATCCATCGTCCATCGGATATACCTGTCTGCTCTCGTCATATGGAAAATACATTTTCTCAATAATTTCTTTCCATAGATCTATTTCATCTTCTTCAAACTTCAATTTGGCAACAAGTTCCTGATACTTTTCCTGTGCATGTTCTTTCAGGTAAACTACCGCTTTCACTGCGTCCCTGAGATTTTCTCTGGCCATAAGGTTCGTATAGAAATTATTATCTACCAAAACATTGTATTCATCCGGACCTGTCACGGAACATATGCAATATTTTCCGTCCTTGCACTCAGCAAAGCTTCCTACATCTGCCCACACTCTGGCTGTCTCTATGAGAATTTCTGCTCCTTTATCTACCAAATATTCCATATTTCCGGTAGCCTGAATATACAAAGACAACGCATAAGAAATATCTGCATTAATATGATATTGTGCAGTTCCCAACGGATAATACGTTGAAGCTTCTTCTCCATTAATGGTTCTCCAAGGATAAAGTGCTCCTTTCATATGCCCCAGAATTCTCGCCCGGTCTCTGGCCTGATCTAAAGTTCCATATCGATAATCCAATAATTTTTTAGCCACTTCAGGCTCTGTATAGACAAAGACCGGAAACATATACATCTCTGTATCCCAGAAATAATGTCCCTCATATCCTTCTCCAGACAATCCCTTTGCTCCCATTCCGGTCTTTCCATCCCGACCTGCAGACTGAATGATATGGAACAAATTAAAATGCAACCCTTGCTGAAGTTCATCATTTCCCTTGATTTCTACATGGGCATTCTTCCAAAATTTTTCCATGTACTCTTTTTGTGCTTTTTCAAAATTCTCATAACCAAAATCCAAAGCCTCATTCAGCTGTTCCTTAGAAAACGTCTCCAGTTTTTCTTTTGGCATATCCAAACTACTGGTATAACAAATCATTTTTTCTAATGCGATAGCCTGCCCTTGGTCTGCCGAAATCTCCAGGGAAATCAAAGCATCAAGTTGTCCCTCTTCTACTTTTTCCACGCTTTCCAGGTGAGGCTCTCCATCCACATAGATTTTATGGGCACTACCGCATGCTACCGTCAAACGGCTCAATTTTGTTGTCCCTTCATAATAGATCGTACCCTCTGATGCTTCGATTTTTTCCGGTTCCAGTCTTCTTCCGAAAGGACCATAGTCAACAATAGGATTCGTCTTTCTGGTATGATTTTCCACATTTCCTTCAAGTCTTGATAGGAAGGAAATATTTCCGGAATAGTTCACAGGCATCACTTCATATCGAATGGCCATGATATTTTTTCTTGCAAAAGAAACCAGCCTCTTAATACAGATTTGGGTTTGTTTTCCCGAAGGTGATGTCCACAAAAGATTTCTTTCAAGCACAGCTTCTTTCATGTGCAAAACTCTTTTGTATTCCTCTACCTTACCTTCCATCATGGAAAATTCTTCCCCATCCAGTACTACACGAGTCTCTTTCAAATTAGGAAGATTCAAAAGAGATTGGCTAAGTTCCGGAGATCCAAAATTCGCTTCCCCGTATCGGATATGTTCTCTTTCGTAAAATCCATTGATAAAGTTACCCTCGAGTCCCTGATCAATATTAAAATCATAGGATTCCTCAAAAGTTCCTCTGGTTCCTATATATCCGTTGGATAAAGCAAATGTTGTCTCGTTGCGATAATTATTCTCTATCTTAAATTCTTCTTCTGTAACATCCCATACCTGAATAGGATAAATTGGCTGTTTTGTTAAATCCATTGTTTATTCCTCCTCTGAAAGCAGGATTACCGAAGCTTCCAGAATATTTCTTCGTTTTTTATAAATGCCATCAAAAATTCATAGGCGTCCGGTTCTAATGCCGTGTCATGTTTTTTCAATGCCTGCAGTTTCAGATTCTTATCTCCCTGTTCCACACACATTTCTTCCGGCATTTTAAGAACATATCGTTCCTGCCAAACATATTGATTGTTCTCTTCTAATCCCTCCGGGCAGGTAAATGTCGTCCCGCTTCTCACTGGCCACACCTCATCGCCTGCGCAAGAATGAATCAACCCGCAATAAAGCTGTGGTGTATAGTTTTCTTTCTCTTTCAACTGATCTAAAGCCTCACAAACAAAAGCATAAAGTCCCGAATGATCTCCATGTGTATCAAATCCAGAGGTAGTAAAGATTTTCTCCGGTCTTTTTTTCATAAGAATTTCTTTCAAATCCGTCAAGAAGCTCTTTCGATTATATGGGCGATGAATTTCTTTCGTTGCAAAGCAATATTCCTTCTTCTCCGGAAGACCATAGGTATTTTCTCCACAATAAGACGGATAAATCTTTTCGGAGTCCTTCTCATGGTATAAATGTGCAAGAAAGCTTTCTGTCTCCGGCATACCGGTATCTGCATATCCCATAATCTCATAATCATCTACCGAAAGCCCCAATACCTCAATACCCTCTATGCTTTCTCTAAGCCTTGCATAGCCCTTAGAAAAATCTTTGCATTCATAATCTCCATTGGTCGCCATAACTACTGTACAAGGTATGTTTTGTTTCGTACATTCTCTAATAATACCAGACGACATGAGTATTTCATCATCCTGGTGCGGAACAATAATCATGATATTTCCCCAGGATTTATCTATTTTCATCTGCATTGCTTTAACCTTTCACTGCTCCTGCTGCCACACCTGCTATAATATACTTTTGCATAAATACATAGAAAATCATAAGTGGGGCTACTCCCAGCATCAGCATTGGAAATAATGCTGTCCAG
>CAVKOU010000067.1:0-4054 GCA_963658085.1 bacterium
AAATGTATATTGTCAAGCAAAAGCCCTCGAACGGGAGTGCGAACAAAAGTTTGCGACGTTTATGTATGTGTGCTATACTAAGGAGGATTAAGAAAGGTTGGCAGGCTGACAAATAGCGGAATTGGAGAAGGGAGAACCACATGGAAGAAATAGATAAAGAAGAAATTAAAATTATTATTGAGTGGTGTGAAGAAAAAGGACATAACGACCATGAAATATTGGATTTGATTCGAAGAATTGTGGGCGCACAGCCCGGAAAAGAAGAAATGCCTACTGAGTAGGCATTTCTTCTTTTGCCGTCATTGTCTCCATGCGTTCCTTTCCGGTCATCTGACCTATTGCCATTTGGTCACTACCTCTTGACAATTATTCTGTGTCCAAATCATCCATTTTTGCTGCCAGCTGCACCGATACGGAATCTCCCATCTGAAAAGACTTCAGCAATTCCAATTTCTTTTGGAAATTTCCGGCAATCGCCGTCGCTTTTTCTCTGGATATATAATGATTTGTATAAAATTCTATAATTTCCTTACTGTTAAAAATAGCAGAAAGATTTAAAACTGACCGATTTTTCACATAACCCAACATCTTATATTCTGCTGTTAAAAAGCTGTTTGTTCTGACGGTTGTCAATTCCTTATATGAATGAGTATACGCGGCATTATAGAACATACTGTTTCCTGAATCATAAATAGGCGCACAGCCGATAAATTCCAGTGTATCCGGATCTCGCAACAGGCCAAAATTGCTGAAATGGCGATCCGTGTTGGTAACCAGATAATCCATCATAGTCTGTAATTCCATCTGGTTACGGATTTCCCTCTCCGATATTCCTAACTGCACACATCGATCAATGTAAAATTCATAATATGACTGATCGTTTGTTTTTTTATAATCCGCAAGAATTTGATAACAGCTGAATAATTCTGCTTTTTCCGACGTAAAAAGCGGACACGTACTGTAAAATCCCTTATCACCATTTTTCTCTGTTTCAAATGGAGCCAGACTGTAGTGCACATATCGCTGAGGGTTTATTTTCTGCAGATCATAGAGCATGGTAACAAATTTCTCGTTGACACTCTGTTGGCTATCTTGAAGGGTACTTCTCTTATATAGGATCCAACTATTTTTTTCTTCCTCATATTTCCACTGCTTTTCTAACTGTCCCCCTAACGTGGAACCGGCATTATTAGAGTAAGTCCTTCCCTCTTTATCCACAAAAGTCAACTGGCGGCTTTTATTTTGAAAAGGGGATACATCCTTCCATTCCAGCTTCAGGTCATAAGGGCATATCCAGTAGCAATCTGTCAGCGATACAGCCAGATTTTTGACCATATATTCTTTTGGAGACTGCACACCGCTATTTAGCAGAAGATTCTGTAATCCATCTCGATAGTTGGGAATACTTCTGTTTTCCCACCATTGAAACAACGCATTTTTATCCGGTTTTCCAAGAAAAGGCAGATGTTTTTCATTGATGACAGAGCAATCGATCAATATGCCTCTATCAGGTATGATCAAAAGATGTGCTACGTCAATATCTTTATGTTTTAGGATATACGCCTTCTGTATATCGATCACCTCAATTCTGTTTTTACAAAAAAATAGAATTCTTTTCCAAAACTTCTTGGATTTCGGCCTGGCTTCTTATTGACTGGTCCTGCTTTTCGCTTGTTCATACGCCGGAAGCAGAAGCGCTTCTGTTCTTGTTTTTAATTCTGCTGCATATTCCTGCTGTCTGATCTCGGAAATAATTTCGTATCCCTGGTATTCATGAGGAATACGTTCTATAAAGTCTATCATATCCGGCAGTTTTTCCTTAATTCTGGGAACAACTCTGCAGATGGCTGCCTGTATATCCGGATCATTTAATTTCAGCAGATCTGCAAAACGAAGATTATTCGCTCCATCTATGCTGTAAATCATAACTTCGTTACACATATCAAAAGGATTTGACAGCCTATTCTTTAAGTGTTCATCTGAAACTTTCGGAGAAAAAGCAGCACCATTATCATATACCGGGGCAAGTCCATCTCTGCCATTTTCTCTGATAATCCCCCAGTTTTCATCATTTCTGTCATTGTTATTGATAAATCCATCAATGATGATGCAGTTCCATACTCGTTCTTTTAACCAATTTATCCCCTGCAGTGCCGGATTGTATGCTAAATGAAGTTTTAGGTCCATCAAATCAACAATGTGGGCCGAGCCTGTGGAATGCATGGAATGGATGCATTTTAATTGCTCTGACAGTTCCTTATTATGCGTATTTTTAAGGACTCTAAATTCCAACAGCTTACTATGCTCACCCAGAAAATCTTTGCAGGCCACAACGATCTTTCCATCACGAACCCCCAAAATAGTCTCATGGGTATCATAACCAAGTGTTTGATAAATATGACTTCCAATGTATTCTGACAAAGGCGTCAACATTTCCTCTAATCCACCTGTAATATGCAAGTAGGAAACATCCTTGGGATATTTTACAAGCCATGGTTCTCCATCAATGATGATTCCCTCTTTATCGCCGGAATTACCACCGTAGGAACTATTTCTTTCACTGACAGGACAATCATCAAGATCATAGATCACTGTGCTCAAAGCTTCTTCATGCTCCACTGCAAGCGCACGGAAATAATATTTTCGCTGAAGTCGATTCCAGGTATCTTTTGTAATATATCCACAAGCATAAGCATTTTTGGCATTTATATCCAGGTCATCATAAATGTCAAAATACCTGATCGGATTATTCTTATCCGCTTCCTGTAACTGTGCAATAAAATTTTGCAGATTGGCAGGAAGCTCCTGTGTGATCATAACCGATTTATCTATATAGGATTTTGTATGATTAATCTCCATAATTACGCCCCATATTTTCACATCAATCGACCTTCAAAAAAATCTTAGCTTGGTCTAATTATAAAGGGAAAAACTACAAAGTGAACCATTTGCCTACTTGATGCTCCCACTACCTTTGCCCTCATGAAATCATACATCAGTTTTTCTGCTTTTGTAATGTTAATAATTCTCACCTCAATTCTGATAGTAATTTACCGCATCGTCCGCTAGTACTTCAAATTGTTCTTTATATTCTGGCGCAACGGAAATTCCTTCAAAGCTTTCTCCATTCGTAAAATAATACATACTTAGAGCTTCTGTAATCCCTTGCATATCCAATATAGATTCATTTGAGATTGCATCGTTCAAGGTCTTATTAAAATTAGTAAAAAGAAGCTCACCATCATTTACTACACTGGCAGAATCTATTTCATTTCCCAGAACAACCACACCATTATATTCTGAAAGATGATCGCTGCCATAAACCCAAATGACAAATTCATCACTACGTCCGCCAAAACATCCATTACACATAAGAGCCTCATCCAAGGCAAATATAACTTTTTCGCCTATGCTTTCTTTAATAGCCTTTAGCCATGATCTTGCACCAATATAATCAACTCTTTTCGGCAGATTTTTCTTTTTACTATCATATTGCGGTAAACTGATTGTTTTACTCATAATACTTGCCTCATAATTTTTTCACTATAGATTACAATAACACCTTACACATCAATAATGGGCACATAATCCACATTCGGATAAAAATTTTTAATACTCAATGATGTCCACAAGTGAGTTTCTACTGCTAGTAAAAAGCCACTTGCGTGTGCTATAATAACAGCAGCCAAGAAAGAGATTGTATCCAAGCGGTACACAAATCGAAAGCCCCAGAGGTCGCAACTCTGGGGCTTTCTTTAGGCTAATTGTCGCCGTCATCTCCATCTAGCCATTTTCCCTTTGATGGTGAACGACTCCGATTTACAGAAATCGGAGTCGTTCATTTAATAAAAAAGGAGCAGATTATGAATGCCGGGCATGATGGCACTCAAAATCTGCTCTACCTTATGTGTGTTCACACACAGCAAAACGCATGTTCGTTTTTGCAACTGATATTTTTTAGAAAAGCGATCAGCTTTGAAAGCTGATCGCTTTATGATTGACGATGTTCTCTATACAACTACACCAGAACAGGTTCCTTTTTTTCCACAATAGC
>CAVKOU010000068.1:0-3144 GCA_963658085.1 bacterium
GTGTAGTTGTATTCAAGCTTTTAGATAAGCGTAACTTAAAGGGAAGATTCTTCGATGGAATAGAAAAGATTTACTGTGTTGGATGCTTATGTGTCCCTTTCGTTTTCGCTGGTATGACGGTTTTGCTTAGTAGATTTTATAATCCGGAAAATCCAATACTTTCTGCGATTGATAAAGCCTTGAATTATAGGCTTGGTTGGGGATATGAAGGATTTTCAAGATATGATACTACTTTATGGGGACAGTATGTAGAAATGCATGGAAATGGAGGAACCACAGAAAAAGCGACGGATTACTTCTTCCTTGATTGTTCCTATGTAAACATTTTGCTAAGATGGGGATTTATTATCTTTGCCGTGGCATTGCTTGTAGTAGTTGTCCTAATGTTTAAAAATTGGAAGGATTATCTTTTCCTTTGGATTTTGGTTATGGTTTGCTTTCATTCTGTAATTGAGCATCATTTCCTGGAATTTTATTTCAATGTATTCCTAATTTTGCCTTTGGCATCTTTTTCGCTGGATAAAGGAAAAGATATAGGAGAGATGGGAGTTGCCGGAAATGCAAAAGAGGCCTGAAGAATATGTATAAACGAACATCTATAGAATGGTTAAAGCATGTGGATTTTATTTTGTGGGATTTGCTTAGCCTTCAGATCGCTCTTTTTGTGGCATATTGCCTACGACATGGATTGCAAAATATGTATACAAATTCATTGTATGCAAATATAGCAATCGTTATGACATTGCTAGACTTAGTAGTGATTGTATTTTTTGATTCTTTTCATAATGTTTTGAAGAGAGGCTATTGGACAGAGTGGGTAGAGACCGTAAAACAAGTTGCCTTAGTAATCGGCATGACGGCTCTATGTTTCTTTGTGATGCAAACAGGAGAGGCAGTTTCCAGAATCGTTTTGGGACTCACCGCTCTTTTGTATTTTGCGATTTCTTATACACTACGTGCCTTGTGGAAATGGCACCTGAGACAGTATATGAAGAATGGTGGGAAAGTTTCCCTGTTAATTCTTACTACTTCCGATCAACTGGATGAAATTCGACAGAATTTTGCTGTTCACAATTATAAGATGTTTCATGTGGCAGGTATTGTGGTGCTAGATCAGAATATGATTGGCAAACGAATTGGAAAGTATGAAGTGGTTGCTGATTCTGAAACGGTGATTTCCTATGCAAAGAATAACTGGGTGGATGAGGTGCTGTTAAGTGTAGAGAATAATGACCAGAGTGGTTTGCTGAAGAATTTGATGAATGAGCTGCTTGAAATGGGGATAGTTACTCATGTGCAGATTGGTGAGGTCGATGCAGAAGGGAAAAAGCTGATTGTAGAACGCATTGGCAGGTACAATGTATTGACTACTACTATTAATTATTCGGATTCCAGACAGTTGCTTGCAAAGCGTTTTATGGATATTTTGGGCGGTCTGGTAGGATGCTTGATTACCTGTATTCTTATGATTGTACTTGCTCCTGCAATTTATTTTACTGATCCCGGACCGATCCTTTTTTCTCAGACGAGAGTGGGGAAGAACGGAAAGAAGTTTAAACTCTATAAGTTCCGAAGCATGTATATGAATGCCGAGGAGAGAAAAAAGGAACTTCTGGATCAAAACCAAGTAGGAGATGGGAAAATGTTCAAATTGGAACACGATCCCAGGATTATTGGAAGTAAAATATTGCCAGATGGAACTTATAAAAAAGGCATCGGTAATTATATTCGAGATTGGAGCCTGGACGAATTTCCACAATTTTTCAATGTACTGAAAGGTGATATGTCTTTGGTTGGAACAAGGCCTCCTTTGGTGGATGAAGTGGAACAGTATGAGACAAGACATCATGTCAGACTTGCTATGAAACCCGGAATTACCGGTATGTGGCAGGTGAGTGGACGGAGTAAAATTACGGACTTTGAAGAAGTTGTAAAACTGGATAAACAGTATATTGAGAATTGGAAATTTAGTTTGGATTTGAAAATCTTATTTAAAACTGTAGTGACAGTTCTTGGACGAGATGGCTCTATGTGATATAATCTCGTAGAAGTATAAGAGAGATATAAAGTTACAAAACTTTTGGATGGGAAGAGGATTATGATAGATAACATGAAAATTTGCTTGGTTGGTTCCTCCGGAGGGCATTTAACACATTTATATATGTTAAAACCTTTTTGGGAGAACAAACAACATTTTTGGGTTACCTTCGATAAGGAAGATGCAAAAAGTTTACTTGAAGATGAAAAAATGTATTCTTGTTATTATCCGACAAATCGAAGCTTAAAAGCATTAATTAAGAATACCATGCTGGCTTGGAAGGTATTGAAAAAAGAGAAACCGGATTTAATTGTTTCCACGGGGGCAGCAGTTGCAGTTCCATTTTTTTATCTAGGAAAGCTCAGGGGTGCGAAGACCGTCTATGTGGAGGTTTTTGATCGAATTGATAAGGCGACATTAACCGGTAAAATGATCTATCCGGTAGCGGATCTTTTTGTTGTTCAGTGGGAGGAACAAAAGAGAGTATATCCAAAGGCCATCAATTTAGGAAGCATCTTTTAGATAAGATATTTGGAAAGATGTTCTATATTAAAAATGTATGGGAGTACAGATATGATTTTTGTGACAGTAGGAACTCATGAACAGCCTTTTGATCGATTGGTCAAAGCGGTTGATAAACTGAA
The DNA here is from genome assembly GCA_963658085.1 of bacterium. Taxonomy (GTDB): domain Bacteria; phylum Bacillota; class Clostridia; order Lachnospirales; family Lachnospiraceae; genus CAKRJP01. The sequence continues at coordinate 2,683 of CAVKOU010000068.1, forward strand.
AGAGACTGGTGTGATAGATCAAGAGGAAGAAGTGGTGATTCAAACGGGGTATTCTGCCTATGAACCTAAGTTTTGCAAATGGAGCAAATTAATTCCATATAGGCAAATGGAGGAATACATAGACAATGCCAGAATTATAATTACCCATGGAGGACCGGCAAGTTTTATTGCGCCTTTGCAAAGAGGGAAAACTCCCATTGTCGTGCCTAGACAGAAGAAGTATGGAGAGCATGTAAATGATCATCAAGTTGATTTTGCGAGAAATGTGGTACGAAGAATGGGCACGATTATTTCGGTAGAGGATATCGATACATTAGGAGATATTATAAAGAACTATGATCAGATTGTTGCAGACATGGGACATGGTATGATCAGTAATAATGCGAAATTTAATGAGGAACTTGAGAGACTGATAACGGAACTGTTTTAAGGTTGTATCAGTCATTTAAGTGACGATAGAGG
>CAVKOU010000069.1:0-1392 GCA_963658085.1 bacterium
CAAGGACAGTCGAAAGGGACTTGTCGGCAATGCAGAAAGCTGGCTTCATACGGCATGAAGGCAAGGACAGTGCTGGAGTGTGGGTGGTACAGCAACTTTTTGGGTGTCTTTAACAAGATTTAACTAGTCGGGGGGGGGGAATCCGAACTTATTCCTAACTTTGCTCCGGACGAGGTGAAGAGACACTCGTCTGGAGCTTTTTCGAGTTGTAATATCCTCTCTCTGAGCGAGAGGGATATGCTTTTCCCTATGATTACGAAATTCGCCTCCTTTCTTTTTATTCAACATGATAGTGCGTCCGTCAGGGAAAGGCGGACAGGATTTTTTTTAAAAAGCTAGATCTATGGCAAACAAGAACAAGAAGTATGAGACTCCTCAGGTGGAGGTAGTTAATCTGGAGACCGCTCCGCTGCTGGCGGGAAGTGGTACCGTGGACGCCGAAGGTGCCCAATGGAACGGTCTGGACGAAGAAGGCGACGAATAGGCAGTTTCCCTTTTTGTGTAACCAAAAACTTAAATTTACAGAGACTATGAATAAGTTAAGTTTAGTAGGACTGGCCATGATAGCATTGGTTAGTTCTTGTAGCGAAGACCTCGCTACGATAGGAAATGGACTACAGAAAAGCACAATCGGTGTATCGGTATCTACAGAGAGCACGCGTGCCGCATTCGATAAAAACGGTAATTTCTATTGGAGTAAAGGCGACCAAATCGGTGTCATGTCTGACAAGGCTAACGCGACCGCATTCTCTTGCTTCACATTGACGAAAGGTGCAGGAACAGCATCGGCAGAGTTCACGGGTGTGGGCTCCGGTAGCTATACCTACGTAGTATATCCATACAATGAAGGTCATTCGTTGTCCAACGGCAAGTTGACTTACCTTTTCCCTAATACGTATAAATATGAAAAGGTAGACCAGACTTTCTTCCCCACGGAAAAGGACGGCAACAGTTACAATCCGGCCATGTGGGGTAAGGTGGGCGAAAACAATAATACTACCCTCAAACACCTGGGCGGCGTGCTCTGTGTGAAGGTGGACAAGATGCCTTGCACATCCGGAAGTGTGGAAGTTTCTGCTGACGAGAACATGGCTGGTAAATATACTGCTACCCTCACCACCGATGATGCACCAGCATTAACGAATACGGAGGCCAGTCCTGTGGATCCCTCCAAGAAAGTTACCATCACCTTCAGCGGTGCAACCCAAGACCAGCCAGGCGTATTCTATGTGCCCGTACCTACAGGTACATACAACAACATCAGGGTTAAGTTCTTTGAAGGCACCACTGAGAAAGTGAATACCGTTGCCGGCTCTTACAAAGTAGAAAGAGCCAACCTGTATGCGCTGGTTCTGACCGAGAATAAGATTGATGCTGGTGTTAGCACGGAAG
>CAVKOU010000069.1:1640-2944 GCA_963658085.1 bacterium
GATGCAGCATCTCTGACAATCACTACACCAAACTCTACTACCACCATCGCAAGCAACGCCGGTGAGACTACCATCAATAAGGTGACGGCCTCTACTGCCGAGAACACTCTCATCGTCAGCGATGGCGTTACCATCAAGGAACTGGAAATCGCAAAGGGTAACGTGCGCATTAATAAGGGCGCAAAGGTTGAGAAAATTTCACTCTCAAGCAACGCTTCTGCCGCCGACGTTTATTATGAGACAGGCGCAAGCGTACCCTCCGAAGATGTTACTAACATTACCAAGTACGAAATCGGCGTAGGTACCAATCCGATCAAGACAGAGACGCAGTTTGCGGCTGCAATGTCTAAGGGTGGAGATTATACCTTGGTTGCAGACTTGACACTTGTCAGCAGTTACTATCCTACATCTAAAACTACAGTCGACCTTAATAAAAAGAAGTTGACCGTTATAACCATTCAAGTTGAAAACGGTGGAAACGTGACATTTAAGAACGGAGACATCATACAAGCGGGGGTAAGTTCTAGTAAAGGAAGCGACTTTGTATGCGTTAGTTCAAATGGCACATTGGAACTGGATGGAATTACCTATTCCGGTGGTAAAGATTATCAATGCATCTTCATTGTACAGTGTTCTCAAAAGGCTGCACTAACCATAAAGAACTCGAAGGTCGAAACGAGTAATTATTTCGCTGTGTCTACCAATGCCAACACAAAGCCTCAGGTAGCTAAAGATTGCACCATAACTTTGGAAAACAGCACTTTCTACGCAGCGGAGACTGGTGCTTTGATCAACATCCCTGCAACCGTTACTATGAAGAACTGTAAGTTCTCCGGCAACCACCAGGGTGCTTTCCTCCGTGGCGGCACATATACCATCGAGGATTGCGAGTTTACTCTCAATGCTACATTGGCAGCAACTCATAGCGAGAATCGTTGGATGACAAAATGGCTCTCAGGAAACCAGGCTGCTTTCGCCGCTCTCACTCTCGGCAACTACATAAATGATGCCTATGCTTATGAGACAAATATCACCTTCATGGGTACAAACAAAGCAACAGTGACTGGTACAAATGCAAAAGACTTCCCAGCCATCCACGCTTGCGTCAACGCCGGCTATAAGGTGACTATCACAGGCTTCAAAGACCACATGACTATAAGCGATGGCTGCAAGAACCCAGCTGTAGAGTATGGCACAAGTGGCATCACCGTAGACGGTGAATCCAAGACAGCCAATGTAACAGAAAAGTAATAGTTCGCCAACCGACACATTATTACAATAAAAAGACTCCGGCAGGAGGATGC
>CAVKOU010000070.1:0-2549 GCA_963658085.1 bacterium
CTGGTGACTACGGAGCATCATCCGCAACAGGTTACAAGGGAGCCTCCTCCGCAACAGGTAGCTGCGGAGTCTCCTCCGTAACTGGTTACAAGGGGGCAAGCGAAACAACTGATGCAGAAACGCTTGCTGTAGCGTGGGGATATAACAGCAAGGCAAAGGGAGTTGTTGGTTCTTATGTTGTATTGACTGAATGGATTTATGACGGAGAAGAAGATGGAGAAGACGAGGGCTTTAGCTACAGAAATGATAAAGACGACTGGCACCTGAAAGAAGCGAGACTGGTGCAAATTGACGGCGAAACACTCAAAGCTGACACGTGGTATATGCTCCGCGACGGAAACGTGGTCGAAGCTGATTTCTAAAAAAAGGAGGACAGGTAATGGGAAACGAAGAAACGACAAAAACAGGTTTTGCGAAAAATTATCCGGATGGGTTAAACGAGATCATAGGAGTTGGAGGAGCGGTTATCCTATCACATAGACCGGGATCAGGAAGGCATTGAGGAATAATGGAAGAAACAAAAAAGAAGTGCATGACCTGCATCTGGAGAACCAAGCAGAAGGGCACACTGCACTGCATTAACGGCAAGGAAGTTAAACCGGATGACAGCTGCAGTCTCTGGGAGGATAGCGGTCACTTTGGAGAGAGGAAAAAGAAATGAAATACAAGATGGGCGATAAGTTTAACGGAAGTTACCTACCGGAGAGGGCACACGTTGATGATGCGGGAATCGACCTCCGGTCACAGGAGAGGGTAGTGCTCCGGAGAGGCGAGCAGACGGTTATTGACTTAGATATAAGCGTAGAGATACCGATCGGATACTTTGGCAAGCTGGAGAGCAAGTCCGGGCTGATGGTCAACCATGGTATCATCTGCATGGGAGGCGTGATCGACTCCGGGTACAGAGGAGCCATTAAGACACGGATGTGGAACACAAGTTCGGAAGATTATATAATAGACGCAGGTGCGAAGGTGGTGCAGTTGGTGATCATCCCCACACTGCTGAGCGAACCAATCTATGCGGAAGAGCTTGGGGAATCTATAAGCGGCCGGAATGAAGGCGGCTTCGGTAGTACAGGAAAGTAAAGGAACAGGAGGTATTGGAGGGGTGAACCAGGAAAAGTACAGCGACCCTACAGCAGATATTGCGGTAGCCAGAGTGGCCAAGGAAGAAAAGTACAAGCTACCGAAAGATGACTACTTGGCCGCAGTCCGGCACGCCCTCCAGTACCGTGAGTGGGTAAGGGAGTTAAAGACGCCGCCGGATGTCATGAAGGGGATTTCCTACGACGGAGAGCACGTCCAGACATCCGGCGGCTATGACTCCGTTACGGATCTGGCAGAGCGGCGGTATGAACTGGCAAAGAAAAAGAAGGTGCTGGAGGATACCGTAAAGGAAGTAGCGCCGGAGATATACAAGTACATGCTACTGGGCGTGGCCTACGGCTTCAGCTTTTGGCAGTTAAAGGAAAAGGGCATGCCGTGCGAGAAGGATGCTTACTACCTGCGGCGAAAAAAGTTCTATTTTTTCTACAGTAAAAAGATTAGAGCTATTGACAGCAATATAAAATGGTGATATAATAAAGTAGTAGCAAAGGAGTGAAGCAGGAAAGGAGAAACAATGGAGAACGAAGAAATGACAAAGACTGATTTAATAGCAATGCTGGTATCGATTAGAGAAGTAGCAAAGGTAAACGACGAAGAGAAAACGGTAGAGCACATCGATAAGATTTTAGAAGAAGTTAGAAAGTAATTAAATAGAGCGAGAGCCGGGCACCGCTCCAAAACTTCCTGCATGGTGCCCAGCCCTTTTAAGTTCATTATAGCAGGAAGAGAAAAGAGGTCAAGAGTGGCGGGCTATTCGCAGGCACAGAACAAGGCAACGCAGAAGTATGTCAAAGAGAACTATGACCGCATACAGATAACGTGCAGGAAGGGCAAGAAGGAGCAATACAAGGCACTGGCAGAGGGAGCGGGAAAATCCCTAAACCAGTACATATTAGACTTGCTGGAGGCGGAATTAGGGGCAAAATAAAAAATTTTTTTTAAAAAACCGCACTCAAAGCCGAAAAAATGTGATAAAATGATAAAAAGGAAAAGAGCGGAGTCACGGACTTCGTTCTTTTTTTGTACCATAAACCAGCAAAAGAGCAAGGAGGGAACCCCTGCTCTTAAAAATCCGCCTTCGAAGTAATGAAGACGGAATGGTGCGGAATGGTGCGGAATGGTGCGGAATGGTGCGGAATGGTGCGGAATGGTGCGGAATGGTGCGGAATGGTGCGGAATGGTGCGGAATGGTGCGGAATGGTGCGGAATGGTGCGGAATGGTGCGGAATGGTGCGGAATGGTGCGGAATGTGTACCCAAATTTGAGCGTAATTTTGTTGCTTAAAACCATAAACCAGCGTATAAGCCAACAAAAAAACTCCAAAAAACAGTTGCGTTATATACTCAATGAGTGTATAATAAATTGTGAAAGGAGGAGCGATGGCATGAAGAAAAAGACAAGAAAAAGCCTCGAGACAGTCACCAAACTGTTAGCTAGCATAG
>CAVKOU010000071.1:0-2169 GCA_963658085.1 bacterium
GGATGTGATGCCATCCGTATTCCGAAAACAGAGACAGCAAAAGATGTTCATATGGTAGAAGAAGTAGTAGCACAGGCAGAGAAAGATTTTGGACGGGAAGAGGGAAGTGTTCTTATTATGGCAGCCTTAGAGTCTGCCAGAGGTGTTATGAACGCCCTTGAAATCTGCGAGGCTTCTGATCGCTTATTCGGTATCGCTTTATCCGGTGGAGATTATACCAAGGATCTTCAGACCCACATTACAGGAACCGGAATCGAGCTTATGGGTGCAAGACAGCAGATGATTATTGCAGCCAGAGCCGCAGGAGTACAGTGCTTTGATACTGTATTTACAGACTTAGACAACATGGACGGTTTCCGTCAGGATGTGGAAAATATTCACCTGATGGGATTTGACGGAAAATCCATTATCAACCCAAGACAGATCGACGTGGTACATGACATCTATACACCAACCCAGAAAGATATTATCTTCGCAGAGAAGGTTGTTCGTGAGATCGACGAGAAGAAGGCTCTTGGAATCGGTGTATTTACCGTAGACGGCAAGATGATCGATATCGCTTTCTACGACGGAGCAAAGAGAACCATTGAACTTGCCAAGGCATCAGGCGTGTATAAGGGGGATTTGTAAGATGTTAAATGCAGTAGGAAGAGAGATTCCGGAAGAGATTTTAAAGATTACCGGAAAAGAAGTATTTCAGGGAAATAACTACAGAAGTGGTTACGTATATAAAAAAGACGGAGCAAATACCAAGTGTGTGGTAGATAATACCGAGAGCAAATTGGTGGCTAACATTCACGATGCATTGGTAAAATGTGGAATCAAAGACGGAATGACTTTAGGATTCCATCACCATTTCCGTGAGGGAGATTACATCGTAAATATGGTAATGGAAGAGGTTCATAACATGGGAATCAAGGACATTACCATTTGTGCAAGCTCACTGGGTAAGGCTCATGATCCAATCGTTCCTTATATCGAGGACGGAACCATTACAAATATCCAGTCTTCCGGTGTTCGTGGAAAAATCGGAGAGGCTATTTCTCATGGTAAGTTAAAGGGACTTGCAATCATGCGTTCCCACGGTGGACGTGTTCGTGCCATTGAAAGCGGAGAGACCAGAGTAGATATCGCATTTATCGGAGCACCGACCTGTGATGACTATGGTAACTGCAGCGGTATGGGCGGAAAGAGTAACTGTGGAGTTTTATCTTATGCTTCCGTTGATGCAGATCACGCAGATAAGGTAGTGGCTGTAACAGATACTTTGGTTCCATTTCCAAACTATCCGGCACAGATCAGCATGACAAAGGTAGACTATGTGGTAGAAGTAGAGGCCATCGGAGATCCGAACAAGATTGCTACCGGAGCAGCAAAGCCTACCACTGACATGAGAAAGTTAATGATGGCAGATTACTGCACCCAGTTTGTAGTAAATACTCCATATTTTAAAGACGGATTTTCTTACCAGACAGGTGTAGGTGGAGCTTCCATCGCTTCCACAATCTCTCTGGCAAAGATCATGAAAGAGCGCAACATCCGCATGAGTTTCGGTGTGGGTGGACTGACCAAGCCTATGTGTGATCTTTTAAATAACGATCAGGTAGATTACCTTTTTGATACCCAGGACTTCGACCTGGCAGCTGTTGAAAATGTAGAGCATCCAAAGCACTTCATGATCACAGCAGGAGAGTATGCAGATCCATTTAACAAGGGAGCTATCGTAAATAAGTTAGACTTCGTAATTCTTGCTGCCTTAGAGGTAGACGTGAACTTTAACTGTAACGTAGTAGTTGGATCTGACGGAATGATTACAGGCGCTCAGGGTGGACATCCGGATACCGCACAGGGAGCAAAGTGTACTATCGTGATTGCACCACTGCTTCAGGGAAGAATTCCGGCCATCTGTTCAGAGGTTACTACCGTAACTACACCGGGAGAGTCTATCGACGTTGTAATCACTGACTATGGTATTGCCATTAATCCGAAGAGACAGGATCTTATCGAGGCTATGAAGGACGTAGACCTTCCGTTTAAGACCATCGAAGAACTGAGAGATATTGCTTACTCTATTACCGGAGAGCCACAGAAGGTACAGTTCGGTGACCGAGTAGTAGGAATCATCGAGGGCCGTGATGGAACTATCATGGACGTAGTAAGAGAAGTAAA
>CAVKOU010000072.1:0-2007 GCA_963658085.1 bacterium
GGTAGTAATACGGATAGTGTCCTAACTCGATATAAACTTCTTCCTCGGCTTCGCTGGTATAATCCGTGAGCGGTCTGGTGACAAGCAGCGCATGGAGATATTCATCCTTCAGTTTTCTGAGTACCGCCTGTGTCGAATTGTAGTAGGTGGTCATTTCCAAACGATAACCATCCTTGATGTAGAGGCGCTTATTTTCTCGTTCCAGATAGGTCTTATAAAGACTGTTCACGTTTGCAGACCAAGTGCCGATACGCACCATGTAGTTTGCTGCATACTGTGTACCTTTTCCAGCTAGAGTATTTGTAAGCCCAATTGCAGAGATCGTGCCGTTTGCCTGAGAGGTGGCAAAGTCCCACACGAAGCGATAACCACCATCAACTTCTTTGCTCTCGGTAAGATTTCTGCTGCCTCTTCGGATATCCTCGGTGTTGTTGGCATCATCGGATGCATAGCCGATCAGAGGATTGGAAAGCGGTGCATAGATATTGTCTGTGCGTTCCTCCAATTCGTTCTGATATAAAAGAATGCCGCCCATCAGATTTTTCTTGATAGGCAGCATCCATGCATCTCCATTGGAGCCGTTGAAGCTTGTGTTGTTGTAGAGCATTCCGAGAATGTTCGTATTGAAAATGTCGGAAACCGCTTCTGTTACCATGTTCGTGTCTTCGTATACTTCCTTCTGCCCGGTATGAACATCGGTCAGCTCAATCACACTTTTTCCTTTTAGCATTCTTATTCCTCCACATTCAAATAGTCGGTGGTGATGGATTTTAAATATCCGTCCTCACCGCTTATGATAAAGCGATATTTAATCTGCCCCGTGATGGCTTTTTCTGACCAGGCATCCACACTGATGGCTTCAAGAGCCGCCTTTGACATGCCGGATTTCTCTTCAGAGAGCTTTGCCCAGACAGAATCGATGCAACTCCACCAACTCTCGCCATCGTCAAATGACACTGCAAACAGCACCTTGTCATCACAGTCACAGACTACTTTCTCTATACCGAGGATGGTTGAATCCGACATGTCAATATTTTCCGAGTAAAGCACCTGTGGGACAGGTACACCGCTGTAGGTCACACGAAATGGAGGAAATGGATTCTCTGAATCATGCCAGTAAAGAATGGTCGGATCTTTAAGCTCTAAGAGTAGTTTTCCATCCGGAATATCCTGAATGCCATAGGTCTCAAAAAGTTCTGCAGTAAGCTCCGTCTCCTCAAGCTTTGTAAGTGCCTCTTCGCTAATGGTGTAGACATCCCCCTTGGCATCCGTGATGAGATATCTTCGGTTGTAAGGGTCGAGGAACACCGGAGCACTGTCCTGATAGGCAAAACTCGTAGCCTCCGCATCTGCAGTCTTAAAGAAAATTGTCATTCCAGAAAGCGGTGTGAATGAGATGATGTTTGCTCCCGTTACAAGGCTTGAAGCAGCCAGATAACTGCTATTTGTAGGAACTACATCAAAGCGGACGCAGATGTATCCAGTATCAAGCAGTAGGCAGTCCCAGATAAGTTCTGTGTCCTTGATGCGATTGCCATGCACGGAGTAGCCCTCCCATCGGATACGGAGAAATTTGTAAAACCCTAAGAGCGTTCCTTCCTCCCGTCGAAGCGTCATTAAATCTGTATCACGTCTTACAATGCGAAGATGCTCTGCATTTTCTCCAAAGCCAATCCAGGAATTGCCGCTGACATAAAGGGTGCTGGCAATCTTACCGTTGTAGGTAAACCAATCCACTCCTTCAACTATATCAGTCCCATCATCCTGCAGGCTGTTGTCCCGAAGGATGGTCATGTTATCTGTACTATTTAATATTTCTTCGAATGTTACATAATCAACCATTCGTTACCTCCAGTTCATTTGTTGTTTCCATGCTTGCAAGGCCAAGAGAAAATGCTGCAAGTCTTCCTCTGTTAATCTCCATATCTGTGCCATTGATGCGCTTGTCATAGGACTTCTTCAGAACAACTGCATCCTCCGACATCTCCGTGCAGTCCGTCAATGTGA